>CBDHFJ010000001.1:0-89248 GCA_965262315.1 Acidimicrobiales bacterium
AACACCCGCACCCGCGCCATCGCGAGACGGTACTGCCTGGTCGACGGCAGGAGGTGGTCCGAAACCCGGGTCGAGATTGGCGATGGCGATCAGCGAGGCCCTATGGTGCCGATCGGTCAGCCGAGCTGGCCCGAACTGCAGGGGGGGGAGCCTGGATGTCATTGCTCGTCGTCGACGGCATCACGGTGAGATTCGGGGGCATCACCGCGCTGAGTGATCTCTCGTTCTCCATCGAAGAGGGACAGATCCTTGGTCTGATCGGCCCCAACGGTGCCGGCAAGACCACGCTGTTCAATGTCGTCAGCCGGATCTATGACCCGACCGAGGGGTCGGTGACCTTCGACGGCGACGATCTCCTGGCGCACGCGCCGCACGAGATCTCCGAGCTCGGGGTCTACCGCACGTTCCAGAACCTGGCGCTGTGGCCCAACATGAGCGTCATCGAGAACGTGATGACCGGTGCCCACACGCGAAGCAAGCAGAACTTCTTCTCCGCCATGGCGCGCATCGGCCTCAAGAGCGAGGAGCGCCAGCTCACCGAGGAGGCCTACGACGTGCTGGACCAGCTCGGACTGGCGAGCGTGGCATTCCAGCAGTGTGCCGGTCTGCCCTACGGCACGATGAAGCGCATCGAGCTCGCTCGGGCCCTGGTCGGTCGACCCAAGCTGCTGATGCTGGACGAGCCCGCCACTGGCCTCACGCACTCCGAGGTCGGTGAGCTGTCGAGCGTCATCCGGGACATCCGGGACCGGTTCGACCTGACCGTGCTGCTGGTCGAGCATCACATGGGGATGGTCATGAGCATCTCCGAACACGTGGTGGTGTTGGACTTCGGGTCCAAGATCGCCGAGGGTTCGCCTGCCGAGGTGCAGGAGAACCCCGAGGTCATCCGCGCCTACCTGGGGACGTCATGAGCAATCGGGTACTCGAAGTCAGTGGCCTCAAAGCCGGGTACGGCGTGATCCAGGTCTTGCACGGCATCGACTTCCACGTCAACGAAGGCGAAGCCGTCGTGATTCTCGGCGCGAACGGGGCCGGCAAGACGACCACGCTCCGGGCGATCTGCGGGATGATCCAGACCTCCGGGTCGGTGAAGCTCAACGGCGAGGAGATCATCGGCACCAAGAGTGCCGACATCGTCCGTCGCGGGGTGGCACACGTCCCCCAGGGCCGGGGCACCTTCCCCGAGCTCAGTGTCGAGGACAACCTCGAGGTCGGTGCCTACACCCGGACTGACAACGAGGTCCGGGCCGACATGGACCGGTGGTACGAGACGTATCCGGTGCTCTACGAACGCCGGACTCAGGCCGCCGGCTCGCTGTCGGGCGGTGAGCAGCAGATGCTCGCAGTCGCCCGGGCGCTCATGTCCCGGCCCTCGCTGCTGCTGCTGGACGAACCGTCCCTCGGTCTGGCGCCGCTCATCGTGGAGGACCTGTTCGAGCGCTTCGGTGCGCTCAACAAGGAACAGGGAACCACGCTCCTGGTGGTCGAGCAGAACGCACAGCTCGCGCTCGGCATCGCCGACCGGGGCTACGTGCTGGCGTCGGGTGAGATCGACGTCGAGGGACCCGCTGACGAACTGATCAACGACGACGCCATCCGGCGCGCCTACCTGGGTGTCTGAGGGGGACTGACCATGGATCTCTTTCTGCAACGACTGTTCGATGCGCTGTCCAATGGCGCGACCTACGCGCTGGTCGCGGTCGCGTTGGTGCTGATCTTCAAGGCGACCACGCTCATCAACTTCGCCCAGGGCGAGATGGGCATGCTCGGTGCGTTCTTCACGCTGCAGCTCTGGCTGTGGGGCCTGCCCATGTGGATCGCGCTGTTCTTGGCCATGGCGCTCTCCGCGCTGCTCGCAGCAGGTATCGAACGGGTCCTCATCAGACCGTTCGATCCCGCCGATCACCTGCCGTTGGTGATCATCACCCTGGGGTTGTTCCTCATGATCAACGCGGTTGCGGCGATCGTCTGGCGCTTCGACCCGCAGGCGTTCCCCAACCTGTTCGGTGACGGCAACGCGTTCTCCATCGGGGGCGCGAACCTCGGGTGGTACACGGTGGGGACGACCATCACCATCGTGGTGGTGCTGGTGATCCTGAACCTGCTTCTGACCCGAACCAAGATCGGCCTGGCATTCCGGGCTGTGTCATCGAACCTGGAGTCCAGCGAGCTGGTCGGTATCCGCGTCGGCCCCACCCTGCAGTTCGGGTGGGCCCTGGCCGCGGCGGTGGGCACGCTTGCCGCGTCGGTGTTCGTCGCCAACCCCATCCGCCAGCTCGAACCTTCGATCATGCTGCGGGTCCTGATCTTTGCCGCAGCGGCAGCGGCGCTCGGAGGTCTCGACAGCTTGTTCGGCGCGGTGGTCGGGGGCCTCGCCATCGGGTTCGTGCAGTCCGTTGTGGTGCAGTACCTGAACCAGTGGTTCAGCTTCCCGAACACGCTCTCGTTGGCGACGGCGGTCATCGTGTTGATGGTGGTCCTGCTCTTCCGGCCTGCCGGCTTGTTCGGCACGGCAGCGGTCGAACGGGTTTAGGAGGAGATGACCATGGCAGCGAAGTTCGTCATCCCCGCGGGGACGGTCAAGCACCGCAACTACAAGATCCTGACCTGGGGTCTGTTCGTGGTCCTCGTCGTGCTCATCGCGTTCGCATACGTGGACGTGGGCGCCATCACCATCGGTGGCAACACGTACAACATCAGCCTGATCCGGCTGAACAAGGCCATCGCGTTCGCGGTGGCGATCCTCGGGCTCCAGGTGGTGGTCGGCTACACCGGCCAGCTCGCGTTGGGGCAGTCGTTCTTCTTCGGTATGGGTGGGTACATATCCGCCTGGCTCGTCGCCGATCACGGATGGTCGGTCTTCTTGACGCTGGTGGTCGCCGTGCCCGCGTGCTTCATCGTCGGTGTGCTGTTCGGACTTCCGGCGTTGCGGATCAAGGGCCTCTACCTGGCCCTGGTGACGCTCGGCATGGCCGCGGTCTTCCCCTCGTTGGTGAAGTTGCAGATCCTCGACCCGTACACCAACGGGTCCGGTGGCAAGCTGGCCGACCCCGGGCTGGAAGCCCCCGGGTGGGTCCCCTTCGACCAGATCGCCGAGTTCCTCCAGGGCATCCCGTGGCTCGGACAGTACTTCGGTGACGGTCCGCTCCCGTCGAGCCAGGAGGAGCGGCTGTGGAAGTTCACGCTCTTCATGATCGTGGCTGCAGTGTGCTTCTGGCTGGTCTCGAACCTGATCCAGAGCCGACCCGGCCGGGCCATGCGCGCGGTTCGTGACAACGAGACCGGTGCCGCTGTCTCCGGTGTCGACCTGTCGCAGACGAAGGCGCTGGCGTTCGGCGTCGCCTCAGCGTTGGGTGGCGTCGGTGGCGTGATCTACGTGGCCGAGCTCGGCATCGCCTCGCCCGACGACTTCACCCAGCTGGTGGCCATCAACTTCATCGTCGGCCTCGTCGTCGGTGGTGTCGGCACCCTGTCAGGAGCGGTGGTCGGTGGTCTGGTGATCGCGATGGTCCCCGACTGGGCGTCGGGCACGTCCTCGCTCGGCTTCGTTCCGGAGCGTTGGCTCTCGGGCCCCACCGGTGGCGTGGTGCTCGGCATCATGTTGATCCTGCTGACGTTCTTCCTGCCGGGGGGCATCGTCGCTGGGGCCAGGCGGCTGAAGGCTCGCATCGTTCAGATCGTGCCGCAGCCCCCTGGTGGCCGTGGGTCTGTGGACCTGCGGCATGATCGAGCCGTCGACCCGGAACAGTCCTCGCTGCCGGCTGACGCCTGAACGTCCGGTGGAGGCGACACCGAGCGGTCTTCGCCGCTCCCAACCGAAGCCGCACCTCGCTGAACCGGAAACGGCACATTCGTTCTCTAGAGTCTTCGAAGCACAATCACCCTGGAGGGGAATCCACAATGAGTAAGCAACTGCTACGGCTGTTGGCCGTGCTGTTGGCGTTCACGATGGTTGCTGCCGCCTGTGGCGGCGACGACGATGACGCCGGCAGCGGTGATGACGGGACCGAAGCGTCCGATGACGGTTCGTCCGATGACGGTTCGTCCGATGACGGTTCGTCCGACGACGGTTCGTCCGACGATGACGGACGACGGTGACGCATGGACGGCCCGATCGAGATCGCAGCCGGCACCGTGATCGATCCCACCGAGTGCCCCGAGGAATGGGACAACTTCGGCGGCATCACCGACACCGAGATCCGCATCGGTCAGAGCCTGCCCCAGTCGGGTCAGCTGGCCGCCTTCGGCGCCATCGGTGAAGGCATGGAGATGTACTTCGAGTACATCAACGAGACCGACCCGATCGACGGCAAGGAGCTGGTGCTGGTGGCCCGCGACGACGCCTACGAGTCGGGCCGCGCGGTGGCCAACGTCGAAGAGATGATCGAGACCGAGAACGTCTTCGGCTTCTTCCACGTGATCGGTACTCCGATCAACCTGGCCATTCGTCCCATCACCGACGAGGCATGTATTCCGCAGCTCTTCAACTCGTCGGGCTTCCCGTTCTGGGGTGACCCGGCCAACTTCCCATGGACCGTCGGCAACATTCTCAACTACGTGACCGAGGCCAACATCTGGTGCCAGGAGATCGTGGCGGAGTTCGGCGAGGGCGCCACCGTGGCTGCCCTGATCATGGACAACGACTTCGGCAAGACCTACCAGACCACGCTGCAGGGTTGCGCCGAGGCCGGCCAGATCGACCTCGTGGCGGAAGCGCTGCACGATCCCGCTGCGCCCGACATCACCAACGAGATGACCACGCTCGTCGATGCGGGCGCCGACGTGTTCGTCGCCGGCACCACCGCAGCGTTCTGCCCGCAGGCCGTGGGTTCGGTGGCCGCATCGGACTACCGCCCCCGGTTCTACATGTCCTACACCTGCAACAACCTGGCCAGCTTCTTCACGCCGGTCCAGGATGCCGCCGGCCTGCTGGCCGACGAGGGCGCCGGTGTGCGCATGACCAACTCCAACAAGGTCTGCGGTGACCCGGTGTACGACGATGACGAAGCGATCATCCTCATGAAGGAGATCCTCGACACCTACGGCAGCGTGACCTGTGAGGACGGTTCGTTCTCGACCGGCGTCATCTACGGTGAGATGGTCGTGACCGCCATTCGGGCTGCAGCGGACTCGGGTGACCTCAGCCGCCTCGGCCTGATGAAGGCCCTGTGGAACATCGATGCCACGAGCCCCTACCTGCTCGGCGGCACGCTGAAGCTGGACGGCGTCAACGACGCCTACTGGACCGAGGTGGCCCAGGTGCAGGAAGTCCAGGTCGTGGACGGTGCGCTGACCTTCGTCGCCGTGGGCGACGTGGTCGACCTCGAGGGCCAGGGAGGCTCCTTCGCCGGCTGATCTGACCGTCTGATTCGAAACGGCGCCGGCGGCGCTCCCCAGGAGGGGAGTCCGCCGGCGCCGTCGCGTCTCGCCCACGATGGGTCATCTCGCCCAGGTCGGACGATGTGGTCCAAAGGGCCCCCCGAACCGTCTATCATCCAAGCTTCGCGACTTGGGGCCGGCTCGGAACGTCCGAGTATGCGAGCGCGGGCTGACACCAGGGGAGATTTCCGATGGTTGCACGTGAGAAGAGGCCGACCGCGATGGTGGTGCTGGGCGTGATGAGTCTCATCGCGTCGATGGCGCTGTTCATCGGGTCGGCGAGCGCCCACAGCGTCGAGGTGAGCGGATCGGTCGGCGTCATCTGTGATGACGACACCCTCCTGGTCACCTGGGAGGCTCGCTCCTGGAGCAGCAGCGATCCCGGCGGTCGGCACCCGAACATCATCGTGGAGATGCGCAGCGACGTCTCGGACTGGGTCGTCGTGGCGATGGGACCGTTCACCGACAGCAACAACCGCCGCTTCGGTGGCGTCAGCGCCGTGCCTCCCGGGGCCACCTCGGTGTCGATCCGGGTGTCACCGGACACGTCACAGTTCTGGGACACCACCACCATCGTCGGTAGTGGTGAGACCACCACCGTGAACGTGCCGCCGGCGCTCCTGGGGTGCACCCCCGAGCCCACGGCGACGCCCACGCCCGAGCCCACGGCCACCGAGACGCCCGAGCCCACGGCGCCGCCGACGCCCGAGCCGACCGCAACGCCCACGGCTGAACCCGCAGCCACGACGACGCCCGAACCCACGGCGACGCCTGACGCGCCCGAGCCCACGGCGACGCCTGACGCGCCCGAGCCCACGGCGACACCGTCCACCCCTGGACCCACGCCAGAGCCGACCACGGTGCCTCCGGACCCTGAGCCCACGGCGACGCCGTCGACACCTGATCCCACCCCCACCGCCGACCCCAGCCCGGAGCCGACGGTCGTGGTTGCCGACACCGATGTGACGCTCGATTGTGTCGATGACGGGGTCCTGGTGGAGATCGAGGCCCAGCCCGGAACGATCATCGACATCTTCGTCGACGGTGCGTTCGAGGACAGCGTCACCATTGATGACAGCGGCACCGCCACCATCGTGGTGCCTCAGAATCCGGGTGAGACCAACGACATCGCCGTTCGCGTGGGTGACGTCGAGATCGCCGAAGGCACCTTCACCTGCGTTGAAGGCATCACCAGTCCCAGCCAGCCCGACGACCCGGATGACGAGGACGAGCCGGAGGTCTTCGGCCGCCAAGAGCTCGCCGACACCGGTGCCCAGTCCGCGCTGTTGACGATGCTCGCCTTCTTCTTGCTGGTGATCGGCGCCGTCCTGACCACCGGCGGGATCCGTCTCAGCCGACGGGGGGCCTGAGCGGGCGCACGCACTGCTGCCTCGCTCCTGGCGGCGCGGGCTGCGTTTCTACCCGGAACGTGGTCGGGGAGGTCGCTGCGCACTGCGACCTCCCCGACTCGTTCCACACACTGCGGACACGGAGAGGTCGTTCTGCCTTCGGCCTCGCCAGTCCGCCGGTTCCTGGAGGAACCGGTTCGAACGGGGCCGGGTTCGCGTAGCTCCCTGCAGGACAAGCGACCAGTTACGGCCTGCAGATCATCACTTCCCCAACGGCGTCGTTGCCGTTCCCAGGACGGTACGAGGTGGATGTGGTCGCGCTCCAGAGCAGAACTGCCCAAGTGTAGGGAGCGAGGGACGAGCGACCGGGCGTGGGAGTCCGCAGCCGCACAAGCGTGCGGCTGCGGGAAGATGGGGAGCGGGGGACGAGCGACCGGGTCTGGGAGTCCGCAGCCGCACAAGCGTGCGGCTGCGGGAGGACGGGGAGCGGCGCCTCGGGCGAGTTGCCCCAGCAACTCGGTGAGCCTCGGCGACGGCAGCCGCAGGGCGACAAGCGTCGCCATTGCGGGAGTAGGCTGCGTCGGTAAGCGGCAGTCGAGAAGTAAGGAGCCGCGACGTGCCTGCGACCATCGTCGTCGGGACCCAGTGGGGCGACGAAGGCAAGGGGAAGTTCACCGACCTCTTCGCCAAGGAACAGCACCTGGTCGTCAGGTACCAGGGTGGCCACAACGCAGGCCACACCCTGGTTGTCGACGGTGAGACGACCGCGCTGCAGCTGATCCCCAGCGGGATCCTGTACGACCACATCACGCCGGTCATCGGCAACGGCGTGGTCGTCGACCCTGCGGTGCTCATCGCCGAGGTCGACATGTTGGAGGCGAAGGGCGTCGACTGCTCGCGGCTCCGGGTCTCGGGCAACGCCCATCTGATCCTGCCGTACCACCAGGAGCTCGACGTGGTGTTCGAGCGTCACCTGGGCAAGAACAAGCTGGGTACGACCAAGCGCGGCATCGGCCCGGCGTATGCGGACAAGGCGTTCCGCATCGGCCTTCGGGTGCAGGACCTGATGGACGAGAAGATCTTCCGGGAGAAGCTCAAGGTCGTCCTCCACGAGAAGGGCCCGCTGCTGGCCAAGGTCTACAACCGGCTCGTGCCCGACATCGACGTCCTGGCCGACAAGTACATCCACGAGTACTACCCCCGGATCGAGCCGTACGTGTGCGATGCGGTCGATCTCGTCCACGAGGCCCTCGAGGCGCAACAACACGTGCTCTTCGAGGGCGCACAGGCCACGTTCCTCGACCTCGATCAGGGCACGTACCCGTTCGTGACGTCGTCGAACCCCACCGCCGGTGGCGCCTGCACGGGCGCCGGTGTCGGTCCGATGCACATCAACCGGGTGGTCGGGATCGCCAAGGCCTACACCACCCGTGTGGGGTCCGGTCCGTTCCCGGCGGAGCTCTTCGACGAGGTCGCCGATCACTTCGTCGACGTGGGCCACGAGTACGGCACCAACACGGGTCGCCGTCGTCGCTGCGGCTGGTTCGACGCCGTCATGCTGCGCCACGCCGCTCGACTCAACTCGCTGTCGGAGATCGCGCTGACCAAGCTCGACATCCTCGACGCGCTCAACACCGTCAAGGTGTGCGTGGCGTACGAGATCGACGGCGAGCGGGTCGAGACGATGCCGTACCACCAGTCGGAGTTCCACAAGGCGAAGCCGATCTACGAGGAGCTTCCCGGCTGGCAGAGCGACATCTCAGGGGCTCGCGAGCCGGGCGATCTGCCGGCTGCCGCGCAGGCGTATGTCCGACTGCTCGAGGAGCGCGTCGGCGTGCCGGTGTCGATCATCGGTGTCGGCCCGGGCCGCGAGCAGTACGTCCACTGGAACGCATGAGGGTCTGCGTCGTCGGCTCGGGCGGGCGCGAGCATGCGCTCGTCCACGTGCTGTCCCGCGACGCCGACGTCGTCTGTACGCCCGGCAACCCGGGCATCCCGGGTTCGGTCGACACACCCGCTCAGGAGATCGATGCCGACCTGTTCGTGATCGGACCCGAGGCGCCGCTGGTGGCCGGTCTCGCCGACCGCCTGCGAGACCAGGGCAAGCTCGTCTTCGGTCCGGGGGTCGACGGTGCCCAGATCGAGGGCTCCAAAGCGTGGATGAAGCAGCTGTTGCTCGACGCCGGCGTGCCCACGGCTCGCCACGGCACGTTCACCGAGGTCGGACCCGCGCTGGGGTTCCTCGCCGAGATGCCGGTGCCCTACGTGGTCAAGACCGACGGGTTGGCTGCGGGCAAGGGCGTGTTGGTGACCGAGTCGCTCGACGAGGCGAAGGACGCGGTGCGCTCGTATCTCGACGGCTCGGCCTTCGGTGACGCGGGCAGCACGGTGGTGATCGAGGAGGGTCTGACCGGGCCCGAGCTGTCGGTGTTCGCCGTCTGCGACGGCACCAAGGCGGTGTTCGTCGGGGCCGCGGAGGACTTCAAGCGGATCGGTGACAACGACGAAGGCCCCAACACGGGGGGCATGGGCGCCTACACCCCGGTGGCGGCGGCAACACCCGAGCTGATCGACGAGATCATGACCACGATGGTGGCTCCCACGCTCGACGAGCTGCGGGCTCGTGGCATCGACTATCGCGGCACGCTGTTCGCAGGTCTGATGCTGACGGCCGACGGCCCCAAGATGCTCGAGTACAACGCCCGTTTCGGCGACCCCGAGACCGAGATCGTTCTGCCCCGTCTCGAGAGTTCACTGACCGAGTTGTTGGCCCAGGCGGCCGCCGGCGACATCACGCAGGAGCCGGTGATCAGCGACGACGCACTCGTCACCGTGATCTGCGCATCCGAGGGCTACCCGGTGGCACCACGGACCGGCGATCTCATCCACGGCATCGACGAGGCGGCTGCGGTCGAGGGTGTCGAGGCCGTCTATTGTGCCGGCGTGAGCGCCGACAGCGAGGGCGGCCTCCTGACCAGTGGCGGCCGGGTGCTCGCCGTGACCGGCCGAGGGGCCGATGTCGCCGCGGCGCGGTCAGTCGCCTACGCGGCCGTCGATTGCATCGCGTGGCCGGGCAAGACGATCCGCACCGACATCGCCGCCACTGCTGCCGACGCGGCAGGAGTTGCCGTCCCGTGACCGCCAACGTGCTCGCCAACCGCTATGCCAGCCCCGAGATGCGAGCGATCTGGTCGCCCGAGCACAAGGTCGTGCTCGAGCGCCGGCTCTGGATCGCGGTGCTCCGGGCCCAGCAGGACCTGGGTGTCGACGTCCCCGTCGGGGTCATCGAGGCCTACGAGGCCGTGGTCGACCAGGTCGATCTCGACTCGATCAACGAACGCGATCGCATCACTCGCCACGACGTGAAGGCTCGCATCGAGGAGTTCTGCGATCTCGCCGGGCACGAGCACATCCACAAGGGCATGACCTCGCGTGATCTCACCGAGAACGTCGAGCAGCTCCAGCTGCGCGCCGCGCTCGAGCTGGTCCGCGATCGAGCGGTCGCAGCGCTGACCAAGCTCGCGCAGCGCGCCGCGGAGTTCTCGGCCCAGCCGCTCACGGCCCGTTCGCACAACGTCGCAGCCCAGGTGACGACGCTCGGCAAGCGCTTCGCCACCGTCGCCGAGGAGTTGCTGCTGGCATTCGACGAACTCGAGCAGTTCATCGCGGCATACCCGTTGCGGGGCATCAAGGGCCCGGTCGGGACTCAACAGGACCAGCTGACCCTGCTCGGCTCGGAGGACGCGGTCGACGCGCTCGAGGCCCGTGTGTTGGAACACCTCGGCTTCGAGGCCAGCTTCGCCAGCGTCGGGCAGGTCTATCCGAGGTCGCTCGACTTCGCCGCGGTGTCGACGCTCGTTCGTCTGTCGAGCGCCCCGGCCAACCTGGCCACGACCCTGCGCCTGATGGCGGGCCACGAGCTGTCCACCGAGGGCTTCAAGCCCGGTCAGGTGGGCTCGTCGGCGATGCCGCACAAGATGAACAGCCGTTCGTGTGAACGGATCAATGGCTTCGCCCACATCCTCCAGGGCCACCTGACCATGCTCATGGGGCTCGTCGGCGACCAGTGGAACGAAGGCGACGTGTCCGACTCGGTGGTGCGTCGGATTGCGCTGCCTGACGCGTTCTATGCCATCGACGGCCAGTTCCAGACGCTGCTGACCGTGCTGAACGAGTTCGGCGCCTATCCCGCCGTGATCGACCGGGAGCTCGAGCGCTACCTGCCGTTCCTGTCGACCACCCGCATCCTCATGGCGGCGGTCACTGGCGGGGCCGGTCGCGAGGAGGCGCACGAGGTCATCAAGGAGCACGCGGTCGCGGCTGCGCTCGCGATGCGCGAGGACGCGATGGTCGACAACGACCTGGTCGAACGCCTCGCCGACGACGACCGGATGCCGCTCGACCGGGACCAGATCGAGAAGCTGCTCGCTGAACCCGAGACCGGCCTGGCAGAACGGCAGGTTGCTGCGGTCGGCGCCCGTGTGGCCGAGGTCGCGGCGCGGTACCCGGACGCTGCCGCCTACGAGCCCGGCGACATCCTCTGAGCGGTGCCGATCGGGGCCAGACCCTTGGGTCTGACCCCTCGGTCGGTCGGTCTGAGAAGATCCGGGGATGGGTCGGCAGGCGGCGTATGACATCGATCTCCCGCACGTGTACAGCGGGAAGGTCCGTGACATCTACGACGCCGGCGACGACCGGTTCCTGATGGTCACGAGCGACCGCATGTCGGCCTTCGACGTGGTCATGAACGAGCCGGTACCGGACAAGGGCCGGGTTCTCATGGCCACGTCTGCCTTCTGGTTCGAGACGTTGGCCCGCATCGCCGGCAACCACCTGATCTCCACCGATCTCGAGGACTTCCCGGAGGCGGCCCAGCAGCCCGAACTCGCCGGTCGCTCGATGCTCGTGCGCAGGGCCGAGATGCTGCCGATCGAGTGCATCGTGCGTGGCTACATCACCGGCTCGGCCTGGAAGGAGTACCGGGCGTCCGGCACGATGCACGGGACCGAACTGCCCACCGACATGCAGGAGTCCGACCGTCTGCCCGAGCCGGTCTTCACGCCGTCGACCAAGGCCGAGGACGGCCTGCACGACGAGAACATCGGCTTCGACCGTGCCGTCGAGATCATCGGTGGTGAGCTGGCCGAACAGTGCCGCGACATGGCGCTCGCGCTCTACACCGCAGGCCGCGACCACGCTGCCGAGCGCGGGATCATCATCGCCGACACCAAGTTCGAGTTCGGCTTCATCGAGGGTGAGCTCTGCGTCTGCGACGAGATGCTGACGCCGGACTCCAGCCGCTTCTGGCCGGCCGATGCCTGGGCGCCCGGCACCACACCGCCGAGCTTCGACAAGCAGCCGGTGCGTGACTATCTCGACGGCCTCGACTGGGACAAGACCCCGCCGCCGCCGACGCTGCCCGCCGACGTCATCGCCGCGAGCGCGGCCCGGTACCGCGAGGGCTACGAACGCATCACCGGCCGCAACCTCGACGACTGGCCGGGTTAGGGCGTCAGAGCCGGGGGCCTCACCCCGATGACCTCGAGGACTGGCCGGGCCGGCGCCCAGACTCCGATGCCCCGGTGGCCTCGACGACTGGCCGCGTCTGCAATCGTCAGTCCGTCAGCTTCGCCTTGACCTTGTCGGCGACGAGCCGGCCTTCGGCGCGACCCGCGACCTCGGCGTTGACGGCCTTCATCGCATTGCCCATGTCGGCCTTCTCCGAGAACCCGTTCTCGGAGAGCACGCGCTCGATGAGCGCGTCGAGTACGTCATCGCTCAGCTTCTCCGGCAGGTAGCGCTCGAGGACGGCGAGCTCGTCGCGCTCGCTCGCCGCCTGCTCGTCCCGGCCGCCCTCATCGAACGCCTCAGCCGCCTCGGTGCGCATCTTGGCCTGCGCGGCGATGACCTTCTCGACCCCGGCATCGTCGAGCTCGACCGCTTCCTTGCCGGACGTCTGGGCCTCCTGCACCGCAGCGATCACCGACCGCAGTGTGCGCAGTGTCACCGCGTCCTTGGCCTTCATGGCCGCCTTCATGTCGTCGCGGATGGTGTCGATCAGCATGCGACCAGTCTCGCGTGCGCGGGCGGTCAGCTGTCGATGGGTTCTGCGTCCCAGAGCTGAGTCTGGGGAGGGTCGCCGTAGAGCAGGGCGGCCGGGCTCTGCTTCTCGATGTTGCCGCTCAGACCTCGGTACATCCCGAAGCCGCAGAGCTGTCGGAGCTCGGGAGAGAATGTGGCCACGATCTCGGGGGCGATGCCGAGGTGCTGGTTCTCCTGCTGGCGGATGAAACCCGCGCAGTAGTTCATGGCGACGCCGACGCGAACCTCGTCGCTGGTGGTGTTGGCCCCGCCGCCGTGCCAGGTGCTGCCGGTCCACACCAGGATCGACCCGCGGGGCATCTCGGCGGGAATCGTCTCGATCTGCGTGGGATCTCCGAAGTAGTCGGGGTTGTCCCAGCGATGGCTACCGGGGACCACGCGGGTGGCCCCGTTGGCCTCGGTGAAGTCGGTCAGCGCCCACATCGAGTTGCAGACCGTGGGCACGTGGGGCTTGGCGATGGGGTGGATCTGATCGTCGGCGTGGATGACCTGTGCGGTCTCGCCGGGCGCGAGGGAGATCGACGCCAGCGAGGACACCAGGAATTCGGCGCCGAGCTGCGACTCGATCAGGGTGCAGACCTCGGGACGGACCGGCACCTGCTGCCAGACCTCGCCGTGCGCGAGCAGGTTGTAGGTGCGCGTGGTCCGGTTGCCCTCGAAGCGGTTGTTGTCCGGCGTGCG
The DNA here is from genome assembly GCA_965262315.1 of Acidimicrobiales bacterium. Lineage (GTDB taxonomy): Bacteria > Actinomycetota > Acidimicrobiia > Acidimicrobiales > UBA8592 > JBCCFK01. Next base: position 13,515 of record CBDHFJ010000001.1, read on the forward strand.
GTCGAGCAGCGCCTCGAGCCGGTGCACGTCCGCCAGCAACTGGTCCACCACGTCGTCTTCGATGACTCGCTCGAGGATGGTGAAGCCCTGCTCCTCGAGCTCGGCGACGTGATACGTCAGATCCATCCGCTCAGTGTGGCGCGGCTCAGGCGTTGGTGGCGACGCCGAGGTAGAAGTACGAGAGCGGCTTGGGGCCATTGGCGAAGTCCGCGTTGACCCGGTCGATCGTGAAGCCGGCGGCGGCGATCAGTTCGGGCATGTCGCGCGTCAAGTGGCAGCCGTCGAACAGCCGCTTCTGCACGGGCTCGATGCGCCGCTGCCACTTCGCCACACCGTCGACGGGAGCGTGGCCGTGCTCGAGGAAGTGGAGCGTGCCGCCGGGCTTGATGACCCGGCGCAGCTCGCGCAGGGCTCGAGTGGCATCGGGGATCGTGCACAGTGTGAACGTCGACAGCCCGGCGTCGCAGGAGTTGTCCTCCAGCGGGATCGACTGGCCGTCGAGACCGATGAACTGGACGTCCACCGACGACGCGGCGATGCGGTCGGCGGCCAGCTTCTGGCCGAGCTCGGCGGGGTCGATGGCGTACACACGCTCGACCTCCGGTGGATACCACGGGATGTTGAGGCCGGAGCCGAAGCCGGGCTCGACCACCACACCGGCGAGCCCCTCCACGCAGCGTTGCCGGTACTCGGCGACCTCCTTGGTGCCACAGGCGACGTCGATCACCCTCGGCAGGATCTTCTCTCGATAGATCGCCACGGCTACCCCCCGGTTCGCTGGCGTACCTCAGCATCGCCCGCAGCCGCCTTGTCCTTCAAGGCCTCGCGATGGTTGTCGAGCGCCGCGGCCAGGTCGGCGTCTGCCACGGCGAGGATGCGGATCGCCATGAGCGCTGCGTTCACCGCGCCACCGATTGCCATCGTGGCGACCGGCACGCCGGACGGCATCTGGACGATCGACAGCAGTGCGTCCATGCCGTCGAGGGCGGTGATGGGGACCGGCACGCCGATGACCGGGAGCCTGGTGACCGAGGCGAGCATGCCGGGCAGGTGGGCAGCGCCCCCTGCCGCGGCGATGATCACCGAGTAGCCGTTGTCGGCTGCGGTCCTGCCGAAGTCGATCATCGCCTCGGGGGTCCGGTGGGCGGAGACCACTCGGGCGTCGACCTCGACCCCGAACTCCTTCAGTGTGTCGACGGCAGGCTCGAGGGTCGGGAAGTCCGACGAGCTGCCCATGACCACGGCGACCTTCATGCTGGAGATGCTGGTCATGCTGTGCCTCCCATGCCGTCGGGTACGTCGCCCCGCAGGGCTTCGACCACGCGCCACGCCCTCGCTGCCGCTCGGTCCACGTCATGGTCGCAGACCGTGACGTGCCCGACCTTGCGGTTCGGGCGGGCTTGCTTGCCGTACAGGTGGATGTGCGCTGCCGGGTCCGCGGCCAGGCCCGCGGCGAGGTGGGCCTGTGGATCGTCGCCCGTCTCGTTGCCGATGACGTTGACCATGACCGCCGGCGTGTGCAGCGAGGGATCGCCGAGCGGCATGTCGGCCACGGCACGCACGTGGTTCTCGAACTGTGAGGTGACCGCGGCGTCGATGGTGTGGTGACCGGTGTTGTGGGGCCGGACTGCGAGCTCGTTGATGCTGATTTCGCCGGCAACGACGAACAGCTCGACGGCCACCAGGCCCACGACATCGAGCGCTTCCGCGACCCGTGTCCCGATCGTCTGAGCCTGCCCGACGAGGCCCTCGGAGACACCGGCGGGGGCGACCACCTGACGGCACTGACCGTCCACCTGCACCGTGGCGACAGGGTCGTACGTGACCGCCTCGCCCCCCGGCCGCCGGGCGACGATCACGGCGAGCTCCATGTCGAACCCGAGGCGGGGCTCGACCAGCAACGGGGTGCCCGTGGCGGCGAGCTCCTCGGCCAGGCGCTCGCCGGCTGCACGGTCGTCGACCATGAAGACGCCGCGGCCGTCGTAGCCACCTCGGCTGAGCTTGATCACCGCGTCGGGCCAACGCTCCAGCGCGCGGAGAACGTCATCGCAGGTGTCGGCTCGCTGCCAGTCGGGTATCGGCAGCCCGGCGTCGGCGAGCGCGGTGCGCATCGCGATCTTGTCGGCCACCGCCGACAATGCGCGGTGTCCCGGGCGGAACGCAGTCCGAGCCGAGAGCCCCTCCAACGCTTCGAGGTGGACCACTTCGTGTTCGAAGGTGACCACCGGGCACTCGTCTGCGAACGCTGCGAGGTCTTCGGGTTCCATCGCGGAGCCCACGCGTGCGTGCTGAGACACCTGCGCCGCGCTGTCGTCGAGCGCGTTCCCCATGAACCAGAGATCGATCCCGAGCGGGATCGCCGCCTGATGCATCATCCGGCCGAGTTGGCCGGCGCCGACCACGCCGACATGCGTCGGCGTGGCACCAACGGGGAACGAGGGCACGGACACGGCTGGGACGCTACCGCCCCGGCCGGTCCGCTCCGGTCATCGATGTCAGGCCGGCACTCGATCGTCGGCGTCGAAGCCGTCGATCCGCAGCCCGTCCAAGCCCAGGTCGAGGTCCGAGCGGACCGCTGCGGTCAGCCACCACAAGAAGGCCGGGATCGCCAGCGCTGCCGGGATCAGCAGGCTGCCGCCGAACGCTCCCCGAATGGTGAGGATGGTCACCGCGACCACCGTGACGCCGGCCACTCGTCCCGTCCACGACAGGGGAAGGTCGTTGCCCTCTCGCCCGAACAGCCCGCCGACCGATGCCAGGAAGCCGGGCACCGAGAGGATCATGAAGGCTGCGAGCGTCAACGTCGCAGGGTCGTCGATCCGCTCGGCCAGGAACGAGCTGAGCAGCTTGCCGACCACCAACATGATGAAGATGTTGGGCACACCCTTGGGGAGGATCCGGAACACCAGCCCCGAATTGGGGTAGCGATCCTTGACCAGGCCGAGCAGGCCCGGGATGGTCGTCATGGCCACCACGACCCAGAGCTGCCACACCAGGCCGATGTAGGGCTCGATGACGAAGATGAACACCGCGCCCTTGAGCAGGGTGGAGACGACCTGTTGGCGGATGCCGGGCTCGCGTTCCTCGATCGGGTTCACCATCTCGAGGCGCTCGGGATAGATGCCCATGACCAGCATCTCGTAGAGGTAGCGAGCCACCAGCGTCGCCAGCGCGAAGAGTGCGGCGGTGCCGGCTCGGTCCGCAATCGGGAGGTCGAGGCCCGACAACCCGGGCAGCGCGCCGATCACCGTCTGCACGGTCCAGGCGCCGAGCAGTGCGCCGACCGCGATGTCGGCGGTCTTCGACCACCGGCCTTCCCAGGTGGGCTCGAGTTGGCGTCGGAACTTCCTGGTGCCGCCCGCGATGAGCGGAACGGCGTACCAGAGCGACCCGACCCCCATCAGGGTCCGGACTGCGTCGGCGGAGTCGGCGCCGCCCGAGGCGACCACGCCGCTGGAGAAGACCAGCGCTGCGACCACGCCCGCGCCGGCGTCGAAGATCCCGAGGGCGATGAGGGCGATCATCAGCGCGGTGGTCGGCGCCACCGCTTCGCCGCTCGTGTTGAACGCTGCGACCGCGCCCAGGAACGCACCCACCGCAGGGACGGCGAGGGCGCTGGTCCCGAAGGATGCGCGCAGCGCCGTGCCGTCGGCGAGCACCCGGGACAGCAGGGGTGACACGGGTCGGACTCGGTCGGGGAGCTCGCGGCTGTAGCCGTCGATGCGGGTGACCCAGGGCCATCGCCAGGTGGCGGATCGGTCGCCCCACGCTGTGCCCTCGATGAGATCGCCGAGCCCCTTCGTCTTCCCGGACGCGAGCTTGCCCTTCCCGCGGGAGTCGCCACCGCCGTCGTCACCGCCACCACCGCTGCTCGAGGACGAACCCGACGAGGCTCGGGCCGCTCCGGCCGTCGCGGAACCGCTGGAGCCGAGGGACGTCATGGTCGACGAGGTCGACGACATGGAGCTCATGGCCGACAGCGCCGCCATCGAGCCGCCCGCAGTCGTGAGCACGGTCAGCAGGGCGAAGCCGTTCACACCGGTGTCGACCGACTGCTCGGGGTCGGTCGCCGGCTCGTAGACGACGAGCCCGGTGTCCTCGTCGATGACGACCGGTGCCGGCTCGGGCTCCGGGTCCTCGATCGGAGCCTGTGCGAGCTCTTCTTCGACCGGTTCGGGTTGGGGCTCGGGCTCGTCCACCTCGGTGAGTGCGAGCGTCTCGGGGATCTCCTCTTCGACGACCGGCTCTGGGTCACCGACCCGCTCGACCTCGCCTTCCTCGTCGACGGCGAAGAACCAGGTGCCGGTGAGAGCGCCCGTGGCGCCCTGCCCCTGGACCAGGATTCGATGCTCGCCGGGTTCGATGTCGGCCGGCAGCGGCAGCGAACCGTCGAAGGCCCCGGTCGCGTCGCTGGTCAGCGTGCCGATCAGGCGCGGCGTCGAGTGGACGTGGACGTCGACGCTGGAGTCGGGGAGGAGGCCGTCTCCGAGGACCTCCACACTGCCGGCCTCGACTTCGGCGCCCGCGTCGAAGTCGAAGGCGAGCTCGATCCGGCTGTCGCCGAACTCGAGGACGTCCTCGGTGGACACCACGTCGACCGCTCCGGTCGGACTCACGATCGCGAGGGTCGCCTCGGCGAGATCGAACGTCTCCGGAATGATCAGGAGCAGGGTGCCGCTCGCGTCGGCGAGCGCCTGGATGACGGTGCCCGTTGCATCCTCGATCGAAGCGACGGTGCCCTCCTCGACACCGGTGACCGTCAGCAGCACGCCCGAGGACGCGTCGGCGGGCTCGGGGAGACCGTTGGTCAGGAGCTCGTCCGCGGTGGCCGTCATGGCCACGAACCCCTCGTCGGCCTCCGGCGGCGGCGCCAGCAGGGTGTAGGTGGTGAGGACCGGCTCGGCCACGTGGTCGGCGTTGCCCAGGGTGATCTCGACCGTGTAGTCGCCGGGCTCCTCGGGCAGGTCCGTCTCACCGTCGTAGGTGATGACGACGCCCTCCAGGCCAGCGGGGTCGGTCTCGACGACGACACCCGTACGGTCCTCGTCGCCGGCGGTCTGGACCAGTCCGTCGACGACCGTCAGTGTTGCCGATGCCGGGTCCACCTCGATGGTGGCGACGACCTGCTCGGCAGCCAGCCAGTCGTCGTCACCGTCCTGGTCGGCGGCGAGCTCGCAGGAGCCGGCCCCGATGAAGGTGACGACGTCGTCATCGTCGATCGTGCACGCTCCGGTCGCCGTCCAGGTGACAGGCAGGCCGGAGTCGGTCTCGGCGGTGACGCCGATCGGCTCGACGCCGAAGGTCACCGATTCGGGCAACGCACCGAGGCGGATCGCCTGTTCGGCCTGGGCCACCTCGACCGTCATGGTCACGGTGGGCGCGGCGCCCCAGACGTCGTCGCCGGGCTGGGACAGCTCGATCGCACAGTCGCCCGCGCCGACGATCTCGATCAGCACGTCGGCGGGATTGCTCGCGTCGGCGACGGCGCAGGCCCCGGTCGCGACCGTCGAGACGGGGAGTCCGGACGAGGCGGTCGGCGTCACCGTGAAGGGCTCGTCGCCGAAGACGTGGTCGTCCGGATCGGTGGCGCTGATCGTCTGGCGACCGGCGGTCACGGCGAACGTGGTCGACGCGTCGGGGGCAGCCACCCAGTCGGCATCGCCGGGCTGTGAGCCCGTGATGGTGCAGTCGCCGAGGGCGACGAGGTCCACCGAGCTGCCGTCGGTTGTGCAGGCCCCGCTCGCCGTCACCGTGACGGGCAGGCCGGACGTGGCCGTCGGCAGAATCGAGAACGACCCGAGGTCGTAGGGCCGATCGGCCAGGTCTGGCAGCGAGATCGTCTGCGGGGCGGACGCGATGGTGATGTCGTGGGTGACGATCGGGGCCGCCTGCCAGTCTGCGTTCCCGGCCTGGTCGTACGTCACCGAGCAGATGCCGGCACCGGTGGCCAGCAGACTCGTCCCGGTCAGCGAGCACGGACCCGACACCGAGATGTCGACGTCGAGGCCCGAGTCGGCGCTGGCGACGAGCTCCAGCGCGGGGTCGCCGAAGACGAGGTCGGCGGGGGTGACGATCGTGATCGCCTGCGGTGCCTGGGTGACCAGGATGTCCTGGGTCACGGTCGGTGCCGCCAGCCAGTCGGCATCGCCGGCCTGCTCGTAGGTCACCGTGCAGGTGCCGGCGCCGGTCACGGTGATCGACCCGCTGGTGTAGGCACAGGTTCCCGAGACCGAGATCGACACCGGGAGGCCCGAGGTCGCAGTGGCACCGTGGGCGAAGCTGGGCGTCGTGTAGACCACCGGAGCCAGCAGCGTGTAGCTGATCGACTGGATGCCGGGATCGATCTGGAAACCGACCGACACCGTGGCCGCCGGCTGCCACGACCCGTCGCCCGCCTGGTCCAGGTCGATGGTGCAGGTGCCGACGCCGGTGGGCTGCACGAGGTAGCCGGCGATCGTGCAGTCTCCGGAGACCGCGGCGGTCACCGGCAGACCCGACGAGGCCGTGGGCGCGATCGTGAAGTCGCCCTGGTCGAAGGTGCGGTCGGCCGGCGTGGCGATGACGATCGCCTGCGGCTGGGGCGGCAGGAGCGGATCGGTGCCGTTGGCGATCTCGAAGGCGTCGTCAGCGCTGTCGCCGTCGGTGTCGGCCAGGAGCGGGTTGGTGAGATGGGTGTTGACCTCGTCGCCGTCGCTCAGCGTGTCGCCGTCGGTGTCGGCGAGCAGGGGGTCGGTGAGGTGGGTGTTGACTTCGGGTCCATCGTTCAGGCCGTCGGTGTCGGTGTCGGCGACGAGGGGGTCGGTGAGGTGGGTGTTGATCTCGGGTCCGTCGTTCAGGCCGTCGGTGTCGGTGTCGGCGACGAGGGGGTCGGTGAGGTGGGTGTTGATCTCGTCCGGATCGCCGACGCCGTCGCCGTCGGTGTCGGCCAGGAGGGCGCTGGTGCCGTGGACGTTGATCTCGTCCGCGTCGTTCAGGGTGTCGCTGTCGGTGTCGGCCGCCGCCGGGTTCGTGCCATGCACGTTGACCTCGTCCGCGTCGCCGAGCGTGTCGGCGTCGGTGTCGGCCAGGGTCGGGTCCGATCCGTGGGTGTTGACCTCGGGGCCGTCGTCCAGGCCGTCGGCATCGGTGTCGGCCACGAACGGGTCCGATCCGGCGGTGGCTTCGGCGGTGTCGTCGAGACCGTCGTTGTCGTCGTCGGCATCGCAGGCATCGCCCTGGCCGTCGCCGTCATTGTCCCCTTGACCCGGGTTGGCGATGGAGACGCAGTTGTCGACGTTGTCGGCGAACCCGTCCCCGTCGGTGTCGGGCACTGGCGCGTTGCCCAGGATGATCGTGCCTTGCGAGTTGAACGACGAGCCGGTGTCGACGCTGGAGCAGGTGAAGTCGCCGCTGCCGTTGCCCAGGCACATCTGGTTGACGCCGATGGCGCCGACCGCGAGGTCGAGGATGTTGTCGTTGTTGACGTCGCGGAGGTCGAGCGCCACCACGTTGGAGGCGATGCCGCCGTTGATGAGCTGGCAGTTCCACGACGACGCGTTCCCGTTGTTGAAGCACGTCAGCGACGCGTTGCCGTCGGAGCCCAGCACGATGTCGATGTCGCCGTCGTTGTCGACGTCACCGGCCGCTGCGCCCGCCACCGCGTTGCCGTTGCCGAAGTTCTGGCAGTTGATGCCCCCGGCGGAGCTGCCGAAGCAGATCGTGCTGGAGCTGGCGTACGAGCCGAGGAAGACGTCGCCCTCGCCGTCGTTGTTGAAGTCGCCCTCGGCCACGGAGAGATCGGAGTTCGTGTAGAGGTTGAGGTCCGCGCAGGTGAAGTTCGCGCTGCCGTCGTTGGTGCAGAACGCGGAGTTGCCCGGCCATGCCGCGTACACGAGGTCGCGGTCACCGTCGTGGTCCCAGTCGGCGATCACGATGTCGCGTCCGCCGTTCGGTGCCCCCTGGGTCGCGCAGGAGAACGCGGAGCCCGTGTTCAGGCACACGAGCATCTGCGACGACACCTCGTTGGCCGCCACGGCATCGATGTCGCCGTCGTTGTCCAGGTCGCCCAGGGCGAGACCACGCCACCGGTTGTTCGGCCCGTACGAAGCGCAGCTCCACGTGTCCGCGGCGCTGCCGCTGCAGACGTAGATCGGGCCGCCCTGGGTTGCGAACATGAGGTCGAGGAACCCGTCGCCGTTGAAGTCGGCCGAATCCACGCCCGAGGTCTGGTCCTGGCCCGTGCCCGACAAGGGGAGGCTCTGGCAGTTGGTGAAGGCACCGGTGCCGTCGTTCTCGCAGATGCGGGGCAGGGCCCCGACGTTCCAGCCCGTGTAGACGACCTGTTGGGGGTCGCCCGGCGCGGCGGTCGCCGGCGAGAACACCAGCGAACCGCTCACGAGAATGAGGAGTGCCGCCACGACCCGGGCGAGGGTTCGCACCGGCACGTAGACCGGAGGTCGTGGTCGCGCGTGCTTGGGCTCGGGCCTGCTCCGCCTGCTGCTCATGTCTCTCGTGTCGTCCCGTGTCGGCAACCTGTCCCCGTGCATCTCGGTCGGCCGGCGCCGAGCGATGAGGCTCTGCACGACGGGCCCTCGTCAATGGGTCCATCGGCCCGGGCCGCACGGGCCGTTCACCGAGCGATTGTCCGACGAGTCCTAAGTGCCGTGAATCTGGGGCCGTGGGCGGCACGCCGGGTGGACGTCCTAAGCTCGGGCGCAAGGGGAGGTAGCCATGACCGACGTTGCCGACAAGCCGCCAGCACCTGGGGACGCCCGCGAGATCGGGCCCACGCTCCGCGAGCAGTTGCTCATGGATCCGACACCCCCGCCCGACGCGCTGCTGGAGCAGTCCTACGAGTTCATCGGCGACGCCGACATCCCCTACTCGAACTACACCTCCGAGGAGCGGGCGCAGGCCGAGTACGAGCACATGTGGTCACGCGTGTGGCAGTGGGCGTGTCACGTGGATCACATCCCAGAGGCCGGTGACTACTACGTGTACGACGTCGGCGACCTGTCGGCCATCGTCGTCCGGACCCACTCGGGGGAGATCAAGGGGTACTACAACGCGTGCATGCACCGCGGTACCCAGCTCAAGCCGCCGGCGTCCTGCGGCTTCTCCAACGACTTCCGATGCCCGTTCCACGGTTGGCGGTGGTCGCTCGACGGCGAGCTGATCGAACTGCCCCAGCAGTGGGATTTCCCGCACGTGACCGCCGAGAGTCATCAGTTGGCCGAGGTCAAGGTGGACGTCTGGGAGGGATTCGTCTTCGTCAACTTCGACCAGGACGCCGGGCCCCTCAGCGAGTACATGGGTGTGATCCCGCGGCACTGGGCCGACTGGGGCATGGGCGACCGCTACATCGAAACCCACGTGTACAAGCGGCTGCCCTGCAACTGGAAGGCCGCCGCCGAGGCGTTTCTCGAGGCCTACCACGTGCGCGAGACCCACGCGACGGGACAGGTCGGCGACGAGGTGACCACCCAGTACGACGTCTGGCAACCGCACGTGTCGCGCTTCATTCACACCACCGTGCTCAACAGTCCGCTCAAGAACCCGCCCCGGACCGAGGAGGAGCTGCTCGAGCGGATGGCTGCGCGGCGCGGCACCGAGCAGTGGGAGCTGCCCGAAGGCATGCGCGCCCGCGACTTCTACGCCAAGCGGTTCCAGGAGCAGATGGCCGAGCAGTACGGCGGCGACTACTCGGCGCTGTCGGAGTCCATGACCCTGGACTCGATCGAGTACTTCCTGTTCCCGAACGCGTTCTTCTTCCCCGGCCTCCAGATTCCGGTGGTCTACCGGTTCCGACCCGATCCCACCACGCCGGACGTGTGCTACTTCGACCTGCTGCTCATGCGTCCCCGACGGCCCGACGGGTCGGCGCCCGAACCACCGGAACCCTTGGAGCTCGACGTCGACGACAGCTACACGGCCGCGGAAGGCCTGGGCGGGCTGGGCCGGGTCTACGACCAGGACACGGCCAACATGGCGGCGCAGACGCGCGGATTCAAGGCCAGCCTCAAGCGCGGCCAGACGCTGGGCAACTATCAGGAGGTTCGGGCCCGCCACCTCCAGCAGACCGTCGAGCGGTACCTCACCGGCGAGCTCTAGGCCGGAACCGGTCACCATCGGCCGCTCAGTCCACGGCTACCCTACGCGTGGGGGCGGGCGGACCTGGGGACGAATGAACATGGGACACGAAGACGGGTTCGATGGCACCCGCGTGCGGTCCGCGAGCGGGCTGGCGTTGCGCGACGGCCACGGCCCCAGCGCCGTGATCGAGTGTCTGAACGCGATCAGGGTCAACGACGGCGGCGCGATCGCCGCACTGGTGCCGCCCGACGTGCCGGTCCACGATCACCGGGTCGATTCCGACCACCGCTTCCACGATGGCCGGAGTCTCGTGGCGACGCTGGCTCGCTGGGGGACCGAGCTGCCGTTCGACCTGACGCTGCTGGCCCATCGCGGCACGGACCATGCGCTCGTACGTCTTGACCTGGCACTCGAAGCGGGGACGCTTGCGTGCCTGATCGGTGCGACCTGTGACCACGGCAGCGTCCGCCGACTCGCGGTCTACGACCTCGACGACCTGGCGAGCGCGACCCGCGACATCTCCCTCGCCTGGGCCGAGGAGTGTTCTCCGGTCGAAGCCCAGATGATCGAGGTGTCCACGCAGTGGCTGTGCGCGATCCTCGAGCGGGACTTCGCGTCGTGGGCCGAGCTGACCGGCGACGACTTCGTGATCGACGACCACCGTCCGGGGACGGTCTGCTGTCACGACCCGGCGGCATCGATCGAGCTCCTGTCGGCAGTGTTGAGCGACGACGACGAGGTCTCGGACCTGCTGACCGAGGTCGTGGGCATCAACGCGAACGCGTCGCTGTCCTGGCGGACACAGATCACCCCCGGTCGACTCGGCGAGGTGGACGAAGAACTGGCGCTGGCCGCCGTGTCCGAGGGCAAGGTCGTGCGGCTCGAGCTCTACGAAGCGCACCAGCTCGATCGTGCGCTCCGGCGCCTCGACGACTTTGCCGGGCGGCCCACCGCAGCGGCGGCCGACGCGTGGGCCGACCGGTCGTCGCTGCGCTGCAGGGTTGTGGAGCCACTGGGGCACGTCGCGGCCACCGAACCCGTCGGCGGCGCCGGTTGGATCGACCCGGCACTGTTCGTCGAGGGGCTGATCGCGGGCCCGATCCGGGACTTCGTCGACGCCGCGAAGGTCGGGGACGGCGTGGCGATGGACGCGCTCACCGACCCCGCGATCCGCGTCGACGATCGGCGGACCCGCACGGACACGCCGCTGGAATCGAGAGCCCAGGTCCTCGCGGCGCTGGAGGCCTTCGGTCCGAACGCATTCGACGTGCGCCTGGTCGCGCTCCGCGAGCAGCGGCTGGCCGTGGTGCGCCTGATGTTCGAGCGCACCGAGGGCGGCATCGCCGACATCACCGTCCTGCTGGACAGTGACGCGAACAGACTGACGCGCATGGACGTGCACGACACGGCCGCATTCGTCGGTGTCGTCAAGGCGCTGAGCGACGCGCACCTCGACATGCTCGAACCCGATCGGCGTCGAGTGTTGGGGGTGTCGGCTTCGACGTTGCGCGCGATCGTGGATCGGCGGTTCGACGACGTGGCGATGCACCTCAGCGATGACTTCGTCTACCGGGACCACCGCGAGTCGATGCCGATCGAGCTCGATCGGGCAGGATCGGTCGCGTTGTTGACCACCGTGGTCGAGGACAGTCCCGGAACCTTCGACTACGCACCCGAGGTCATCACCGTGACCTCGTCGGCTCTCCTGTCGACCCGGACCTCCACGACGCTCGATCGGTTGGGTGGGACTGAGATCGATCTGACGGCCATGCGAGTCCGCGACGGTCGGCTCAGCCGCTTCGAGATCTTCGAGCGCTCCCATCTGGATCGAGCTCGCCGCCTGGTGTCGACCTGGTACTGAGCGCTCCGGACTTCGCGGCCGAGCCATGTGCGCCGCGGGCCATGGCTGAGCCAGACTGGCCCGCGTGAGCAGTGACCCAGCATCGATCCCCGGCTACGACGTCCCCGCGGTGGAGGCGTGGGTGTCCGCGCGCGTGGCACGCCTCGTCCCTCCGTTCACGTGGACGAAGCTCGAGGGTGGACACTCGAACCTCACCTACCGGCTCGACTCGGCCGACGGTGCGTTCTCCGCGGTGGTCCGACGGCCACCGCTGGGCGAGCTCCTGCCCAAGGCCCACGACATGGGCCGCGAGTGGGCGTGCGTGTCGGCGCTCCACGGGCGTGGCGTGCCGGTGGCCGAGCCCCTGGCGTTCTGTGAGAGCCCCGACATCACCGGAGCGCACTTCTACGTCATGGGTTTGATCGAGGGCCGGGCGATGTACACCACCGCCGACGTCGAGGACTGGATTCCCGAAGACCGGCGAGTGACTGCTGCGAACTCCTGGATCGACTCGCTCGCCACGCTGCACTCGTTGGACATCGACGACATCGGACTCGGCGACCTGGGCAAGCGCGAGGACTACGTGCTCCGCCAGTGCAAGACCTGGTATCGGTCGTGGACGTCGTCGGCAGAGGCGGCCGACCTCGACGACCAGCGCATCCACGACGTCTACGACCTGCTCATCGAGCGCATGCCCGAGCAGGGGCCGGCCACCGTCGTTCATGGCGACTACGGCACCCACAACTCGATGTTCGGTCCTGACTCCACCGTGGCTGCGGTGGTCGACTGGGAGATCGCCACGCTGGGGGATCCGCTGGCCGATCTGGGCTACGCCATGAACGCGTGGGCCCAGCCCGACGACCCGTGGGTGGACGACAGTCAGGCCCCGAGCCTGGCTGCCGGGTTCCCGAACCGGCAGTACATGATCGACCGCTACGCCCGGAAGACCGGACGGGATCTGTCGCAGCTGCCGTTCTACATCGCTTTCAACCGGTTCAAGACCGCGTGCATCATCCACGGCGTCTACGCGCGGTACCGCCGGGGTCAGAAGGCGATCAGCCCCGAGGACCTCGAGATGATGCGCACGCGGCTGTACCGTCTGATCGACGCGGCCGAGGACGCCGGCACGCAGGTCTGAGCGGTGACCGCCGAGGCGGCAGACGCTGACTGGAAGGAACCGGCGAGCTCCCACGACACCGCCGACTGGATGGAGCAGGTCGGGTTCCGAGTGCGCTTCGGTTGGGGCCCCAACGGGCTCCGCCGTCTGGCACCGAACGCCGATGTCGTGGTGATCATCGACGTGCTCTCCTTCTCCACCTGCGTCGACGTCGCGCTCGGTCGTGGTGCTGTCGTGCTGCCGTACCGCTGGAACGACGACAAGCGTGACGACTACGCGGCCGCACACGATGCGGTGGCCGCGAAGCATCCTCGAGACGCGGGCCCCGACGACTGGACGCTGTCGCCGGCCCGACTCTTGGAGATCCCGGCCGGCACTCGCCTCGTCCTCCCATCGCCCAACGGCTCATCGCTCGCGTTCGGCGCCGAAGAGGCCGGGGCCGAGGCGGTGCACGTGGCGTGTCTGCGCAACCGCGCCGCCGTCGGCGAACGGATCGCGGGCGCCGAGACCATCGCGGTCATTGCCGCAGGGGAGCGGTGGCGGGGCGCCACCGGTCCGTTGCGGCCTGCGGTCGAGGACCTGATCGGGGCCGGTGCCGTCGTCGACGCGGTCGGGATCGAGGGGGCGTCGCCCGAGGCCATGGCGGCCGCTGCGGTGTTCCGAGACGCTCGGCTGCACCTCGACACGCGCCTGCACGAGTGCGGCTCGGGACGTGAGCTGATCGACAAGGGGTTCGCTCCGAACGTGGCCATCGCTGCCTCCTTGGACGTGTCCGACGTGGTCCCGACACTCGCCGGCGTGGAGCTCATCGACGCCTGAGATCCACCATCGTCACAAGCCTCGAAGAGGTGCGTTGATCGGCCGGTGCCCTGTGGCAGCATGACGCCATGACCTACGACGTGCTGGTCGAAGTCCAGCTCAGAGCCGGTGTGGCCGACCCGCAGGGGTCCACGATCGAGCGGGCGATCCCCACCCTGGGATTCGACGGTGTGTCGGGCGTTCGTGTGGGCAAGAGCATCCGGTTCTCGATCGACGCCGCCGACGAGGACACCGCTCGCAGCCAGGTGCGGGAGCTGTGCGACAAGTTCCTCACCAACCCGGTGATCGAGGACGCCACGATCTCGGTCGAGGCTGCCTGATGTCCCCCACGGTCGGCGTGGTCGTCTTCCCCGGGTCGAACTGCGAGTTCGACGTGGTCGAGTCGATCGACCGACTGGGTGGCGAGGGGCGTCTCCTCTGGCACGGCGACGACAGCGTCGGCGATGTCGACGCGGTGGTCATCCCGGGCGGCTTCGCCCACGGCGACTATCTGCGTCCCGGCGCGATCGCCAGGTTCTCGCCGATGATGCAGTCGGTCATCGCCTTTGCCGCCGGTGGCGGCCCGGTGGTCGGGATCTGCAACGGCTTTCAGGTGCTGACCGAGGCGGGCATGCTGCCCGGCGCGCTCCAGAAGAACGCCGGCCTCAAGTTCCTGTGCACCACCGTGGAGTTGCGTGTCGAGACCGCCAACTCGGTACTCACGACCAAAGCCGAGCTCGGCCAGACCCTCAGAATTCCGGTCAATCACTTCGAAGGCAACTTCACCTGCTCATCCGAGACACTGGCCGAATTGCGCGGTGAGGACCGGATCGTCGTCACCTATGTGGACAACCCCAACGGATCGGTCGGTGACATCGCCGGCATCTGCAACGCCGAGCGCAACGTGGTGGGCCTGATGCCGCATCCCGAGCGCGCATCGCATGCGCTGCTCGGCAGTGAGGACGGCAACGTGATGCTCGGCAGTCTGCTCGAGGCGGCAGGAGCCCGGGTCTGAGGCGCTAGGCGCCCCGGCCGACGCCGGCGCGCTTGAGCACTGCGGCGGACACGTCGACCTCGCGCCACGCGGCGTAGGAGATGCCCTTGCGCTCGCCGTAGGCCTTGGCGACGGCCACGAAGGCGTCCTCGAGGCCACTGATGTCGACCTGTTCGCCCATCCGGTCGAGCTCGGCTTCCAGATCCATGCGTTCCTGCACGAGCTGGAGTCTCGCCATCGGACTTGCATCCTCGATCTCGGCCGAGATCTTCTCGAGTCGCTTCGCGATGGATTCCGGTGTCCGCTTCCGGCCTCGCTTGGGCTTGTTGGCGGCCACTGCCTCCAGATACGCCTTCACCGCGCGGCCTTCTGCTCTCCCCTGAGCCAGTGCCGCTTTGTGTTCATCGGTCATGGCCGCCGGGCCGCGCTTCTTCGTATTTCCTTCAGGTGCCATGGAGGCCATTGCAGCATGAGTTGACGAGGAAACCAACGCCAAGCCGTGGAATTCAGACACGCCGTTCGGGTGCATTCGGGGTGCGCCGAGGTCGGGTAGCGTGCGCCCCATGACGGAGCCGGTCCATCGGTCGCTTGGTCTGACCGACAGCGAGTTCGACGACATCAAGCGGATCCTCGGGCGTGACCCGAACCACCTCGAGCTGGCGATGTATTCCGTCATGTGGTCCGAGCACTGTTCCTACAAGTCGTCCCGCATCCATCTCGGGCGCCTGCCCACCGAGGCCCCGCACGTCCTGGTGGGGCCAGGCGAGAACGCGGGGGTGATCGACGTCGGCGATGGCATCGCGATCGCGCTCCGGATCGAGAGCCACAACCACCCGAGCTACATCGAGCCCTACCAGGGCGCCGCCACGGGCGTCGGCGGCATCATTCGCGACATCTTCACCATGGGAGCACGGCCGATCGCGGTGATGGACCCGCTGCGGTTCGGTCCGCTCGACGACGCCCGTAGCCGGTGGGTTGCCGAGGGTGTGGTGTCGGGGATCTCCGGGTACGGCAACTCGGTCGGGGTGCCAAACGTGGGCGGTGAGACCGTGTTCGACGACACCTACATCGGCAATCCGCTCGTCAACGTGCTGTGCGTCGGCATCCTGCCCAAGGAGCGTCTGGTGCTCGGTCAGGCGAGCGGCGTCGGCAACGTCGCCGTGCTGCTCGGTTCCACCACCGGCCGCGACGGCATCGGCGGCGTCAGCGTGCTGGCCAGTGCAGGCTTCAGCGACGACGAGGCCGATGCCGACAAGCGGCCCTCGGTCCAGGTCGGCGACCCGTTCGAGGAGAAGCGGCTCATCGAAGCGTGTCTCCAGCTGCTCGACGAGGGGCTCGTCGTGGGCATCCAGGACCTCGGCGGCGCCGGCCTGTCGTGCGCGGCCTCCGAGACCGCGTCCCGCGGCGGGGTCGGCATGGACTTCGACGTCGCCGCGGTCCCCCGACGAGAAGCGGGCATGGAGCCCTTCGAGGTCATGACCAGCGAGTCCCAGGAGCGCATGCTCGCCATCGTCGAGCCCGAGGGCGTCGACCGGGTGCTGGAGATCTGCGACAAATGGGAGATCCGTTCCACCGTCGTCGGTCGGGTCACCGAAGGGGGCGCCCTCCGCATCCTCGATGGCATGGACGGCGAGTGCGTCGGTGAGGTGCCCGCCGCGTCACTCCACGAGGACGCCCCGCGCTACGACCGGCCGATGACCGAGCCGGCCGACCTGGCCGAGTTCCGCGCCGACAGCGCGGACTCGCTCCCCGCGCCGGCCGATGCCGCTGGGGATCTTGCCGCCCTCCTCATGGACGCCACCTGGGTGTCGTCGCAGTACGACAGCCAGCTCTTCCTCAACACGGTCGTCGGCCCCGGCGGCGACGCGGCGGTGCTGCGGTTGAAGCACCCCACCACCGGCGCCGACACCGGCCGCGGCATTGCGCTCAGCACCGACGGAAATCACCGGGCATGCGCCATCGACCCACACATCGGCACCGCCTGGGCGGTGGCCGAGTCCGTCATGAACCTGGCGTGTGTGGGCGCCCGCCCCTTGGCGCTGGTCAACTGCCTGAACTTCGGCAATCCCGAGCATCCCGAGGTCATGTGGCAGCTCAGCGGTGCTGTCGATGGCATGGGCGAGGCATGCCGGGCATTCGACCTGCCGGTCGTCGGCGGGAACGTGAGCCTGTACAACGAGAGCAGGGGCGCCAACATCGATCCGACGCCGATCGTGGGAGTGATCGGATCGATCGACCAGCTCGACGCACCACCGCCCGGTCTTGCCTGGAGCGACGGTGATCGCCTGATGGTGCTCGGGCCCGAGCCCGGCGGCCTGAGCGGGTCCAAGTGGGCGTTCCAGCAAGGTCACCGTCGTGGTTCGCTCGAGCCCGTCGACTACGACACACATCTCGCAGTGGCTGCGTTGGTGCGTGGCCTCGTCAACGACCGCGTGGTCACCGCGGTCCACGATGTGTCGACCGGTGGGCTCGGGGCGTGTGCCGCCGAGATGGCGATCGCTTCGGGGGTGGGCTGCACGCTCGCCCGGGTGCCGGATCATCGGGCGCTGTTCTCGGAGTCGCCGTCGCGCGTGCTGGTCGCCGTCAGTCCGGAGAAGATGGGTGACGTCGAGACCAGGGCCTCGACCACGGGGGTGCCGTTCGCCCGAGTCGGTCTGGCCACCGGCGATCGCATGGTCATCAAGGGGCTGGTGGACGTGGCCGTCGGCGAGCTCGAAGCTTCGTTCCGCACCCGGCTCCCCGAGGCCCTCGGGTCGGGGACCACCCAGGGCTGACGTCCACTGGCGTCGCCGGGTTCGGGTCTGGTGTCGGGCAGGAGGTGCGAACACCTCGGTGTCAGGCCCCCGTGTTCGGCTCGTCCCCCAGCACCTGTTTGGCCGCGTTTCCGACGCGGTTGTTGAGGTTGGCCTGGCCCGCGACCAGCAACAGTTCCGCCAGTTCGGCTTCTCGGTAGTGCTCGCGCAGCTCGGTGACCAGGTGGTCGTCGAGATCGTGTGATTCGGCGCCCGCCATCGCGTCAGCCAGGCGGAGCGCACCGATCACGGCCGCGTCGAAGTGCTCGCCCCAGGTCTCGGGTGACTCCAGCGCAGCGACCTGCGACTCCGTCACCCCTCGTCGCCTCGCCGAGACGACATGGCTGTCCACTCAAGTGCCGCAGTGGTTCACCAGCGACGTGCGCAGGAACACCAGCTCCTTCGTGATGGCCGACAGCTCGCGCTCCTCGGACCAGACCGCGCGGCCGAAATCGCCGTAGTGGTCGGCGGCTCCGCCGACGTGGTGCAGCGTGTAGGCCAGCGGCGCGCCGGAGAGCTTGGGGCGGATTCTCATGGGCGTCCGCCAGTCACTTCTTCTTGACGTCCAGGTCCAGCTGGGCAAGCCCGCGAAGGATGAAGCTCGGCTCGTACTCGAAGGTGTTGCCCTCGCTGAACGACGGCAGCTCGATGCGCTTCGCGAGTTCCTCGAACGCCACCTTGCCCTCGAGGCGCGACAGCGGCGCACCGATGCAGAAGTGGTGGCCCTTGCCGAATGCGATGTGTTCCTTCAGGTTGTCGCGGCCGGGATCGAACCCGTCGCCGTCGGGGAACGTCCGCTCGTCGCGGTTTGCGGCGCCGAACATCACCCAGACTCGCGACCCCTTGGGAATCTCCACGCCTTCGATCTCGGTGTCGCGGGTGACGACCCTGAAGAGCCCCTGGTTGGGCGACGAGATCCGCAGCCCTTCCTCGACGAGCCCGTTGATCACGGCGTCGGGATCGGCGACCAGGCGGTCCCACCATTCCGGGTGTTCGATCAGGAGCTTGATCGTCTCGTTCAGGAACTTCGTGGTGGTCTCGTTCCCCGCGACCATCAGCTGCTGGATGATGCTGAAGATCTCGGGGAAGTCGAGCTTGCGCGTCTCGCCGTCGGGCGTGTCCGGGTCGTCGAAGTCAGCCTGGATGAGGTCGGTGAGGATGTCGTCCTGCGGGTTGGCGAGGCGATCCTCGTATTCGGAGTACCAGTACTTCTGGTTGTCGATCTGCCCTCGGGCAGCCTCGAGGCGACGCTCGTCGGTGAGGTTCACGCCGAGCGCGGCGACGGCGTCGTCGGACCAGCCCTTGATCTTGTCCTCGGTCTCGGGCGCCATGTTGAGGGCGTACCGGATGACCTGGACCGGGAACTTCACCGCGAAGTCGGCGTGGAAGTCGATGGTGCCCTCGTCGGGGAACTGCTCGATCAGTTCGATGGCGATCTCGCGGATCTTGTCCTCGAGCGCCGCGATCCGGCGGGCCGAGAACGCGCGCGAGACCAGCTTTCGGTACCGGGTCTGCAACGGCGGGTCGATGGTCAGCATCGTCTCGGCCCGTGGCCAGCCCTCGCGCATGATCTCGGCGACCTGCTTCATGACCTCGGAGTCACCGGTCGTGCCCGCATTGGACATCTTCGAGCTGTAGGTCTCGGTGTCACGGAGGATCTCGTTGACCACGTCGAGACGAGAGGCGAAGTACATCCCCGTCTGCTTGTGATGGAAGATCGGCCCGTGGTCGCGCAGCGCCGCGTAGTGCGGGTACGGGCACTGTTGGACCTCGCGATCCATGGGGTTGTACGAGTCGAGATCGATGTCAGCCACGTCAGCCATGGCGACATGATCGCTCAAATTCGGCGCTGCTGCTCAAGCGCTCGAGAAAGCCGTTGACCTTGCCCTTGGGTCAGGGCCCATACTCCGCGTCGATGGGTACGACGGACGAAACCTGGCTGAGCATCGGCGAGTTCGCGTCGCAGACGGGACTGACCCCGAAGGCGTTGCGCCTCTACGACAAGCGCGAGCTGCTTCAGCCGGCCGACATGGACCCCGACACCGGCTACCGCCTGTACTCGGTCGATCAGGTCGCGCAGGGAAGGTTGATCGCCATGTTGCGCGCCATCGACATGCCGCTGGCCGAGATCGCGACGGTGCTCGCCACCGATCCCGCCGATCGGTCGGCGGTGGTCGGCCGCTACTGGTACCGGGTCGAGCGTGATCTCGACGAGTACCGCTCGGTCGTTCGCAAGCTCCGGCGGGACAGTCAAGAGGAGGAGAACGGCGTGAGCCATTCCGAACACGCGGTGACCAGAGGACTCGAAGAGGGGCCGCTGGGGTCGATCGCGGCGTTGGCCAGCGTGGCCGACCCGAGCGACGCGGCCGACGCCTACGGCCAAGCGATGAAGAGCGCCTACTGGGAGCACCATGACGTGGCCTTGGTGACCGCGATCGCGTACGCCGGGGCCGGTCGCCTCCTTGCGCTGGCGGACGATGCCGAAGA
Source organism: Acidimicrobiales bacterium (assembly GCA_965262315.1). Classification (GTDB taxonomy): domain Bacteria; phylum Actinomycetota; class Acidimicrobiia; order Acidimicrobiales; family UBA8592; genus JBCCFK01. The sequence goes on from CBDHFJ010000001.1 coordinate 33,614, forward strand.
CCCCGAGGACGCGCAGCAGGCGAAGACGACGGTCCGTGGCCTGATGTACGACCTGGCGTCGTTCACCTGGCCCGGCTGGGACGAGCCCGGCGTCGCCATCGCGCCGGACGCGCAGGCAGGCGGGTTGTCGGCAGCGCGGGCGTGTCTGTCGCTGACGGCCGAGCTGGCACTCGGGGATCTCGCCCTGTCCCGGGCACATTGGATGCTGGGCGCGCATCTGCTCATGGTGGCGTCGACCATCGAGGCTCGCGACCAGTTCGGTCAGGCTGCCGACGCGGCGGATCGAGCCGGGGCCGACGTCGAGGTCTCGTTGGCATCCGGGTTCGGCGCGTTGGCCGGCCTTGCAGCCGGGATCGACGGGGCCGATGGTGATCTCGCCACCGCGCTCGACCGTCTTCGGGCTTGCGAGGACGGCGAGATGTTCGTCGAGCAGGTCGAGACCGCCCGGCGGGTGCTGGGGATCTGAACCCTCAGGCCGATCGGGCCGCCAGCAGGGCGTGCACCACCTCGGTCACGGGAGTCGGGATGCCGTGCCGCTGCCCGGCGCGCAGGACCGCGCCGTGGATCGCATCGTGTTCGGTGGGTCGTCCAGCGTCCGCATCCTGGAGCATCGAGGTGCGGACCGGATTCGTACCCATGGCCGCGATCCGCTCGGGGATGCCGTCGAGGTCCAGATCAGCACCTTCAGCGCGGCCCACCGTGAGCACCTCCTCCAACAATGCGGCGGCGACCGGGGCCAGGGCCGTGTCGCCCAGGACCGTCATGTCCCGGCCGGTCAGCGCGGTGAGCCCGTTGGCCACCACGTTGATGCTGAGCTTGACCCAGGCCGAGGTCAGGTGGGTCGGAGAGGGGTCGATGCTGGCAGGGGTGTCGGCGAACAGCGCCACCAGTCGGTGCCCGGGCTCGTCGTCGGGGACGATCAGACGCATGCTTCGGCTGTGACGGACATGGCCGGGTTCGATCAGCTCGGCGCCGCAGTACACGACGGAGGGGATCACGTGGGCTCCGTTGACGTGGGGCGTGAGTCGCTCGACGGCTTCCACGCCGTTCTGCATCCCCACCACGATCGTGTCGGGGCCGCACGCCCGTTCCAGCCACGCGATCGCACCCGGTGTGTGATGTGCCTTCAGCGCCACCAACACCCAGTCCATCGGCTCCGAGTCCAACTCGTCGGGGTCGGTCACGACCGTGGCCGGTCCGTCGAACGGCACCTCGGGTGACTCGATCAGGTAGCGATCGAACGGTCGACGCGCGCACGCGACGACGTCGTGGGCCGCGGAGAGATGGGCGGCGAAGACCGCCCCGACCGAACCCGGGCCGACCATGGCAACACGTTGCGTCTGCATCGCCGGATGATCGCGCAACCTCGGAGCTCCGGGTCGTTGGGTTCGTCGACCCGAGCTGACAGACTGCATTCGTGGCTGAGCAGAGGGGCATCGTCGTCGGCCCGGACGACGATGGCATGGTCGATGACAAGCCCCGCGAAGCGTGCGGCGTCTTCGGGGTGTATGCGCCCGGTCGGGCGGTCGCACACATGAGCTACCTGGGCCTCTATGCACTCCAGCACCGCGGGCAGGAGTCAGCCGGCATCGCCGTGTCCGACGGCGACACCATCACCGTGGTCAAGGACATGGGCCTGGTGTCCACGGTGTTCGACGACCGCACGCTCGCCGGCCTGTCCGGGCACCTGGGCATCGGGCAGACCCGCTACAGCACCACCGGTTCGTCGTCGTGGCGCAACGCGCAGCCGGTGTACCGCGGCGCTGCGCAGCGCGAGTTCGCGCTCGGCCACAACGGCAACCTCACCAACACCGAGGCCCTCGCCGTCGAGGCAGGCATGCTCCCCGGCACGGTCACCAGCGACTCCGACCTGGTGGCCGAGATGGTGGCCGCCGAGATCGAGGCCATGGGCGACGACGCCCGGTCCGACGGTCGCGAGCTCGAGCGAGCGCTGGTCGAGGTCCTCCCCCGATGCGAGGGGGCCTTCTCGCTGGTGTTGATGGACGAGGCCCACATCATCGGCGTGCGGGACCCCAACGGCTTCCGCCCGCTGTGCCTCGGCAAGCTCGACAACGGCTGGGTGCTCGCCTCGGAGACGCCGGCGCTCGACATCGTCGGCGCCCATTTCGTCCGCGAGCTCGACCCGGGCGAGATGATCATCATCGACGCCACCGGCTGCCGGTCGGTTCATCCGTTCCCGCCGGAGCGGCTCGATCCCAGCCTGTGCATCTTCGAGTACGTCTATTTCGCCCGCCCCGACGCGCAGCTGTACGGCCAGAGCGTCCATCACGCCCGGGTCCGCATGGGTGAGCTGCTCTCGCATCAGGCGCCCGTCGAGGCCGACATCGTCATGGGCGTGCCCGAGTCCGGCATCCCCGCTGCCGAGGGGTATGCCCGCGCCAGCGGGATCCCGTACGCACAGGGTCTGGTGAAGAACCGCTACATCGGGCGCACGTTCATCGCCCCCACCCAGGAGCTGCGGGCCCTCGGGGTGCGGATGAAGCTCAACCCGCTGCGCGACTCCATCGAGGGCAACCGCCTCGTCGTGGTGGACGACTCCATCGTCCGGGGTACGACCACCCGCTCGATGGTCAAGATGCTCCGAGAAGCGGGTGCCGCCGAGGTCCACATGCGCATCTCGTCTCCGCCGTACCGATGGCCGTGCTTCTACGGCATGGACACCGGGACGCGGGGCGAGCTCCTGGCCGCCAATCTCACGGTCGAGGAGATCCAGGACTACCTCGGCGTCGACACGTTGTCGTACCTGCCGCTGGATCGGCTCCACGAGGCCACCGGTGCGGCGAACGCGGGATTCTGTTCGGCCTGTCTGACCGGCCACTACCCGGTCGAGATCCCTGTCGCGCTGTCCAAGGCCGTGCTCGAGCTGCCGACGTCGGACACCCTCGACGCTCCGGCGTCGCCGGCCATCGGTCTGTTCGACGGGGCCGAGGCCGTGCTGCCGTCCGCGCAGGCGTTGGGCGAGCGCTGACGGTGAGCGGCGAGACCTACGCCGCTGCCGGCGTCGACATCGCCGCCGGCGAGGCGGCCGTCGATCGCATCAAGGGCCTCGTCCGCTCCACCTACCGGCCCGAGGTCGTGGGCGACATCGGGGGCTTCGGTGGCCTGTTCGACATGACCGGCGTGGCCGGCGAGCGGCCCCTGCTGGTGTCGGCCACCGACGGGGTGGGCACCAAGGCCATGGTGGCCACCGCCGCCGGACGCTTCGACACCATCGGGCTCGACCTGGTCGCCATGTGTGTCGACGACATCGTGTGCACCGGCGCCCAGCCGCTCTTCTTCCTCGACTACATCTCGGTCGGTCGGCTCGATCCCGACCACATCGAGCAGTTGGTCGCCGGGATCGCCGACGGTTGCCGCCAGGCCGGGTGTGCGCTGATCGGCGGCGAGATGGCCGAGCACCCGGGGGCCATGGCCGACGGCGAGTTCGACCTCGTCGGCTTCGCGGTCGGTGCCGTGGACCGGCAGGCCGTCATCACCGGCGACGAGGTGAGTGCGGGTGATGTCCTGGTCGGCCTCCACTCGCCCGGCCTGCGCAGCAACGGGTACTCGTTGGCCCGCCGGCTGCTGTTCGACGTCGCGGGTCGCTCGCTCGAGGATCCTGCGTGGGACGGCGCCGAGACCACCGTGGCCGACGAGCTGCTCGTTCCGTCGGTGATCTACACCCCGGCGGTCCAGGCCGTGCTCGGTGAGGTCGAGGTGCATGCGATCGCCCACATCACCGGGGGTGGCATCCCTGGCAACCTCAACCGGGTGCTGGCCGAGAGCACCGACGCCGTCGTGCATCGATCGGCATGGGAGCCGCCGCGGATCTTCGACGAGCTCCAGCGCATCGGTGGCGTGGCCGACGACGAGATGGCCCGGACCTTCAACATGGGGATCGGCATGATCCTCGTCGTCCCGGCACCTCAGGCGGACGTGGCGCTCGCCGCGCTCGACGGGCACGGGCAACGCGCCGCGGTGGTCGGTGAGATCTCGGGCGGTGGCTCCGGCCGGGTCGTCCTCACCGGCTGAATCGACCAGTCGCCGTCCGTCGACCCGGTTGTGGGAGGTTCGCTCGGGTTCGGCGCGTCGTCAGGCGTCGAGGACCTCGGTGAACGCGGCCGTCCAGGCCTCGTACCCCTCGTCATTGGGGTGGAACCCGTCTCCGGCCAGGCGCCGCCGCCATCCGCTGAGGTGGGCGGCCACGTCGGCGATCCGGTGGCCGCGCCCGGGTGCCTCTGCGGCGATCACCCGGTTGACGTGCCTGGCCACCAGGCTTCCCGCCGCCGGAAGGGTGGCGATCACCGAGCCCGTCGGCAGTGCGTCGAACAGGTCACCGAGCTGTCCGGTGGTTCGCCTCAGCCGGAGGCTGCGAAGGAGGTCGTTGCTGCCCACCGTGCAGGTGACGAACGCCGGCTCGTGGGCCAGGAGGGCGAGCTTCGGGAGCTGGGAGTCGATGACGTCCTGGATGCGGGCGCCCGACAGCGACAGGTTGACGACCGGAACCGGTTTGCCCGCGGCCGCGAGCCGCTGCTGTACCCGTCGCACGAACGTGGCCTCCAGCGACGATGCGCCGATGCCCTGGGTGAGCGAATCTCCCAGCGCCACCCACACGGGCTCACCCGCTGCCAGTGCCGCCGCGTTCTGTTCGTGCCAGCGGCGCGCGAACGTCGGGATCTGGTCCTCGGTCTCGCGAACACCGGGCAGGACTCTGGCCAGGGTCCGAACCAACGGGCCGGGGGTGCTCTCGGCGGTCTCGACGATCGACATCGGTATCCATCGGTCCGACGTGGCGGGACCTGAGGTCGCGGGCGTCCGACGACTTCGGCATCGGCTGGCGACGGGGGTAGCGTCTGCCGCCATGGCTGCCACCCCCACTGCTGCATTCTCCTTCGCCGCGAAGGTCCAACTCCGCAACGTCCCCGGTGTCCTCGGTGCCCTCTGCACCGCCATCGGAGACGTCGGCGGCAACATCGCCGCCCTCGAGGGTTTCGAGGCCAAGACGGCCACGATCACCCGCGACATGGCGGTCAACGCCCGCGACGAGGACCACGCCGCCCGGATCCTGACCGCGATGAAGGAGGTGCCGGGCGTCGAGATCCTCGACCACTACGACCGCACCTTCCGCATGCACGAGGGCGGCAAGATCGAGGTCCTGCCGCTGTGTTCGGTCGGCGACCGCGACGACCTCTCCATGGCGTACACCCCGGGTGTGGCGCGCGTCTGCATGGCGATCCACGACAACCCGGCGTTGGCCCACGAGTACACGATCAAGAAGAACACGGTCGCCATCGTCTCCGACGGCACCGCGGTCCTGGGGCTCGGCGACATCGGGCCCGAGGCCGCCATGCCCGTCATGGAGGGCAAGGCGCTGCTGTTCAAGGAGTTCGCCGGGGTCGACGCCTTCCCGGTCTGTCTCGACACCAACGACCCCGACGAGATCATCGAGACGGTCAAGCGCTTGGCGCCGACGTTCGGTGGCGTGAACCTCGAGGACATCGCCGCACCCAACTGCTTCCACATCGAGGAGACGCTCAAGCGCGAGCTGTCCATCCCGGTCTTCCACGACGACCAGCACGGCACCGCCGTCGTGACGCTCGCCGCGCTCGAGAACGCGCTGAAGATCACCGGCAAGGAGATGAAGGACCTCTCGGTGGTCATCTCGGGCATGGGCGCCGCGGGCGTCGCCATCGGCAAGATTCTGATCAACGCCGGCGTCGGCGAGATCGTCGGTGTGGACCGCACCGGGTCGATCTACGACGGCCGAGACAACCTGAACTACGCGAAGCAGTGGTTCGCGACCAACACCAACCCCGATCGCAAGATGGGAACGCTCCAGGACGTGCTGCACGGTGCCGACGTGTTCGTCGGCGTCAGTGGCCCGGACCTGATCACCGCCGCCGACCTGCGCAACATGGCGAAGGATCCGATCGTGTTCGCGATGGCCAACCCCGACCCCGAGATCCGGCCCGAGGCCGCCGACGGTCTGGCCGCGGTGATGGCCACCGGTCGGTCGGACTACCCCAACCAGATCAACAACGTGCTCGCGTTTCCCGGCATCTTCAAGGGCGCGTTCGCTGCCGGCGCCCGCGACATCACCGAGAACATGAAGCTGGCGGCGGCCGATGCCATCGCCGCGTCGGTGGCCGATGAGGACCTGCATCCCGACTTCGTCGTGCCGTCCGTGTTCGACACGTCGGTGGTCGATCGGGTGGCGCCCGCCGTGGCCGAGGCGGCCGTGCTGGACGGGGTCTGCCGAGGGGGCTGATCCGGGTGGGTGAGCTCCCGTACCGCGCAGTCACGTTCGACTTCTGGAACACGCTGGTCGTCGAGACCACCGAACCCGTCGAGACCCGCCGACGCCTGTGGGTCGAGGTCCTCGCCGGCGCCGGGCACGATGTCGCAGCCGAGCGAGTCGACGAGGCGTTCAAGCACTCGTGGGGTCGGTTCGACGATCGGTGGCAGGCAAACGAGCAGTCGACGGCTGCGGTGATGGGTCGGGACGCGGTGGAGCACCTCGACCTCGAGCTCGACGCCGCGACCGAGCTGCGCCTCGTCGACGCCTACCTCGAGGCGTCGCTGCTGACGCCGAGGACCCTGGTCGACGGCGTCGAGGAGACCTTCGATCGCCTCCGCGGCCTCGGGTTGCGCGTCGGGATCATCAGCGACATCGGTGCGGTGCCCAGCACGCAGATCCGGCGGTGGCTGGACGAGATGGGAGTGCACCATCTCGTCGACCACTGCTCGTTCTCCGACGAGGTCGGCGTGTTCAAGCCGGACGAGCGCATCTTCGCGCACGCTCTCGCCGGACTCGGTGTGGCCGACCCGGGTGCCGCAGCGCACGTGGGCGACCTGCGTCGTACCGACGTGGCCGGGGCGAACGCTGTGGGCATGACCAGCGTCCAGTTCGTCGGCGGGCGCGAGGATCCGCAGGACGCGAACCCCGACAGCGCCACGCCGCACCACGTGATCGCTAACCACCTGGCACTGCTGGATGTCCTCGGCCTCCGCTGAGGCCGAACTCATCGTCGTCACGCAGGATCGCCTGGCCGGGCTGCGAAGCCGCGGCGGCCGATGAATGCGCAGGTAGTCCCGTCGCCTCGTCGTCCTCTTCCGGGTCGGCGTCAAGGCGACCCCGCTCGCTGTCGCGCTCGACGTCGGGCGCACTCTTCTGCCCATGCGCTCGCCCGGCTCTGTCTGGAGATAGAGCCCGCAACGCAGGCTCGCGGCGCAGGCGAAGGATGCGGCCGAATTCGACCTGGCGTCCTGGACGGCTGACCGTCGTACAGCCCGACGTAGGCCTCGGCTGAACTCGCGCCAGTGCGCTCGCACCACTCGTGGTCGGGTCGATCGTCGAAGAACCACCCCCCGTCACCAGCAGGGGCTTGCCCAGTGCCAGCGGCGCCGTCGCTGGACGTATCCGTTCGCGGCGAAGTTCGCGATGGCGTCCGCAGACGTTGTATGGCGAACCGGTCGAAGTCCTGTCAATGCTCGGTGTCGCCCTGAGCGCCACGAACTCGTCCTCGCCGGGTGTCCATGGATCCCGGACCTGATCGCGTCGCACCTGCGTCGAACGCCGAGACCCGTGTGCGGACCCGTCCTCATCGACGTCTGGGTGTCCAGGTGCGGAAGCTCCGGTCGCCGCGGCCGTACGAGGAGATGCCGGTGCCGCCCCCACGCCGCCGTCGACGCGAACCCTAGCCGGGCCTGCGGGCTCGAGTGGCGCGCCTCGCACGAGACGGGTGGGGGAACTCGTGAGCTGCTAGGCCTCGGGGCCCCAGGACTGGGTTGCGTCGTCGAAGACCAGCCAGCGGTTGCCGGTCGGGTCCCACTGGACGTACTTGCGGCGAGCCGGGTCCCAGACGGGTGAGCCGGTCGCCTGTTCCGGCGTGGGCGAAGCGACCACTTCCGGGGTGTCGGCCGTCGTGGCCGCGGCCACTGGAGCGGCCACGTCTTCGATGACCGGCGCGGCCTGTGTGTCCCAGGTGTGCTCGGGGGGAGCAGGGCTGGTGATCGGTCCGGTCGGATCGACCGGTGGCGCGGCGGGGGTCCCGCCCGGAATCGTGGCTGCGATCCCCGAGGCCGGAGCGTCGTCGTCCCCGCCGCGGTTGCGCATCAGGAAGAAGGCGGCCAAGCCGAGTGCGGCCAGCACCGCCACCACGATGAGGATGACCGTGAGCGCGCCCCCGCCGTCGTCGTCAGCGCCGACGCTGGCCGAACCGATGATGGGGTCGCCGGGTTCGGTACGGACGAAGAGTGTGGTCGGCGGGCTCGTGAGGTCGATGTCCCACACGACGAACCCTTCGGAGTCGATCTCGCCGTTGTGGTCGACCTGCCGGCCGGGAAGCCGCACGCGGACCACGTACTCGGCGCCGTCGAAGATGTCGTCGAAGCCCGGGGGCAGGCCGTCGGTGGTGAGGTCGGAGTCGTCGAAGGGGAGCTCGAAGAACCAGCCGCCATCGGGTTCCTGCCGCAGCGTTGCTTCGCTCCCGTCGTTGAGGCCGGCGGCTGCGCTCGAGAACTCGCCCGGAGCGAACGTACCGGAGAACTCGGTGCCGCAGAAGCCGTCCTCGTTGTAGGGCCGGACCTCCTCGAACCCATCGGTGTCGATGCCGCTCTCGGCATCCAGCTGGGCACAGAGGTCCTCGTCACCGACACCTCCCGTGTCCTCGCCGAAGGTCTCGGCGAGCTCGCTCAGCGCTTCGGGGTTGAAGGCGACGAGGCCCGACACCGTGCCGGAGCCGTCGTCGTTCACATCGACGGTGAAGTTGGCTCGAAAGCAGCCGGATGCGATGACGGCGATGGCTGCCATGAGGATCAGGACGCGTGTGCGCATGGTGAGGTCTCCCGCTTCGCTCGGACGCGACGGTAGTGGTGTCGAGCCGGTGGCTCGGGGAATCCATCGGCAGTCGCCGACCGTTTTGGAACCCTTCGATCGGCGCGGCGAGAATCGTGGTGTGAGCAGGTCGAGATCCTTCCTGGTGATCGTGGCCACCTACGTCGTGGCCGCGCTGGTCGCGATCGGCATCGTGGCCGCCGCCGACTGGCATCCGGTGTGGGAGATCGTGGTCTCGTACTACGCGGCGACAGCGGTCACCTACGTGGTGATCCAGATGACGCGGAACGGCAGCGTCTTCGACGCCTACTGGAGCGTGATTCCGCCGATCGTCGGTGTGGCGATGGCCATGGGCGCGGATGGCGCCGTGGGGTCACGCCAGGTGGTGCTGCTGGTGATCTTCGGCCTCTGGGGGGTCCGCCTCACCTACAACTGGTCGATGGGCTGGCCGGGCATGCATCACGAGGACTGGCGCTACGTGATGTACAAGGACAAGGGCATCATGCCGAGGGCCGGCATCGACGCCACGGTCGTCACCGGGTTCCCGACGATGCAGCTGGTTCTGGGCAGCCTCCCCTTCGTTCCGGCGCTGGTGCGTGGCGACAACGCCTTCGGGTGGCTCGACGTGGTGGCCGCCCTGATCATGGGCGGCGCGCTGCTCATCGAGACAGTGGCCGACGAACAGCTCCGTGCGTTCGTGCGGTCGGACCGTGGCCCGGGCGCGATCCTCGACACCGGGCTCTGGGCGCACGTCCGCCACCCCAACTACCTCGGTGAGCTGGGGGTGTGGTTGGGTCTCTTCCTCTTCGGCCTCGCTGCCGACCCCGGCTACTGGTGGACGGGCCTGGGCTTCGTGGCCATGCTCCTGATGTTCGTGTTCGCCAGCATCCCGATGCTCGACGAGCGTTCGATCGAGCGGCGGCCCGGGTATGCGGAACACATGGAGAAGGTGCCGGCGCTGCTCCCGCGACTGCGCTGAGGTCGACTCAGCTGCCAGCCAGCTCGGCCACGACCGGTGCCATGGCGTCGATGGCGTCGGCGCCCAGCCCGATGTAGGAGATGCCCCAGCGCTCTCGCCAGCCCTGCAGGACATCGACGGCCTCGGCCGGTGACGAACAGATCAGGGCATGTGGTGTGGCGAGGGCCTGCTCGCGGGTGAGGCCCAGGGCGGGTGCCAGCCCCTCGGCGAAGTCGCCGGCGCCGTCGCCGACGTAGGCGATGTGGACCCGGGTCTGGAGCTCGATCTGGTCGAACCGATCGCCGGCGCCGTTGCGGATCCACTCGATCTTCTCGTCGGTGGCCGCCGCGGTGGCGGAGGGTCCGACCCGCTCGTCGATGACGCCTGCGGTGAGCGCGGCGTTCACCCCGACGATGTCCGCCTCGCGGCCGGCGAACGTCAGCATCTTCTCGGCACCGCCGGCCAGCATCAGGGGCGGACCGCCGTCCTGGACCGGCGGTGGTGTGTTCACCAACCCCTGGATCCGGTAGTGGGTGCCGTCGAATACGACCGGCCCTCCGGCCCACGTGGCCTTGAGGATCTGCACGGCCTCGGCGAGTCGCCCGATGCGCACTCCCGGGCGGTCGTAGGGGAGGCCCGCCTGCTCGTAGTCCGAGGCCATCCAGCCGGCGCCGATGCCGAACTCGAGCCGCCCGCCGGACAGCTGGTCCAGCGTGGTGATCTCCTTGGCCAGCAGGGCCGGGTGGCGGTAGTCGTTGGCCAACACGAGGCTGAGAACCCGCAGGGTGGTGGTCGCCTGCGCCGCGGCCGTCAGCGCGAGCATCGGTGCGAGCTGGTCATCGAGGTGGTCGGCCATGGACACCGTGCTGTACCCGAGGTCCTCGGCCCGCCGGCACAGCTCGACGAACTCGGTGGGGTCGTTGACCCCGGTGGCGGTCAGGGAAAATCGGAAGGGCGTGGCCATGGGCGGGCAGGGTAGACGCCGCACCCGACGCCGTCTGCCAGGCTTTCCGCATGCCGCGCGATGGTTGGATCAAAGAGCTCCGGGAGATGGTGGGCACCGCGCCGCTGTTCATGCCGTCGGTCGCCGTCATGGTGCGCGACGGCGATCGGGTGGTGGTGGGACGACATCGCGACGTCGGACGCTGGGTGATCCCGGGTGGTGCGCTCGAGCCTCACGAGCGCCCTGGCGACGCGGCGGTGCGCGAGGTGTGGGAGGAGACCGGCCTGCACGTCCGGCTCACCGGGGTGTACGGCGTCTACGGCGGCACCCCCGACCATCGCGTCACGTACCCGAACGGGGACGTGGTCGACTACGTCGCCACCGTCTACGACGCCGAGGTGCGCAGCGGGACGCTGCGGTCCGAGACCGAGGAGTTGGCCGACCTCCGCTGGGTCGATCTCGCCACCCTTCGAACGCTCGACACGCCCGGCTGGATGGCACCAATGCTCGACCACCGCGGCTTCGAGCCCGTGACCTGGGCGCCGCCCGAAGCCGGGAACGTGACGGGGTAGCGTCCAGTCATGGAGGTCATCGCCGTCGTGGTCGGGGTGTTCCTGGTGCTCTCGGTCCTGGCCGACCTCACCAACACCCTGGTCACCACCACCACCGCACAGGGTCGCTTCTGGTTGACGCGGATCGTCTACACCCAGACCTGGCACGTGGTCCGGCGCGTCGGTCACCGCTTCAAGCAGGAGTCGCGAAGGGAGCGGCTCTACGCCACGTTCGCCCCCCTCAGCGTGATCCTGATGTTGCTCGCGTGGGTGGTGCAGCAGGTGGTGGGCTTCGGGCTGATCTGGTGGGGGATCGGCGGCGTGGACGGGGCGGCCGATCTGACCGACTCGATCTACTACTCGGGCGTCGTGTACTTCACGCTCGGGTTCGGCGAGATCGTGCCCGCCGAACACGTGCCCCGGTTCGGGGCGTTGCTCGAGGCCTTCACCGGTGTGCTCACCACCGCGCTGGTGATCGGCTACCTGCCCGCCCTGTATTCGGCGTACAGCGAGCGCGAGCAGAAGCTGCTGATGCTCGACGACGGCACCGAAGGGCGGATCACCCCGACGAACCTCGTCATCGCGCGTGCGCCCGACGGCGATCCCGGCCGGCTCGACGGCTTCTTCGCCGAGTGGGAGGCGTGGGTCGCCCAGGTGATGGAGACCCACACCAGCTTCCCGATGCTGATGCTCTTCCGGTCACAGCACCCGGGCCAGCACTGGGTCACTGCGCTGGGCGTGGTGACCGACGCAGCCCTGCACATGGAGATGTGCGAGGGCTGCGAGGGTCGAGCCCCGTACTGGATGATGCGGCGTTCGATCCGACTGCTCCAGGAGCTGACCGTCAACGCCGACCTGTCCGAGTACCGGGCCGAGCTGGACGACGCCTACGTGGACCCGGTCCAGTTCCGGGAGTTGCATGAGCTCATGGCGTCGCACGGCTTTCCGGTGAAGCCCTTCGACGAGGCGCTGGCCGCCAGCCGTGAGCTGCGCCGGCACTACGACGCCCCGCTGGAGTTCCTGATCGACACCCTCGAGGCGCCCCGAGGCTTCTGGGGTCAGCCGATCGGCCATCGGTCCCATGCCATCGAGGACCTCTCCGTACCCGAGGACGACCTCGGGCCGACCATCGACTGGCGCCACTGATCGCACCTCCGTCGTCGTTGGTGGTCGAGGGCGGACGGCACGTTCGGGCCGTGAGGCTACGGTGCGGCGATGGCTGACGCGCTGGATGACTTCACCAAGGAGTCGCACACGTTCGACGGTGTGACCAAGGACGTCTACTGGCAGGGGTCCGGTCCCGCGGTGGTCGTGATGACCGAGATGCCCGGCATCACGCCGGCCGTCGCCGACTTCGCCCGCCGGCTGGTCGCCGAGGAGTTCTCGGTTGCGCTCCCGGATCTGTTCGGCGAGCCCGGCCGAGACGTGAGCAACGGCTACATCCTGCGATCGATGGTGAAGGCATGCGTGTCCAGCGAGTTCGTGGCCTTCGCCACCGGTCGGACCTCGCCCGTGATCGCATGGCTGCGCGGGCTCGTGGCCGAGGCACATGCACGGAGTGGCGTCGGGCCGGACCGCGGCGTGGGCGTCGTCGGGATGTGCTTCACCGGCGGCTTCTCGCTGGCCCTGGCGGTGGACCCGCTGGTGTCGGTCGGTGTTCTCTCCCAGCCGTCCCTGCCGCTTCCCTTGGGGAAGCGGCGACGCGCCGACCTGGGGATGTCTGCCGACGACCTCTCGGTGGTGGCCGAGCGGGCCGCCGCCGGTGACGTCTGCGCGATCGGACTGCGCTTCACCGACGACCCGGTCGTGCACGCCGACCGGTTCCAGGCGCTCGAGGAGCTGTTGGGAGCCGCATTCGTCGGTGTCGTGATCGATTCGTCGAAGGGGAACCCCCACGGCTTCGAGAAGCAGGCGCATTCCGTGCTGACCGAGGAGTATCGGGAAGAACCCGGCTTCCCGACCCACGATGCCCACCGGCTGGTCGTCGAGCACTTCAAGCAACACATCTGAGGAATCCGCGACTCTGGCGTCGCAGATCCGTCTTCCCAGTCACCCGCCGCACGGGCGGGCATGCAAGGGGAGATCCACATGAACGCAAAAGCGCTCGGTGCCGAGTTCATCGGCACCTTCTGGCTGGTCCTGGGCGGGTGCGGCGCAGCTGTCCTGGCGGCCGACTTCGGCGTGGGCGGCAACGGCACGAGCCTCGGGCTCGGCTTCGTCGGCGTCAGCCTGGCCTTCGGCCTCACCGTCGTGACCGGAGCGTACGCGCTCGGCCACATCTCCGGTGGCCACTTCAATCCAGCGGTGACGCTGGGGCTGGTCGCCGGCGGTCGATTCGATCGCAGGGAGGCGCCCGCCTACATCGTCGCTCAGGTCCTGGGAGGTCTGCTCGGGGCCATCGTCATCTGGGCCGTCGCGTCCGGGCAGGACGGCTGGGAGATCGGCGAGGGCGCCGGGGCGTTCGCCTCCAACGGCTACGGCGACTTCTCGCCTGGGGGCTACAACCTGGGTGCCGCCTTCCTGATCGAGGTGGTGCTCACCGCGGTGTTCATCGTGGTGATCCTCGGCGCCACGGCCAAGAAGGCGTCGCCCGCGATGGGCGGCTTGGCGATCGGGCTGGCGCTCACGCTGATCCACCTGATCTCCATCCCGGTCACGAACACGAGCGTGAACCCGGCTCGGTCGACATCGCAGGCGATCTTCGCCGGTGGTGACCAGCTCGGTCAGCTGTGGCTGTTCTGGGTGGCGCCGATCGTCGGTGGCGTGATCGGTGCACTGGTGTACCGGGCGCTGCTCGGCGACCAGGAAGACGTCGTGTACGCCTGACGTTCCACGACATGTCGTGGTCGGAACCCCGGCCGTCAGGCCGGGGTTCGGCGCGTTCGGGCCGCGAGTGTCTGGAGGGAGTGTGGGCCCGCTACCTTCAGGGCCATGGCAGACAATGACGCTCTGGACGCCGCGCTGGCGCAGTTCAACGAGGGACTCAAGATCCAGCAGGCTGAGGAGGCCGCCCAGCGTGCGGTCGACAAGGCCGAGCGCAAGAAGCAGCAGGCCGCGAGCGAGCTCAAGAAGCTGCAGTCGGACCCCAACGCCTCGGCCGAGGACAAGGCGGCAGCCGACGAGGCCTACCGCGCCGCAGTGGACGACTTCAACAAGCTTCGCTCCGGCGAGCCCGTCGACGGGGACGAAGAAGTCGGTGAGGCCGCGGCCGAGAACGACGCTGCAGCGGAGGCCGAGCCCGCGGCCGGCGAGGCCGAGTCGGAGGGCGACGAGCCCGAGGCTGGCGACGAGGAGGAGTAGCCGATCCGCCCCGGCGCATCGGGCGTGTCGAGCGCGAGGAGCGACGGGTCGGCGCCTCGGGCGACTTGCGTGCGGGGAGCGAGTGACGAGCGACGGGTCGGCGCCTCGGGCGACTTGCGTGCGAGGAGCGAGGGACGAGCGACGGGTCGGCGCCTCGGGCGCAGCAGCAGGCCGAACAAGCGTCGGCGGTGCGGGACAACAGCGTCACCGGGGGTCGGTAGGGTGGCGCCGATGTCGCCTGAATCCCCGCACCAGGCCCTGGCGGAGGGGCTCAACCCCGCCCAGCTCGACGCCGTCGTCCACCCCGAGGGCCCCTTGTTGGTCGTCGCGGGCGCCGGTTCGGGCAAGACCCGGGTCCTCACCCACCGGATCGCCCACCTGATCGAGCAGGAGAACGTCTCCCCGTTCGAGATCCTGGCGATCACCTTCACCAACAAGGCCGCGCAGGAGATGAAGACTCGCGTCGGGGCCTTGATCGGCCCGGTCGCGGAGAAGATGTGGGTGTCCACGTTTCACTCCGCGTGCGTGCGCATCCTGCGCCGCGACGCGCAGGTGTTGGGTTATCCGTCGTCCTTCACGATCTACGACCAGGCCGACGCCGTCCGGCTCACCGGGTACATCCTCCGCGACTTCAACCTCGACTCCAAGCGGTTCCCGCCCCGGTCGGTGCACTCGTCGATCAGTGCGGCCAAGAACGAGATGGTCAGCGTCGAGGCCTACCGCGACCGGGCCCAGACACCGGCGGAGCGCAAGATCGCCGACGTCTACGCCGAGTACCAGGCCAGGCTGCGCAAGGCCGGGGCCATGGATTTCGACGATCTGCTGCTGGTCACGGTCGAGCTCTTCCAGAAGAACCCCGATGTGCTGGATCACTACCGGCGCCGGTTCCGCCACATCCTCGTCGACGAGTACCAGGACACCAACCCGGTCCAGAACGAGCTGGTCCTCCTCCTGGCCGGCGACCACCACAACGTCTGCGTCGTCGGCGACCAGGACCAGTGCCTTCCCAGGGGCACCCAGGTGGCGACGCCAGACGGAACCCGGTGCATCGGCGAGATCGAGGTCGGCGACACCGTCCTCGGAACCGGGGGATCGGGAGACCTGGTCCCGGGGACCGTGACCCATGTGCAGCGTGGCACCTACGTCGACCCGCTCACCACGGTCACGACGCATGGCGGCCACACCATCACCGGCACGCCGCACCACATCGTCCCGGCGCGTATGGTACCCATCGCCGATCGGCACTACGTCTACTTGATGTATCGGGCCGACCGCGGCTACCGCGTCGGTCTGTGCCGCAGCGACCGCTCGAACTCCCAAGGGCGCCGCGACCTCGGCTTCCGCGTGCGGTGCGCGCAGGAACGAGCCGACAAGCTGTGGGTGTTGCGAGTGTGCGACTCGCGTGCCGACGCCTCGTACTGGGAGTCGTGGTTCGCCGCCACATATGGCCTGCCGACCACGCTGTTCCACGGCGTCGGGCGAGACCTCGCCATGGACGATGCGGCCATCGAACGGCTCTACGACAACCTCGACACCCACACCGGCGCCAAGAAACTGCTGGTCGACCTCGAGCTGCATCCCGACCTCCCGCACCACGTCCCGCAGAACGGCGAGCGGCGTCAGACCCTCAACCTGACGATGTTCTCCGACCACCGCCACGGCGGCGTCGGCTACCACCGCGTCCAATGGTCCTCGAACCGGCGCGACGTCGCCGACCGTCTCCGAGACGCGGGCTTCCCGGTTCGCGACGGGAAGAACGGCGGCTGGCGCATCGAGGTCTCCCGCAAGTCGTTCACCGAGGCACTTGGGCTCGCTCGTTCAGCGGCGACTGCAGGCGGCCTCGACATTCGTCGCCGAGTCGCGGTCGACGGCACGATCTACGCGTACACCCCGCTCTCGCACCTGCGCGAGGGGATGGAGGTCCTCGTCGAACTCGACGGCCGCCTCGTCGTCGACGTCGTCGACACCATCGACATCGGCGTCGACCCGGTTGGCGAGGTGTTCGACCTCGAGGTCGACGGCATCCACACCTACGTGGCCGACGGGATGTTGGTGCACAACAGCATCTACGCCTTTCGGGGTGCGGACATGCGGAACATCGTGGAGTTCGAGACCCGCTTCCCGGACACCACCGTGGTGCTGCTCGAGCAGAACTATCGCAGCAGCCAGACCATCCTCGACGCGGCCAACGCGGTCATCGCCAACAACCTGGGACGCAAGCCCAAGGACCTGTGGACCGATGCCGGCAGCGGCGAGAAGATCACCCGTTACCACGCGGACGACGAGGGGGACGAGGCTCGGTGGATCGCACACGAGCTCGCCCGGCTGCACGACGGCGAGCAGTACCGCTGGAAGGACATGGCAGTCTTCTACCGGACCAACGCCCAGAGTCGAGTGCTCGAGGAGCACCTGGTCCGCGTCGGCATCCCCTACAAGGTCATCGGCGGCACCCGGTTCTACGACCGTCGCGAGATCAAGGACGCGCTGGCGTACCTGAAGGCGGTGGTGAACCCCATCGACGAGGTGTCGATGAAGCGGGTCGTCAACACGCCCAAGCGCGGGGGTCGGCGACACCAGCGTCGCCAAGCTCGACACCTGGGCCGCGGCGTCGGGACTCACGTTCGACCAGGCGTTGCTGCGGGCGCCCGAGGCCGGCGTGACCGGCAAGGCGGTCCGCGGGCTCGAGGAGTTCCAGCGCGTCATCGAGAAGGGCCGGGACATCATCGACGAGGGTCCGGCCGCGGTCATCCAGGAGATGCTCGAGGCCTCCGGGTACCTGGCCGAGCTGGAGGCCGAGCACTCGGTCGAGGCCGACGGGCGGCTGGAGAACCTGGCCGAGCTGGTCGGCCTGGCTCGCGAGTTCGAGGATGCCGACGAGTTCCTCGAGCAGGTCAGTCTGGTGGCCGACACCGACGAGCTGGACGAGGACGACTCGTCGGTGGTCCTCATGACGCTCCACTCAGCGAAGGGGCTCGAGTACCCGGTGGTGTTCCTGATGGGCCTCGAGGACGGGGTCTTCCCCCACATCCGGTCGCTGGGCGAACCGGCCGAGCTGGAGGAGGAACGCCGCCTGGCCTATGTGGGCATCACCCGGGCCGAGGAGCGCCTCTACCTGACCAACGCGTGGAGCCGCACCCTGTTCGGTGCCACCCAGTACAACCCGCCCAGCCGGTTCCTCGACGAGATCCCCGAGCAGCTGATGACCGAGGCCGAGGGCAGCCGCTCGGATCGCCGTCGTACGGGGTCCACCAACTTCGGGTCCGGGGGTCGGGACCGCATCGCCCAGAGCCGCGAACGTATGGTCGACCAGGCGATGGCCCGGACGTCACCGACGGGGCCGACCCCGTCGGGCGCCGACGAGATCGGGCTCAAGGTGGGCGACGACGTCCGGCACGCCAAGTTCGGCGAGGGCGTGATCATCGACCTCCAGGGCACCGGCGACAAGACCGAGGCCACCGTGCACTTCTCCGACGCCGGCCAGAAGATCCTCCTCCTCAGCTGGGCACCCCTGGAGAAGATCTGACCAAAGATGCCTCGACCGGCCGGGCAGTACGAGTGGGGCATGTTCATCCGGACCCTTGCGATGCTCGCCGGACTGGGTGTGGGGGCGGTGGCGTTCTTGGCGCGTCTCGACACGGTCGAGGGCCTCGTGTTCGGGCCCATCTTCGTCATGCTTGCTACCGCGTGGGGCTACTACCTCGTGAGGCACTGGCGGTCCCCAGCGGAGCGGGGCGAGGGCCTCCAAGATGACGGTGCCTCATAGCCCGATCGTGGGAGCGACGAGGGACGAGGAGCGGGGCGCCGCCTCGGGCGAGTTGAATGCAGCAACTCGAGGGACCGCAGCCGCAGCGGAACAAGCGTGCCGCGCGGGAGGATTCAGTGCACCTCTGGACCTCGTAGCGCCGGAGTTGATAGGTGCAGCCTCGTGACTTCAGCGACCGTAGTACGTGCACCTGCGGGAACAATCGCTGCTCGTGCGGGCACCTCGGACTCGACGTGCACCAGACGTACCAGTGCGATCCCCAGCCGGTGTAGTAGACGTCGTAGTCCCAGTCGGGATCGGGCGTCGGTGATGGCGTCGGTGTCGGCGTCGCGGTGGGTGTCGGGGTGGGGCCCACGGCGCTGTTGCAGGTGACTTCGTAGCCGCCGGAGTGGTAGGTGCCGCCGTACCACCAGCCGTAGTACGAGCAGCCGGACGGGAACTCGCTGCTGTTGGGCACGTCGGCTTCGTCCCACCACACGTACACCCAGTCGTCCCACGGGGCGTAGTAGTACGCGAAGTCCGGGCACCAGCCGGTGCAGCCGCCGCTGTCCGGCGTCGCCGTGGGCGTGGCCGTCGGGGCGCTGGTGGGCGTGCCGGTCGGCGTGGGTGTCGCGGTCGGGACCGGCGTGTTGGTGGGCGTCGGCGTCGGCGTGTAGGTCGGGACACCGCTCGGCCACGGTGTCGGCGTCGGCCGCGTGGTCGGCGTGGGCGACGGGGGTGACACTGGGGCCCGGGGTCGGGGTGCCCGTCGGTGCCGCGGTCGGCGGCGGGTTGCTCGACGGACTGCACTGGCTGGTGCCGATCACCGGCTCGAGGCGCATGACCGTGCGCGACGTCAGCTCGATGTCCTCGACGAAGAACGCGGTCACGAAGTCGTAGTTGCCGGTGAGGTGGACGCCGACGAAGTCGGTGAGGTTCACCTGGCCGCACGCATACTGCGTGCTGGCGAGCCATTCGGAACCGCTCTGCAGGACCCAGTCCGAGCTCGTCTCGTCCCAGAGGTACGTGTAGCACTCCGAACAGCTCTCGACGGTGCCGCTGACCGGCTCGCCGGTGTCGCCGTTGGCGCGGTAGATCACCAGGCGGCTGACGTCGCCGTTCGGGATCGCGTCGAGCACCGCCGCCCGGACGGAGTTGGCGGCTGCAGTGTTGAAGGTGGCATCGCGCGGGAGGGCCGCCGCGACACGGGCACCGGCGCGGGTTGCTTCGGAGAGACCGTGCTTGGAGCGTACGGCCATGCCGAACTCGGCCACGCCGAACAGGAGGACGAGCAGGACGGTGATGATCAGGACGGTCTCGACCAGGACGGCGCCGCGGCTGCGTCGACCGTCGTCGGCCTCGGGCTCCTGGGGGGCCGGCTGATCGAAGAGGGGGAGCTGGTCCATTGGTCTACTCGATCAGTCGGACCGGATCGCCCGAGATGTAGGCACTCCAGGTCGTGAAGTCGTGAATGTCGCTGCCGTTCATGCGGAGCTTCACCCAGCAGCCGGTGGAGACCGACTCGTCGCACTCGTAGCTGTCCGGGAGCGGCACCTGGATCAGCAGGACGCGGCCGTTGTAGGAACCGGTGGTGGTCACGCTGCAGGTCGACGCCGTCGTGTTGGGGGTGGGGTCCACACCCTCGAGGTCGAACTCGCACCCGCTGAAGACGCTCATGTTCGAGTCGGCCGGGGGGATGACCTGCATCGAGAGCGAGCCGGCATCGCCGATGTCGAAGATCTCCACGGTCAGGGTCCGGTCGCGGCTCACCTCGAGGATCCGGGCCAGGTGGAATTCGGGGTTGGCGCTGTCGGAGTTGGCGAAGATCGGGAGGTGGCCCTCAGCGTGCACCGTGACGCTGCCCGCGTTGGTGTGCAGCGTCCCGGTGCCGTCGTCGAATCCGGCACGGATCGAGAACGCGTTCAGCCCTGCGCCGTCCTCGTACGGGTCGTACGCCTCGGGGTTCACCGTGGAGTGCGAGGTGGTGACCTGGATCAGGTACTTCCCGACGTCGACGAAGGCGCCCGGCACCCGGCAGACGGTCACCCAGCGTCGGTAGGTCTCCGCCAGGGTCCACACCGGCGGATCCTCGGCCTCGACCTTCCACTGGCCCTGCCCCCGCCAGGTGGTGTCGGTGGGATCGAGGAGCTGGTAGAGGCTGGCGTCGCTGTCGGTGTCGTCGGAGGTGTCGAGCCGGTGGTGGCCGAAGGACGTGGGACGGCAGTTGACCTGGGTGATCGCCGGGTTGTCCAGAGGGTTCCACGGGGTGTCGTCCGGCTCCCGGATGATGATCGTGGTGTCGACGGGGTTCGACCCGCCGCTGCTGTCGCCGATGCACCAGACGGTGCGACCGTCCACGTAGCGGTCGCCGGCGTCCACCTTCGACACCGTGACGTCGGTGTCGTTGTACCAGTGCTCGGGGATGATGCCGCCGTCGTAGCCCACGTAGTCGGCGCCGTCGTCGGTCAGGTCCTCGAGGTCGCCGCGCTGCGTGGCGTCAGGCAGGTAGTTGCTGCAGTTGCGGTCGTTGTTGTTGCCGTTGTTGCCGGTGACGTAGGCCGGGTCGTAGACGTCGAACACCAGGTCCTGGCCCGTCGTCGCGGTGACATTCACTGCGAAGAAGTAGCCGTTCGAGTCGAACTCGGCGTTCTGGACTCCGCTGGCGGTGTGGTCGCAGTAGGACACACCGCTCTGGCCACAACTGTTCGGCTGGAACCGGTCGCCGTCGACCTTGGTGTGGCCGGGACCCTCGACGCCGAGGGTGAAGTCGGGCTGGACGCCCGCGGACTCTGGGTCGTTGCCGATCGCGTTCTCGGGGCTGCCCATCGCCACGTTGCCCTCGTACTCGGCGAGGGCCTCCGCCGAGACCGTCTGGGTCTGGTCGAAGCCGATGGCGGGCAGGAAGAAGTTCTCGGCCTCGCCGGTGATGCGGACCCGCATGATCGAGCCGTCGATGATCTCGATCTCCACTCGGTCCGACGAGAACCCGTGGTTGGCGGCGACCCGGCGAGCCTCGTCGCCGGCGGCCTTGGTGTCGGCGGGTAGGAGGGCCGAGCCGGCCAGAGCGGCCGCGTCGGTGGCGGTCTGGACCTCGGTCCGGGTCAGGTACCAGTTGCCGAGGTCGACGGCCATACCGGCGAAGGACATGAACAGGGTCATGCCAACGGCCAGCCAGATCGCGCCGATACCGCGCTCGTCGCCGGCGGTCCGCGGGCGCGGGGAACGGGAGGGAGACGTCATCATGGCTCGCAGGTCTGGGACAGGGGGACGGGCTCGAGACGCAGCACCGTCTCCTCACGGATGGTCCGACTGCCGACGAGCCCGGTCAGCGACGTGTAGACGCCCTGCACGTGGACGCCGATGTAGTCGGTGTGGCCTTCGCCGCCGCACGCCGCCTGGTCGAGCGGTGCCCACTCGGGGCCACTCACGAGGCTGAAGATCTCGGTGGTCTCGTCGTACGTGAAGCGATAGCAGTCGACGCTGCAGGTGTCGACGTCGCCGGTGATCGGTGCGCCGGTGACGGGGTCGGCCTTGTAGATGGTGACGCGCTGGACGGAGTCGACCGGGAGGCCCTCCATCTTCCCCTCGAGGGCCGCGATCATGTCGAGGTGGTAGTTGGGCTCGCGGGCGAGCGTGGCGCCGATGCGGGCCGCGGCTCGGGCACCTTCGTTGTAGGTGTGGCTCTGCTGCCAGTACAGGCCGAACTCGAGCATCCCGAAGGTGATGAACACGAGAAGGGGCACCATGATGGCGGCCTCGACGGCCGCCGCTCCGCGGTCACGCAGTCGCCTGCCGCCCGCGCTGTCCCTCACGCGCCCTTCTTTCACAGGGTGCGGATCGGTCATGTGGGCCCGATGTGTAGGGGTTCAGCCGAGGTCGGACCGTTCGGCCCTGGTCCGTTCTCCCCGGCTGAGGTGGCCCACCCAGTGGTTGGGCCGGTGGACCCAGGTGGACCGATGCAGTGTCAGTCAGCCCTCGGTCTCGCCGCCGTCGGGCTGCGCGTCCTGGTTGAGGTCGACGATGAGCTTGCCCTCAGCGGTGACGGTGGCGTCGTACTGCAGGAGCCCTGCGCCGTCGGGCGGGTAGGTGTCGGTGGGCATGCACGTGTCGCGGAACACCTGGTTGCCGATCTCCCAGAGCAGGCCGGTTTCGCAGCCCTCGGGGTCCGATGGGGAGCGGGCATCGAAGGCAGACCAACCGGCGACCACGTCGTCGCCGACGTGGTTGACATAGATCGGTCGGCTGCGGCTCAGTGACGTGAAGAGCAGCGGCTGCTGATCGGCGTCGATGATGTCGGCGAAGCGCCTGGCGTCGCCGACTTCGAACACGTCGTCGCCCAGCTTGAACTGGACGTCGCCGCTGCCGGCGAGCCACACGATCACGAACAACAGGCCGACGCCGGCCGCCAGGCTGACGACGGCGAAGGCGATCGTCCGGGGCAGGTTGAGCTGGGGGCCTGAGGAAACTGGCACGAACGTGATCCCAGAGTGGGGCGATGGAGGGTCGGTCCGCCCTAGTATCGCTCCGGCGCCCGGTGATCATGCAGTCGCGGGCCGATGGAGTCACACCACAGGAGGCAATGACGCCGTGGATCTGTTCGAGTACCAGGGGAAGCAATTCTTCGCTTCCTATGGGATGCCGGTTTCTCCCGGTGAGATCGCATTCTCGGTCGACGAGGCCGTCGCCGCAGCCGAGCGTCTGGGGACACCGGTCATGGTGAAGGCCCAGGTCCACACCGGTGGGCGAGGCAAGGCCGGCGGCGTGAAATTCGCGCCGGACATCGATGCCGTCCGTGAGCACGCCGGCAACATCTTGGGTCTGGACATCAAGGGCCACGTCGTGGGCCGGGTGTGGATCGAGAAGGCCTCCGACATCGCCGAGGAGTACTACGCCAGCTTCACGCTCGACCGCTCGGCCAAGAAGCACCTCGGCATGCTCTCCAAGGAGGGCGGTGTCGAGATCGAGACCGTCGCCGAGGAGAACCCCGACGCCATCGCCAAGATCTGGGTCGACCCGGTCGTCGGGCTCGAGCGAGGCGCAGTGCCGCGAGTGGGTCGCCGCCGCCAACCTGCCCGAGGCCGCGGTCGAGGGCTCGGTCGACATCCTGCAGAAGCTCTACACCGCCTACACCGAGGGCGACTGCCGACCTGGTCGAGATCAACCCGCTGATCCTCACCCCCGAGGGCAAGCGTCCACGTGCTCGACGCCAAGGTCACCCTCGACGGCAACAGCACGTTCCGCCACGAGGACTACGAGCAGTACGACGAGACCCAGCCCCGCGACGAGCGCGAGACCGCGGCCCACGCCAAGGGCCTCCAGTACGTCGGTCTCGAGGGCAGTGTCGGTGTGATCGCCAACGGCGCCGGCCTGGCGATGAGCACCGTCGACGTCGTCAATCAGGTGGGTGGCAGCCCCGCCAACTTCCTCGACATCGGCGGCGGCGCCAACGCCGACGTGATGGCCGGGGCGCTCGAAGTCATCAACAACGACCCGAACGTCAAGGCGATCTTCATCAACATCTTCGGTGGCATCACCCGCGGCGAAGAGGTCGCCAACGGCATCCTCGAAGCCATGCAGCGCGTCACCATCGACTCGCCCGATCGTGATCCGCCTCGACGGCACCAACGCCGAGGAAGGCCGGGCCATCCTGGCAGCCGAACCTGTCCGACAGCCTGATGATGGAAGAGACCATGCTCGACGCGGCCCGCAAGGCCGTCGAGCTGGCCAGCTGAATCCGTCAACGAAGAGAAACAGAGAACGAGGAGAACATCATGAGCATCTTCGTCGACGAGAACACCAAGGTCATCTACCAGGGCCTCACCGGCTCCCAGGGCAGCTACTACGGCAAGCTCAACGCCGAGTACGGCACCCAGGTGGTCGCGGGCACCCACCCCAAGAAGGCGGGCACCGATGTCGACGGGGTGCCGATCTACGCTTCGGTGGCCGAGGCCAAGGAAGCCACCGGCGCCACCGCCACCTGCATCTTCATCCCCGCACCCGGTGTGCAGGGTGCGGTGCTCGAGGCGGCCGAGGCCGGCATCGAGTTCATCGTGGCCATCACCGAAGGGGTGCCGGCCCACGACGAGGCCTACTTCTACAACAAGCTCCGTCGGGACCATCCCAACACTCGCCTGCTCGGCCCCAACTGCCCCGGCATCATCAGCCCCGGCAAGTGCAACATCGGCATCACGGCCGGCCACATCGCCAAGCCCGGCGGACCGGTCGGCATCGTGAGCCGTTCCGGCACGCTCACCTACCAGGCGCTTGTACGAGCTCAAGCAGAAGGACATCGGTGTCACGACGTGCGTCGGCATCGGTGGCGACCCCGTTCCGGGCACCTCGCTTCATCGACTGCCTGGAGGCCTTCGAGGCCGACCCCGACACCAAGGCCGTGATGATGATCGGCGAGATCGGCGGGTCGGCCGAGGAAGAGGCCGCCGAGTTCATCAAGAACAACATGACGAAGCCGGTCTCGAGCTACATCGCGGGTGTGACCGCGCCCCCCGGCAAGAAGATGGGCCACGCCGGCGCCATCGTCTCTGGTGGCAAAGGCACGGCCCAGGCCAAGATGGAGGCCCTCGAGGACGCAGGCGTGAAGGTGGGCCAGAACCCCACCGAAGCCGGCGAACTCATGGCCGAGATCGTCGCCGGGCTCTGAGACTCGCCCGGCGGGGCTCCGCCCCATTTTGCCGGGCTCACGTACCGAGTCATCTTCGTCGCAATCGCAGCGTCGTCGCTGGCGCTCCTTGGGCTGCTCTGCGGATTGGCTGAGACTCGCCCGGCGGGGCTCCGCCCCATTTTGCCGGGCTCACGTACCGAGTCATCTTCGTCGCAATCGCAGCGTCGTCGCTGGCGCTCCTTGGGCTGCTCTGCGGATTGGCTGAGACTCGCCCGGCGGGGCTCCGCCCCATTTTGCCGGGCTCACGTACCGAGTCATCTTCGTCGCAATCGCAGCGTCGTCGCTGGCGCTCCTTGGGCTGCTCTGCGGATTGGCTGAGACTCGCCCGGCGGGGCTCCGCCCCATTTTGCCGGGCTCACCGAACGCGAGAACGCCCGCCCCGTGAGGGGCGGGCGTTCGTCGTGAATCCCGAGCTGATCTTGGTGGGATTGATCAGGTGAGGCTCAGAAGGTGCGAGGCGGCTCGGCGGGAGCGGTGGACTCGCTTTGTCGATGAAGCCGCCGACGGCGATCGCAGCCGACCCGAGGGTGGCCAGGATCGACCCGATCTTGAACCCTTCGGCCATGAACAGCAAGCCGAAGCTGATCAGGAAGGCCGCAGCGCCGAGCGCCATGGCGAACTTGACCGGGGTGAAGCCGAGTAGGTCCGACGGCAGGCTGACCTGGGGTGCGAACGCCCCGATGGCGCCCACCGCGATGGCGACGCCCGAGATCACCAGCAGGAAGAACCCGAGGAGGCCACGATCCCAGGCGTTGAACCCGAACGGGCCGAGCGACTGCCAGTCGAGGAAGCTCCCGATCAACAAGACCAGACCGCCGGCCATCAGCGCGATCTGGGAAGGTTTGAGTGAATCCATGATGTGTCCTCCTCAGATCGCGGTCGTGCTCGACGACGACGGGTTGCGCAGCGCCAGGATGACGCCGACGAGGGCGACGGCGGCGCCGATCCAGGTCAGATGGAGCCCGATCTTGGTGCCGGACTCGGTGAGCAGACTGAAGGCGAAGATGAAGACGGCAAGCGCCTCGATGAAGCCCAACTGATCGAGGGACAGCCCGGCGATCTGGTCAGGCAGCGACGTCGACGGGCTGAAGGCCCGAATGGCGCCGACGGCGGCCAGTCCGATGCCGATCAGCAACGCGATGATGCCGAAGAGACCGTTGAAGTCGGTGTTGAGCCCGCCGATGCCGGGCCCCCAGTCAAGGATCGTCCCAAGCGCTATCAGCACGCCGCCGCCCAGTTGGAGCAGAGGGGCCGGATTGGATGTGTCCAAGGTGCATTACCTCCCGCACGTTGTCTGCGCCGACACTAGTGCGGGTCCCGGGGATGCTTCAGGTTTCGCTCACCTGTCGTCGCCGTGCGGCCACCCGGCGAAGTCGCCCCCGGGCCGAGGGAACCACGGTAGGTTTCTGCCGGTGCGAGTAGGGGTGCTGGTCTCGGGCAGCGGGACCATTCTCGACGCCATGCTCGAAGCCGGGGTGCCGGTCGAGCTGGTCGTCGTCGACCGACCCTGCGGGGGCCAGGACGTGGCCGACCGCCACGGGGTGCCGCAGGTGCTGCTCCAGCGCGCCAGCTTCGGCGCCGACTTCGACCGGCACGCCTACACCGTCGACCTCACCAAGGTCCTGGTGGACGCCGGCGTCGACCTGGTGGTCATGGCCGGCTTCGGCACGATCCTCGACGACCCCATCTACGAGCGGTACCCGGGCCAGGTCCTCAACACCCATCCGGCACTGCTTCCGAGCTTCCCCGGCTGGCACGGCGTCCGCGACGCGCTCGCCCACGGCGTCAAGGTCACCGGGTGCACCGTGCACGTCGCCACCCGCGAGGTCGACGCGGGCCCGATCCTGGCGCAGGAGCCCGTCCGGGTGCTGCCCGACGACACCGAGGACACGCTCCACGAACGCATCAAGGTGGCCGAACGCCAGCTCTACGTGGAGACGGTCCAGGCGATCCTGGGCCGCGGCTGGGTGCTCGAGCCCGGCGATCAGAACGACACCGACACAACCCAGGGAGCAACGCAGTGAGAGCACTGTTGTCCGTGTACGACAAGACCGGCGTGGTCGAGCTGGCCAAGGGCCTGCACGAGCAGGGCTGGGAGCTCGTCTCCAGCGGTGGCACCGCCCGGGTCATCGCCGAGGCCGGGGTTCCGGTGGTCGACGTCGCCGAGTACACCGGCTCACCGATCATGCTCGGTCACCGGGTGGTCACGCTCCATCCCCGCATCCACGGCGGCATCCTCGCCGACCGCGACGACCCCGAGCACCGGGCCGACCTGGAGACCCATGGGATCGATCCGATCGATCTGGTGGTCGGCAACCTGTATCCGTTCGCGTCGAGCGTCGACGAGTTCCAGTACTCCGCCCAACACCGGGAGGAGCTGATCGACATCGGTGGGCCCACGATGGTCCGGGCCGCGGCCAAGAACCATCAACACGTCGGTGTGGTGGTCGACCCCGCCGACTACGACATCGTCCTGGCCGAGATCACCAACGGTGGCACCCTGTCGCCCGGCACCCGCCGTGGCCTCGCCCGCAAGGCGTTCGCGCACACGGCCGAGTACGACGCCGCGATCGTCAGCTGGTTCGACGAAACCGACGAGGCCGATGATGCGGAGGACCCGCTTCCCGACTCGCTCCATCTGGCGCTCGATCGCGTCCAGGATCTGCGATACGGCGAGAACCCCCATCAGGTGGGTGCCCGGTACCGGTTCAGTGCGGGCGGCGGCTGGTGGGACCAGGCCACCCAGCACCACGGCAAAGACCTCAGCTACCTGAACCTGTTCGACACCGAGGCTGCCTGGAAGCTCGCGTGGTCGGTGGGCCAGGGCGAGCCGACGGTCACGGTGATCAAGCACGCCAACCCGTGTGGCGTGGCCAGCCACGACGACATCGCCGAGGCGTATCGGCGCGCCAATGCCTGCGATCCGGTGTCGGCCTTCGGGGGCATCGTGGCGGCCAACCGGGAGGTGCCGCTCGAGCTGGCCGAGGCGCTCGGCGAGGTGTTCACCGAGGTCATCGTCGCCCCCGGCTTCACCGACGACGCCATGGCCAAGCTCCAGGAGAAGAAGAACCTCCGGATCATCGAGGCACCCGCCCCCGGCTTCCCCTTGCTGGACATCCGGTCCATCGACGGCGGCTTCCTCGTGCAGACGGCCGACCGCATCGTGGGTACCCGCGACGAGTGGAGCGTGGCCACCGATCGCTCGCCCACGGAGGCCGAGTGGGCAGATCTCCAGTTCGCCTGGGAGGTCGCGGCCCGTGTCAGCTCGAACACGATCGTGTTGGCCAAGGATCGGCAAGCGTTCGGCATCGGCGCGGGGCAGCAGAACCGGCGCGACGCCGGCCGCATCGCAGCCGAGAAGGCCGATGGCCGAGCGGCGGGCGGTGCCTGTGCTTCCGACGCGTTCTTCCCGTTCCGCGACGGGCTCGACACCGCCATCGAGGCCGGATGCACCGCGGTCATTCAACCCGGCGGCTCGGTGCGCGACGACGAGGTGATCGCCGCGGCCAACGAAGCCGGGATGGCGATGGTCTTCACCGGCGAACGCCACTTCAAGCACTGATCCCTCGCTGGTTCTGCAAATTGGGCTGGTTCTGCACGTGTGGGGTGCGGGTGCTGCCCGGTTTCGGACCGGGGCTCGTGCGGTTCTGCAAATTGGGCTGGTTCTGCACGTGTGGGGTGCAGTCTCTGCCCAGTTTCGGACCGGGGCTCTGGTCGTTCGGCAGGTCTGCGAGGATGTGTCGATGCGCGAAGTCCGGGCGCCGGATGGATACGTCTGGGAGTGCTTCATCGAGTGGGAGGGGCGGCGGCCGTTGCATCGGGCATTCCGTCGACTCCGGGAGCATCGTGAGGCTCGGGCACAGCAGCAGGCGCGGACCTCGTCGGACGGCTCGATGGACATTGCGGGCGGCTGCCTCGATGTGTTGTCCGTCGTCGACTTCGTCGCCGCCATCGCGTTGGTCGTCGGCCTCGTCACCCTGCTGATCATCGCCGGCCCCTGGATCGGATTCGTCCTGTTCGGGGTGGTGGAGCTCGGCATCATTCTGGTGCTCGTGGGGGCGGGCTTCCTCGCCCGCACCCTGCTCCGCCGGCCCTGGCGGGTCGTGGCCGTCAACGAGACCGGCGAGCTGTGGGCCTTCCGACAGGTCGGCTGGTTCGCCAGCCGCGAGCTCGTCCGTCAGGTGGCCGACCAGTTGGGCGATGGCCGTGACCCGGCCGACATCCTTCCTGAAGCGCTGGAGGCGGGTTCACCGTATCGACTCGACCCCGATGCTCCGGTCGGGCTCCTCGCCAAGCCGTGGGCCCGTGTCGCCGCCGTCGGATTCATCGTCGCCTGCGTCGTGAGCTGGATCGCCGTGCTCGCTGCGCGGGGCTGACCGCACGACGTCGCCCCCACCACATCTACGCCGAGTGTTCGGCCCGCCTGCGACATTGGGCCAGTTCTGCACCTGTGGGGTGTGGTTTCGGCCCGATTTCGGGACGCGTTCGGCCCGCCCGACCTGTGGGGTGTGGTTTCGGGATGCGGCCGGCCCGATTTCGGGCGGGGACGGGCGGAAGCGGCGAGAACGGTGGAAGGCGACGCGTGCTGCGTCATCACTGGATGGGGCGTTGTCATCGGTGGCATTGGCGGAGGCTGACCCGGGCTCTGTCATCATGTGCGCCATGACTGCGATCAAGCTCGACGGGGAGACGTTGGCTGCCGAGGTCCACGAGGATCTGCGCAACCGGATCGAGGCGCTGAAGGCCAGGGGCGTGACGCCGGGCCTGGGCACGATCCTCGTCGGCGACGACGGGCCGTCGCACAACTACGTGGCGATGAAGCACCGCGACTCCGAGGCGCTCGGCATGCATTCGCGTGAGGCCGTCCTCGGCGCCGACGCCACCCAGGACGAGATCGAAGCGGTCGTCGACGACTTCAATGCCGACGACGCCGTCCACGCCTACATCATCCAGTACCCGTTCCCGAAGGGTCTCGACTACGAGGCCGCCCTGATGAAGGTCCGGCCCGAGAAGGACGCCGACGGCCTCCATCCGGTCAACCTCGGTCGCCTGGTCCAGGGAATCGATGCGCCGCTCGCCTGCACCCCGGCCGGCATCCAGATGATGCTCGACCGCTACGACGTGCCGATCGCCGGCAGGCACGTGGTCATCGTCGGCCGCGGTCTCACCATCGGACGGCCCCTCGCGAACCTGCTGTCGTTGAAGATGCGAGCCGCCAACGCCGCCGTCACCGTGGTGCACACCGGCGTGCCGGACATCGCCCCCTACACCCGCCAGGCCGACATCCTCATCGCCGCCGCCGGCGCACCCCGGATGATCAAGGCCGACATGGTGAAGCCGGGCGCGGCGGTGGTCGCCGCCGGCGTCAGCTTCGAGGGCAAGAAGCTGATCTCCGACGTCGACGAAGAGGTCGAGGAGGTCGCCGGCTGGCTGTCGCCCCGCATCGGTGGCGTCGGCCCGATGACCCGTGCGCTGCTCATGGCCAACACGGTGGCGGCAGCCGAGAAGGCCGCCGGCTGAGTCTCGGCACACAAGACCTGGACGGATCATCTGCGTTCGGTGGCTGCGGCCCGTATGATCTAGGCCGTTATGGCTGACAAGATCACGATCAACGACGACTCCACCCTCAACGTCTCGGACAACCCGATCATCCCCTTCATCGAGGGCGACGGGACCGGCATCGACATCTGGCCGGCAGCGCAGCTCGTGCTGGACGCGGCGGCCGCCAAGTACGGCAAGACCATCGAATGGATGGAGGTCCTCGCCGGCGAGAAGGCCTTCAACGAGACGGGCGACTGGCTCCCTCAGGAGACGGTCGACACCTTCCAGGAGTACCTGATCGGCATCAAGGGCCCGCTCACCACGCCGATCGGCGGCGGCTTCCGCAGCCTGAACGTGGCGCTGCGTCAGCTCCTCGACCTGTACGTCTGCCTGCGCCCGGTGCGGTGGTTCGAGGGTGTGCCCTCACCGGTGAAGCAGCCCGAACTGGTCGACATGGTGATCTTCCGCGAGAACACCGAGGACATCTACGCCGGCATCGAGGCCGAGGCAGGCTCGGCCGAGGCCGCCCGAATCCGCGAGATGGTGCGCGAGGTCTTCGGTCGCGACATCAGTGAGGACTCCGGCATCGGCATCAAGCCCGTCTCCAAGACCGGCAGTCAGCGTCTCCAGCGCGCCGCCCTCAACTACGCGGTCAAGAAGAACCGCAAGGGCGTGCACTGGGTGCACAAGGGCAACATCATGAAGTTCACCGAAGGCGCCTTCCAGAAGTGGGGCTACGAGCTCGTCCGCGAAGAGTTCAGCGACGTGGCCGTGGGCTGGGACGACTGTGGCGGGGACCCCGGCGACAAGATCCTCGTCCAAGACGCCATCGCCGACATCGCGCTCCAGCAGGTGCTGACTCGTCCCGCGGAGTTCGACGTCATCGCCACCATGAACCTCAACGGCGACTATCTGTCCGACGCGCTGGCGGCCCAGGTCGGCGGCATCGGCATCGCGCCGGGCGCCAACATCAACTACGTCACCGGACACGGCATCTTCGAGGCCACCCACGGCACTGCCCCCAAGTACGCCGGCCAGGACAAGGTCAATCCCTCGTCGGTGCTGCTGTCGGGTGTGCTCATGTTCGAGCACCTCGGCTGGCAGGAAGCCGCCGACGACATCATCCGTGCCGTCGAGCAGACCATCGGCGAGAAGATCGTGACCTACGACTTCGCCCGTCTGATGGAGGGTGCCACCGAGGTCAAGTGCTCGGAGTTCGCCCAGGCCATCGTCGACCGGCTCTGACACAACCGAAACCGGGGACCCACGTCCCCGTGAGATAGGCGGGGACCAGGTGTCGGCTCGGGCCGGCACCGCCCTGACGTCGACCATCGAGCGTTGCGGGCGCTCATGGTCGTCGTTCCCCCCCCTGCCTGGTTGCCGGGGCCTGAGGAGCGACGCAATCCTGCTCCATAACCGCTGGCGATCCAGAACCGGGTTATGGTGCAGCTCAGGCTGGTCGGGCTCCGGCGTCGACGACGAGCGCTGCCAGCTTTGCGGCCTGGCGCCCATGGCAGAAGTGGATGACCCGCTTCTCGGATCCTCCGCCCGGTGCACCGACGGTGATGACGTCGTCGACGCGGGCGCCCCGCGAGATCAGGTACCTCGTGATCTTGATCCGGCCACCGCGGACGCAGAAGACCAGCGGCGTCCAGCCGCGGAGGCCGGCGTAGATGCCCTGGCCCGGATGGCGGGCGTTGACGTCGGCGCCCGCATCGATGAGCGCGCCCGCCATCTCGATCTTGCCGTTCTCGCAGGCGATCATCAGCGCGGTGTAGCCCGCGGCGCCCACCTGGTCCGGTGGGTGTCCCTGCGAGAGGAACCACCGCACCACGTCCGTGCGGACGTGGGTGGCGGCGAGGTTGAAGGGGGTCCGCCGGTCGTAGATCTCCGCCATGGTGTCGGCACCGTTGTGGACGAGCCATTGCACGATGTCCAGATGCCCTGCGCTGGCGGCCTGGTGTAGCGGGGTCGAACCCCAGGAGTCGGGGACGTCGATGTCGGCGCCGCGGTCGGCCAGCCACTCCACCATGTCGAGCCGACCGTGACCCGCAGCCCACCACACCATCGTCTGGCCGCGATCGCGGTGTTCGGGTCGGGGGCCGGTTCGTCGATGGTGAACGTCCGCGCCACGCTCGACGAGCTCTCGGGCCCACTCGTACCGCTCGCGCATGCAGGCGGCCATTGCCGCGGAAACGGTGGCGTAGTCGCCCTGGTCGATCACCGTGCGGGGGTCGGCGCCGTCGGCGAGGGCCCGACGGAACTCGTCTTCGCGGCCGTCGAGGATCGCCGTGATCAGCCGCCGATCGGGCGTCCCCGTCAGCGGCGGGGCCGGCGGCGTCGGCGGGGCCGTCGGCGCCGTTTCCCGTTCGAGGCCGAGGAGCCCGAGGGTCTCGTCCACCCGTCGGCGGAGCAGGTCGCGGTCGTTGTGGTACGAGGTGTAGTCGTCGAGGTCCTCGTCGAGCTCCTGGCCGATGTGCGTCAGCGAGATCGCCTTCGCCAGCTCGGTGCGTTCGTCCCATGACACCTCGGGCGCGCGCAGGAAGTCGGTGGCGATCTCGGAGAGCTCGGGTGCGCTGTGGTCCTGCGTGAGTTCGATGATGTTGAGCTTGTGCCGCCAGGAGTCCGCCGCCCAGTACGCCCGAGCGAGGATCGGCACGTGGAAGGCCCGCACCAGATCCCGCCCGCCTTCGATCGCTTCCGCGTCGTCGCCCTCGATCAGGTCCTGGATGTCGTCGACCCCCGGGTGGTCGATCGTCGGCGGAGCGGGCAGGTCGGGCGGTGCCGGCAGCTTCGTCGGGTCGGGAACATCGTTGGTCATCGGCGCCTCCCACCGAAATCGTGCCATGCGACGGCAACGGCGCTCGGTACCGTGGTGCGCCTGTGGCCGAGACCGTGAGCGACGTCGAACTGAGCACGGCCGAGGTGTTCCGCCGCGGCGGGCGCCTGCTCGGCCGATCGTTGCGCGCGATGCCGGCCGCGCACTCCATCGCCATCGTCGGCGCGTTGGTCTTCGCGGTCGCTGCCGTGGCGCTCGCCCGGGTCCTGGGCTGGGTCACCGACGAGGTGATCGTGCCCGGACTCGACGAAGGCGGGGTCTCCGACGGCACCATCTGGGCCGGCATCGGCCTCATCGTCATGGTGGGCGCGTTTCGGGGTGCCGGTGCCGTCGTGCGCCGCTACTTCCTCGCCCGCGCCCGCTACGGCACCGAGGTGCTGTGGCGCCGACAGCTCTTCGAGCAGTACCTGCGCCTCCCGGTGTCCTTCCATCAGTCGCGACCCACCGGGGAGCTCCTGGCGCACGCGGACGCCGACATCATGGTCGCCTCCATGATGCTGATGCCGTTCGCGTTCTCCGTGGCCACGGTCGTCCTCGTCATCATCTCGCTGATCAGCCTGCTGTTGATCCACCCATTGCTGGCGGTGGTGGCCGCGGTGCTCTTTCCGGTCCTGGCGACGATGAACCACTACTACACGCGCAAGGTCCACGGCCCCGCCGCGCTGGCCCAGGAACACGTCGGCGAGGTGTCGTCGATCGCCCACGAGAGCTTCGACGGCGTCATGGTGGTCAAGGCGCTCGGCCGGGAGCAGGCCGAGGTCGATCGCCTGCGGGTCGCGGCCACCCGGTTGCGAGACCAGCGTGTCGCCGTCGGCAACCTGCGTGCGCTGTTCGAACCCGCCATCGACGCGCTGCCGAACCTCGGCATCGTCGGCCTGCTTGCCCTGGGAGCATGGCTGGTGGACCAGGGGTCGATCAGCGTGGGCGACCTCGTGGGCGCGATGGCGTTGTTCAGCATCCTGGCATTGCCCATGCGGATCGTCGGCTTCTTCCTCGAGGAGATGCCCCGCTCGGTCGTGGCCCTCGAACGGATCGACGGTGTGCTCGACGTCCCTGCTCCGCCGATCGCCGGAGGGGAGCGGACGCTGGCGCCGGGCCCGGTCGGCGTGTCGTTCCGGGGTGTGCAGGCCGGCTACGAGGGCACGTCGGTTCTCCGCGAGGTCACCTTCGACGTCCAGGCTGGTGAAGCGGTTGCGTTGGTCGGTGCCACCGGAGCCGGCAAGTCCACGTTGGCCGCGACGCTGGCGGCACTGCATCCCACGCTGTCGGGTGAGGTCAGCATCGGGGGCGTGCCCGTTGCCGAACTCACCACCGACGAGCGCACGAGCACCTTGGCCATGGCGTTCCAGGAGACCTTCCTGTTCGCCGACACCATCCTCGAGAACGTGGTGCTCGGTCGGCCCATCTCGGACCAGGAGGCCGAGGATGCGCTTCGGCTCGCCGGTGCCCTCGACTTCGTCAAGCAGATGCCCCAAGGCATCCGGACCGTCGTCGGCGAACGAGGGGTGACGTTGTCGGGCGGCCAGCGGCAACGCGTCGCGCTGGCCCGGGCCCTGGCGGGGCGTCCCCGGGTGGTCTTCCTCGACGACGCCACGGCTGCGGTCGACCCCGTCGTCGAGGCTCGCATCCTCGAGAACCTGCGCAAAGAGCTCGACCTGACGCTGATCATCGTGGCCCATCGCCTCTCGACCATCCAACTGGCGGACCGGGTCGTCTTCCTGGCCCACGGCCGAGTGGCCGCCACCGGCACCCATCAGGAGCTGATGGCCGTCCCTGCGTACGCGGCGCTGGCCCGGGCCTACGAGGCGGGGGCCGAGTCGTGACCGACGTGCAGGACCGGCCGGGATCGCTCGACGCCGAGGGCGACGACGTGGCGGCGATGACCGTGCTGCGTCGTGGGGTCGCGGTCTCTCCCGAGCTGCGTCGTGGCTTCGGCATCACCATGGTCATGGCGCTGTGCATGGCCGTCGGTCGCCTGGTCATCCCGGTGCTGATCCAGCAGATCCTCGACCGCGGCGTCCGAGGCGACGAGGGCTACCGACCCGGGTTCGTCTACACCGCGTGCATCGTGGCGGTCCTGGTGATCCTCGGTGTGGGCGTCCTGTCCCGGTTCACCTACCTCCGCCTGATCCGGGTCGCCGAAACGATGCTCATGGAGCTCCGGCAGCGCACGTTCGGCCACATCCACCGCCTGAGCCTGGCCGATCACGTGGGCAGCCGAACCGGTGTGCTGACAGCGCGGGTCACCAGCGACATCGAGACCCTCGCCCAGTTCGCGCAGTGGGGGGCGATGGCGTGGGCGATCAACTCGGTCGTGATCGTGGCCACGCTCGTGGTGATGGCGGTCTACAACTGGGTTCTCACGCTGGTGACCATCCTGGTCTACCTGCCACTGATCCCGACCCTGAGCGGGCTGCAGAAGCGACAATTCAAGGCCTACGAGCGTGTCCGCAGCCGGGTCGCGGGCACGATGGGTCATGCGTCCGAGGCGGTGCAGGGCGCCGGTGTCATCCGGGCGTACGGCTACCGGCCGGTGATCGAGGATCGCCTCGAGGACGCCAACCAGGCCCAGTTCGCATCGCAGGCGAACGCCTACAAGTTCTTCGCCTGGCTGGCCCCCATCACCGACGCGTTCGCCGCCGCCGCGCTCAGCGTGGTGGTCGCCGTCGGCGTCTGGTGGGGCGACGACCTGGGCCTGTCGTCGGGCGAGCTGGTCGCGTTCTTGTTCCTGGTGACGATCCTGTTGAATCCGATCGCCGAGATCGGCGAGGTCCTGGACCAGACCCAGACCGCGCTGGCGGGCTGGTGGAAGATCCTCCAGGTCCTCGACGTCCCCGTCGAGGTACGCGAGCCGGACAGCGGGAGAGAGCTGCCGCCGGGCGCGCTCGGGATCGAGGTGGACGACGTCTCGTTCGCCTACCGCGAGGGAGGCCGTGTGCTCGATCGGGTGAGCCTGTCGATCCCGCCCGGCGCCAATGTCGCGATCGTGGGTGAGACCGGGTCCGGCAAGAGCACCCTCGCCAAGCTGTTGGTCCGCCTGGCCGACCCCACCGACGGCACGATCCTGGTCGGAGGAGTCGACCTGCGTGCGGTCGATCCGGCGTCGCGGCGGTCAGCGCTCCGCATGGTGCCCCAGGACGGCTTCCTGTTCGACACCACGCTCGGGCGCAACGTGGCCTACGGGCGTGACGGCGCCACCGAGGACGAGATCCGCGCCGCGTTCGACCGCCTCGGGCTCACCGGTTGGCTGCAGAGCCTCCCGGCTGGTCTCGACAGCGAGGTGGGGGAGCGAGGGGAGTCGTTGTCGGTCGGCGAGCGACAGCTCGTCGCCCTCGCCCGTGCCCAGCTCGCCGACCCGGGCGTGCTCGTCCTCGACGAGGCCACGAGCGCGGTGGACGCCGAGACCGAGGTGGCCCTGACGTCAGCGCTCGAGCGCTTGTCGGCTGGTCGCACCACGGTCTCGATCGCGCACCGTCTGAGCACGGCCGAGCGGTCCGACCTGGTCTTCGTCTTCGACGAGGGGCGCCTGGTCGAACACGGCCACCACGACGAGTTGGTGGCGGCCGGTGGCCGCTACGCCACGATGTACGAGACCTGGATCGGCAACACCCGCCAGGTCGCCGACTGAGCAGTCGTGAACTCGGCCGCCGGGCCGCCGACGGGGTACTCGTAAACTCGGCCGCCGGCCCGCCGACTGGGTAGCCTCGTTCCGTCGTTCAGAGACAGGAGTCCCCCCGTGAGCAAGAGCCCCGT
Source organism: Acidimicrobiales bacterium (assembly GCA_965262315.1). Classification (GTDB taxonomy): domain Bacteria; phylum Actinomycetota; class Acidimicrobiia; order Acidimicrobiales; family UBA8592; genus JBCCFK01. The sequence goes on from CBDHFJ010000001.1 coordinate 70,756, forward strand.
TCGCGTCACCGTCACCGGCGCCGCCGGCCAGATCGGCTACGCCCTGCTGTTCCGTATCGCCAGCGGTCAGATGCTGGGCGAGGACCAGCCCGTCATCCTCCAGCTCCTGGAGATCACGCCGGCGCTGGGCGCCCTCGACGGCGTGCACATGGAACTCGACGACTGCGCGTTCCCGCTGCTCGACAGCGTCGTCAAGACCGATGACGCCAACGTGGCCTTCGCCGACACCGACTACGCGTTGCTGGTCGGGGCCATGCCCCGCAAGGACGGGATGGAACGGGCCGACCTGCTCGAGGCCAACGGTGGCATCTTCGGTCCCCAGGGCAAGGCCATCAACGACCACGCCAGCCGCGACATCAAGGTGCTGGTGGTCGGCAACCCCGCCAACACCAATGCGCTCATCGCTCAGTCCTCGGCGCCCGACATCGACCCCAAGCAGTTCACGGCCATGACTCGTCTGGACCACAACCGGGCCCAGACCCAGGTCGCGCAGAAGCTCGGCGTCGCCGTCTCCGACGTCAAGAAGATGACCATCTGGGGCAACCACTCGGCCACCCAGTACCCCGACCTCTTCCACTGCGAGGTCAATGGTCAGATCGCGGCCGAGGCCATCAACGACCAGGCTTGGCTCGAGGGTGAGTTCATCCCCACCGTGCAGCAGCGTGGCGCCGCCATCATCAAAGCTCGCGGCGCATCCTCCGCGGCCTCGGCCGCCAACGCCGCCATCGACCACATGCACGACTGGGCGCTGGGCACCCCCGACGGCGACTGGGTCTCCATGGCCATCCCGTCCGACGGCAGCTACGACGTGGCCGAGGGCATCATCTCGTCGTTCCCGGTGACCTGTACGGGTGGTGAGTACTCGATCGTGCAGGGGCTCGACCTCGACGACTTCAGCCGCGGCAAGATCGACGCCTCCGCCGACGAGCTGGTCGCCGAGCGTGACACCGTGGCCGGTCTCGGCCTCCTCTGAGCCACTCCGGGACAACCACACCATGACCGCACACCGCCCCTGGGCGGGCCTGCTCCTCGCGCTCGCCCTGGTGGCGGCTGCGTGTAGCAGTGACGGGTTCGATCCCGATGTCGAGGCTGCGGACGAGCCGTCGGCCGACTCGACGGCCACCGCGTCGCCGGAACCGACCGAGGTTCCGTCAGGCGACCGCGTGCCCATCATCTCGGGGACCGTGTCGGATCTGGTCGACCGCCGGGATCTCACGTTGACGGTCGGGGACCTGACCTCCCCGCTCGACGCCGTCGTTCCGGACCTGGTCGGCCTGGAGCTGGACGAGGCGGTGGTGCTGTTGGACGAGGCCGGCTTCGTTCCCTACCTGGCCGACACGTTCCCGCCCGAGGGCGAGGTCGATGTGGTGGTCGACACCTGGCCTGTCGCCGGCGACACGTTCCTGGAGGGCGCCAACGTGTTCCTGGAGCTCGACGGTCCCACCGACGCGGTCCTGGTGGCCGCCGGTGACGAGCTGGCCGGCGTGGTCAACGGGGTGCAGTTCCTGGCCTTCGACCGCTTCGAGAACTGGTTGCTGCGGGTGTGGCTCGACGACCCCATCGGCGTGGAGACCGATGACGATCCGATCACGGTCGGTCGGGAGGTCGAGCTCCGAGTCGGACCCGAGGACGTGGCGTGTACGTCCGGGGAGACGATCGCGGACCCCACCATCCTGCCGCCCGGTGGTGCGATCGGGTTCACGCTGACCGACGACTCGACGCAGGACCTTCGCTTCGCGATCCCTCCCCGCCTCACCGTCGCCGACGTCACCGTCGACTGCGGCTGACCGTGGTCAGGACCGGCACGCGTCGCGCAAACGCTGGTCGACGGCATCGGCCAACTCCTCGAGCCTCGAGTCCGATGCAAGAACCCGGCGAACGCCGTCGAGCTGCTCGAATCTCTGCTCCAGCGACGCGATGTCAGCGTTGGGCACATCCAGGCGGAAGCTCGCCGGCAGCACTTCCGGAGTGACGAGTTCGACAATCTCGTCTTGGTCAGCGAAGAGGTCCTCGGTGAATTCTGTGTATGCCTCTTCTTGTGAGACGAATACGGCGTCCGGGTCGACGTTGCGAACCTCGCGGCCAACTGCGTCCAGCGTGGCGTCGTCAGCGTCGGTGTCGACGAAGACAATCAGGTCGTAGTCACTCCGCGGCGGCGGGTCGAGTCGAATGCTCCCGCAGAGCTCGTCAACGGTCATGCCCATCGCCTCGAGAGCTGACATCCCGAGCGCCTGGATGACTGCCTGCGATCGTGATTGCACGGTCGGTGTGGGGCTCGGAACCTCGGCGGCCGTGGGCGTCGCGGCATCGGTTGCACAGCCCGCGAGGCATGCTGCCACGACGAGACATGCCAGTCGCATCATGGGTCGAGCAGCGCCACCGGGTCGCCGGTGCGGATGATGCCTGGTGTGACGACGCGGGCGGAGATGCCGCCGCGCCAGGCGGGCTTCAGCGCACCCATCAGGCCGTCGTGGAACATGTCCATCAGGCGGCAGGGCACGGTCTCGGTGGTGATCTCGAGCGCGGTGTCACCGATGCGCAAGGTCCGGCCCCGGCTGTCGGCGAGGTCCAGGCCCGACACCAGCAGGTTGGCTCGGCGGGTGACCGGATCGACGGGGTCGCCGAGCGCGGCGCACGCGTCGGCCCAGGCCTCCGCCGAGATCACGGTGACCTGGCGACGGCCACCGCGGTCCGCGTTGTCGACGATGCCCTGATCGTCGAGCACGGCCTCGGCCACCTCGTCCATCGGGCCCTTGTGCGCCCGCTTGACCCAGATCGTCTCCAGGTGGCCGGTCACGACCGGAACCCCTCGAGCTCCTCGACGGTTCGGGGCCAGTCCTCCTTGAGGAGTCGGGACAGCGAGCGGTCGGCCAGGACCTTGCCGCCCGTCTGGCACTGGGGGCAGTAGTTGACCTCGTTCTCGGCGTAGGAGATCCGCTGCACCTCGACGCCGCACACCGAGCACGGCTCGCGGAACTTGCCGTGGACGACCATCTCGGGGCGGAAGGCGGTGACCTTCGTGGGCCAGTCGTCGCCGGTCTCGGTGCGCAGGAGCTCGACCCAGTCGGTGAGCGTCGACCGAACCGATGCGTAGAGGCGATCGATCTCCTCGTCGGTGAGCTGCTGGGTCCGCTTCACCGGCGACAGCTTGGCGTGCAGCAGGATCTCGTCCGAGTAGGCGTTGCCGATGCCGGAGAACGTGCGCGGGTTCGTCAGCGCCCGCTTGAGCGTGCGGTTCTCAGCGGTCAGCAGATCGGCGAAGGTGTCGCGGTCGATCTCCAGCGGCTCGGCGCCACCGCGGTCGTGTTCCTCGAGCATCGCGGCCTCGGTGCGGTGCAGCCACATGCGGGCCCGCTTCTTCTTGGCGACCTCGCGCAGCAACAACGCGCCGTGCTCGAACCGCAGCACGACGAGGCCGTCCTTGCCAGGCTTGGCGTCCGCCTTCACCCAGAAGAGCCGACCGGCGACCATCAGGTGGATCACCAGGAAGAGCTCGTCCTCGAGCTCGAAGACGAGCCGCTTCCCCAGTCGGCGAATGCCGGTCACCTTCTTGCCGTGCGCCTCCATGATGGGCGGGTCGAACGACTTCAGCACCGCCATGCCGCGCACGTCGATGCGTTGGATCTCGTTGCCGACCACCTCGCGTTCGATGGCGTCCAGGTAGACGACGACGTCGGGCAGCTCAGGCATCGTCGCGTCGGGACCGGTGGGCCTCGATCAGCGGCCCGGGGTCACCGTCGATGGTCAACCGGCCGGTGATGAAGGCCTCTTCGGTGCTGAGCTCGCCGGCGCTGACGGCACGGGCGGTCGCCTCGTCCATGGTGAACGTCACGTCCCGCGCGGGCGCGGGGCCCGCGACGGCTCGGTCCCGATCGGGTCCGAGGACCACGTGGTACGAGCGGACGCCGCCGCTCATCGAGACGTCGTACTGCACCGTCACCGGGTGGAGGGCGGAGCCGGGCGTGTCCGCGTAGCGGGCGTCGAGGGCCTCGACCCATGCGTCGGACAGGAAGTCGGTCACGGCGTCAGCGTAACCCCGGCCAGGAGGAGAGCTCCTGGCACTGCGGAGATCGTGACCGGTGCAGGGGTGACCGGTTCCCCGTCGGCCCAGATCTCCGCGTCGGCGCTCACGGTCACCGTTCGGCCTCGGTACGTGGACACGGCCGGATGGTTCAGGTGGCTGCCGTCGAACACCTTCCGGAACCAGGTCAGCAGCTCGATCCGGCCCACCTCGCCCACGACCGTGACGTCGAGGAGACCGTCGACGGGCGAGGCATCGGGGCTGATGCGCATGCCGCCGCCGAAGTCGGAGGTGTTGGCGACGGTCACCAGCGTGGCGAGCACGTCGTGGTCCTCGCCGTCGATGGAGAGCTCGTACCCGTCGGCACCGAGGCGGGGCAACTGGAGCATGGTGGCGATCGTGTAGCGGCTGGCGCCGCGAGGGAACCGCATGCCGTTGGCACGCCGGTTCACGTCGACCGAGAATCCGGCGGTGGCCACCGACGCGCCCCAGCGGTCGCCGATGCGCATCAGGTCGACCTTCGCGGGCTCGCCCAGCGCCGCCTCCACTGCTGCTGCCGCGTCGGTGGGGACGGCGAGGGCTCCGGCGAAGTCGTTGCCGGTCCCCGACGGGACGAGCCCGAGCACGGTCGGCGACTGGGCGACCGCCTGGATGGCCAGGTGGACCAGGCCGTCACCGCCGAGCACGACCACGCGGTCGGTGCCGGCGGCCACGGCTTCGTCCACCAGGCGCGTGGTGTCAGCGGCATCGGCCCCGATGAGCTCGACCACGTCGGCGCCGAGCGCGCCCAGTCGGGCCGCGACGCCGGCGATCTCGTCCGCAGCGTCGCCGGCGCGTGCCGCGGGGTTCGCGACCAGGTGGACCGTGCTCGTCATGCCCGGCGACGGTAGGGGTGTCCGTCGCCGGGGGGCAACATCAGCCGGTCTCCTTCGTGGACGGGATGGCTCGTCGGGGGTCAGGGCTGCGACACTCGTCGGTGTGCAGCTCGATCCCTCGTGGGAGCGTCGTCGTGAATCCGGTGGTGAGCCGGGCTGGCAGGACGTGTTCGATCTGGACTTCTGGGCCGACGACGGCACGCTCGGCGGCTACATCCGCTTGGCCATCCGCCCCGACGCCGGTCGGGCCGCGTACTGGGCGTGCCTGGTCGGCGAGGGTCGTCCGCTCGTCAGCGTCATCGAGTCCGAGGCGCCGCTACCGCGGCAACCGACGCTCGAGTTCCGTACGTCGGGGCTGTGGGCCGACATCATTCCCCAGACACCGTTCTCGCACATGACGGTGGGCCTGGAGGCCTTCGGCCTGGCCTTCGACGAGCCGGCCGAGATCCTCGGCCGAGGGTGGGGCGAGCGCGAAGCGCTCGGTTTCGACATGGAGTGGGAGGACGAGGGCCCGCCGCATCTCGCCGGCCATGAACCGACGGGTTTGCAGATCCCGGCGCGGGTCCATGGAGAGATCCTGGTCGGCCGCGAGGAGGTCGACTTCGACGGCTGGGGGACGCGCCGCCACCGCTGGGGCGTGGTCGAGCCCATGGGCGCCGCGGTCAGCCTGTCGGGGCGGCTCGGTGACGGCAGCTGGTTCCACGCATCGACCGGCGAGGAACCATCGGGCTACGTGGGTGATCCCGCGGTGGCGCTGGCGGCGGTTCCGACCGTGACGCGCGGATCCGACGGGCTGGTCGAGAGCGCTCGGATCCGCCTCGGCGAGGACTATCTGGCGGCGTCGTCGCTGAGGCAGGCGCCGGCGGTCGACGACCTGGCGGCGACCCGAGTCGACGTGCGCCGGTCGTTGGTGGCGTGGACCACCGGCGACGGACGCGACGGGTTCGGATGGCTCGAGGAGCGGTCGCCCGTCTGAGCGGCGGTTCAAGCGTGAGCTGGGCTCTGATCCGGCGTGGAGGCGGCGCGCCGCTCGCCGTAGATCGAGATGCCCAACACGATGGCGAACGCCACCACGGCGAGCACGGTGGGCCACAGGAACGACGACACGTCGTCCGCCCAGCCGAGGTTGGTGCCCTTGACCACCTCGGTCTCCTCCTCGCTGATCACGCCGACGCCGTTGGGCCAGGGCCACAGGACCCGGACACTGCCGATCATGAGTCCGATGATCGCGGCCAGCACACGGTCGCCGTGGTGTTCGAGCATCCAGTGCAGAAGGGTGGAGAACAGGGCGAGGCCGAGGATCGCCCCGACGCCGAACACGGCGACGTCGGGGATCTCCCGGTCGTTGACCGCGGTGAGCAGCGGGGCGTACATGCCCATCATCAACAGCAGGAACGACCCGGAGATGCCGGGCAGGATCATGGCGCAGATGGCGATGCAGCCGGCGCCGAAGAACTGGATCGCCGACGGGTCCGAGATCGCTCCCGACTGGAAACCCAGCAGCACGAATGCAGCGACCGCGACCACGCCCACGATGGCGTAGGCCTCGTTGGTCCAGGCGTCGACCTGCTTCCACGCGATGATCACCGAGGCTGCGACCAGTCCGAGAAACAGGCCGGCCATGGGCTCGGGGTGGTCCTCGAGCAGACCTTCGAGGAAGTGACTCAGGGAGGCGAGTGCGATCAGCACGCCGGCCAGCAGCGGGATCAGGAAGCTCCACTCGATGGCCTTGACGCGCTCGAAGCCGGTGCGGAGGTCGAGCTTCACGAACGAGCCGAGGGCGCGGGCGCCCTGGCGGACGTTGTCGATCAACCGGCTGTAGATACCGAAGATCAACGCGATGGTGCCGCCGGAGACACCGGGCACGATGTCGGCCGCGCCCATGCAGAACCCGCGCACGGCCTGCATCGCCATGGCGGGAACGGACGCGGTGGATTCGGCCTGCTGATCCATGCCCATCAATCGGCAACTCTACGTGGCTCGTGAGCTGGTGCGATCCCGCTGCTCGTCAGCCTTCGGAGGTGGTCGGATCCGACTCGCGCCATCCGGCGAGCTGGCGGAGCAGGCCGGTGGTTGCAGTGTGGACGAACGCCTCGTCCTGTGCTTGGTCACCGTGGTCGAGCCACGCGAGCGTGGCGTCGATCAGGGTGTCGGTGAGCGTGGCGGTGGCCCAAGCGCGGATCGGGCCCGAGAGGGTGTCGCCGATTGCGGCGTCGACCACACCGACCAGCAGGTCGCGCACGGCCTGGGCCCGGGCGCTGAAGTCGGGTTCGGTCGCCGCGTGGCGCCAGAGCAGTCGATACCCGTCGGGGTTCGCCCGGGCGGCGCGGAGGTGGGCCCGGAACGCGGCGTCGGCCAGCCCGGTGTCGCGTCGGTCGGCCCAGGCGGTGCGAAGTCCGTCGAGAGCCTCGTCGAGCACGGCGAGGTACAGCGCTTCCTTGGAGTCGAAGTGTCGGTACAGCAGCACTCGGGTGACGCCGGCCTCGTCGGCGACCGAGCCCATCGACGTGGACGCGAAGCCCGTGCGGGCGAACGCCGTGGCCGCGGCTCGGAGGATCTGGGCGCGGCGGTCGTCCCTGCTGAGGAGTTTGCGCGGGGGTCGGGTGGTGCCTGTTGCGGTGGCCCGCCGCTCGCTCATCGGGACCCCTCTCGACACTGCATCGCTCACCGCCGTATCATGTTCTGGCGAGTGTTTACACCAGTGTATACACCCGCCGCCACGTTCGCACGAAGGGATTCCGGGGCCGATGACGTTGACCGACGAGGACATCGCGCGAGGCGATGGGTACCTGGCCACCCTCATCTTCACGCCGGAGGGGGTCGCCGATCCGGCGCCCTGGTACCGCAAGCTCCGTGAGGAGATGCCGGTCTACCGCAGCGGGCTCGGGCAGGTCGTGCTCAGTCGCTACGAGGACTGTCGGACGGCACTGCGCGACAACCGCTTCGGCAAGGGCGACCGCAACGCCGACGGGGCGTCGTTCATGCCCGGCGCCGACGATTCCGAGGAGATGCGCGCGTTCCGGGCCGAGATGGCCAAGCGACGCAACGAGGGCACCCGGTCGATGCTGTTCCTCAACCCGCCCGACCACACCCGCCAGCGCGGCCTGGTGTCCCGAGCGTTCACGCCCCGTCGCATCGAGGCGCTCCGCACCTCCATCGCCGGGCTGGCCGAGGACTGCGTCGATCGCCTCGCTGAGCACGGAGGTGGCGATGCCCTGGACATCCTGGGTTGGCTGCCCGTGAACGTCATCGGGGAGCTCGTGGGCGTTCCCGAGGCCGACTGGGCTCGGTTCCGGCCGCTGGTGACGGCCGCCGTTGCCTCGCTGGAGAACGCGGCCACCATCGACGAGCTGCGAGCGTCCCAGGAGGCGTTCGCCGAGATGTGGGTGTACTTCACCGATCTGGTCGAGGAGCGCCGCGCCACACCGCAGGACGACCTCATCTCGGCGCTCATCGAGGTCGAGGAGGCCGGCGACAAGCTGACAACCGAAGAGCTCATCACCACGGTGATCCTGCTGTTCAGCGCCGGGATGGAGACCACCCAGAACCTCATCGGCAACGGGCTCGGCGCGTTGTTCAAGAACCCGGTCGAGTTGGGCCGACTGTGGGCCGACCCGAGCCTGGTACCCCTCGCCGTCGACGAGATGTTGCGCTGGGACAGTCCCGTCCAACTCGACGGGCGCGTCGCGCTCGAGGACGCCGAGATCGCCGGCATGGACGTCCGAGCCGGCCACGGGATCCTGACGCTGCTGGGCGCCGCCAATCGAGACCCCGAACAGTTCTCCGACCCGGATGGCTTCCGGGTCGATCGCGACGAGGGGCCGCCCCTGAGCTTCGCGTCGGGCATCCACTACTGCCTCGGTGCCAACCTCGCCCGTGCCGAAGGGCAGGAGGTGTTCTCGGCGCTGATCAACCGGTTCTCGCGGATCGAGCAGGCAGGAGACCTGGTGCAGAAGGGACGGATGACCTTGCGCGGGTACGAGGCCGTTCCCGTCTCGGTGACCCCGCGCTGAGCCCCGACCGTTACCGTGGCCTCCCAGGGAGCCGACCCGGGAGGACACATGGCCACACTGCAACGACGCCCGCGCGAGTGGAACGACACCGCGCCGCTCCGCATCGAGTCCACTCGCGACATCGACGCCTCGGCTGCTGACGTCTTCGGGGTGCTGGCCGACCACGAACGCTGGCCCGAGTGGTTCGAGGCCTTGTCGGAAGTGGAGGTGACCGGCGCGGCGTCGGGTGTGGGCGCCCAACGGCGCGTGAAGCTCAAGCCGTCGGGCGTGTTCGACGAGGAGTTCTACGCCTGGGACGAAGGCCGCGAGTTCGGCTTCTCGATCGTCGAGGCCTCGCTGCCGATGCTGGCAGCGGCGAACGAGCTGATCACCATCGCCGAACGCGCCGCGGGCGGTGTCACCGTGACCTACGTCCAGGCGCTCGAGCCCAAGCGTTGGGCGGGACCGCTCGTGAAGCTCGGCCGGCGTCGTCTGCAGAACGGCCTCGACGACGGCTTGGCCGGCCTGGCCGCCCGTGTCGAAGGCTGAGGGTTCGCCCGCGCAGCGCTGGGACGATCGGTACCGGGCACTCGACCGGCCCGAGCCAGGCGAGGTCGCGCCGTTCCTAGTGGAGATGGCCGAGCACCTGCCCGCGGCGGGCACGGCGCTCGACGTCGGCGGTGGCCTCGGCGCCAACGCGCGATGGCTCGCCGATCATGGTCTGAGGGTCACCCTGCTCGACGTGTCCGACGCCGGGCTCGACATCGCCCGCGGCTTCGACCCCGGTGGGCGCCTCGACTACGTCCGCCGCGACGTGGAGGCGGACGGTCTGCCGCCGGGGGAGTGGGACGTCGTCCTGTTCCATCTCTTCTACGACCGTGCGCTCGTGGTCGCCGCTGCAGACCACCTGGCACCGGGTGGCGTGCTCCTGGTGTGTCAGCCGACCGAGACCAACCTCGAACGGCACCCGAGACCGAGCCGGCGCTTCCTCCTGGGCGCGGGCGAGGTGGGCCAGGTGGCCGCCGAGCTCGAGGCGGTCGGGATGGAGACCCTCGTGGCCTCGGCCGCCTGGCGGCCGTCGAGCCGCCACGACGCCTGGCTGGTCAGCCGGCGTCGGCAACGGTGATGAACCGCACATGCCAGTCGCCGAATCCCCCGAGCTGATCGAGCTCGACCCTGGTGAACGGGTCCCCGGTGGGGCCGTGGAACAGCAGCCGGTCGCCCTCGATCACGGCGTGGAGTCCTGTGGCGTCGGTCGCTGCCTGTGCCGATCCCAGTGCCAGCTTCTTGGCGTCACGGAACGACAGCTCGTCGTCGACGACCACCAAGCGGCTTCCCTCGATCTGGTGGAGGACCGCTTCCTGGGCCCCGTGGACGATGATGGTTCGTCGATCGATCAGCTCGGGGAAGCCGGTGTCGGTCAGGTCCTCGAGGGTGATCTCCGAACCACCGATCAGGTCGACCAGTCGGTACCCGCACACGAGGGCGTCGTCGCACCCGTGGACCAGCAGATGGTCGTCGACAACGCTCAGGACGGTGCCCTCGGTCACCACGGTGACGGCGTCCGGCCCTCGGAGGAAGACGCGGCCGCCGCCCTGCACCACGATCTCGCCGGTGGGCAGTATCCACTGTCCCCAGGTCTGGTCGGGGAGCTCGATGGTGTCGACGACAGCCCCGGCGTCGTCGAACAGGAGGACGGAGTTCCGCTCCAGCCGCCCGAAGCTCTGGATGTAGACGAGGTCGTTCGCGGCGCCCATCGCCCATCCGTCGGCCAGCGGCCGCGGCCGGTCGTCGACGGGGACGTACGTCGCGCCGCGATCGAGGTTCACGACGGCTCCCCGACCGAACGGGATCACGGCGGTACGGGGAGGCCCGTTCAACAGCCCGACGCCTTCGTGGACGGTCCAGGCGCCCGTGGCCAGCTCCAGGTAGACGAGATCCCGGCCGTGGGTGAGGAGCACATGGGTGGCCTCGGTCTCGGGGACCGCGCTCAGGTCGGCCGGCGCGATGTCGGGCACCGATGGTGGCGGGGCCGGTGTCGGCGTCGAGGTCGGCCGGGGCGTCGGGCGCGAGGTCGGTGACGCTGCGGGTTCGGTGGGGCTCGGTCTGGCAACGGACGGGGTGGGCTCGGCGGCCGCCGCCGGGTCGTCGGGATCCTCTTCGTCGCCGCCGCCGAGCAGGGCCAGGCCTCCGACCACCAGCACCGCAACCACGCCGAGCGGGACCAGCAGGGCGGCGATCCGACTGCGGGACCCCGAGTCCACCACGTGCACCGGCGCCCGCTCGGCGTCGAACACCACCGGGGCGTCGAGGCGGACGCCGCACGCCGCGCAGAACCGGTCGCTCGAGTCCGTCGCCGCCGCGCAGACCGGGCATCGGCCGTCGGTCATCCCGCAACGGTAATCCCTCGCCGCCGCGGCGTGTGCCGCGGGCGAGCCTCCGTCGATCGTCACGAAGGCCAGGGCGTACGAGTCGCCGAACCCGGGGAGGAAGTCCAGGGGCACCGACGCCACCCGCTCGCCGGACGCACCGACGAACTGCAGGACCTCGCCGTCGACGCTGGCCGACAGTCCCGTGATGTCGGTGGCCTCGGCATCGGCGAACCCGGCGTTCGCCTGTTGCTGGGAGATCGTCTCGTCGAGGACGGCGTCTTCGCCCTCGACTCGGCAGGGTCGAGTCGAACACGGATCACGTCTTCGACCAGGTGCGGGAAGCCGGCGTGTCGCGCAGCGTCTCGATCTCGAACCAGCTCGATGGCGCATTCGAGCTCGGGGAGCACGCTGCCCGCGAGCGAGGGCGCCTGCGCCAGGGTCGTGGTCTCGTCCTCGCCGACGAGGAACACCATGCCGGCCTCGACCACGACGGTCGAGTCCTCGACTCGTCGACGACCTCCCCGGTGGTGTCGTGTCCGCACGCGGCGCCCGCCCGGCGTCGAACGACCACGTAGAGCCGGCCCGCGACCCGAGCAGCTGGCCCTGCGCGACGACCACCGGTCGGCCATCCGCCGCGCAGAACGTCCTCGACGTCGGTGCCGACGTCCGTCGCCGCCGAAAGGTTCACGCGTTGGTGCAGCACCCACTCGCCCGTCCCCGGGCGATGTCGCGGTCGTCAAGGTGGGTGGCTCGGTCGTCCAGCGCCGTGGGCTCGATCACCTCCGGTGCGGACGGCGTGCGGGTGGGGGTGGGCCCGCAGGGTCACCCGGAACGGGGTCGCCGTCGGCGTGGGCAACGATCAGGCGGTCGGCCGCCGCGGGTCAGGTCGTCGACTGCCGCGGACCAGGCGAGCACACCCAGCCCGAGCGCGACCACGACGCCCAGCGGCACGAAGAGCGCGGCCAGGCCCGGCCGATCAGTCTGCGGCTGTGGGCGCGTCGTCACTGCCGGGTTCGAGGATGACCGGCCGTCTCGACGCCGCCGAGCAGTACCGGGCGCGGGGCGTCGTTGGGTTCGCCGCGGACACTGCCGCTCCGCCATCGATGCGACGTATCGGGTGCTGGGCGGCCGCTCCGCGTCGGACTGGTACCGTCCGGCGAATGCGCAGCGGTGTGGCAGCCAACGGTGACGTCGAGCTCTTCTACTTCGACGAGGGAGACCCGGCGGCGACGCCGGTGGTCTTCGTGAACGGTGCCGGGTCGCCGTCGGTCATGTGGTGCCGCGAGCTCGTCGATCCCCTGCTCGACGCCGGATTCCGGGTGGTCAGGTTCGACAACCGGGACCTCGGCCGCTCGACACGGATCCCCGCGCACCAGAGCTATGTCATCGCCGACCTCGCCGATGACCTCGCCGCGGTCATGGACCATCTCGGGATCGACGCCGCCCACCTGCTGGGGCGGTCGATGGGCGGGATGACGATCATGCAGTTCGCCGCGCGACAGCCCGAACGGGTGTCGTCGATGACGCTGATCTACACCACGCCGGCGTTCGCCGATGCCGCCGAGCACGGGCTTCCGGGTCCCCAGCAGCACATCCTCGACGCCATGGCGGAGGCCGCGTTCGAGCCACCGCCATCCACCGACGACGAGCGCATCGACCGTCGGGTGCAGGACACCCGGCTGTACGTGGGGACCCGATACGCGCTCGACGAGGCGTGGGTCCGCCAGGAGGCCGCAGACGAGGTGGCCCACGCGCCGTATGCAGAGCCGGCGCACGGCGTGGCGGTGATGCGATCGGACTCGCTCGTGCCCGCGCTGGGGTCGCTCTCCCAGCGCGCGCTCGTGCTGCACGGGACCGCCGACCCGATCATCGACGTGGCCCACGGGCGGTTCCTGGCCGAGCGGCTCCCGAACGCCGACTACGTGGAGTTCGATGGTCTCGGCCACGAGATGCCGCCCGCCTTCTGTGCCGAGATCGCACCGCTGGTCTTGTCCTTCGTCGAGCGCTGAGCGCCACCTGCTCGACGGCTGCGGACTACGTTTCCCTCAGGTCGAGTCTTCGAGGAGGACCAATGGGAGAGATGGTCGAGTTCCCGGTCAACGGGCACAGCGCAGGCGGCTACCTCGCCGCGCCGGCGTCGGGCAGCGGCGCAGGCGTCATCGTCCTGCAGGAGTGGTGGGGCCTGGTCCCCCAGATCAAGGCCGTCTGTGATCGCCTGGCCGAGGCCGGCTTCGCCGCGCTGGCGCCGGATCTCTACCACGGCGAGTTCGCCGAGCACACCGAGATGGACAAGGCCGGCGCACTCATGACCAACCTGCCGCCCGAGCAGGCGGCAAAGGACATGTCCGGCGCCATCGACTACCTGCTCGCCTCGGACGCGTGTTCCAGCGCCACGGTCGGAGTGACCGGCTTCTGCATGGGCGGCATGCTGACGCTGCGCATCGCTGCGCTCGAAGGTGACCGGGTCAGTGCCGCTGTCCCCTTCTACGGTGCGCCGCTGGGTGACGACACGCTGGACTGGTCGGGACTCACCGCCACGGTCGAGGGCCACTTCGCGGAGACGGACGACTTCTTCCCACCCGACGCGGTGAACGCCCTCGGCGCCCAGTTGCAGGAGATGGGGAAGAACGTCACCTTCCACGTCTACCCGGGCACGGGTCACGCGTTCACCAACGAGGAGAACCCGCTCGGCACCTACGACCAGGCCGCCACCGAGACGTCGTGGGGCCGAGCCCTCGCGCTCCTCGGCTCGGTCAGCTGAGGTCGGGGTCGACCAGTTCGACCAGCATCTCCATCGAGCGGATCCAGTCGTCCCCGTCGGTCCGCCATGGCGCGCTGACCACGTGTTGCACGCCTGCCTCCACATAGGCGTCGCGCTCGTCGACGATCTGCGCGTGGTCCATGCCCTGCGGGTCCCAGCCGGTGCGGTACGAGATCGTGAAATCGTCGCCGGGTCGTTGCTCGCGCAACCCGGTGACGATGGATGCGAGGTCTTCGGGTGATGTCGACAACGCCTGGTAGCCGTCGCCGACCGTGGCGGCGCGGCGCTGCGCCGCGGCGCTCATGCCCCCAATCCAGATCGGGATCGGCGAGGCCGGCTTCGGCAACACCTTGACGTCGTCGAAGTCGTAGTGGTCACCGTGGTGACTGACGGGATCGGTCGTCCATGCCGAGCGGAAGATCGCGATCGCCTCGTCCATTCGCTTGCCTCGGGTGGAGAAGTCCTGGTCGAGGGCCTCGTACTCGGCGCGTGACCACCCGACGCCGACGGCGATGGTGAGGCGCCCACCGCTGAGGTTGTCCAGGCTGGCGAGGCTGTTGGCCAGCGTGAGCGGGTGGTACTGCGGCACCACGAGCACACTGGTGCCGAGCCCGATGTGTTCGGTGGACGCGGCAGCCCAGCCCAGGGTCAGCAGCGGCTCGTACAGGTAGGGCGACGGATACCCCTGGCCGGCCGGTTGCACCACATGGTCGCTCACCCAGAGGTCGGCCAGCCCGATGTCCTCGGCTCGCCTGGCCACGGCACGGATCGAGGACGGGGACGCCGCACGGCCGTACTGGGGCAGGTGGATGCCGAGACGCATGGGTGCACGGTAGTTGTGGCGCCGCGAGACGACACGGGCCCGCGAAGTCCGCGACAATGGAGACAGACACAACGGGGGAACCAACCATGAGCCGCGAACAACTCGTCCGCATCGCCCGCCGGGGCGTCGAGCACGTCCAGGCCGGGACGCAGGACCAGGCACCGGGAATTCTCGAGGTCCCGGTCGGGAACTACTTCGAACCCGACCGGTGGAAACTCGAGATGGACCGCGTCTTCGGTCGGCTCCCGCTGGTGGTCGGGGCGTCGTCGGAGTTCACCGAGCCGGGCGCCTATCGCTCGCTGTGGATCGGGGACACGCCGATCCTGATCTCCCGTGGCGATGACGGCGAGCTTCGCGCCTTCGTCAACATGTGCAGCCACCGCGGTGCCGTCGTGACCGAGGAGGGCGAAGGGGTGGCGCGGCGCCATTCCTGCCCGTATCACGCCTGGGTCTACGACACGAAGGGCGACCTGGTCGGCGTGCTCGATGCGGACGACTTCGGCGAGATCGACCGCGACTGCCTCGGGCTGACCAAGCTTGCTGTCGCCGAGCGGGCCGGCCTCGTGTGGGTCTGGCTCACCGGCGAGCCCGCGATCGACATCGACACCTTCCTCTGCGGCTACGGCGAGATGCTGGAGTTCCTGAACCTCGCCGACTGCCGCGTGGCCGGGCGCCAGCAGGTCGACGGGCCCAACTGGAAGGTCGCCTACGACGGCTACCTGGACCTGTACCACCTGCCCGTCCTGCACCGGAACACCTTCGGGCCCGACTATGGCAACAAGGCGATCTACGACTCGTGGGGTCCGCACCAGCGGGTCACCGGTCCCGGTCGTCACTTCGAGAAGATGGGCGAGAAGCCCGAGGACGAGTGGACCATCGACGAGATGGTCGGTGGCGTGTGGACGATCTTCCCGCACGTCTCGATCGCCAGCTTCGACGCCGGTGGCAAGGTCTACATGGTGTCGCAGCTCTATCCGGGCACCGAGCCGGGTACGTCTCGCACGACCCAGATGTTCCTCCACACCCAGCCCCCCAGCGACGAGATCGCCGAGGCGATGGCCGGGACGATGGACTTCCTCATGCACGTGGTGCGCGACGAGGACTACTACACCGGCCTGCGCATCCAGAAGGCGCTCCAGACGGGCGCCAAGAAGGTGAACATGTTCGGCCGCAACGAGGGCGGCGGCCAGCGCTTCCACACGTTCGTGGACGCGCTGTTGGAGGTCGAGGACGCGGACTTGGCGGCCTTCTTCAAAGAAGCGGCCGAAACCTGGGGCCGCGACTGAGCGGAGTTCGAGGGGTTTCTGCCCGCTCGAACGATGAACAGCGTGGCGGCCGATGTTCGGTCGCGACTGGCCTCGGGGAGGACCACGCATGCACGCCGTTCACATCACCTTCCACTCGACGATTGCCGCCGACGATCTCGTCGCGCCCTTCACCGACTTCGCCGCTGCGCTCCAAGAGGTGCCCGGCTTCGTCAGCAAGGCGTGGTTGACGCTCGACGACCGCATGGGCGGGTTCTACGTGTTCACCGACGAGGCGTCCGCGCAGGCATACCTGGCGTCGCCGATGGTGGCCGACCTCCAGGCGACCGAGGGCTTCAGCGACTTCCAGGTGACGACGTTCGCCGTCATCGACGACCTCAGTGCCATGACCGGCGTCGCCGCGCCCAGCGCCGCCTGAGCGCGAAACAACCGTGATGGGTTCACAGCACGCTGCAAACCATCACAGATCCCGGTCAGCGGGGCATCCCGGAACCTGTAACGGTCTCAGAGACCGTTACAGGTTCATGCTCAGGAGCTCTGCCCGAGGAGCTTGCGGTTCTTGCGCTTGGCCTTGACGTAGTCGCGGTTGGTGAAGGCGATGAAGTCCAAGGGGATCTCCTTGGGGCACGCCTCGTGGCACTCGCCGTGGTTGGTGCAGGAGCCGAAGTACTGCTCCATCGTCTCCACCATCTCCTCGGTGCGGCTCCAGCGTTCCGCCTGGCCCTGGGGCAGCAGGTTCAAGTGCTGGATCTTGGCCGAGGTGAACAGCTGCGCCGCCGAGTTTGGGCACGCCGCCACGCAGGCACCGCAGCCGATGCAGGCCGCGCCGTCGAATGCGGCATCTGCCGCGTCCTTCGGCACCGGGATCAGGTTGGCGTCGGGAGCCGAGCCGGTGGGGACGGTGATGTAGCCGCCGGCCTCGATGATGCGATCGAGCGGCGCGCGGTCGACGACCAGATCCTTGATGATCGGGAACGACTCGGCTCGCCACGGCTCGACGATGATCGTGTCGCCATCGGAGAACTTCCGCATGTGCAACTGGCAGGTGGCGGTGGCCTTCTCGGGACCGTGCGCCCGGCCGTTGATCATGCAGCCACACGTGCCGCAGATGCCCTCGCGGCAGTCGCTCTCGATCTCGACGGGTTCCTGACCACCATCGATGAGCTGCTCGTTGAGCACGTCCATCATCTCGAGGAACGACATGTCGGTGCTGATGCCGGTCAGCTCGTAGGTCTCGAATCGACCAGAGGCCTCGGGGCCCGCCTGTCGCCAGACCTTGAGGGTGAGGTTGAGCGTCTCTTCCATTGCTGTTCTCCTCGGCCCTACTTGTAGCTGCGCTGGGTCAGCGGCACTTCGACGAATTCGAGCTGTTCTTCGTGGCGGATGGCCGACGACGAGTCGCCGCCCCACTCCCACGCCGCAACGTGGGAGTAGTTGGTGTCATCGCGCAGCGCCTCGCCCTCTTCGGTCTGGCTCTCCGTCCGGAAGTGGCCGCCGCAGGACTCGTTGCGCTCGAGCGCGTCGCGGGCCTTCAACTCGGCCAGCTCGAAGAAGTCGCGGACGCGGCCGGCCTTCTCGAGCGAGGAGTTGAGGCCGTCGGCCGAGCCGAGGATCCGCACGTCCTGGTCGAACTCCTCGCGGAGCGCAGGGATCTCGGTCATGGCCTTCTCGAGACCGTTCTGGTCGCGCTCCATACCGATGTAGTCCCAGACCAGCTTCCCCAGCTCACGGTGGAACCAGTCCACCGACCGGGTGCCGTTGATGCCCATCAGACGCTGGGTCTCGTCGGCGACCTCGCTGACCACGGCCTCACAGGCCGGGTCGCCCTCGTCGAGCTTGTCCTGGCCCAACAGGGGAGCGAGGTAGTTGCCGATGGTGTACGGCAGGACGAAGTAGCCGTCGGCCAGGCCCTGCATCAGCGCCGACGCACCGAGGCGGTTGGCGCCGTGATCGGAGAAGTTGGCCTCGCCGACCACGAACAGGCCCGGCAGGTTCGACTGGAGCTCGTAGTCCACCCAGAGGCCGCCCATCGTGTAGTGGGTGGCCGGGTAGATGCGCATCGGGCGCTCGTAGGGGTTCTCGCCCGTGATGCGCTCGTACATGTCGAAGAGGTTGCCGTACTTGGCGCGGATCGTGTCCTCGCCGTCCCGGGCGATGGCGTCGGCGAAGTCGAGGAACACGCCGTTCTTGAGCGGGCCGACGCCGAGCCCCTGGTCGACGACGGTCTTGGCGTTTCGAGAGGCCACGTCGCGGGGGACCAGGTTGCCGAACGACGGGTACTTCTCCTCGAGGTAGTAGTACCGCTCGGCGTCGGGGATGTCCTTCGCCATGCGTCCGTCGTCGTGGCCACGGGGCACCCAGATCCGGCCGTCGTTGCGCAGCGA
>CBDHFJ010000002.1:0-15494 GCA_965262315.1 Acidimicrobiales bacterium
TCGATCGATCCACTGCCGTCCAGCGCCACGCTGTCGCCCTCGGCGATGTTGTATGCCCCACCGGCGTCGGCGATCGGGGGTCCGGTCGCTGACGTCACCGTGACGGGGACGGAGAACTCCGAGGTGGATCCGTAGGTGCCCGAGCCGTTGACATCGGTCGCGGTGAGGGTCAGTTCGTCCCCGGGGTGACGCGGGCACCTGGATCGTGAACGATGCCGCGCCGCCGCCGGGGTGGGCGATGAGTGCGTGGCCCACGAAGTCCTCGCCCTCGCCATTGCCGCTGGCGTCGATGCCACCCGGGTTGGCGAAGGCATCGATGCGATAGGTCCCGACGGGGACATCGAGGTCGAACGTCAGGTCGACCGTTCCGCCCGACTCGATCGGCGGGTCGTCGGTTCGGGGAAGTTGCGCAGGTCGTTGGCGCCCGTGAATCGGCATCGAGGGGGTCGTTCGGCTGTCACCCCGTCTCCCGTGCAGGTCGATGCCCAGCGACGCCCCGCCGTAGATGTCGTTGCCGATGACCGACAGCGACCCGGCGGCGGCGTTGATCTGGACGTTGATCCACGTGCTGTTCGCGAACACGTTGCCGTCGACCGGGTCAGGGCCACCCAGGGTGCCGTCGCCGGACGCGTCCGTCCAGATCGCCTGCGCACCCCCGAAGTCCAACGTACCGCCGGGGTCGGTGCCGATCGTGTTCGCCCGAATCACGTACGCGTTGGCCCCGCCGCTGATGGCGATGTTCGCGTTGGTGGCACCGCCGATGAGGTTGCGCTCGATGACCGTTCCCGTGCCGCCGAAGAATGCGATGTTCTCCGAACCCTGCCCGGGAGCCACGGTGCCGCTCGGCAACACACCCAGGTGGTTGTCGGCGATCGTGATCCGGTCGGCATCGGTCGAGATCGCGTCGTTGGGGAAGTCGACGATGGACAGACCGGCGACCACCGAATCGCTCGCGCTGCCGGTGAGGCCGAGGCCGATCTCGCTTGCACTGAATGACGAGCCGTCCAGCACGATGACCGGTGTCGTCGAGTAGGTGGGGGGCCGACGTGCCGTCGATGGTCACGGTCTCGCCGATCCAGGGGAACTGCGAGCCGGACACGTTGATCGTCCAGATGCCGCCGCTGTGCCCACCGTCGCCGGTCGGGATGTCGAAGGTGATGATGTCGGCGTCCGCGGCCGCGTTCGCCTCCTCGATCGCTGCCCGAAGCGTGCACTCGGGTTGGGTGAGCACGTTGAAGCTGCCGGTGTTGCACGCGCCGTCGCCGACGTTGTTGTCGCCGGCGTTCCCGGTGCTGTTGACCTCGAAGCCGGCGCTGACGCGAACCTGCTTGTCGGGAAGGAAGGCGAAGCCCGAATGGTCCTGCGGGCGTGGTGGCGGTCACGCGGGCACCGAGCGAGCTGCCGGTGGTGCCGTCGAACCGTTTGAGCTGTTCAGTCCCGTAGTCACCGACCCACAGGTCGCCGTCGGGTCCGAACTGGACCGAGTGGGGCATGCTGAGCCCGCTGCTGACGAAGGTTCCGACGAGCGCGCCGGTCGAGCCGTCGAACTCCTTCACGCTGCCGTCGGAGAACATCGACAGGTAGAGGTTGCCGTCGGGCCCGATCGTGCCACCCGACGGACGGTCGCCTGGCGAGGCCGTGGCGAAGATCCCGATGTAGGCGCCGGTGGTCCCGTTGTACTGGACGACACGGTCGTCGTTGCTGTCGACCACGAGCAGCGTGCCATCGGACGCAAAGACGATGGCGGCGGGGCCGTCGAGGTGGGTGTTCCCCACGAACTCGCCCACGTACGCGCCGGTGGTGCCGTCGTACTCCAGGATCTGTCCGGAGTCCGCACTGACGACGTACAGGTTGCCGTCCGGCCCGAACGCCAGACCCTTCGGGCCGTCGAGCCCGCCGGACCCTGCGGACACGAACGTGTCGACGTAGCTGTTGGTCGCGGGGTCGAAACGGACGACCGTGTTCGAGTCCAGCCCCGTGACGTACACGAGCCCGTCCGGTCCCACGGTCAGCCCGTAGGGCGTGGTCAGGGCACTGGTCGACATGCTCCCCGTGTTGGCGCCCGAGACCGACGCATACCGGCGGACGTTGTTCGCGGTGTCGAACATCGCCACCATCGCATCGCTGGCGGCCCAGGTGCCGTCCTCGTTGGTCACCTGGATCGTGATGTCGTGGGTGAGCCCGTCGACGGCGTAGGTGTGGGTCCGGGTGCCGGGGTTGCCGCTGCCGGTGTCGATGGCGCCGTCGCCCCAGCTCAGCACCCATGAGGAGATCGTGTCCGCGCCTGGGTCGTCGATCTCGACCGTCAACTGATACGGCTGGCCGGCCACAGCTGCCGGCGATCCGACCAGCGACACGCTCGGGGCGCGGTCGGCGATGGTGAGCGCCGCCGTGTCGGTCGACGTCGACGTACCGTCGTCCACCCGGACCCCGATCGTGCGGGCACCGTTGTCGTTCGACCCCGATCGACGCCAGCAGGTCCCACGCGATGGACGGGCTCTCTCCGGTGGCGTCGTCATAGGAGCCGTCGTTGTCGAGGTCCCACGCATAGGTCAGCGGGTCGAGCTCGGGGTCGCTCGATCCCGACGCCGAGACGTTCAGCTCGTCGCCCTCGGCGATGACGTAGGGGCCGCCGGCGTCGGCGGTCGGGAGCGGCGCCGGAGGCGCCCGCCTGTGACGCCCAGAACATGAACGCGAGCGCGCCGATGACCGCGGCGGTCGCCGCGGCCATCGGACGTCGGAGCTCGGAGGAGCGCGCCGTCACTCGCATCGTTCAGGGGTCATGTGGCGGAGACTGGGCCTATGGGTTGTTGGCGGTCTGTTCGGCGTCGAAGGTGAACGTCGCCGTGGTCGACAGGCCCTGGGCGCTGTTGCCGGTGGACAGCGGCAGGGTGACGTTGAAGCAGAGCGGCTCGTTGGCCCCTGCGGCGAGCACCCGGTCGCCGGCCTGGGCACCCTGGGTCGGGTCGCCGAGCACAGCCGTTCCGCCGGTGCTGCCGAGGACGCCCGAGTAGAGGACGGTGCCGTCGGCGGACCAGTTGGCGTCGTCACAGGTGGTCACCCCCTCCTTCACGGTCAGGACCAGCTCCGCGGCCAGGGTGTCCTCGGTCGTCGTCGACGACGCCGAGTAGCGGAACTCGAGGGTGCCGCTGTTGGCGACGTCCAGTTCCGCGGTGACCTGGTCACCCGGTGCCATGTCCGACGCGGTCACGACCGCGGTGGCCGGCGTGGCCACCAGGTCGATCGTGCCGGTCGAGAAGGCATTGCCGGTGACCGTCTCCTGGTCGCTGAACAGGGCCAAGGACCCGAACGCGAAGATCGAGCCGGCCACGGCGAGGATGGCGACCGACGCCAGGATGCGGCTGCCGTTGCCCTTCCTCGGAGCGGAATGTCGCGCCGTTGGTGAAGTGGTTGTTGCTGTGGTCATGGTGACCTCTTTCGTTTCCTCCGATTGGCGGGCGGGTTGGTCCGCCCTGGGGTTTCCGTCGCTCACGAGCTGCCCGTGAGCGTCAGATCTGTGTCGGGACCGAAGACGGCCGGGCCGTCCTGTTGGTCCGCTGCGGTCGGGTTGGCGTAGTAGACGAAGAGCTGGGTGGCCGCGCTCGATGACAGCGTCGGTACCCGCACCCAGGCGGTCAGGGTGCCGGTGCCGCTGTCCCAGGTCTCGACCACGTGGTCCAGGCGGGTGGTGCCGTCGGCCGCGGTGAAGACGATGTCGGAGCCGTCGGCGTTGGCCGAGCTCTGGAGCTGGGGATCGACGATGCTGATCGGCACCGCGACGTCGGTCAGGTCCGCGTCGGTGATGGACGGGTCGATGCCGATCGGCTTGCGGGCACCCCAGGTGCCCTGGGCGAACCACGTGCCGGTCTCGACCCCGCCGGCGACCACGAAGGTCGCGGGGTTCCGCTGGTTGGACTCGGCCGCGGCAAGCCACGCGGCGGATCGCGCCACCCGGGCGACCCGTACCTCGTCGATGAGGCCGTCGAGGGGGCGGTCGACCGAGTCGATGTTGCCGATCGTGACCGGCATGGAGGCATCCGCATCGAGGGCGCCGACCGCGGCCGCCGACCCCAGGCTCACACCGTCGGCGAACAGCTCGAGCGTGGCGCCATCCCACACCGCGGCGACGTGGTGCCACGAGCCTGTGGTCACCGAGCCGGGCCCGCGCGCCACGGTGGTGCTGGAGCCGTCCAGCCGCAACCTGGCGCGCACGGCGCCGGTGTCGAGCAGCGACAGCTCGAAGATCCGGGTGGCCGGTGTCGTGGCCTTGTTGATCACCCGCGCCTCGTTGATCGCGGTGTCGAGCCGGACCCAGGCCGACATCGTCAGCCCGCTCACGCCGGCGAGGTCGAACGGGTCGGCCTCGAGCATGTCGTCCACGCCGTCGAAGTCGATGGCGTCGCCGATCAGGCCGGGGACCAGGTCAGCGTTGGTCATGCCACCACGGTTGACGCCGTCGTGGTTGTTGGGGGTCGAGTCGTCGAGTTGGGGCGCTGGTCCGGCCGGGTCCGCACTCATGTGCCACGCGGCCTCGACATCGGAGGGCCAGGTGCCGCGGACGTCGTCCTGGCTGGGTGCGTTCGGGGCTCCGTACACGAGGTACAGCGAGGTGGGGGTCGCCGCGGTCAGCGTCGGCACACGGACCCAGGCGACGAGGGTGCCGCTGCCGGCGTCCCAGTCCTCGATCTCGTGGGCCAGTGGCGTGGTGCCGTCGGCCGCGACGAACCGCAGGTCTGAGCCGTCCGCCTGGGCGTTGGTGGCGAGGTCGGCGTCGGTCAGCGAGACCAGCACCGGGAAGTCGGTGAGATCAGAGCCGACACGCCCCGCCGGGATCGTCAGGGGGATGCGTCGGGTCCAGGGGTCGGCCTCGTACCACCCGGTGCCGCCGGTGCGATCCTCGAAGTCGCCGAGGTCCCCGGACTCGAAGTCCTCCGTCAGCAGATACACCGCTTCGGGGTCCTCCAGAGCCGGGCCCGGCGCGTCGTTGCCGAAGTACAGCCAGTACGTGCCGGTGTCCTCGGCCGCGATGGGGTCGACGGTCCGGAACCAGATCGTGGTCGCCACCCCGTTCCAGGCCCCGCCATCGTCCAGGACCCGGTCGAGCTCGGTCCACGAGGCGCCGTCCCACCGGACGACCCGCAGGTCGGTGCCCGTCGCAGAGGTGGCGAGGCCGGTGCTGACCAGGGCTGCGTGGTCGAACGTCAGGGGCACGCTGTAGGCGCCGGGGGCCGACGCCGAGCCGGTGTCGACGTCGATGCGCTGGCGGAAGTCGTAGTCCGGGTCCCACCAGCTCGGCCCGGCCCACTCGATCACCTGCCAGCCGAACGAGGCCGCCGACGCGGTGGCCGCCCGCTGGACGTTGACGGTGGTGGCGTTCGCCAGGGCGAACGTGGCCGTGCCCTCGCCGACGACGTCGTCGACCGCCTGGTCGGTCTGCCCTCCGGCGGCGAGACCGGGCACCGCGACCGTCGAGATCGCAGTGCTGCGCGTTGGGTCCACGGGTTCGACGGCGACCGCTCGAGTGGGCTGGCCGGGATCGAGATCGACCGTGCCGTGACGGACCGTCGAGCCGTCCTTGAGGGTCACCGCCTGAATCTGAACGGCGATCGGGTCGCCGCTGACGGACCGGTCGATGGCCACGGTGTTCGCATCGACCAGGTGGGCGCGGACCATGCGTTCGCCGACGTCCACACCGGAGCTCGCCGTGGTCACACTGGCCAGGAGGAACGTGGTCGACGGATCGACGGGGGTCGGCAGGGTCACCGTGGCCGAGCCCACTCCGACGCCGAGCGGCTCGGAGACGACCTGGACCGCAGCGTCGCCCGGATCGTCGAAGGACACCACCTGCCAGTGGAAAGTCCGCGTCGCCGCCAGAGTCGTCGAGGGGTCCGAGCTGATGCGGAGGTTGGTGCTGGAGGTGAGCGCGGCCGCGTGGAGATCGGCGCCGCCGAAGGTCGTCGCCGACCGGTCGGCGGCGCTGGTGACGATCGCGAATGCCGCGCCTGCGTCGACCGCAGCGACGGTCACGTCGACCTGGGCGGTGCCGTTGCCCGGCGTCGACCCGTGCTGGACGGTGACCCCGCAGTCGTAGTGCACGACCGACCACGCCACCGTGACCTGCGGCGGTGCGCCGGCGTCGGTCTCCCGGTCGATCACCACCGCTGCACCGTCACCACGGAGCGACACCGCAGCGGTGACGTCGGCTGGTTCGTTGGCGGCGCTGCGGACCGAGGCGAGCACGAACGCCTCCGTCGGGTCCACCGCAGTGATCGGCACCTCGACGATCCCGTCCACGGCGTGGATCGTCTCGCCGTCCTGGACCGACGCGAGCTGTGGATCGAAGCACTCGCGGGTGCCGAAGTCGTTGGAGGCCACCGATTCGCTCGACTGGAAGAGCGCCCAGGCGACACCCACCGTGAGCAGGGCCACCATCGGAAGCGCAGCCAGGCCCACCAGGCGGCGACGGCGCTGCGACCGGGTCTCGGGTGCCGGGGCGGCAGGCGCAACGGCGACCTCCGTGAGCTCGGACTCCTCGCGCTCCTCGTTCTCCTCGTCCTCGGGCTTCCCCCACACCCGGCGGAGCGCGGAGACGGTCACCCACACCACGGCCACCGCGAGCACGACCAACGACACGCCGGGTTGGAAGAGGGTCTCGAGGCGCCCACCGAGTCCGGGCACGATCCAGCGGGCGACCAGCTCGTCCTGGGCGCCGAGTGGGTACGGCGCCGCGTCGGGTGCTTCGTTGGCGTCGCCCTGGGTCACGGCGAATCTGCCCGTGCCGCCGGGCTCGATCTCGATCACCCGGTGGGTGACAGGAGTGGCGCCGGGCCGGCGCATGACCACGATGTCGCCGACCTCGATGGCGTCGCCGCTGCGAGGCGCGGCGACCACCAGCGATCCTGGCGGTGCGGTGTCGCCCATGCTGCCGGTCTGGATGACCACCGGGCGGTACCCGGCCGCGAGCGCGCCGACCACGATGGCCGCGGCCAGGATCGCGGCGACACCGACGATCCTTCCGACGCGGTGGAGCACGGACGACCTCACTGCGCTGCCTCCACCAGGTCGTGGACCGCGTCGAGGATCAGGTTCACCGTGAGGGTTTGCCCCTGGAGCTCGTTGCCGGCGTCCAGCGGGAGCCGGGCACCCAGGCACAGCACCAGGGTCTCCTCGGGTGCGAGACGGATCGGCTCCGACGACGTGGCCAGCGGCCCGGTGCCGGCGGCGGTGATGGCGAAGTCCTCGGCCAGGAGCTCGGCGCGCCCGGTGGCGACGTCGTCGGGCAGGCAGCTCTCGTCCACCGTCCAGGCGGAGAAGCGCAGCCAGTCGGCCAACGGTCCGTCGGAGGCCACCGCAGACACGGTCAGGACCAGGGGCAGGGTGCCGACGTTGGCGATCTCGAGATGTCCGGACACCTGGTCGCCGGGTGCCAGGTTGCGGGCGTCGAAGACGGCCTCGTCCGAGCCGACCTCGATGTCGAGGGTGGCGGCGCCGAGGCGGTTGTCGTCGAGGATCTCGCTGTCGGAGAAGGTGGCCGACGAGCGCGCCGTGGACAGCCAGACTGCGAGGGGAATGCCCGCGCCGATCAGGGCCATGAGCACCACGGCCGCGGCGAGCACTCGCCGGTCGCGTTCGTCGCGGTGAGGGCCGCGCACGTGGCCGTCACGTTCGTCGGTGGTTGCGGTCGGGGTCATGCCGGCGTCGCCTCCCAGAGGAACTCCGCTCGTGCGGTCTGTCCCAGGGCCGCGTCGGTGTCTTGCAGTTCGATACGAATACGGAATGACCGTGTGTCACCCGTGTTGACCATTCGGCCGAGCGGCACCCAGCCGGCGTCGGTCAGGTCCGCCAACGTGCCCGCGAACACGGGTTGGGTCGGGCGGAAGTCGCTGCAGTCCTCGAAGCTTCCGCCTGTGCCCTCCTCGACCGAGACGTCGAGGAACGAGGTCAAGGGGCCGGTCGATTCGGCACGCATGGCCACGCTGACGGGGAGGATCGTGCCCTCGTAGACGACTTGGAGGCACCGGGCGACTGGCCGGCCCGGGGCCATGGCCCCGAGGTCGAACAGGCTGCGCCCCTGGTCGTCGTCGACGAGCGAGATGGTGCCCGACGAGATCGCCGCCCCCGCTGCGGTGCCCTGGGCCGTGAGCGCGTCGTTGGAGCGGTTCACCACCAGCGTGGCGATCAGGAGTGCGGCGACCGCCGCGGCGAACGCCCGTGCGGTGCTGCGGGTCAGTTTGGCCTGCGTCTGGGGTTCGACCGCCGCCGTCTGGGGGGCGACGGTCTCGAGGTCGAGCTCTCTCGCCATGATCAGTTCACCCCTTCCAGTTGGCTCGTGTCCGACGAAGAGCCGGCCACGGTCTGGACCATGCCGGCGCGCAGCAGCAGCGTCTGAAGCTTGTGCAGGGGCATCGGGCGGTAGAGGCCGTAACCCTGGAGCAGGTCCGCGCCGGCTTCGATCGCCACCCGCTCGTGTTCGGGTGTCTCGATGCCTTCGGCCACCACGGTGAGGTTTAGGTCGTGGGCCAGGCCGGTGACCGACTCGAGGATGATGCGGTCCGTGCCGCTCGTGAGCGCGTGTTCGACGAGCAGACGATCGAGCTTGAGCTGCGCGATCGGCAGGCCACGAAGATGGGCGAGCGATGTCCGGCCCTCGCCGAAGTCGTCGAGCGCCAGCTCCACCCCCAGCGCCGCGATGTCTGCGATGTGGGAGCGCGTCGCGTTGTCCTCGGCCACGAGGCGCTCGCTGAGCTCGACCATCACACGGTGCGGCGGTGCCTCGCTCACCATGAGCGCGTCGGCCAGGTTGCCGACCACCGCGCGGGACTCGAGCTCGGCGGGGGAGACGTTGACCGCAAGGGTGAACGGCAGTTCGTCCGCGAGGCGGCACGACACGAGGGCTCGCAGGGCCTGACCGAAGATCCAGGCGTTGAGTTGTTCGACGCGGTTCCCGACCTCCGCGAGTTCGAGGATGGTCGCGGTGTTGACCGAGCCCATCTCTCGGTGGTGCCACCGCAGGAGGGCCTCGGCGCCCATGATGCGACCGGTGCTCGCCTCGACCAGCGGCTGGTACTCGAGGGACAGCTCGTCGCGTTCGAGCGCCTTCTTGAACTCCGCCGCCATGCGCCCGCGCCGGCGTTCGCCCTCGTCGAGGCGGGGGTGATACCACTCGGTGCGGCCCGCGCCGCCCGCCGCCTTGGCGGCGTACATGGCCGCGTCTGCTCGGCGCAGCAGCTCGCTGTCGGTCACGCCGGGCTCCGGATGGGCGATGCCGATCGAGGTGGCCACCAGGGCCCGCTCACCGTTGAGGACGAAGGGGTCGACCAGGCAGGCGTGAAGTCGTGACGCGACCTCTCGGGCGACCTCTGGGGCGGGCACCGGGTCGAGGAGCACTGTGAACTCGTCGCCCCCGAGCCGTGCGACCAGCCCGGCCGATCCCACCGCCTCGGTGAGGCGTTCGGCCACTTCCCGCAGCAGCACGTCGCCGGCCTCGTGGCCGAGCGTGTCGTTGATCTGCTTGAACCCGTTCAGGTCGAGGAAGAGCACCACGTGTCGGCGCTTCGGGTCGGTCGCCTCGGCCAGCCCGCGTCGGAGCTCTTCCATGAACAGTGCACGGTTGGGGAGGTCCGGTGAGCGCGTCGTGCGTGGCCTGATGCTCCAGCTCGTCGTGCATGGTCCGCAGCTCGGTCATGAGCTGGTTGTTCTGCAGCGCCACCGTGGCCTGGGCGCAGAGGAGTCGGAGGGCTTCGACCGCACCGGCCGGGATCTCGTCGCCACGGCGTTGCGCCGCGCGCAGGACGATGGTCGTGTCGTCGGCCTTCGAGAGGGTGATGCGGGTCACGCTCCGGAGGCCGGCCGCGGCGAGCGGCACGAACTCGGCGAGGTCGGGGTCGTCCTGGTCGACGATCACCTCGCTCAGCTCGAGGTCTTCGTCGCGTAGCCCGCTGCCGGCGGTGCCAGGGGCCGGGATGCCGAGGTCGCCGCCGTGGCTGGCGACCACCTTCCACGACCCGTCGGGGAGCTGGATGTGGACGTCGGCCGCGCCGTAGCCCAGCGTCTCGACGGAGTGGACCAGCGAGTCGAAGAGCTCGGTGCCGATCCTGTTGATGTGCTGGCCGACCTGAGCGACGTGTTCGAGGAGGCGCCCGCGCTCGACCGCGTCGTCGGTCGCCCGGCGCTGGGTCACCACGTCCCCGACGAGCTGCTCGGCCAGGTACGCACCCGGGATGGCGACCAGCAGCAGCACACCCAGCTGGTCGAGCACCTTCTCCAGCTCGTCGATGATCTCGGCGACGGAGGCGTCGAGTCGGTTGAGGACCCAGAGCCGCAGCGTCAGCGTGATGGCTGCCATCGCCATCCAGTGCATGAGGGCGCCCGCCAGTCGGAACCGAACGGCGGCTTCGATGATCGGGAGTGCGATCAGGACCCAGCCGATGCCGCCACCCCCCGTTGCGGTGATGAGGAGCACCACAAGAGCGGTGTCCGCGAGCAGCTCGAAGAGGTTGAGGGCGTCGGCTCGCTGGGGTTCTCGCCCCACGCGTGCGGAGATCAGGTTGATGAGGCCCAATCCAGCGCACGTGATCACCATGAGCTGCATGCGCGTGAGATTGAACGCCTGCACCTCGAACCGCCCGGCGTCGAGGAAGAACTGGGTGACGATCATCAACCCGACCAGGAGCCGGACGCGCTGCACCGCCTTGTCCGCCAAGGTCGAGATGTGCCGGTCGGCGCGACTACGGCGCGTGGCCGCGAAGCTTCGAGCGGCGACCGCGACCGCGGCGACCGTCAGCACGCCGACGCCGCCGAGCGCGACGAGGTTGCCCTCCGACGCCCAGACCACCGGGAGGCCGATCAGCGGGACGACGAGGCGGCCGACGCCTCGGACCTGATCCACGGTCACGGGGTCGGTGTCGCGGGTCGGGTTGGCATCGCCCTGGGTGATGTAGAGCCGATCCTCATCGAGGACCTCGGCGACGCGGTGGGTGATGAGCTCGCCGTTGCCGGACGGAGCGTCGAAGGTGATGACCGAGCGTTGGCCGAGCAACTCTCCCGCTGGGTGGGCGTCCACGACCAGCACGTCACCGGGGCGCAGGGTGGGCGACATCGAGCCGCTGGTGATGACGACGGGATCCCAGCCCGTCGTGAGGGCGACGATCCCGACCCAGGCGGCGAGCATGGCCACGATGTAGAGGTGGATCCAGGCCACGAGGCTGATCACGTTGCCGGCGGCAGTGGTGCCCTGGCGGAGACGAGAGGGGGCCGTGGTCATGGTTGGGCCTCCACCGTGAGGGTGAAGGTGGTGGTGAGCCCCTGCGCGCGGTCGTCGTCGGCAACGGACGCGCTGGCCCAGATGGCGACCTGGTCACCGGGGCGAGCCGAGACCATCACGGCCATCCCACGGTCGTAGGCGCCGTGGCTGCTCCACAGCCCGGCGAGCCGGCCGTCGAAGACCGGGGCCTCGGTCTCCGGCTGGTTCTCGCAGTCGTCGCCGAGGGTCACTCGGAGGTCGATGTACTCGTCCAGGCCGGTGCCCGAGGTGCGCTTGCCGTGCAGCCTCACCGAGGCCGGGAGGCTGCCGTCGTAGCTGACCAGCACACACCCCGTCACCACTCGCCCCGGGTAGAGGCCGTCGTCCTCGAACAGCAGGTCGACCCGCGCGTCGGGCTGGCTGATCTCCACCTCGCCGGCCGCGAAGAAGCTGTCGCCCGACGTCGTGGCCGCAACGCGTGCCGTACTGGTGTCCACGGCGCTCCACACCACGGCGGCCGCGGCGGCGAGCACGACGACGGAACCCAGCACGCCCACGACGAGCGTCCTGCGGCTCATCCGTCCGCCCCCTCGGTCGGTGTGGCCGTTGGCTCCAGGGTCGGCGCGGGACCGGCGGTCGGGTCCGGGCCGGGCGTGGGGTCGGCGGTTGGTGCGGTCGGGTCCGGGTCGGGCGTGGGCTCGGGGGTGGTGCGGTCGGGTCCGGGTCGGGCGTCGGGTCGGCGGTTGGTGCGGTCGGGTCCGGGTCGGGTGAGGCGGCCGGCGTCGGCTCGCCGTCCTGTGTGGGCGTCGGCTCGGCCGTGGCCGAGGGGTCGGCTGGCACCGTGGGCGTCGGACCTGCGTCGGCTGTGGGCACGGAGACCGATGGGGTGCCGGCCGGGTTCGGTGTGGTCGGTGTCGGTTCCTGGCCCGGAGCCGACGATGGCGTGGCCGCGGGTGGAGCCGGCGTGGGAGCGGGGGTCAGATCGAGGCGGGTGATGGTGCCCGACGGCACGGTCATGCGGTGGTCGCCCGGCACGTCGAGCTTCACGATGCCGCCGTCGTCGAGCCGCAGGGTGATGCGGCCCGGCAGCACCTGCATCCCGTCCACGAAGGGCTCCCAGCCGGCTCCCCGTTCGATCTCGGTCACCGCGGCGCCCGGGTCGGCCACGAGCACGGCGAGGACGACCACGACATCGCCGTCGACGGCCTCGACCACGCTCACGCCTTCCCACGTGATCTCGACCGCCTCGATTCGAGGATCCGGTGCGAGGGTCGTCCGTCCGGCGATCACCGTGGGCTCGGACCAGGCGTCGGTGAACGTCCTGATCTCCACGTCGAGGGGTTCAGCATTCGTGTCGAGGACCAGGACCGATCGGCCGGTCAACGTCACGGTCACGACGCCCCCGGAGGCGTCGCTCGACGTCCCGCCGATGCCGCCGAGAACGGCGCGGTAGCGGTCGGTGGGCGGCGATGGTGCGACGGCGACGCACCCCGCCGTGTCGGAGGAGCCGAGGAGCTCATCGCCGTCGGGTCCGACCCGACTCACCACGGCGTCGGCGACGGGGTCGCCGTCGGTCGTGCGGACGCAGACCTGGGTGACCTGGAGCGTGTCGTCGGCCACCGCGACGCCGGCGCTCGGGCCCGCGATCAGTGCGGCGACACCGGCAGCCACGGCGAAGCCCGTCATGCCCCGAACCGGTCGGCGGCTCGCCCCGAGGTCGATGTCGAGTCCGCCGGGGTCGACGACCGTCGGGCTGTGGTCGACGAACTCGATGGCGTGTCCGACGCCGCAGTAGCCGATCAGGGCGACACGAGCACTGGGGGAGAGGTTGGCGAACTCCAGGCCGACGCGGACGCGGCCCGACGGGTCAGCGGTGGCCGAGCGCACGTGCGCGGTGCCCACGACGTGCTCGGTGCCGCCCTCGAGCGAGGGGAGGGTGAGGTCGAAGGTGGCCAGAGAACCGACTGCGGGTGCGGCGTCGAGGAGGAGGCCGACGCCGCCGGGCGAGATGTCGACCGTGCGGGCGGTCGCCTCGCCCACCGAGATCGGCAGCGATGTCTCGAGGCGGGGAGCGGCGCGCCGCTGACGCCGCCGGGCCACGCCGAGCACGACATCGGCCAGCGGCACCAGCATCGCGAGCCCCGCGAGCAGGACCAGCACCCGATCCGACGTCGCCAGGCGCGGCAGTGCATCCGGGCGGACGAGGGTCCAGCCGCGAGCGAGCAGGACCAGGTCGAGGGTCAGGATGGTCAACGCGAGCGGCCAGAGTGTGCCGAGCGCGCTCCGGAGCGGATGTCGGGACGTCGTGTGCCGTCCGCGCGGCGATCTCCCGAGCAGCGCGGCAGCGTCGGCCGGCAGCGTGCGCCACGCCTGGCGGGTCCAGTCGAGGGCACCCATGGCTCCCTCGGCGATGGCGCGGCGGGCCAGTGCCCGCAGCGAGGCGATGGTCAGCCAGGTGGCGGCGACGGTGGTCGACGCGGCGGTGAAGGGCAGGACACCGGTCATCATCACGATGCCCAGCAGCGCCACCTGGAGCAGCAGGCGCACCCCTGCCGTGGCGCTCAGGAGGTGGTGCAGTGCGCCGATCCGGCTGGCGGCAGATCGCTGGCCGCCGCGGAACACGCCGCCCGGCTTCCAGGCGCCTCGCCAGACCGCAGCGGTGCGGTCCTGCCTGGTGGCGAGATAGTCCGCCAAGGTGTCGGGCGCGATGCCGCGGATCAGGTCCCGTGGTTCGTAGGTCGACGAATACCCGGCGCCGAACAACGGGCCGTGGGCGGCGTCGGCGGTCGTTCGGGCGGCCTCGGGGAGCGACCTGGCGGCGTCGGTGCGGACGATCGATCCGGCACCTGACCAGGGGGCGACCCCGCGTGCGGCCAGTGCCGGACCCAACACGTCCCGGGTGAGGGCGTCCTGGTCCCGGCCGCCGCGCATGTGCGCGAGCGAGTCCGCGTTCAGCCACGTGACCGCGACCTGGCACGTCGCCACCGTCGGGTCGTCGAACCGGGGCACCGTGGACGCGAGCAGGTCCGGCAAGACGACCTGGCCGGCGGTCAGCCAGAGCGCGAGCGGGGCGTCGAGTGCGGCCATTCGGTGCAGCACCGGTCCGGCTCCGACTTCCACGGTGGCGCCGAAGCGTTGCGCGACGGCGTCGAAGTCGACGTCGTCGTCGACCACGACGATGGTCTCGCCCGCACCGCGTAGCGCGATCAGGGCGATGAGCGAACGTTCGAGCTCGGCTTCGGTCGCGCCGTCTGCGTCGATCAGGACCGGGACCCGTGGGAACGACCCCAGCTCGGCGGCCCTCGGAGCTTCTGCCTCGGGGTCGGTCCAGGCGGCCGAGATCAGGACGCCGAACCCGGCGAGTGCCCAGACCTCGGTGACCAGCAGGGGGATCGACAGCCACAGCATGCCGCCCGTCCCGAGCGTGGTCAGGCGCCATCCGACGTAGGCAACCCCGGCCAGGCAGGCCACCGCTGCGAGGGCGCGTTTCGTCCACCAGCGGGCGGACAGACGGGGAGAGATGGCGCTCGCCATCGAGACCTCGGGGACGGAACTGGGGACGGGTCGTCGGGGATGAGCCCTCGGACCCACGTACCCAATCGGCATCGACAGCCCCGATCTGAGGCGATCGGACGGCGTCCGATCAGACCGGCACCGGTGTCACCAAGCGCCTCCGGACGTGGCCTGACCACCAAGGACCGGGGTCAGGAGTTGGACCACGTCCGGCTGGTGTCGTTGTCGTTCGCGGTGACGATGCCGAGGTCGCCGTCGCCGTCGAGGTCGGCGAGCACCAGGCCCTCGGTCTTGTTGCTCCCGAGTCGCTGGCCCGAGTCGGTGAACAGGCCACTGCCGTCATTCAGCCAGACCGAGTTCGCGTCGCTGTGGCTGCCGTACACGAGGTCGAGGTCGCCGTCGCCGTCGACGTCGCCGAGCGCGATCGCACGGCTGTCCGACAGGCCGAGCGTCTGCCCGGAGTCGGTGAACGTCCCGCTGCCGTCGTTGAGCCAGACGGTGTCGGGGTCGTTGTCACCGGCCACGGCGAGGTCGAGGTCGCCGTCGCCGTCGACGTCGCCCAGGGTGATCTCGCGGCTGTGGCCCGGGTCGAGCGTCTGGCCGGTGTCGGTGAAGGTGCCCGTGCCGTCGTTGAGCCAGACGGTGTCGGGGTCGTTGTCCTCGGCGAAGACCACGTCGAGGTCGCCGTCGCCGTCCAGGTCGCCGATGGCGACGTCACGGGTCGGTCCCGCGCCGAGCG
>CBDHFJ010000003.1:0-21694 GCA_965262315.1 Acidimicrobiales bacterium
CCGTCGCCGTCGCGGGGGACGCTCGGCGGCGTCACCCGCACGACTCGCGAGACGATGATCGTGCTCGAGGCGGCCGGCCACGATGTCGTCCTGGTCGAGACCGTGGGTGTCGGCCAGTCCGAGACGATCGTGGCCGACATGGTCGACTTCTTCCTCGTCCTGATGCTCCCCGGTGCCGGCGATGAGCTGCAGGGCATCAAGAAGGGCGTCCTCGAGCTGGCCGACATGCTGGCGGTCAACAAGGCCGATGGCGCCAACGCCGATCGGGCTCGGCTGTCGGCCCGCGACTACCAGGCGGCCTTGCACCTGCTCACGCCCACGAGCCCGACCTGGACGCCGCCCGTGTTGACCTGCAGCGGTCTCACCGGCGAGGGTCTCGACAGCCTGTGGGACCAGGTCGAGCTCCATCGTCGGGAGCAGAGCGCATCGGGCGAGTGGGACGAGCGGCGCCAGGCCCAGCGCCTGCGCTGGATGTGGGCGATGGTCGAGGACCGTCTGCTGGAGCGCTTCCACGACCACGACGAGGTGCGCGCCATCGTGGCCGAGGTCGAGGAAGCGGTGACCGCCGGCGACCTGAGTCCGTCCCTCGCCGCAGACCGTCTCCTCAGCGTGTTTCGCTAGCGCTACCGGTAGCCCCCGCTCGGACCGTCTCCAGCAGGCGCCGTCCGCCCTCGATCGGCGACGTCGCGGATCGTTCGACGAGCACGGCGCAGGTGAGCAACATCACACCCGCACCGGCCAGCCAGGCCCAGGTGGGCAGGGATGCGGTGTAGGCGAGGGCCTCGTGGCCGGCGACCGCCACGATCAACGCGGTACCGACGGCCATGGGCCCGATGAGGCGGCCTGAGCGCCGAGGGCCACGGCGATCACCGCGACCGCGCCGGCGATGAGCCCATGGCCACCGTGGCCGCCGGCGATGCGCTCGAGCACGGCGGCACCGCCCAGCACCGCGGTTGCCACCCCGTGGGTCCACCACGACGACTGAGCCGCTCGTGAGGGTGTGACCAGGCCGAGCACCACCAGGATCACGGCGGCCGGCGCCATGTACGGCTCGGACCAGGTGACCTCGAGCAGGTCGAGTCGGGCCCAGAAGCCCGACAGCCACGAGCACCGCGGACGAGCCCGAGGAACGTCCGAGACCGATCCGCAGGCCGGCGGCGCCCACCGATTCCGCGCCGGCGCCCAGCACCATCAGCGTCGTCGACATCGAGCACAGGGTCGGTCGCCGCGTGGACCAGCGCGCTCAGACGCGACAGGCACCGATGAGGGCGGCCGACGGAGCGACGTCGCGAGCGGTCGCAAGGCCGCCGCCACACCGCCGACGGTCAAGGTGAGCGATGGCGAGCACCACGCCGATGCTGCCGAGGCCGAGACCGGCGGCGTCGCCGATCGAGCGACACCGCAGCCGGCAGGGTCGCGGCCAGGGGGAGGAGCAAGTCGGGAGATCGCGACTCCGACAGCACATCGACCACGATGCCGAGCGCAACGTGGCCATCAGGGCTGCCGCCCATGCCAGGTCGCCCGAGGCGAAGGCCGAACCAGGCGGGCACGAAGAGGGCGGCGAGAACCACGCGTCCGACCAAGCCGGTTGCGCTAGCGTGCACGGGGTCGGTCGTGGCTCGTTCCACGACAACGGTGGGTACGACGATGGCTCCCACCGCCAGGACGCCGCCCACGGCCGTCGGGGAGATCTCAGCGACGTCGTGCGAGGGCGATGACGCCGATCGAGGCCGTGCGTGACCGCATGTGCGAGCAACGTGCATGGACCGAGGCAGCCGGGGCCGTGCGGCGCTGTCCGGCGAGGTCCGCAGCATCGCTGCCGTCGCCAGGATCACGCGACAAGGCCGCTGCGCTCGACCGCCGGCCGCATCGGCAGCGGTCGTCAGCACGTCAGCACCGCGAATCCCGACGAGCGTCTGCAGCCGTGGCATGGCCGCCGGCGCGCCCTGACAACACCAGTGCAACGGCAGCGACGACGACGGCGGTCCAGGCGGTGACCACGGCCGGCGAGCCGGTCGCCGCGCCGCGACGGTGGCGACCGCTGGCGGCGGCGAAGTGCCGCGGTGGCCGGCCAGCAACCGCCCGCCCGTGAGGAGTGCCATCCAGATCGACTGGCAGTCGGGCGACCCGCCGCCGCTGCCCGGCCACGAACCACCCGACGGTCAGGAGCACGAAGCCGGCCGAGGGCCACGGCACCCGTCAGCGGCCTGTCTCGATGTCGATCGCCCACCACGATCGCCTGCCCGAAGACCCACAAGGCTGCCGATCGACCATGCCGGCCTCGGCGAGGACCGCCAGGTCTCCCAGGACCGCTGACCACGGCCGTTGATTCCGGCCGTCGCGTAGGGCTGCCAGCTCCACGGCGACGGCGAGCCCGACCAGCGACAACGCCGATCGAGTCATGCGGCCGGAGTCGAAGCCGATGAGTGTCGCCGCGGCACCGGTCACCACGAGCGACGCGATCGCCGCAACGGCCAGACCTTCCCGGTCGCCCCGACGTGGGCCGCGAGGCCGAAGGCCAGAGCCGCGGCCACTGGCGCCGGTGACAATGTGCGTGGGTCACCGGGTGCGGAGCGTCTCGGCGAGGCCGAGCGCTCTGGATGAGCGTCGCTGGTTCGGATCCACGGGATCGTGCGACCGCCACCAGGACGGCCGACATCGCAGCGGCCAACCCGGCCCAGAGCGAGGCCGGCCTGAGCGCAGCTGGAGAACCCCTGAGTGGGTCACGATCAGGATGGCCGTCGACGAGCGGCCACCGCACCGAGCAGGATGGCGCCGTGGCGACCCCGGTGACGGCTGCGACGCCGCCCACCAGCGGTACGACCGCAGCGAGCTCGACAGCAGACAGGGCCTTCGACGGCCGGACCCGGTCGAGGGCGGCAAGCGTCGCGATGGTGGCCGCACTCGCGGCGAGCAGCGCCTCCTCCCAAGCGAGATCGGCCTGCACGGTGCTCGCCGCTGCGCTGATCGGCACCAGGAACGCACCGAGGTGGAACAGGGCGGCAGCGGTGGCGGGGACCTTGTCCCGGTATCGCAGGCCAGCGCCGATGACGCCCACGTTGGCCACCAGGAGCCCGGCCAGCTTCAGCCATGCGGCGATGTCGTCCCAGCGCATCGCGACCAGGACGCCGGCGGCCACCAGGATCAAGAACGCGCCGGTGCCGCCGAGCCACAGGGCCGCGGAGCGAGCGGTCTCACCTGGTGGGGGCGCCGCTGAGGGTGTGTCAACGGCACTGGTGGGCCGTGCCGGCGGGGGAGGGAGGGTCGATGTCGGTGTGTCGGGATCCATGCACCCACGGTGCTGGATCGCCGCGGGTGCACCCATCGGGTACATCCCTCATCCCGGTCGGGGAACCCCCGGCGCCGCCTGGGGGATTCTCACCACGCGCTATTCGATGCCGTGCTCCAGGGCGTACCGCATCAGCTCGTTCTTGCGGTTCAGGTGGAGCTTCTTGAGGATGTTGCGGACGTGGTTCTCGACCGTCTTCTCGGCGATGAAGAGCTCCTCGCCGATCTCTCGGTAGGTGTGGCCGCGGGCCACGTACTGCAGCACTTCGCGCTCACGCTCGGACAACGCTTCGGTGGGCCCGGCCGCCTTCTTCATGCTGCGGAACTCGGTCAGCACCAGGGCCGCCAGCGAGGGCGAGAACACCGGCTCACCGTGGGCAGCCTTCCACAGGCTGGTGCGCAACTCGTCGGGCGCCGTCGACTTGAGCAGGTAGCCGATGGCCCCGGCCGCCACGGCGTCGAGGAGGTCTCGCTCGGCTTCGGAGACCGTCAGCATGACCACGTTCGTCATCTCGCCGCACTCCTTGGCCACCTTCAGCCCGCCGCCGTTGGGCATGTGGAGGTCCGAGAGGACCAGGTCCGGGGTGGTCGCCCGGATGACGTCGATGGCCTCGTCGGCGTCGCCACCCTCGCCGACCACGTGGAAGTTCTCTCCCAGGTCGGACCGGACGCCAGAGCGCCAGATCGGATGGTCGTCGGCGATGACGACCCGCACCGCGCCCAGGTCGCCTCGCTCTCGGCTGGTCGTTTCGTCCATGGGATTCCCCTCAGTCCACCCAGAGTCGGATCTCGGTGCCGCGGCCCGGGCGGGAGCTGATCTCCACCCGGCCGCCGACGTCGTCGATCCGTCCCCGTACCGATCGGCGCAACCCCTGTCCTTCGTGAGCGGTCTCGGGATCGAACCCCTCGCCGTCGTCCTTGATCGAACAGAAGATTCCGCTGTCGTCGGGCTCGACGTACACCACCACTCGAGTCGCTCGGGCGTGTTTGCCCGCATTGGCCAGTGCCTCGCCGACGGCTCCACCGATGGCCCGGACTTTGGCGGGCGTCAGGTCGGGCAGATCGTCGGCCACGACGATCTGGGTCGCCAGGCCGAAGCTCCGCTCGGTACGAGAGGCGGCGTCGTGGAGCGCTGCGGACAGCGGCTTGTCGTCGACTCCCGTGCCGAACAGGAAGT
Organism: Acidimicrobiales bacterium; assembly: GCA_965262315.1. Taxonomy (GTDB): domain Bacteria; phylum Actinomycetota; class Acidimicrobiia; order Acidimicrobiales; family UBA8592; genus JBCCFK01. The sequence continues at coordinate 4,466 of CBDHFJ010000003.1, forward strand.
GGCGGAGCTCCCGGTCCTGTTCGCGTGCGAGGTCGGCCAGCTCCTGATCGTCGGAGCGACGCTGCACGACGGCCAGCGTCTGGAGCACGCCGTCGTGCAGGGTGCGCGCGACCTCCTCGCGGGCTCGGGCCACCGAGACCTGCTCCTCGGCCTGGCGCAGCCGGCGGGTGACATAGCCGGCGACCGCGGCGGCCAGGACGTAGAGCGCCAGCTTCGACGATGCGGCGACGCCCCACTCGTTGGCGCCGCCGGCGTTCAGGCCCTCGCCGACGAAGCTGGCGATGCCCAGGGCGACCGCCAGGAAGAGCCCTGCCTGGACGCCGAAGGCGATGGCGCCGCTGATGATCGAGCCCGCAGGCCATGCCCACGGCAGCGACTGCGGCCGCGTGTCCGCGTAGACCCAGCCATCGGCGATCAGCAGCGCTGCGCCGATCGCGAACTCGACGAGGATGGCCAGGGGGTGCAGCAGCTTGTCCGGAGCCTGGCGGACGAGCGCAGTGGTCGTGGCGGTGAACAGGACGGCTGCGGCGACGAGCAGCCAGGCAGCCGTTCGGTGCACCAGGTGCTCGTCGCTGATGACGACGCCAACGGCCGCCCACCCGATGGTGAGCCATCGGAAGGCCACGACGCCCTGGAGAAAGCTCCGGACGAAGGCCAGGTCTGCCTGGTCGCGCGCCGCGACGATGACCTCCACGACGATCCAGCGTAGGTTGTGCCCAGCCACACGCCGGGGAGGTCGCAGGTGAAGGTCAGGTTCGGGTTCACCATCGGGCCCGAGGTCGACGTCGACGCGTTCGGACCGATCGTCGACGATCTGGAGCGCCTCGGGTTCGACTCGTTGTGGGTCCCCGAGATCCTGCTGAACGCCACACTGGACCCGGTCGTGGCGCTCGGCGTGGCCGCGGGGCGGACCTCGAAGCTCAAGCTCGGGACCCACCTCATCCTGCCCGGGCGCCATCCGGTGCATCTGGCACGCCAGCTCGCGCACCTCGATCACCTCTCCGGAGGCCGGCTCCTGCTGTTGGGCGTGCTCGGCATCCCCGAGGAGGCCGAAGCCGGCGTACAGGGGGTGGACCGTGCCCGGCGAGGAGCCGCGGTGGACGAGATGGTTCCGTTGCTGCATCGGCTCTGGGCCGGCGAGACGGTGGACCACGACGGCCAGTTCTGGTCCTTCCGGGGAGCGACGGTGCGTCCCCAGCCCGTCCAGCAACCGCTCGAGCTCTGGCTCGCCGGACAGGTACCGGGTGCCTTGCGTCGCTGTGCTCGACTCGGCGACGGTTGGATGCCCGGCCTGCTCCCGCCGGCAGCGGCGGGCGAACTCCGCCTCACGCTCGAGGACCAGGCTGCGGAGCTGGGACGGACCATGGACCCCGAGCACTACGGGGCCAACCTCTTCTACTCGCGGCGGCCCCTGAGCCCCGACGCCGTCGCCCAACTCGAGGCCCGCCGCGGACCCGACAGCAGCTCGATGGTCCCCATCGGGGCCGATGGCCTGCGTGAACGGATCGACGAGTGGTTGGCCGCCGGTTTCTCGAAGTTCCTGCTCCGGCCGATGGAAGCGCCCGACGACTGGAGCGACGAGCTCGAGTTCCTGGCGGACGAGATCCTGCCGCTCACCGTCTGACCGAAAACGGCGCCGGGTCGCTCGTCCACTGAGGCACACTGGCGCCCGTGTCGACCGGACTGCCGATCCCCGAGCCGCCCCGCGCCCACATGGTCGAGGTGAATCGCACCACCCTTCGGGTCTGGGACTGGGGGCCCGAGGATGGGGAACCGATCGTGTGCGCCCACGGTGCCTACGACCACGGTCGGATGTTCGACGAGGTGGCGGCTGCCCTCGCCACCGATGGCCATCGTGTGTTGGCCCTCGACCTGCGCGGGCATGGCGACTCGGGGCCGCTGAGCACCGGCCACACGTTCGAGGCGTCGGTCCTCGACATCGCAGCCTTCGTGCGCCAGCTCGGCGAGCCGGCGGGCCTCCTCGGGCACTCGATGGGCGCAGGCATGCTCTTCGGGGTGGCAGCCACCTGGCCGGAGCTGGTTCGGTGGGTGGTCAGCTTCGACGGGCTCGGGCCCCCGGCATCCGGGTTCGGCGACTTCTCACTGGAGACCACGGCCGGCCAGGCGTTTCGCGACATCACCAAGCGCTCGTCCCGAGGACGTCGCCTGTTCCCGGACCACGACACCCTGGCTGCCCAACGAGGTGACATCAACACTCGGATGCCGTCGCAGTGGGTCGATCACCTCGCCCGCCACGGGAGCAGGCCCGAGGGCGACGGCGTGGTCTGGAAGTGGGATCCGCTGTTCACCACGTTTCTCCCCGACGGCTTCAGCTGGGAGTGGGTGACGTCGGACTTCGCTGCGGTGGGGTGTCCCGTCCTGGTGGTGCGCGGCGGTGCGGAGGACATGTGGACGTTCCCCGAAGACGAGGTCGAGGAGCGGCTGGCGCACTTCCGGGATCTCGAGTTCCACACGCTCCCCGATGCGGGCCACTACCTGCACCTCGAGCAGCCCGGTGTCGTGCTTGATCATGTTCGGCGCTTTCTGCGGAGGGTCGCCCGATGAGGCCGGTCGTCGTCCTCCACGATCTCGGTGACGCCGCCGGTGGTGCGCCCTGGCGATCCGCGCTGAAGGCCGTTGGCATCGACGAGGTGGTGGCGCCGGACATGCCGGGCCACGGCGAGGCGCCGGCCCCGGTCGGTGGCAACTACGTGCGCGCCGACGCCGGGTATCTGTTGGCCAGACTCCAGGGCGAGGGTCTCGCACCCGATCACGCGGTCATCGTCGGCGTGGGGCACTCGGGCTGGATCGCCCAGGTGGCGGCCATCGGGGGGCACGCAGCGGCGGTGGCAGTCGTCGATGGTCTGGGCGCACCGTGGCGCCCGGTGCAGGAGCGTCTCGCGGACCGGCGGACGCGTACCCGTCGGTTGCTCGATGACGATGCCGCCATGACGCCCCACGACGGACCGGGGCCCGATCCCAGGATCCGTCACGTCATGGCACCGCACGGCGACATCGCGTTGGCCGTCGAGGCTGCGGAACTGGTGACCGTTCCCGCGCTGGTGGTCGACCCGGACCCGGTGGCAGTGGACGCCGTCGTCGCGGCCTTCGCTGGGCCGACCACGTTCGTCGAAGGGGGACGGACACCGGCGTCGGTCGCCGTGGCACTCGGCGATTGGTTGGCGCTGATCTCGGACTGACCCCCCGAACGCGCCGATGGCCGAGGCGCTCAGCGCCCCGGCCATCGGATGTCGGTCTGTCGACCCGTCTGAAGTGATCAGGCCTCGATGGCGGCCATGCGGCGGCGGCTGATCAGGACCAGGCCGGTGCCGGTGGCCAAGGCGAGGACACCGTAGAGGGCCAGATCGCTGGACTCGGCCCCGGTGAAGGCCAGCTCACGGACTTCCTGCTTGCCGAGGACCTCAGCGTCCTGGGTGCCGTTGGGGGTGGGCTGGGGCGCCGGCGGGATGCTGGTCTCGTCCTTCTTCTCGGGCTCGTCCTCGTCCTCGGGCTCCTCTTCGGGCTCAGGGGTCGGAGTGGGCTGCTCGTCCTCGGGCTCCTCTTCGGGCTCGGGGGTCGGCGTGGGCTCGTCCTCGGGCTCGGGAGTGGGCTCCTCTTCGGGAGTCGGGGTCGGCTCCTCTTCGGGCGTGGGGGTGGGCTCTTCCTCGGGGACCTTGCAGGCACCGTCGACCAGCAGCGAACCCTGGCCGGTGTAGAGCAGCCACTCGGCGGCGTCCGGGGCCATGGTCTCGACGGCGTAGCCGTCGGCCGTCTGCACGCAGATCGTCACGGGGTCGTTGCCGGGGCAAGCGACGCCGGCAGCGGCGATGTAGGCATCGGCGCTGCCGATGGTCCAGGCGGCGTCACTCGGGCTGGCGAAGTGGCTGGACCAGTAGGTGAAGGCCTGGCCGGTCTTGACTTCACAGACCCGCACGAAGCAGCCGTCGGCGCCGGCGAGGACGCCGCCGTTGTTCAGCCAGTACTCGGCGCCCGAAGCGTCGAATTCGTAGAGGACCCAGTCGAGGCCCTCGAGCTTGCAGACACCGATGGTGTCGTCTTCCTCGGCCACCGGCTGGTCGACCTCACGGATCTCCTGGGCACCGGCGTTGGAGCTGCCGATGACGAAGAGAGCACTGAAGAGGATGGCCAGCAAGGCCAGGGTTCCGGTCAAACGTGTGCGCATTTTCCGACTCCTTGGGATCGGTCGATCCCGGTTGTCAGAACACCGAGGCCGAGCCCGAGCTCAGCGAACGGTGTTCCCGTTTCCACTGAGAGGGCCGGTTTCGCGCTGTGCTCGTACCTGAATGAATCGCGACCAGAGATCCAGGTAGTCGTTGCATCCCTCGGAGATCACAGTAGGAATCCGGGCCGCCCGGGAGCCATGGGTGTTCTTGCTCACGGTCCGCGGTCGATGGACCTGGTTCTGCACGTCTGCCCTGCTCAGAGGGGGTGTCGGACTGATCTCACCTGGATCTGCCGGCCACGCAGCGTGGGTCGATCAGCTCAGGGTGTCGAGCCGTTCTTCGGACCGCCAGATCAGGATCAGGCCGATCGCCACCGCCGCCAGCCCGATCGCCGCCAGGTCCGATGAGTCGAACCCGGTCTCGGGGAGCTCCTGGACACCGAGAACCTCAGGAGTCGGCTCCGGTGCGGAGGTGGTCGTCTCGGGAACCGTCGGTGTCGGCTCCGGGCTCGGGGTCGTGCCCGGTGTGGGGGTGGTGCCTGGTGTGGGGGTCTCGCCCGGCGTCGGTGTGGTGCCTGGCGTGGGGGTGGTGCCGGGGGTGGGGGTCTCGCCTGGCGTGGGTGTGGTGTCCGGCGTCGGTGTGGTGCCCGGCGTGGGGGTGGTAGCCGGTGTCGGCGTCGTGCCGGGGGTGGGGTCTCGTCCGGGGTGGGGGTCTCGCCCGGCGTGGGAGTGGTAGCCGGTGTCGGCGTCGTGCCGGGGGTGGGCGTCTCGCCGGGGGTCGGGGTCTCTCCCGGGGTGGGTGTGGTGCCGGGTGTCGGGGTGGTGCCGGGTGTCGGGGTCTCGCCTGGGGTCGGCGTCTCGCCGGGTGTCGGGGTCTCGCTTGGGGTCGGCGTCTCGCCGGGTGTCGGGGTCTCGCCTGGGGTCGGCGTCGTGCCCGGTGTCGGCGTTCCCTTCGGCTCCTTCGGCGTCGGCGTGGTGTCCGGCGTCGGCGTGGCCTTGTCGTGGCCTGGTCCCTCGTCGGGCTTGCACAGACTCAGGTCCGTGGTGTCCCACGGATGTGTGGCCAGCTGCTCGTTGGCCTCCTCCGGTGTCAGCTCGAGCTTGACGTAGCCGTCGTCGGCGAGATGACAGATGAAGACGGGCTCGTCCCGGCAGCCGTCGTCGTCGGCGATGCGGACGGCGTCGCCGGAGGCCGCGGCGCGTTCCTGCGCCTCATCGGCGTCGACGATCACGGAGACGGAGTAGTCGAACGGGTCACCATCGATCAGGACACACAGCGAGGCGGGCTCGGTCTTGCCGTCGCCCTCTGCGTTCGCCGTTGCCACCACCGTCGTCCCGACCGTCGCCAGTCCGGCGACGAGCAGTCCGGTGCCCAGCGCGCGTCGTGTGCCCATTGTCTCCTCCAGGACCCGTTCCGCAGGATCCGGAGGTCACCGTAGGAAGACCGCTGCCGGGTGGCGTGAGGTCGCCGACTCGTTTCCGCGCCCTCGGCCGACACCCGGCGTGGTGGCCCGCTCACGACCGGGAACTCCGGCCCGGTCCGCGGTCACACTCCGCATCGTCACGGCCGCGCACCGTCCGGCAGGCTCTGGGCCCGGACGCGCCTCGAGCCCGGGCAACAGCAGGCCGCGGGCTCGAGGTGGGGTGGTGATCAGTTGTGGCGGGGACGATCCCCGGGGTGGGTGGCTCAGAAGTCCTCGTCGAAGGCAACGTCGCCCTCGACGCCCATCTGGTAGGCGGCCACGGTGCGCTCGAAGAAGTTGGTCAGTTCTTGCACGTCCTGGAGCTCCATGAACGCGAACGGGTTCTTCGATCCGTACTGCTTCTCCAGGCCGAGCTGGGCCAGGCGCTGGTCGGCCACGAACTGGAGGTACTCGCGGGTGTCCGCGAGGCTCATGCCGGGCACGCCCTCACCCAGGACGTCCTGGGCGAACTGGAGCTCGCACTCGACGGCGTCGTTCAGCATCTCGGCGATGTCGGCCGCCATGCGCTCGTCGAAGAGCTCGGGCTGCTCGCTGCGCACGGTGTTGACGACCTCGAACGCGAAGTTCATGTGGCAGCTCTCGTCGCGGAACACCCAGTTGGTGCCGGCGGCGAGACCGTTCAGCAGGCCCTTGCTGCGCAGGAAGTAGACGTAGGCGAAGGCGGCGAAGAAGAACAGGCCCTCGATGCACGCCGCGAAGCAGATGAGGTTCAGGACGAACTTGCGGCGATCGTCCTCGGTCTGCAGCTCCTCGAGTTCGTCCATCGTGCCCATCCACTTGAAGCAGAACTCGGCCTTCTGGCGGATCGAGGGGATGGTCTCGATGGCGGCGAACGCCTGCTCGCGCTCGTGGATGTCGGGGATGTAGTTGTCGAGCAGGGTCAGATAGAACTGGACGTGCAGCGCCTCTTCGTACAACTGCCGACTCAGGTACATCCGAGCTTCGGGCGCATTGATGTGCTTGTAGAGGTTCAGCACCAGGTTGTTGGCCACGATCGAGTCGCCGGTGGCGAAGAAGGCCACCAGGCGGTTGATCAGGTGCTTCTCGGCCGGCATCAGCTTGCGGTCGAGATCCACCAGGTCGTCGGAGAAGTCGATCTCGTCGACGGTCCAGGTGTTCTTGATCGCATCGCGATACATCTCGAAGAACTGCGGGTAGCGCATGGGCCGCAGCGTGAGGTCGAAGCCCGGGTCGAGGATGTTGCCGCGGACCTTCGCTGCCGCCGGGGCGGGCGCTTCGGGCTGCGGAACGAACTCGGGAAGCTGATGGGCGTGGTCGTCGGTGAGGGCCATGAGGCGGGCGTTCCTCTCGGAGGCACCGGATCGGTGCCGGGTCGGTGCGGCTCGGGCGAGTCGCGTCGCGGGCAGGTGGAGCCGACGGCTCCGGATGGGGGATGGCGCCGGGGTCACGGGGACGCCCGGCGCCGGGGGACTCAGTCGCAGGCCTCGCAGGCCTCGGGGTTCTCCAGCGAGCAGGCGATGGCCTCCTCGTCGGTGAACGCCTTCTCCGGGCCGGGACCGCCGGACGGCGGCTGCGGCGTGGTGCCGGCCTCGCTGGTGGTGGTCTGGTTGATCCGGGTGGCCGGGCGGGACCGCAGGTAGTACGTGGTCTTCAGACCCTGCTTCCAGGCGTACATGTACATGGAGCTGAGCTTGCCGATGGTCGGCGACTCCATGAACAGGTTCAGCGACTGGCTCTGGTCGATGAAAGCGCCTCGAGCGGCACCCATCTCGAGCAGCGACTTCTGGGGGATCTCCCATGCGGTGCGGAAGATCTCCTTGAGGTCCTCGGGCATGCGGGGCACGTCCTGCACCGAACCCTCGGCCTTCTTGAGGTCCGAGATCATCTGCTCGTCCCACAGACCGCGGGACTGGAGCTCGGCCACCAGGTAGCGGTTGATCTGCATGAACTCGCCCGAGAGGGTCTCGCGCTTGAACAGGTTGGAGACCTGGGGCTCGATGCACTCGTAGCAGCCGGCGATCGAGGCGATGGTGGCCGTGGGGGCGATGGCGATCATCAGCGAGTTGCGCAGACCGTGGTCGGCGATCCGGTCCCGGACCGTCTGCCAGCGGTCGGTGTCGGTGGGCTCGACGCCCCACAGGTCGAACTGGAGCTGGCCCTGGGCGGCCCGGGTGAGCTCGTAGTGCTCGTGGGGGCCGAACTGTTCGGCGAGCTCGGTGGAGGCCCACAGGGCGTTGAAGTAGATCTCCTCGGAGATCCGAGTCGACAGCTCTCGGGCCTCGGCCGAGTCGAATGCCAGGCCCATCTTGAAGAAGACGTCCTGGAGGCCCATCAGACCGAGACCGACCGGACGCCAGCCGGCGTTGGAGGTGCCGGCCTCGTCGGTGGGGTAGTAGTTGATGTCGATGACCCGGTCGAGGAAGGGCACGACCTGGCGGACCGTGGTGGCGAGCTGGTCGTAGTCGAACAGGCGCACGCCGTCGGTCTCGACGACGAACTCCCCGAGGTTGAGCGAGCCGAGGTTGCAGACCGCGGTCTCGGCCTGGTTGGTGACCTCGAGGATCTCGGTGCACAGGTTCGACAGGTGCACGACCCGGCCCGGGCCATCACCGCCGTCGAGGGGACCGTCGGCGGGGCGGCCGGTCTGGTTGCACTTCTGGTTGGAGGAGTCCTTGAACGTCATCCAGCCGTTGCCGGTCTGGGCCAGGGTGCGCATCATGCGGCTGTACAGCTGGCGGGCGGACACCTGGCGCTCGTAGAGGCCGGCTTCCTCGGCCTCGACGTAGGCCTGCTCGAAGTCGGCGCCGTAGAGGTCGGTGAGGTGCGGGACCTTCTTGGGGTCGAACAGGCTCCACTGCCAGTCGTTCTCGACCCGGTTCATGAACAGGTCCGGCACCCAGTTGGCGATGTTGAGGTTGTGGGTGCGTCGGGCGTGGTCGCCGGTGTTGTCCTTGAGCTCGAGGAACTCCTCGATGTCGGCGTGCCAGGTCTCGAGGTAGATGCAGGCGGCGCCCTTGCGGCGGCCGCCCTGGTTGACGGCGGCGACCGAGCTGTCGAGGGTCTTGAGCCACGGCACGATGCCGTTGGAGAGGCCGTTGGTGCCCTGGATGAGGCTGCCCTTGGCCCGGATGCGGTGCCAGGCCACGCCGATGCCCCCGGCGAACTTCGAGAGGCGGGCGATGTCGGTGTAGCGCTTGTAGATGCCCTCGAGGCTGTCCTCGGGGGAGTCGAGGAGGTAACAGCTCGACATCTGCGGGTGCGTGGTGCCCGAGTTGAACAGGGTGGGGCTCGACGGCAGGTAGGCCAGCGACGACATCAGGTCGTAGAAGGCGACGGCTTCCTCGGCGCTCTGGGAGAGGCCGCAGGCGACGCGGAGGAAGAAGTACTGCGGGGTCTCGATGATCTCGCGGGTCTCGGGGTGCCGGAGCAGGTAGCGGTCATAGACCGTCCGCAGGCCGAAGAACTCGAAGTTGCGGTCGCGGTTGGAGTTGATGGCCGCGTTCAGGGTGGGGGCGTCGGCGTTGACGAAGTCGAGGACGTCGTCGCTGATCAGACCGAGGGCGTGGCCCCGCATCACCGACTCGGAGAACCAGGGGATGTTCTGGTTCCGGACTTCCTTGTCGATGGTGGTGGCCAGCAGCCGCGCCGCGAGCTTCGAGTAGCCGGGCTCCTCGACGATGAGGCCGGCCGCGGTGCGGATGGACAGCTCGTCGAGCTCGAGGGTGGTGGCACCGTCGGCCAGGGCCGAGATGGTGCGGGTGGCGACCCGCATGGGGTCGACGCCGCGCAGGCCTTCGGAGCAGCTGGCGACCGCGTTGACGATCTTGTTGACGTCCACCGGTTCGAGGTCGCCGTTGCGCTTGCGCACCCGCATGCCGGTGGCGGTGTCGATGGCGGCCGCCGGACCGGCCGTCGACGCGGCTCGGGTGCCGGTGCCGGCGGTGTCGATGAGGCCCGGCTCGACCGTCAGCGTCGGCTGGGCCTCGGTTGCGGTCTCGCTGGCCTGGTCGGTCAGTGCCACGTGCTGTTCTCCCTCTCCCCGGATCCGGTCTGGTCTGGATCCTGCTGTCCTCGTGCCGCCGTCCCGCCCGGAAGCGGCCTCGAGGTCTGTGTGCCCCGCCGTCGATCGACGCCGGAGGTTGTGTCACGGCCGACGTCGGTGCACGCGAAGTCGCGTGCAGCCGATGCTGGGCCGTGTTCGGACACGGAAGGCTCGATGATCGAGCTCGCCACCCCTGGCCCCGTGCCCGCCGCCGCCGGTTCTCCGCAGACGCAGATCGCCGAGGACGGACTTCAGATTACAGCCGTGTAACTACATCGGTGTCAAGACGTGAACGAAGAAAACCCGCGCGTTGACACGGCGTTCACACAACGGTCGGGCGTGGCTCGCCACCGGGTCGCCCGAAGCGACCGATTTCCGGCGCGGCGCCGGCCCGGTGGATTCAGCGGCCGATGCCGAGGACGGTGAAGTCCAGCGACGCCAGCTCCGACCGGTCGAGGAGGTTGCGGGCGTCGACGACGTTCCGCTGCGCCATCACGTCGCCCACCTTGTCGAGATCGACCTCCGCGAACTCGGGCCACTCGGTCAGCACCACCAGGACCTCGGCGTCGCGGGCGGCCTCGATGGCGTCGGTGGCCACGGTGACGCCGGGGAGGGGGGCGATGGACCCACTGGCCGTGGGGTCGTAGGCCACGATGTCGGCGCCGTCCTCGCTCAGCAGCGTGAGCACGGCCACCGCCGGGGAGTCGCGGAGATCGTCGGTGCCGGCCTTGAACGTGAGACCCCACGCGGCGATGCGCTTGCCCTGCGTCGAGCCGCCGCACAGGGCACGGACCTTGTCGGCCACCCGGCCGATGTGGCGGTGGTTGAGCCGGATGACGTTGCGCAGGAAGTCGAACTCGACGTCGACCGACGCCGCGATGTGGACCAGGGCCTCGGTGTCCTTCGGGAAGCACGACCCGCCCCAGCCGGGGCCGGGGCTCAGGTAGCTGGTGCCGATGCGGCGGTCGTGGCCCATGCCGTTCATGACCGCCTCGATGTCGGCGTCGAGCTCCTCGCAGATCTCGGCCATCTCGTTGACGAACGTGAGCTTGGTGGCGAGGTAGGCGTTGGACGCGTACTTGATGAGCTCGGACGATCGGGCGTCGGTGACGATGACGGTGGTGTCGAGACCGTCGTAGAGGGCTGCCACGCGGCGGGCCGCGTCGTCGTCGACGCTGCCGACCACGATGCGATCGGGGTTCAGGAAGTCGTGCAGGGCGGTGCCCTCACGGAGGAACTCGGGGTTGGACACCACGGCCACGTCGTCCCGGTCGAGGCGTTCGGCCACGAGCCGTGCCGTGCCCACGGGGACGGTCGACTTGTTGACGACGACCGACCCGGCGGGGAGGACCTCGCGGACCTCCTCGGCGACGGCCAGCACGTAGGAGAGGTCGGCTGCCCCGTCCTCGCCCGGTGGCGTCGGCAGACAGAGGAAGTGGTACTCGGCGTCGGCGACGGCGTTGGCGGCGCCGAGCACGAAGCGCAGCCGGCCGGCGGCGATGCCCTCGCGCAGGAGCTCTTCCATGCCCGCCTCGATGATGGGCAGTTCGCCTCGCGACAGCGACTCGACCCGCTCGGGCACGACGTCGGCGACGATCACGTCGTGTCCCAACGACGCCAGCCCCGTGGCCGTGGTCATCCCCACGTAGCCGGCCCCGATCACACTCACGTCAGCCATGGGTTGCGCTCCTTCCGCCCGCGAGCCCAGCGGGAATGATCACACGTCGTCGGCGCGATCGGCAATGTCGACCAGGCCCTCGCCGTAGCCCGACTTCAGGAGCGGTTCGGCGAGCTCGCGCAGTCGTGTCGCATCGATGAAGCCCATCCGGTACGCCACCTCTTCCGGCGCGCCGATCTTGAGCCGCTGCCGGGTCTCGAGCACCCGAACGAACTCCGACGCCTCGACCATGGAGGCGAACGTGCCGGTGTCGAGCCACGCGACGCCACGCCCCATGCGCACGACCTCGAGGGCGCCCTCGCGGAGGTATGCCTCGTTCACCGCGGTGATCTCCAGCTCTCCTCGGGCGCTGGGCTGGATGGTGCGGGCGATGTCGACGACGCGATCGTCGTAGAAGTACAGCCCGGTGACCGCCCAGCTGCTCTTCGGATGGGTGGGCTTCTCCTCGATGCTGGTGGCGGTGCCGTCAGCATCGAAGGCGACCACGCCGTAGCGCTCGGGGTCATGCACCTCCATGGCGAACACCTGGGCTCCCGAGGTGATGGAGGCCGCGCGTTGGACCTGCTCGCTGAGGCCGGCTCCGTGGAAGAGGTTGTCGCCGAGGATCAGGGCGCAGCTCTGATCGCCGATGAAGTCGGCCCCGATCACGAAGGCTTCGGCGATGCCGTTGGGCTCGTCCTGGACCGCGTACTCGATGCGGATGCCCCACTGCGACCCGTCCCCGAGCAGGCGCTGGAACGCTGCCTGGTCGTGGCCGGTGGTGATGATCAGGATCTCGTCGATGCCGGCAAGCATCAGGACCGAGAGCGGGTAGTAGATCATCGGCTTGTCGTAGACCGGCAGGAGTTGCTTGGACACGGCCAGCGTCACGGGGTGCAGGCGGCTGCCGGTGCCGCCCGCGAGGATGATGCCGCGGGTCATGAGGTCGGTCGGGGGGTCATCGCGATTCCACCTCGTCGAGGTCGGCGAGCACGTCGTGCAGGGCATCCTGCCAGCTCCGCAGGCGGACGCCGGCGACTCGTTCGATCGCGCTGGAGTCCAGCCGGCTGTTGGCGGGACGGCGGGCGGGCGTGGGGTACTCGGCGGTGGTGATGGCGTGGACGACGAGGCCCTCGGCGATGCGGTCGGCCAGGATCGCCTGAGCGAACTCGTGCCAGGTGGCCTCGGTGCTCCCCGCCACGTGGAACGTGCCGGTGGTCTCGGAGGCTCGTGGCTCGGCAGCGAGCGTCGCGATGGCTCCTGCGAGGTCCGCGGTCGAGGTGGGGCAGCCGATCTGGTCGGCGACCACACGGAGTTCGTCGCGGTCGGCGGCGACTCGTCGCATCGTCTTGACGAAGTTGGCGCCGTGCACGCCGTACACCCAGGCCGTCCGCAGGATCAGGTGCCGGGTGCAGTCCCGGGCCCGATCCTCGCCCGCCGCCTTGGTGGTGCCGTAGACGCCCAGCGGGGCGATCGGGTCGTCCTCGACGTACCAGCCGTCCTTCGAGCCGTCGAAGACGTAGTCGGTCGAGATGTGGATCAGGCGGGCGGCGGCGGCGTCGGCCCAGCGGGCGAGGTGACCGACCGCCTCGGCGTTCACCGCCGCGGCCAGCTCCGGTTCGTCCTCTGCTGCGTCGACGCCGGTGTACGCGGCGGCGTTGACGATGAGGTCGGGCCGGAGTCGGTCCAGCGTCTCGAGGACGCCCTCACGGTCGGTGACGTCCAGGTCGGCCCGGGTCAGCCCGTGGATCGACCAGCCGGTGGGCCAGGTCGTGGCGAGCAGGTCCCGGCCGAGCTGACCTGCTGCGCCGGTGACGACGATGCGGGTCACCGTCGACCCAGTCGTCCGCCGTCGTAGGTGCGCTCGTGGATCGGCCGCCACCAGTCCTCGTTGGCCAGGTACCAGTCGACCGTCGCTGCCAGGCCCTCGTCGAAGGTCACCGACGGCGTCCAGCCCAGCTCGTCGCGGATCTTGGCGATGTCGATGGCGTACCGCAGGTCGTGGCCCGGTCGGTCGTCGACGAAGTCGATGAGCTCACGCCGTGAGCCGACCGCGGCCGGGGCGGCCCGGTCGTCGACCAGGTCACAGATCGCCTCGACGACGGCGAGGTTGCGCCGTTCGGCCTCGCCACCGATCAGATACGTCTCGCCGGCCGTGCCGGACTCGAGGACCATCGTGAGCGCGCGGGCGTGATCGTCGACGAACAGCCAGTCGCGGACGTTGATGCCCTGGCCGTACACCGGGAGTGGCTCGCCGTGGAGCGCCTTGATGATCATCAGCGGGATGAGCTTCTCGGGGAAGTGGAACGGCCCGTAGTTGTTCGAGCAGTTCGTGATCAGGACGGGGAGGTCGTAGGTCTCGCCCCAGGCCCGCACCAGGTGGTCGGCCGATGCCTTGGAGGCCGAATAGGGCGATCGGGGCGAGTACGGGGTGTCCACATGGAACGGCTCACCGTCGAGGCTGAGCGATCCGAAGACCTCGTCGGTGGAGACGTGGAGAAACCGGATGTCCCGATCCTGGTTGGCCCGCCGCGCCGCCTGGAGGAGATGCATCGTCCCCATCACGTTGGTCTGGAGGAACACGCCGGGTGCGTCGATCGACCGGTCGACGTGGCTCTCGGCCGCGAGGTGCATGACGGCATCGGGGGTGATGCTCGGTGAAGACGGCGTCGACGGCCTGCTCGTCGGCGATGTCGGCTCGCACGAACGTGTAGCGGGGATCGGACGCCACCATCGCGGTGGACCCCTCGGTGGCGGCGTAGGTCATCGCGTCGACGTTGACGACCTGGTGGTCGGTCTCGGCGATCAGGTGCCGGACCACCGCCGACCCGATGAACCCACACCCCCCGGTCACCAGGATGCGCATCGCGTGCTCCTTGTCGGCGTCCTCTTTGCAGCGAGCCTCACGACGGAACCTCGTCGGGCCCATAGTACGAACCGACGACCGCGGCCACGTGTTCGTCAGTGGCGATCGTCGCGTCGATGATCTCGTCCAAGCGGGAACGCTCTGCAGCGCTCCAGGACTCGTTGCCGTCTGAACTCAGCGCCCGGGTGTCCAGCACCTGAGCGAGCACCGTCGCGTCCGGCGGGTCCACGTCGAGCCAGGCGAACAGCTCCGCCAACAGATCCGTACCGCCCGGCTCGATCAGCGCCTCGTAGGTCACGGCGCGGACAGCACGCGTCGGATCGTGCACCACCGGTGCGAACGACTCGTACGTCCGTCGCCAGGCGTCGACGCCGCGGCGGGCGTGCGCCTCCACCGCCTCCCAGTCGAGCGCGCCGTCGTCGGACCGGAGGTCTCGCCACGGCGCGCGGATGAAGCTGCTCACGAGCGCCGCCGGTCGGCGCGCCAGCACGATGGTCTGCGTCGCGGGGAAGAGGTCCTCCCAGAACCCGAGGTCCTCGGCGCGGTAACGCACCTCCTTGAACCCCCAACGGACGTCGCGGGGCAGCGCACCTCCGAAGAGGTCGGCCAGCATGGCCTTGACCGCGGCGCGGTAGACGGCTGCCGTCACCGGTCCCGCCTGGGGGTGCAGCCCCCCGGTCCACGGAGGCGTCGCCGTCACGTGGTCGGCCTCCTGGTTGCCTGCGCGGAGCTGATCGTCATGCGCGTCGAGGCGCTCGACTGTGGCCCGCAGCTCGCTCACCACACCGAAGTGCTCGCCCCAGATCGCGAGTCCAGGGCTGGTGTTGAGCGCCCGTTGGAGCAGCGTCGACCCCGATCGGGCCGCGGCCAGGAGCAGGACCGGCGCGTCGTCGATTCGCTTGCGCCGGCGGATCACGCCGACCTGTCTCGCTGCGTCACCACGAGAGTTCGGCCTCGAGATCCGTGAAGGCCGCCGCAGCTGCATCCTTCGCCGAGAGGACGGCCGCGTCCGCTGGCGCGGGCCAGTCGATGGCGATGTCCGCGTCATCCCAACGAATGCTGCGCTCGGTCTCGGGCGCGTATGGCGCCGTGACCTTGTACGCGACCACCGACTGGGGCTCGAGCGTGCAGAAGGCGTGTCCGAAGCCCGGCGGGATCCAGAACGCGAGCGCGTCGTGCTCGGCGAGATCGACCCGGCAGCTCTGCCGGTACGTGGCAGAGTCGGGGCGGAGGTCGACTGCGTAGTCTGCGATCGATCCCCGGAGCACGCGGACGAGCTTCCCCTGCGCCGCTGGCGGCAGCTGGAGGTGGATGCCGCGGATGGTCCCTGTGCTCAACGACACGGACTCGTTGTCCTGCACGAAGTCGAGGTTGATCCCGAGGGCCTCGAGCTTCTCGCGGTGGTAGGTCTCGGTGAACGACCCTCGGTCGTCCCGGTGTGGTCGCAGCTCGACCACCTTCGCGCCCGGCAGGGGCTCGTCGATCACATCCATCGGAATCGCCTCGGACCGTCGATCACGTGGCAGAGGCTAACCGGGCTGGGACGCTGGTCTCGGCACCTCGACGGCGGCCGCCGGCATCCGGGTGGCATGGATCGATCCCGTCGTCGGCGACCCTAGAGTGTGCGAAACCGCCCAGAGAAGGAGCCCCCAGTGGCTGATGGCTTGATCGCGCTCTTCGCCGAAGGGCTTGGCCTCGATCCGTCCGAGTTGGGAGAGGACAGCTCGCCCGACAACACCGAAGCGTGGGACAGTCTCGCCGCCATGAACATGGTCACCCTCATCGAGGACACCTATGACGTGTCGCTCTCCACGCGCGAGATCATGAAGATGCGGACGATCGGCCTCGCCCGTGAAGTCCTGCAGGGCAAGGGTGTCGAGGGCGTCTGATGGCTGACCGGCCGCGCTCGCCCGCACGTCTGTGGCGCGAGCACCTGTCGACGGCCCCCGCCGAATCCGACATCACCGTTGGGGTGGCGGGCTCGTTCACCGCGGAGCCGGTCGAGGCAACGCTCGGCGTGGGCCTCCTCGAGGCCGGGTGGTCGGCACCGGGCCTGCGCTTCGCCGACTACAACCAGCTCCACCAGGTCTGCCTCGACCCGGAGGGGGCAATGGGCGGCGCGGTCGACCACCTCGTCATCCTCTGGCGCATCGAGGACGTCTTCGCCGACCTCACCGAGCGGTTCTTGGCCGGCGACGACGACGCTGGGCGCTCGATCACCGACGGCCTCGCCGAGCTCGCCGGCATGATCGGCCGGCTCGCCGGGACCGGCATGTCAGTCACCGTCACGACGCCGCCGGCCCCGAGACCCTGGGGCGTCGACGCGCTCGACCCGCGGCTGACGATGCGGCTGGCTGCGCTCCATCGCAGCGCAACGGAGGCCTTTCTCGGCCGCCTCGACGAGGCGTCGCAGATCTCCTGGGTCGATCTCGACGCGATCGTCCGATCGGTCGGCGAACCAGGCGCCTATGACCCAGCGAAGTGGGCGATGTACCGGCAGCCGTTCACCAACAGCGCATGGGAGGCGATCGGCGACGCGGTGTCGGCCGTCGTCGACCGGCAACACCGGCCGGCCCCGAAGTGCATCGTGCTCGACTGCGACAACACGCTCTGGGGTGGCGTCATCGGCGAGGACGGGCTCGCCGGGATCGCGCTGGGCGACGTGTTCCCCGGCTCGGCGTACTCGGTCTTCCAGCGGCGGCTCCAGCAGCTTCGCGAGGCGGGGGTCATGCTGGCGATCTGCTCGAAGAACGATCACCCCGCCGTCCAGGAAGTGTTCGACCAGCACGACGGCATGGTGCTCCGGGTCGATGACATCGCCGCATGGCGCGTCAACTGGTCGCCCAAGTCGCAGAACATCGCGGAGATCGCGGCCGAACTCAACATCGGGGTCGACAGTCTGGTCTTCGTCGACGACTCGTCCTACGAGCTCGCCGAGGTCGCAGCGGCGCTGCCGGAGGTGCAGCGCCTCCAGGTCCCCGAGGATGTGGAGATGCTGCCGTCGTTGGTGGGGGACTCCGCGCTCTTCCGGCATCT
>CBDHFJ010000004.1:0-36278 GCA_965262315.1 Acidimicrobiales bacterium
TACCCCCTCGGCCGCTGTCCGAAGCTCAAGTTCACGGTCAGCTCCGATCGTCGCTCCAACGGTCACTACGGCAGAAAGCTGAAGGCGCAGCATCGAATTGACGTGCCGCACGACCGCTGGACGAAGGAAGCCACCTATAACGACAAGCCCATCGAGGAGTCGCCGGAGCTCTACCTCTACCTCGACGCCGTCAAGCGAGCGGCGATCACGGACCACGTGATCGCACTCGTGAACGAGCTCGCCCGCTGGCTCTCGGAATCCCGGCGGATGGCGGTGCTTGATCTCGACGTGATGGAGTACTCCGAACTGATCAGCGAGGACGGCTTCGACTTCTGGTGGCAGGACAAGATCTCCAAGGCGGTCCTCAGGTACGCGCTGGCTCTGCATCGTCTCGATGAGCACGGCGCGGGTCGCGTGCTCATGGAGGAGATCCTCGGCGACCGCGAGGCCCATCTCCAGGACGTCATTCCCCAGCGCCTGGTCGCGCAGCTCATCCAGGTCGAGGATGCCGGGGCCGAGCTCTGGTCCGGCATCCGCCGGGTCGAAGAGAGTGTCTACAAGGAGCACAAGCTCGACCTGCTCACCAAGCTGCGCCGCCCGATCGTGAAGATCATGAGCACGTTCACGCCGAAGTTCGTGGCGTCGATCGACAAGCTCGACATGGCTTACGACGTGCACCAGGCGCTGTTCCGACGGCTCGGCTTCAACAAGATCGCGCTCGTTAACACCTTCGACAGCGTCGAGATCGGCGATGACGATGTCTTCAAGGCCGTCAAACAGTTCATGCAGGGGGGCTACGACCACGCGCTCGTGTTCAACGGCCGGCCGGTCTCCCGCCGGATGGACGGTTTCGCGGCCGGGCCCACCGGCGAGCGCTCCAGATTCTGGAAGTCGGATATCGCCCGCGGAATCATGACGGATGCCGACGGGCGAATGCGCCTGGACGAGCGGGTTCGCAACTCGGCCCTATCGCTGCACATCGAGAAGTCCGATCACGCCCTCATCAAGAAGGCACAGGACCTGTTCCAGACGCACTGGCACGGCGACACGATGGCCGGCGCGTACTGCGGCAGCGTGCTCATGACGGGGTTTGCGGCGATCAACACCGTCTTCACAGTCGCGTCGATCCTCAAGGGTCATAAGACGAGCGGGCTCGACGTGACACGAGCCATCCTCGGCGCCATGGACACCACGGTGAACGCGATCGATATGTTTCACCGGACGCAGAACTGGCGTCGCGCCGGTGCGTTCAAGCCGTCGGCCCGCTGGGGCAGCGCGCTCAGCGGCGGGGCGGCGGGCATCGGCGTCGTTGCGGGCTTCGTCGAGTTTCACAGTGAGGCGCAGAAGCTCACCACGGCCGCGGTGGAATCACCACACTCCGGTGAAGGGTGGGGACACTTCATGCTCGCGACCGGAGCCGTGGCCGGCGTGTTCACGTCGTCCGTTGCCCTCGCCGCCGCCGTTTGCGGCGGGGCCGCGGTGGCGACGCTCTCCGGTCCTGCCGGTTGGGCGGCCCTCGCCGCGGTCGCCCTCGCGATCGCGGGGAACGCCGTGGTCAGCGCGTGCAGGCGTACCGCCTGGGAAGACTTCGCCAACCACTGTTTCCTCGGGCTTCGCGACGAGTCGTACGACTTCCTGCCGAAGGTGCTCGGCGGTCCGCTGGAGGGCGAGACCGCCGACCGCGTCCTGAAGAAGTTCCAGGACAACCCCGTCGTCCAGCGCGATGCGCTGAACTGCCTGCTCGCCCGGTTCAAGGTGAAGCTCGAGGACCCGCTTCGTCTGCGCGTCTATCCGGGCCGAATGAACCGCGACGCCTACTTCCACATCAAGTGGGATATCCGGCTCCCGCGCGAGAACCGGCCTCGCCAGCCCCGCGTCGCCCTTGAGATGCTCTACGTTCCGTACTCGGACATCTTCTGGTCGCTCGATCCGTTCTACATCGATTGCGAGGAGGGAGACCTCATCTTCTCGCCCAGCCCGCGGCACGGCCTGCTCGACGTCGTCACGCACGACGGCTCGTCGGTGGAGGACGGAGGCATCATCACATCGTTCCGCATCCAGCCCGTGGTCAACGGCGGCCGCTACTACAAGTCGCTCCTCCAGGACTGGTCGATCACGATGGCGCTGATGATGGATGGCTCCGGAGGGCCGTCCGTCTCGCGTGACTACCGACGCGTCCCCCTCATGAAGTGGCTGCACATCGAGCGGCAGGGCAGCAAGGTGCTCGGCAACGAGGAGACCGTCGCCCTCGACGGCTGAACCGTGACGAAAGGAACCCCATGGCCAAGCAAGTCATCATGGGCGCCACCCTCGAATGCTCCGAGGGCACCACGCCGACCTCGCTCCTCGTCATCCCCTCGCACATGGTGATGGTCGAAGGACGTCCCGCGGCGACGAAGATGGACTACGCGCCGATCGTCAACATCCCGACGTTCGGCATGTGCAACTCCTCGTCCAACCCCGCCGTCATCGCCGCCACCGCCGCCGCCTCCGGCACGAAGACGCCCGCCCCCTGCGTGCCCGCGACGGTCGCACCGTGGGACTCCGGGTCGCCCTCGGTGAAGCTCGGCGGTAACGAGGCCCTGACGGACGAGTGCACGTGCTCGTGCCTCTGGAACGGCACGATCGAGGTGTCCGACGCCGGGCAGTCGGATGAGAACATCGAGGCGTAGCCCCTCTCGACATCGCGTACCATCGCCCGCATGCCGACCCGCGCGCTCACCATCGAAACCCCGGGCCGCGGCCTGCACGAGATCACCGATGCGGTCGCCGAGGCCGTGGCGGCGCTGGATCCGTCGCCGGATGGCTTGTGCACGGTCTTCGTGCGCCACACCTCGGCCAGCCTCGTGATCCAGGAGAACGCGGACCCGTCGGCGCGGCGCGACCTGGCGGCATGGTTCGACCGGCTCGTGCCCGAACGCGACGCGCTCTACACGCACACGGCCGAAGGGCCGGACGACATGCCCGCTCACATCAAGGCGGCCCTCACCGCCACGAGCGTCTCGATCCCGCTCTTCGATGGTCGCCTCGGCCTGGGCACGTGGCAGGGCATCTACCTGTGGGAGCACCGGTCGCGGGCCCATCGGCGCGAGGTGCTGGTTCACGCGTAGGACTCACCCCGCCGGCTTGCAGCGATCCCGCGCCCACGCGCGCAGGCGGGCGATCCGCTCGGCCATCGTGACGGACAGCGGGGGCGAGCCCGCGAGCGCGGCGATGATGTGGTCGGTGGTCAGTTGCTGATCGGCGGAGAATGCGGTGTGGAGGGCCGCGATGATGCCCTGCTCGATCTCCGCGCCGCTGTACCCATCCGACGCTGCCGCGAGGGCCGCGACGTCAAACTCCTCGGGATCGCGGCCGCGGTTACGCAGATGGATCGACGCGATCTGCGCGCGAACCTCCGCCACCGGCAGATCGACGAAGAACACCTCGTCGAACCGGCCCTTGCGGAGGAGCTCCGGCGGCAGGGCCTCGATGTTGTTGGCGGTCGCCACCAGGAACACTGGCTCGACGTGCTCCTGCATCCAGGTCAGCAGCGTGCCGAACATGCGCTGGGAGAGGCCGCCGTCGTTGCTCTGCGCCGCGGCGGAGGCGAAGCCCTTCTCGATCTCGTCGATCCACAGGACGACCGGGGCCATGCGCTCCGCCTGGTCCAGGGCGGAGCGGAGACGCCGCTCCGACTCACCGACGAAGCGGTCGTACAGCGCGGTCGGATCAAGGCGAAGCAGCGGGCGATTCCAGGCCGTGGCGATTGCCTTGGCGGAGAGGCTCTTGCCGGCGCCCTGGACGCCCAGGAGCAGGATGCCCCGGGGGGCGGGCAGGCCGAAGGCCGCCGCCTCCTCGCTCACCGACTTCGACCGATGCTGCAGCCATGCCTTCAGGTGCACGAGCCCGCCGATCGAGGCGAGGTCCACCGGCGCCTCGACGTATTCGAGCAGCCCCTCGCCTTCGAGGTGGCGGCGCTTCAGGGCGAGCACGTGGTTGAGGTCCTCGGCATCGAACCGGCGATCCTCGGCGACGAGCTCGGCGATGATCCGGCGGGCCTGTCGGCGCGACAACCCGGCGAGATTGCGAATGATCGTGTCCAGGTGGCGGCGGGTGAGCTCGACCTCGACCGGCGCCTCACGATGCTCGGCCTTGAGCGTGTCGCGGAGGATCGACTCCAGCTCGGCGTCATCGGGCAGGGCGACGTCGAACCGCTCCGCGACGGCGCGAATCGGCTCCGGCCACGCCTCGGCATGATCGAGCAGAACGACCGTGGCCCGCTCGCGTTCGGCGTGATCGATCAGCTCCCGCAGGGCCCGAAGCGTGACGGGGTCGTCGAGGTGGCCGCGGAGGTCGGAGAGCACGCACACGGCTCGACCGGTGAGGTTCTGTCGGAGGTGATACAACGCCGCGGCGGGGGCCTCCGTCCCGTCCACCGGTCGCGGGTCGGCGAGCATCCCGCTGCTCACGCCCCGCGTTGCGGTCCAGAACCACATCGGCATGGAGGTCGGGGTCGCATCGATCGCGAGGCTCGTGGCGTACGCCTCGTCGGTCGTCACCATGAGGACGCAGGGGTGCCCGGCGGTCAGGTGGCGGGCGAGTCGATCGGCATTCGTGTCAGCCACGGGACAAGCCTCCGCAGGGGCGAGATCGGCCTGAATCGTACGCGATGGGGGAGATCGGGCGCCGTGGGCCGTTCGGGCACCCGCGGGGGACTGGGGCGGGGTTCGTCAAGATTCGACGAGGACTGTCCCCGGCGCGATCGGGGGGCTTGACAGCCACCCGGTCGATCCGGACACTCCGACCCTCGGTGGCCTGCCGCCACCCCCCTGAGAAGAGAGCGATGCGAAGAGAGCGAGCGTCCGGCCCGGTGCCGGGCGGGCGTGGCGTGTGGCCGCGCCGACTCGATCTGTTCTCTCGGTTCGCCTCGGCGCGGACCTGCCCCGTTTCGGCCGGCCTCGGCCCGCCCCGCTCCCAGGAGGAAAGTCATGAAGATTCTCGCCGCCACCGTCACCCTCGCCGCGTTCTCCGCCTCCGCGTCCGCCGCGGTGTGGATCAACGAGTTCCACTACGACAACTCCGGTGGCGACCTCAACGAGTTCGTCGAGGTCGTCGTCAGCCCCGACGAGCTGACGCCCCTCAGCGACATCACGCTCACGCTCTACAACGGCAACGGTGGTTCCTCCTATGGCAGCCACGCCCTCGACACCTTCACCGAGGGTGACACCGTGGACGGCTTCACGATCTACTACAAGGAGATCTCCGGCATCCAGAACGGTGCGCCGGACGGCATGTCCCTCGACCTGAGCGGCAGCCTCGTGGAGTTCATCAGCTACGAAGGCACCTTTGATGGCGCGGGCGGCGTCGCCGACGGCGTGACCAGCAGCGACATCGGCGTGTCCGAGGGCAGTGGCACGACGGAGTTCAGCTCCCTCGGCCTCACCGGCGGCCCCGGCAGCTTCTCCTGGACCAACTTCGATGACACCGCGACGAAGGGCTCGATCAACGTCGGCCAGACGTTCGTCCCGGCGCCGGGCGCGATCGCCCTGCTCGGCCTCGCCGGCTTCGCCGGGCGTCGTCGCCGTCGCGGCTGATCCGACACCTTCCGGAGGGGAGGAAGCAGGACCACCGGGCCCGCCCGTCAGGGAGGGCCCGGTGGATTGTTTTTGGAGGCGCCACCGTAATGGTGACGTCAGTTCGGCGGGGTGTCCGTGTCCGAGTCCGGCGCCGACTCCGCGGCTCCGGTGGCCGGTGCCGAGGCAGCCCCGGCGGGGGCCGTGGGCGAGGCCGTTCCGAGCCGGCGATCGTCGGCGGTCGAGCGGAGCTGATCGGGCCCTTCGGACCAGATCTGCACGCCTTCGGCCGTCGGAACGAGATACAGCGGCGCCTCGTCGCGGTCCGTCGGGACTTCCGTCACGAGGCCGGCGGTGATCAGCGCTTCCATCGAATCCGGCGCGACGCCGCGGGTGTCGCGGAACGTGCGAATCGCCTGCTCCACTGAGCGGATCGCGTTCTGCTCCTCGGCGGCATCGCCGAGAACCACTGCACCGCCGACCGCGGCGGTGCCGGCCGCAGCGAAGATCAGGCCCACGACGAAGATGGCGATGAAGAGGTAGAGGCTGCCGATGAACCCGACGATCGTGCCGGCGATCGCCAGACCGCGGGGAGGACGGCGCAGCGCGATCAGCGACAGGATCAGACCGACGAAGGCGACGAATCCCAGCATCGGGAAGCAGAGGCCGAAGATCCCGACCATCGCGCAGACGAACCCGGCGATGCCGAGCCCGTTCGTCGGCGGCGCGGCCACGTGCACCACGGTGTTGCCGCTGACGGGCGGGGGAGACGGCGACTGGCTCATGCGGTCCTCCAGGGTCCCGGCCCCCGGCGGGGGCGGCGCTTGATCACTCCGCGACCGCGTCCCAGCGGACACGGCCGTGACCGAGCAGCGTACCGGTGGCAAACGCGATGTCCACCTGGGCGATCTGGTAGTCGGCGAGGGCCTGGATCTCGGCGGACTGCGCATCGGCAAGCTGCGTCGCGGCGTCGAGCACGTCGGTGCTCGTCCGCAGGCCCTGGTCGAACTGGCGGCGCTCGGCTTCCAGGGTGCGCCCGGCCAGGATTGCGGCCTGGCGGGCCGCGAGGATGCGCTGCCAGTCCTGGTCGAGGCGATCCAGGGCGTCCAGCACCTCCTGGCGGATCGACTGGGCCCGGAGTTCGCGGGTGGCGAGGCGCTGCAGGCGCGTCAGCACCGCCTGATGGACGCGGGCCCGTGCGGCCTGGTTGCCGATCGGTACTTCCGCGCCCAGCCCGATCGACCAGGTGTCGAAGGTCGACGCCTCGATCTGATCCCAGGCGCGGCGCCGGCTCGTGCTGAGCCCGCCGAGGGCGTAGGAGTAGTCGAGGGTGACGAGGGGCAGCGCCTGGTTGCGCTGGAAGTCGATCGTGCTCGCGTCCTGGGCGATCTGCAGCTCCAGTTCGAGCATCTCCATGCGGTTGGCGATCGCCTCCTCGCACAGGGCCTCGGCGGAGAGATCCAGGCCGACGGGGTCGGGCTCCGTGGCGACGGCAAGGCGAATGTCGGAGCTGATCGGCAGGGCGCCGTCGTTCATGATCCGCTTCAGCTCGCGCTGCCGCGTGCGGACGAGCGTCTCGGCGATGATGATCGCCTCCAGCCGGCTGGCCAGGCCCGATTGCGCGCGGGTGACCTCGATCTCGGGCACGTCGCCCGCGGTGAACTTGCGCTCCGCCGTGCCGAGCTGTTCGACGGCCAGCTCATACTCCTGCTGGCGCACCTCGAGTTCGCGGTTGGCGGCGAAGAGGCGCCAGTAGGCGCGGTCGGCATTGGCCAGGATGCGGATGGCCTCGAGCTTCGTCCGGGCATCGGTGATCTGCTGCTGGTACCGGGCGACGCGGATCGAGTGCGCGTTGACGCGCGTCCCGGCGTTGCGGAGCAGCGGCTGGCTGACGCTGAACCGAACGTCCTGGCCGTACGCCGGGTTGAGCAGGCTGAACTGGTTGTTGGTGGCGCTCCGGCTGAACGGGATGTCCACCCGCGCGGTCGTGCCGTTGCGGAGCGGGATCCGGACGCCGAGGTCCAGGCTGCGGATATCCGAAGACGAGCTCTGGGTCGCGAACTCGGTCGGGCTCTCCGTCTGCGTGAGACGGGCCGAACCGGTGAACGTGGCTTCGAACTTCGCCTCCTCCTCATCCACCGTGCTGGCGGCGATCGCCGGATCGATGAGCTGCACCTGGAGATCCAGATTGTTGGCCAGGGCGGCGGCCCGCACCCGGGCGAGGTCGATGGAGAGCGTCTCGGCGTCCGGGTCGACGTTCAGCACGCTGGAGACGAGTTCCGCCGTGGCGGCCTCGACACTCACCGGTGGAGACTGCGAGCGGCCGGCGAGCTCCATGCGGTCGATGGTCCGCAGCCGATCCAGGGGCGTCCGGAGGGCGAGATGATCATCGGGGCTGAAGAGGTCGCGGCAGCCGGGCAGGACGACGAGCGCCACGAGGACCAGCGGGCGAACCAGAGCACGGCGGGGGACGATCGGCAGCATGGAGATCCGGGGCAGCAGGGGACGAAGATCGATCACTCGTGACGCAGCGCGTCGATCGGATTGAGCCGCGCAGCCTTGATCGCCGGGAACATACCGAAAACCACCCCGACCGTCGCGCAGAATCCGAACGACATAACGATCGCCCACATCGGGATGACCGCCTCGTCCATGTTGGCATCGGGGATGCTCTGAATGCCGAGCACGAGACCCTGGGCGATGAGCAGACCGATGATGCCCCCGGCGATCGAGAGCGTCATCGACTCGAGCAGGAACTGCATCAGGATCGCTGCCGGCGTCGCGCCGACGGCCTTGCGCAATCCGATCTCCCGGGTCCGCTCGGAGACGGAGACGAGCATGATGTTCATGATGCCGATGCCGCCGACGAGCAGGCTGATCCCGACGATCCCGCCGGCGATCGCGGTGATGCCGCCGGCCAGGGCCTTGAACGTGTTGATGAACTCGTCCATCGGCTGGGCCTGGAAGGTGTCGGGCTCGCCGGGCTCGAGCTTGCGCATCCGCCGCAGCACGAAACGCACTTCCGCCGCCGCCTCGTCGGCCAGGTCGGGCGAGACGATCTTGGCCAGGATCATGAAGAAGAAGTTGCGCCCCTTCATCTTCACCGCCGTCGAGAACGGCATGAACAGCTCGACTTCGGTTCCGTCGGCCCCGAACGTCGCGCCGAGCAGGCCTTCCTGCTTGTTCTTGACCACGCCGACGATCAGGAAGCGGCGCTTGTTGAAGATGATGTGCTCACCGATCGGCTCGTTGGGGAGCCGGAGCTTCTCGATGGCCTTGTCGTTGATGAGGCAGATCTGCCGCGCCTGCTCCTCGTCGATCGCGGAGAAGGGACGGCCCTGCAGCAGCTCGCGATTCTCGATCTTGTGCCAGTGATGCCAGATGCCCGTCGCGCTGACGCCGTTCTCGGTCTCGTTGCCGTACTGCACGGAGCCGCCGGCATTGACGATCGGCGTGAGGTACTCGAGCGACTCGCACTGCTCGTCGATCGCGTAGAGCTCGGGGAGCTTCATCCGCACCGACGGCCAGTTGTACTTCTGGTCGTTTCCCGGCGGCCAGTCGTGCAGGATGAACATCTTGCTGGCGCCGATCGCCTCCATCTCGCTGAGGACCTTCGTCTTCAGCCCCTGCAGGCCGGCGATCACCGCGGTGATCGAGGCGACACCGATGATGATGCCCAGCGCCGTCAGGAACGAGCGCGTCTTGTTCACCCAGATCTGACCGATCGCCAGCAGGATCGCCTGGATGTAGAAGAGCGGATTCAGCACGTCACGCCTCCTCCCCGTCCACGGGGCCGATCCGCGCGGCCTCGACCGGGATCGGCCGATCCGGCCGACCGACCGGGCGGTGGCGCCCGGCCAGGTCGCGGCTGATCGGCAGGTCGGAGTCGACGGCGCCATCCTTGAGCCGGATCACGCGCTGGCAGTGGGCGGCCACGTCGTCCTCGTGGGTGACGATGAGGATCGTCTGCCCTTCGTCGTGCAGCTGGCCGAAGAGGTTCATGATGTCCGCGGTCGTGCTGGAGTCGAGGTTGCCGGTCGGCCTCGTCGGCGAGCAGGATGGCGGGCTGGCTCAGGATGGCCCGCGCGATGGCCACCCGCTGCTTCTGGCCGCCGGAGAGCTGGTTCGGCCGGTGGGTCAGGCGATCCGCGAGCCCGACGCGCCCCAGCGCCGCCCGCGCGCGGCGGCGACGGGTCATCCAGCTCCCCCGGCCGTAGATGAGCGGCATCTCCACGTTCTTCACCGCCGAGACGCGCGGCAGCAGCTCGAAGGACTGGAACACGAAGCCGATGTGCTGGTTGCGCACCCGGGCGAGATCCGCCGCGGACATGCGGCTCGTGTCGCGCCCGCTCAGCTCGTAGCGCCCGCTCGTCGGCTGGTCGAGGCAGCCGAGGATGTTCATCAGCGTGCTCTTGCCCGAGCCGGAGGAGCCCATGATCGCCACGAACTCGTTGGCTTCGATGTCGATGTCGACGCTGCGCAGGGCGTGGATCTTCTCCACGCCGACGCGGTAGGTCTTCGTGAGCTCGCGGGTGCGGATGATCACGAGCCGGCCTCGGTCGCGGCCGGCGCTTCGGGGTCGTCCGTCCCCGTGCCGTCGTCGGCGGGCTCCTCCGTGGCATCCGCCTCGGCGTCGACGCGCACCTCGTCCTCGTCGCGGATCGCCTCGCCGTCGCGGATCTTCTCCAGGACCTTGTACGGTCCGACCACGACGACGTCGTTGGCAGAGAGCCCGGCGGGCACCAGCGTGTGGGTCAGGTCACTCGGGCCCGGACGCACCGGCGTGCAGACGGCCTTCCCGTCGACGAGCCGGTAGACGACTTTCGTCGTGCGCTTCGATCGATCGATCAGCTCCCCGTCACGCCGCAGCGCATCGGGCAGGTCCTCGATGAGGCGCTCCACGATGGCCTGGCTCTCGACGGCGAGGCCCTCGTGCTCGTCGATCTCGATGTCCACATTGGCGGCCAGACCCGAGTAGATGCGCCGGCCCTGCAGGTCGATCTCCGACTTCCACCTCGAACATGCCGGTGCCGTCGGTCGACATCGTCCGCTGAAGGGCGATCTGCGTGACGGTCCCCGTGAAGACCTCGTCGGGATAGGCGTTGATGTGGATGCGGGCCGACTGCCCCTCGCGCACGGACGCGATATCGCTCTCGGCAACCTCCGCCTTGAGCAGCATCCGTGACAGGTCCGCGATGGTCATGATCTGCGAGCCCATGTTGTTGAAGGTGCCGAGCACCTGCTCGCCTTCTTCCATGTTCACGCGGGTCACGACACCGTCCATGGGGGCGGTGATCACCGTCTTACCCAGGCTGTCGGTGGCGCGGGTGATGTCCGCCTCGGCCCCGACGAGACTGCTCTCGATCACGGAGACGGAGTGCTGCGCCGACGAGACGTTGGCCGCGAGGTTCAACTCGCGCTCCTCGGCATCATCCAGCGCCTTGCGGCTGACGTCGCCGGACTCGAACAGCGCCTGCTGCCGGGCGAGCTCGCGCTTCGCGAACGTGTGCTGGCTGATGAGCCCTTCGAGCCGGGCCTGCTCACTCTGCAGTCGGTACCGCTCGCCATCGCGGCGGGCCACCGCGGAATCGAGCGCGCTCTGGAGGTCGCGGTCGTCGAGGCGGACGATGACCGCGCCCTTCGTGACCTCCTGACCGTCCCGGACCGGGATTTCCTCGATTCGGGCGGAGACCTCCGAGGAGATCTCCACGTTGACCCGGGGCTCGACCTCGCCCGGCGCGGAGATGAACTCGGTGAGCCGGGTCGGCTCGAGCGTCTGCAGCCGGACCTCGGTGCCCCGCGCTTCGGGCTGGAAGTCGGACAGCCCCTGCACGACGCCCGGTCCGAGTACGAGCATGGCCGCACCCAGCCCGAGGATCAGCACCACGAGCACGATCACCGTGACCTTCACGCGAGTACTCCTCTGCCGCAGGCGGTCGCGTGGGGAACCCCTGAGGGGGTCCGGCGCCTGCTCAGTCTTTGTTTGGATTCGGACCGCGCGGGTTGCACGTCCGGCCGCAGGCGACCGATGGTACATCATCGCATTCGGCAGCGACCGACGCGCCGCCCCGGGGCAACAATTGCCCGGAGACAAATCCCACGAACCCCCGGGGACCTGTCCCCGCCCTCTCCGGCCGGGACGTGCCCGCCATCCGGCGGTTTGGGAGCTTCACCAGGGGTCGTGCCGATCAAACCACCACGGGGACCGTCCCGAGGAGCCGAAACGTGATCACCATCACCTGCGATGACTGCGAACGCCAGCTGGAGGTCGAGGACCACCTCGCCGGCGGCAAGGTCGAGTGTCCCCATTGCGGGGACGTGAACCGCGTGCCGGGCGCCAGCGAGCCGGAGGCGGCCCCCGTCGCGCCCGCTGCCGCCGCGATCCCCGTCGCCGCCGCGGGCGCCGTCCCGGATGACGCCGCCGAGGGGCCCGAGCGCGTCCTGACGACCGTCCGCCCCGCGATGTTTCGCGCCCATCCGTTCCGGTACACGATCCTCGTCGTGCTGTTCCTCGCCGGTGCGGGCGGCGCGATCGGATCGGCGGTCAGCGCCGCGGTCCCGGCGTGGGTCCTGTGGCCGGGCCTCGTGGTCGCCGCGGCGATGGCGCTGTGGTGGGCGTGGTGGTGGTTCTCCACGACCTTCTGGATGCGCATGGAGATCACCAACAAGCGCACCGTCCGGTACGCGGGCTTCATCCAGCGCCACTCGACGGAGGTCCTTCACAACCACGTCCGCTCCGTGGACATCAACCAGACGTTCCTCCGCCGGATCTTCGGCGTCGGCGACATCGGCATCGACTCCGCCGGCCAGGATGGCATCGAGATCGAGGTGAAGGACATTCCCCCGGCCGTACGAGCTCAAGAAGCTGATCGACCAGTATCGGCGGATGTAAGGTTGACGGCGGGTCAGTAGTCGCGGCGGACGAAGATCCACGCGGCGAGGGCCAGGACCACCAGCTCGAAGAGCAGCGAGGTGCCGACGATGTACCACCAGGTGGTGCGCTGGTTGTACTCCTCCTGCATCCGCTGCATGCGATCCCGTTCGCGATTCGTGCTCGCGGGCCGAAGATTGCCGTCGGCGTCCCGGGCGACGTTGCCTTCGAGGATGTCCATCAGCGGCACGTCGCCCTCGTCGATCAGCACCTTGTTCAGCAGATCCACGGATCCGCTCGTCTTCGGGGCGACGAACTGCACGCCGCGCACGAAGTTGCGCCAGGGGTTGAGGCGGTCGAGTGCTTCCTGGTGGGCGGTACGCTGGTCGACGACGCTGACGCGTTCCTGCTGGAAGCCCAGGCGCGTCGCCGCCGGCGCGTCGCTCGCCAGCTGCTCGTCCAGCGTCGCGATACGCTCGTCGGCCGTCTCGATGTCAGTGACCCACTGCGTGTGGAAGGTGGTGAGAATCCCCTCGGCGAGGTTCACGCCGAACAGCGAGAACCAGACCAGCAGGGTGATCAGCAGGGCGGCCAGGGCGGAGCGGGTCCGCACGCCGACGAGCACGTTGATCGAGAAGAGGTAGCTGAACAGCAGCGTGATCAGCGGGATGGCGAGGAAGATCTTCCACTCCCAGTCCCCGAGGCGCAGCCCGAGGCACAGGAAGACGCCCACACAGAACAGGCCCACCTGCAGCAGGACGAACAGCAGGCTGGTGATGTACTTGATCGCGAACAGCGTGATCCGGCGAATCGGCTTGGCGAGCACGATGTCGATGGCGCCGCTGGCCATGTAGTCGGGGAACACGGTGGTCGTCGAGATCAGGGCGAGGATGATCGCCACCCACGCCAGCCACAGGCCCACGATGAACGTCGAGAAGATCGAACGGTACAGCACCCGCGAGATCGGCGAATCCGCCGTGAGGAACTCGCTCTCGATGTTCCAGAGGCCGAAGAAGAGCGACATCCCCGAGTCGCCGAACCCGATCGACCCGTAGAACAGCACGATGATCCCGGAGATCGCCAGCACGACCCAGAACAGCTTCTTGCTGTTCAGTTCGCGATAGGCGTCGATCAGCATGGCCTTGAAGACCCGCATCAGCCGCGTCCTCCCTGCGGTGCCGCTCCGACGGCGCGGGCCCTGCCCGTCTCCGGATCCGTCACTGCCCGCATGAACAGGTCCTCCAGGTTCTCACGCACCTCGCGGACGCTGTGCAGGATGCGCTCCTCCGCCCGCAGGCGGTCGATGATCGGCTGCACGCCCGGGGCATCCACCCCGGGAAGCGTGAGCCGGAAGCGGCCGAGCTGCGGGGCGGTCAGGGCCTCGACGCGGATGGCCTCATCCTGCTCCGCCCAGCGGGGGGCGTCGCCCTCGGCGATGATCTCGAAGCGCTGGCTCTCGGCGGTCAGCTCGTCGAGCGTGCCCTGCTGGGCGACCTGGCCCTGGACGAGGATCGCCACGCGGTCGCAGACCATCTCCAGCTCGCTGAGCAGGTGGCTGTTGAGGAAGATCGTCTTGCCACGCTCCTTGAGCTGGACGAGCACGTCGCGAATCTCGCGGCGGCCGACGGGGTCGACGCCATCCGTCGGCTCATCGAGCACGATCAGGTCGGGGTCGTTCATCAGCGCCTGGGCGAGCCCGACGCGCTGGAGCATGCCCTTGGAGTAGCCGCTGACCTTCTTGTCCGCCCAGCCCGCCATGCCGACGGTGTCGAGCAGCTCGCCCGCCCGGCGCTTCCGCTCGGCGCCGGGCACGCCCGCCAGGGCGGCGTAGAAGTCCAGGACCTGGCGGCCGGTGAGATAGCGGGGGAGACGGTGGTGCTCGGGGAGGTATCCCACGCGGGCGAGCGTCGGTTTGTGGCCGACGGGCCGGCCGAGCAGCGTGCCGCGGGCCTTCGTCGGCCGCACCACGGACATCATGATCTTGACGAGCGTGCTCTTGCCCGCCCCGTTGGGGCCGAGCAGGCCGAAGACCTCGCCGGGATGCACCCGCATCGCGACCCCGCGCAGGGCGTGGACGCGGCCGCGGTAGACTTTCTCGACGCCGTCGAGATCGATGGTGAGGGGGGCGGACGGAGCCGTCACGGGCAGTGGATTCCGGATCTTGAGGGGCGGATCGGAGCGAGTGCGTCGCGATACCGTTCCATCCGAACGCCGTCGCGTCAAGTCGCGAAACGCCGCCGAGCCGGACTCAGCGCAGGATCAGCCTCACGTTCGCGGCGGTCCCCTCGGGGGCGATCACCGTGGCCCGCACGCCGCGCCGCAGGTTGTGGCGGGTGCGCAGCTCGTTGATGAGCTCCTCGGTGCTGGTCACCGGCTCGCCGGCGATCTCCACCAGCGTCGAACCCGGCGTGACCTGCCGGCTGAGCGAGGAGCCGGGCACGAGCGTCTCGATGAGCACGCCCTCCTGGTAGGGCACGCCGAGGCGGCGGGCGACATCCGGGGTGGCGGTGGTCATTCGGGCGATGCCGATCTCCTCGATCGAGCGCGGATCCTGATCCGCGGGGAGCACGCCGGTGATCTGGAGCGTGGGGAGTCGTTCGAGGACGACCGCGATCTCCACCTCGCCGCCGACGCCCTCGTCATCGACGCGCCAGATCGTGAAGCGGGCGGTATCGCCGGGCAGCATCGAGCTGACCGCCGAACGGAGCTGATCGCGTGATTCGACCTGCGCCCCGCCGACGTGGGTGATGATGTCGCCGGCCTGGAGTCCCGCGGCGGCGGACGGGCCTTCCTCGACCACGCGGGTGATGGCGACCCCGAAGCCCGGGAAGCCTCCGTCGCGCAGCGTGCGCACGATGCGGGGGTCGAGCTCGTTCAGCGAGACGCCCATGTAGCCCTTCGTGACGACGCCCGTGGCGATGAGCTGGGTGACGACCGGCTCGATCATGTTCAGCGGAATGGCCAGGCCGATGCCGGCGAACTGTCCTTCCTCGAGCCCCGCGTTGCGACGGCCGGTCGCGATCGCGGTGTTCATGCCGATCACCTGACCGCGGTGGTCGGTGAGCGGGCCGCCAGAGTTGCCGGGGTTGATCGCCGCGTCGACCTGGATGAAGTTCTCGTAGCCGGTGTAATCGCCGAACGGGTCCCGGATCACGCCGACCGAGCGCCCCGTGCCGGAGACGATGCCCTGCGACATCGAGAACCGGAAGTCGAACGGCGAGCCGAACGCGAAGACCATCTCGCCCTGCTGAACCGCTTCGGCGGCGTCACCGCGGACGGACGTTGCCGACGAACACATCGAGTCCGCCGAGGTGGTCGATGGCCCGGTCGATCCAGGCGGCGTAGGCGTCGGCGTCGGCAACGTCGACCGCCTCACCCCATGCCGCGTCGCCGAGCTCGGCGACTGCGGCGGTGACGCCGTCGGCGCCGCGGGCGCACAGGGCAACGCGAGCCCCTTCGCCGATCAAGGTCCGCGCCGTGGCCAGGCCGATGCCCCGAGTTCCACCGGTGACGATGACCTTCGCGCCCTGTAGTCCGAGATCCACGTGTGCTCCCCGCGGTTGTCAATTAATATGGGTCACGGGTCATATTACTTGCCGGGCGGATCACCGCCAGTGGACAGGCGCAGAGGGATCACGTGAAGGTTCGAGGTATTCATCATCCGGGCATCGTGGTGCCCGACCTCGACGCCGCCGTGGCGTTCTACGGCGAGTTGCTGGGCATGACGAAGGTCTACGACGAGTCGTGGGACGTCGGCGACGACGACTACGACCAGGGCGTCGGCCTCATCGGCTCGGCGGCTCGCGGGGTCCAGCTGCGCGGGCCCAATACCTACATGGAGCTGTGGCAGTTCAGCGCGCCGGCACAGGTCGGGCCGTCGCCCGCCAGCCTGGGCGCCAACGAGCTGGGGTTCCGGCATTTGGCGCTCGAGGTCGACGATGTTCCGGCGGCACTCGCTCGACTGGTCGAACTGGGCGGCAGTGCGATGAACGAACCCGTGTTCTTCAGCGAGACCGATGCTGCGGTCTACGCCCGAGACCCGTTCGGGAACATCATCGAGCTGACCACCGCCGCTGGCGGCCACCCACCCGCCATCGCCGACCTGACTCACCCACCCACTGGAGCTGACCGATGACGGTGAAGACCAACACCATCCTGACGATTCCCGAACCGAACGTGGCCCGGCTGGTGGAGAAGCCGTATCCCACCGTCGTCGAGGGGTTCGTGCTGGTGGAGAACGCCATCGCCCCCGTGTGCAACGAGGCCAGGATCTTCCGTGACCACCAGTTCGAGTGGCACGACAGCCCCGAGCACCTCGGGCACGAGAGTGTCGGCACCATCGTCGAGACGCGGCCGGGCTCACACTTCGAGGTCGGCGACCGCGTGATCGTCTTCCAGGGCAACAGCTGCCAGGAGTGCTTCGTGTGCGAGGACGGCCTCTCGCCGACGCACTGTCTGGGGCTCCCGTACGAGGGGTTCGAGGACGGCATGGCACCCCAGGACGTCGCCGCCGGACTCTTGGGCATTGAGAAGATCAACGGCGCCGAGTCGGGCGGCTTCGCCATGGCTCGGTACCGGCTCGCGCCGGAGCACATGATCATGAAGTTGCCCGACGATCTGTCGTTCGAGCACGCCGCCGCGGGCAACTGCACGCTCGGTCCGGCGCACACGATGTCGGAGACCGTGGGCGTGGCCGCAGGCGACGTGGTGATTGTCGCCGGCATCGGCTTCATCGGCCTCGGTGCGGTGGTCAACGCCCTGTATCGCGGGGCGACGGTGCTGGCTCTGGGACGCAACGAGGCCCGCATGGAGATCTGTCGCGACCTCGGCGTCGCCGCGGTCATCAACCCCGACGATGATGACTGGCTCGACCAGGTGCACGCCCACACCGGCGACCGGCGCGGCGCCGACCACGCGTTCGAGTGTTCGGGTGCGCCGTACTACCTCGATCGCTGTTTCGCCGGCATTCGGCGCTACGGACACGTGATCAGTCTCGGCCACAACGGCTCCCAGCCGTATTCGCTCAGCATCCTCAACGATCTGATGGATCGGGTCGTCACCTGGACCGGCGGCCACGACGTCCGGTTCCGCGACCGCGAGCGTCTGATGCGGATGCTCTGCGACCCCGCCACCCAGCGACGCATCGATCGGCTCGTCACCCACACGTTCCCGATGTCGCAAGCCCAAGAAGCCTTCGAGGTCGGCCTCACCCAGCAGTGCGGCAAGATCTACCTGCGCCCGGGGGAGTAACTGGCAGCTTCCGCGCGCAGCGTGGGCGCGGTTCGCTGCCAATTCGGTGATGGCTGGCGGATCTGGCAGATTCCGCGCTCGACGTGCGACACGCGAGCTGCCAGTTCGCGCTCAGCCGCGGGCCATGGCGTAGAACTCGTCGTTGGGGCGAATCGAAGCCAGGTTGGCCAGGCGGTTCGACATCGCGAAGAACGCGGTGATGGCGCCGATGTCCCAGATCTCGTCGTCGGTGAACCCGCGCCCGCGCATCAGGTCGAGCTCGTCGTCGGTCACCGACGACGAGTCGGTGGCCATCAGCAGTGCGAAGTCGACGATGTGGCGCTCGCGGTCGGACAGGTCGGCCTTGAACGGGTTGATCGCCACCTGGTCCGCGAGCAACGGGTTCTTCGCCCGGATGCGCAGGATCGCCCCGTGGGCGATCACGCAGTACAGGCAGTCATTGACCGCTGAGGTGGCCACCACGATCAGCTCGCGCTCGGCCTTGGACAGGCCCTCGGCCTTGTCCATCAGCGCGTCGTGGCCGGCGAAGAACGCCCGGAACTCGTCGGGCCGATGCGCCAGCGCGAGGAACACGTTGGGGATGAAGCCGGACTTCTCCTGCACCTGCTCGATGAGCTCTCGGATGTCATCGGGCATCTCGGACAGCTCGGGGACGGGGAAGCGGGAGATGGGCTGGTCACTCATGGCGCCGATCGTACGACGCGCCCGGGCTTGGGGCATGATGCGGGCATGGCCGACTTTCCCCAGCCGCTCGGCGGCAATTTCCCACAGCCGCTCGGCGGCAATGAGATGCCCCGCTTCGGTGGGATCGCCACCTTCATGCGCCTGCCTGGCCGCACCGCTCCCGCCGACCTCGACGTCGCCGTCGTGGGCGTGCCGTTCGACATCGGCACGTCCAACCGGCCCGGCGCCCGGTTCGGGCCTCGAGGCATCCGGGACGAGTCGGTGCTGCTGCGGCCGTACAACATGGCCACCAGAGCGGCGCCGTTCGACAGTCTGCGCATCGACGACACCGGGGACGTGGCCACCAACCCGTACAACCTCGCCGATTCCATCGAACGCATCACCGCCCACTACCAGGACCTGCTGACCAACGACGTCGTCCCCGTCACCATGGGTGGCGACCACACGATCGTGTTGCCCATCCTGCGGGCGGTTGCGGAGAAGCACGGCCCGGTCGGTCTCGTCCACGTCGACGCCCACACCGACATCAACGACGAGATGTTCGGCGAGAAGATCGCCCACGGCACGCCGTTCCGACGTGCGGTGGAGGAGGGCCTGCTCGACTGCGACCGCGTGGTGCAGATCGGCATGCGCGGCACCGGCTATGCCGCCGACGACTTCGACTGGTCCCGCGAGCAGGGGTTCCGGGTGGTCCAGGTGGAGGAGTGCTGGCACAAGAGTCTTGTGCCGCTGATGGAGGAAGTGCGAGAGCAGGTGGCCGGCGGGCCCGTCTACCTGAGCTTCGACATCGACGGTCTCGACCCGTCATTCGCGTGGGGAACCGGCACGCCCGAGGTCGGGGGGCTCACCATGGCCCAGGGCCTCGAGATCGTGCGCGGGTGCCGAGGCCTGGACCTGGTCGGCTGCGACATGGTGGAAGTGGCCCCGGCCTACGACACCACCGGTACCACGTCGCTGACCGCGGCAAACCTGCTGTACGAGATGCTGTGCGTGCTGCCCGGGGTGGAGTACCGGGACTGACCCCGCCGCACCCGCTGTCTGGCAGATTCGACGCGCGGGGTGTGCGCTGGTTGCTGCCAGTTCGGCGGGCCGTGGGTGGCTGGTCAGGGTCTGGCAGGTTCGGCGCGCGGGGTGCGCGCTGGTCTGCCAGTTCGGCGGGCCGTGGGTGGCTGGTCAGGGTCTGGCAGGTTCGGCGCGCGGGGTGCGCGCTGGTTGCTGCCAGTCGTCAGGTGCTGAAGCCCACTCGCCACTCGGGGGGATTCTCGGAGCCGGCGGTCACCCAGTGCTCGGTGCCGGCGGCGATCTTGCCGTCGGCGACGGAGTAGAAGCCGGCGCACCAGAAGGTGTCGTCGCCGAGCGTCACTCGCACCTGCGCTGCTGCCCGATCGGCCGACTCCAGCACTTCGACGACGTCGATCGCCCACCCCTCGGGATAGAACTCGTTGACGTCCACGAACCGCTGACCCACGAACCGCTCGCCGGTCTCGGTCCAATCGACGACGGCGTCGTCGGCGACCAGCGTCCGGGCGAGCGCCCAGTCGCGCGCTTCCATTGCTTCGAAGAACCCTCGGACCACCGCCGCAGGTCCGTTCGCGCTCGTCATGTCGCCACCTCCGCTCGCAGCGTTTCCATGTCGAGTCCGACCGACTCGACGATGAGCTGGAACGACTCCCAGTGTGCGGGAAGGATCTGCACCGGCGCATTGGCCTCCATCGTGCGCCAGCCCCGCTCGCCAGGCAGGTGGATCTCGTCCACGCCCGGGCGACGCTTGGCCCCCTTGACGGCCTCGACCAGCCGGTCCGACCGCGCTCCGGCGTCACCGGCCGGCATCCAGTGGGTGGGGTCGATGACGATCACACACGCCCCACCGGTCAGCGCCTCGTCGCGAGGTTCGAGCCAATACGAGGGCGGTCCGGCGATCTCGGGGCTCATTCGAGCCTCGGGGTTGATGACCCCGGCCAACATCTCGGTGAACAGGTTGAACGCATACATCCGTGGTGTCCCGAAGACCGTGGGGGCCTTGCAGTCCGAGATGCGGCCGTAATCCTCCATCTGCTCGAAGTAGGGGGCCGGGTCGTCGGTGAGTTCGCCCGTGTCGGGGTCGACCAGGAACTCGCCCTTGAGTCGCCTGCCCTGGAAGTAGGCCTCGCTCAGATCGCCGTCGTGGACCTCGACCGCCTGGATGTCGGAGACGATCGGCGGATGCTCGCCACCTGGTGTCGCTGCGGCGAACGGCGCACCCGACAGCACATTCTCCATCCCGCCCCACGGGGAGACGAGCGGGAGGCTGTTGTTGGTGGCCATGGCCATCATCCCCTCACGGGCGGCCATCCGGACGTAGGTGCCGAAGGCGCCGGCGTCGTTGAAGTCTCGGACGAACCCGATCGCGAGCGCGTGCGTGCGGGCCTTCTCGATCGCCGCCTCCATCGCCATCGTCAACGCCCACTGGCCAGACGAGCGCTGCCCGTCGATCACGACCCACGTCGGCCCCTCGTCGACGATCTCCGGGACCGCAGTGACGTCCATCGTCCCGGTGCGGGCCAACAGCACCGGGATCTCGAAGACGCCCATGCCCTGGGTGAGCTTGCCGTTGCGGTCGCCGTCGGACACGCAACTCGCGACGATGGCTGCGTGCTCGGTGGAGAACCCCAGCTCGCCGAGCACTCGCCGGTAGCAGTGCTCGAGGAAGTCGGCGTCCTCGGTCAGCGTCTGGTTCTCGGCGGGATCGCCCATGTCTGCTCCTGGCGCCTTGCACTTATCTGGGGATTTCCCCATAATCTCTCATGTGCCACGCGTGACCGCAAACGAACGTGCCGCAACTCGGCGACGGTTGATGGAGGCTGGCAAGCGCGAGTTCGCCCAGCGGGGCCTCGCCGGCGCTCGTTTCGACGAGATCGCCGTCGCTGCGGGTCGTGCCAAGGGGACGATCTACAACTACTTCGACTCGAAGGAAGCGCTGTTCTTCGCGATCGTCGAGGAATGGTGCGCACTGCTCGCCGATGCCATCGATGAGCAGTGGTCGGGTGCAGCGAGCGACGAACTCGTCGCCATCGCGGCGCTCGATGTCGAGATCGCGCGGAAGGATCCGGATCTGGCACGCGTGGTCGTGCAGCAGACATCGGCGCTTGTCGGTACCCACCGAGCCGCAGTGGATGCCGCGATCGCGCCCGGCCTCGAACTGCTTGCCGCCACGTTCGCTCGGGGCCTCGAGGCCGGCGAGTTCATCAGCGACCACCCGCCCCAGACGCTCGCCCGCCTGTTCCTGGCCACCCTCAGCGCATACGAGGTCGAAGCGCTCGTCGCCGACGGTGCCGTGCGACTCGACGATGTCGTCGGGCTGGTCGACCACCACTTCATCCGGGGGCTCCGACCATGACCACCTGTTCGCGCTACCTGTCGACCCCATGACCACGGTCCATCCCGACCGCAGCGACCACGTCGGGCTCGGCATGGGCCCCGGTGACCAGAACGAACTCCAGGAGGACTGATGGCCCCGACGATCAAGCGGCTGCCCACCGACTGCACCGCCGACGACATCATCGAGGCCGACGCGCGTGACGGTGGCGTCATCGTGGACGGCTGGCTCGACCCTGACCTCGTCGCCCGGTTCAACGCCGAGATCCAGCCCCACCTCGACGCCCATGCCGGCACCGACTCGGGGTCGGACGCTTCCGACGACTTCCTCGGCCGCAAGACTCGGCGGCTGGCCGCGCTGTGTCCCAAGGCCCCGAGCTTCGTCGAGATCCTGCTCGACGAGCGCCTGACCGCGTTCGCCCAGGCGGTCGTGGAGCCCATCAGCCCCACGATCATCCTCAACGACGGCGAGGTGATCGACATCGGCCCCGGCGAGGCCGCCCAACCCTGGCACCGAGACGACGACGCCTGGAACTTCGCCAACCCGGGGAGTCCGATGATGGTCAACACCATCGCCGCCCTCGTCGACATCACCCCCGAGATGGGTGGCACCCTCGTCGTGCCGGGCAGCCACCGCTGGGAGCCCGGCCGCCTGCCCACCGACGACGAGGTCGTGGCATGTGATCTGCCCCTGGGTTCCGCGCTGTTCTTCCGCGGCACGACGCTGCACGCCGGAGGGGCGAACGTGAGTGATCGGCGTCGACGAGCGCTCTCGACATCGTTCTGTGCCGGATGGTTGCGGCCGGTGGAGAACAGCTACACCGGGACGCCGCCCGAGGTGGCGCGGGGGTTGCCCCGGCGAGCCCAGGAGCTGCTCGGGTACGCGCTCTACGACGGGTCAGCGGTCGGCGGTGGCTACCTCGGGTACCACGACATGGGCGATCCCATGCGCGTCGTCGAGTGACCTGACCGCGCCCCGGTCCGCCAGCACGTGGAACACCACCGGGAGCCGTCAGGTGTCCACCGCCGCTGCGAGATGCTGGTCGAGTCCCCGGAGCGCCGAGCGGTATTCGAAGAACAGTGCGCCCAGCATCTGCGGGTAGGTGTAGGGGAGCAACGCCCATCCCAGGACGCCGAGGCGGAACGCGCCGGTGATGGTGACTTCGGTGTGCGTGTCGACGGGGACGACGGAGACACTGCGGTAGTACTTCGTGAGGAGCCCGCGGATGTTGATCGACCGAGTGACCAAGTCGATCGGCTGCCCTCGTCACGGCGGACGACCTCGCTGGTCGTCCGCCACAGCCATTCCCGTTCGTGCAGGACCGTGCCGACGCCGGTGGTCGGTTCGCCCACCACCTCGAGCTCGGTCAGGGGTCGATACCACGAGAGCCAGCCGGCCTCGTCGCCGATGACCTCCCAGACGCGGTCGGGATCGGCGGCGATGGCTCTGGACTCGCCCACGCGCCACCATCGGCTGGCGAGGATCGTCTCGTCGGTGTCCTGGAGCGCACCCATGTCAGCGCCGGTGGACGAGTGCCGTGCAGCGGGCGGTGAAGATCACGTCACCGCTGCGGGTCACGAGCTGGTAGCGATGGGCCACGACGCCGCGTCCGGGGTCTGACCCCGACGGCCGGGCCGACTCCAGCACGCTGGTGGCCTTGAACTCCACCTCGGCTCGCATCGGGTTGGGGAAGCGGAACTCGTCGAACCCGACGCCCGCGATCCAGGCGATGTCGCCATTGACGTCGAGGTTGACCCGGTTCCAGACGGCGAAGGTCTGGGCGCCGGAGGCGATGAGGCCACCGAAGGGGGAGTCCGCCGCCGCTTCGGGGTCGTTGTGGAAGTACTGGCGGTCGAACTCGTCGGCGAATCGGAGGATCTCCTCCTGGGTCACGTGGTGCCAGCCCGACTCGAACGCCTCGCCGATGACCAGGTCGTCGAAGTACCGGGTCCGGTAGCCGTCGTCGTCGACGTACTTCTCGATGAAGTCGGGCCCGACCGCGGTCATTTGCCCTTGGGTTCCCTGGGCAGCCCGAGCACCCGCTCGCCCAGGATGTTGCGCATGATGGGCGACATGCCTCCCTGGATCGTGTACGCCGGCTGGTAGGCCACGGCATTCGGGAGGTCGTCGCCGATCATCGCGTCGGGGCCCAACACCCGGGCGGCGAAGTTGGCGACGCGTTGTTCGTGCTCGGTGCAGAACGCCTTGGTGCCGGCGCTGAAGTCCGGGTGACCCTGGCCCAGCGCGCCCCGGTAGACCATCAGCCGACCCAGCTTGTACCCGGTGTCGATGGCCGCGATCTCCTGGCGGACCAGCGGGTCGGACCGGTCGGCATGTTCGAGCGCCAGGTCGTACAGGGGGCGGTTGGACACCAGGCGGTCGATGCCGCCGCGCTCGTGCGCCAGTTGCACCATCGTCTGGCGGAAGGCATCGCCCTCGACACCCACCAGGTTCTCGACGGGGACCCGCACGTCAGTGAAGAAGACCTCGCAGAAGTGGTCGTTGCCCACCATGTCGCGCACGGTGCGGACCTCGATGCCCGGAAGATCCATGGGCACGATCAGCTCGCTGACGCCCTTGTGGGGTGGGCCGGAGGCATCGGTGCGACAGATCAGGTAGCAGTACTCGGCCGATGCGGCGACCGACGTCCAGATCTTCTGGCCGTTCAATACGAAGTCTGTCGCCGTCGCGGATGGCGCTGGTCTTGAGCGCCGCCAGGTCCGAGCCGGCATCGGGTTCGCTCATGCCGATGCACCAGGTGGCCTCGCCCGACAGGATCCCGGGCAGGAATTCGGCCTTCTGGTCGTCGGTGCCGTAGGTGTAGATCGACGGCCCCATCTGGCGGTCCGCCACCCAGCTGGCGGCGATCGGCGCGCCGGCGCTGATCATCTCCTCGGCCATGATGATGCGCTCGATCCCGGGCCGCCCGCCGCCGCCGACCTCGGTGGGCCAGGTCATCCCGATCCAGCCTTCGGAGGCCAGGACTTTGGCGAAGTCCTTGGAGTACCCGTTGATCCACGAGTCGTGCCACCGCCCGAATCGGGCCACGCCCTCTTCGGCGACGTCGCGTGCGCGAGCGCGCAGCTCCTCCCACTCGGGGCGCATCGTGAAGTCCAGCGTCATGGTCTCTTCCTCGGGGTCGGTCAGGTCCGGGTCAGGACCACGGGATAGTGCTTGAAGGTGGCTCGTTCGGTGAGGTCGTCGCTCTCGGCCGGGCGATCGGGGTCGGGACGCACGCCGAGGCGCAGCAGCTCCCGGATCACGGTCCCGACGAGGCCGAAGAGGACCAGCTCGGTGCCGCCGCCGACGGTGGGCTCCACCCCGACGGCGAGTTCCTGGCCGATGCAGTGATGCATGCCGTGGCCGAAGCTGACACCTGGCCGCGGGACCCCGTCGGGGAGCGGTCGCTCGGGGCGGAAGTCATCGGCGTCGTCGCCGAACGTGGACCGGTCGCGGTTGGCGGCGCCCATGTCGATGTGGACGCGGTCTCCGGCGGCGACCTCCGTGCCGTCGGAGAGGGTGAAGTCCTCGGTGGCCCACCGGGCCGCGATGGGGCTGATCGGAGCCAGC
This sequence comes from Acidimicrobiales bacterium, assembly GCA_965262315.1. Classification (GTDB taxonomy): domain Bacteria; phylum Actinomycetota; class Acidimicrobiia; order Acidimicrobiales; family UBA8592; genus JBCCFK01. The sequence goes on from CBDHFJ010000004.1 coordinate 25,286, forward strand.
CGCAGGCTCTCGAGCACGCAGAGCTGGACGAACGCGGGGTCGTCGATGAGTCGAGCCTCGTCGTCGGGATGGGCGGCGATCCAGCCGAAGATGTCGTGGAGGGTCCTGGTGAGGGTCACCGCTGATGTGCTGGCCCCGGTGAGGAGGAAGAACGCGGTCTCGCGTACGATCGTGGAACGGTCGAGGTCGAGCCCCTCGATGTTCTCGAGCATCACGCGGAGGATGTCGCGGGGAACCGCCCCGTCATCGATCACTCCGGCGTCGCGATCGGCGAGCAGCGACGTGCGGCGCTCGATGCCAGGGGCGACGAACTCCTGATCGAAGTCGGCCAGGGCCTCGGCGACCTCGCGTTCCTTCGCCTCCTTGTCGCCCACGTAGTGCAGGATGCGCGCCCCGTCGATGAACGCCAGCAGCTGCGCGTGCAGCCGGTCGAGCTGATCGGGGTCGTCCGGGTCGAGGTCGACACCGGCGTTGATCGCCGCGAGCTCGAGCATGACCCGGTGGCCGAAGTCGAGCAGCTCCAGGCGTCCGTCGGCGAGGTGCGGCGCGAGCCGCGCCGCCAGAACGGCGGGGAACTCGTCGCGCTCGTACGCGGCCAGGACATCTCGGCGGAAGAGCGGGTTCTCCAGCCGTCGCCGATCCCGGTGGGCCAGGCCGTGGAGGTTGATGAGGACGTTCTCCATCACCACGCCGCCGTCGTAGAGACCCTGTCGGAGATGCTTGGACCGGTAGGCCTCGCGCGCGTTCTCCCAGGTGTCGATCACCAGCGGATTGTCGGTGCTGTGGCCCATCAGTGCTTCCTCCGGCTCCGACAGTAGTGCGACAGCCTCGCCACCCTCCGGTCGACTGCAGGGTCCCCGCCGCAGCACTAGCGTGCGAGCATGGCAGGCCTGATCGACGTCCATGGGCACATCGTGCTCGAAGGCACCCTGGGAGCGGCGGGGCCGGTGTGTGGTCCCGAGCTCGGGGCGTACGACGACGGGACCACGTGGTTCCGCGTGGGCGACTGGCGGCTCGACGGCGTGCCGTACCGGGAGTCGCTGTTCATGCAGGTCGGGATGCGTCTCGATGCCATGGACGAGGCCGGCATCCGGGTCCAGGCGTTGTCCCCGAACCCCCTCACCTATCTGCACTTCATTCCGGCCGCCGACGCCATCAACTACTGCCGGGCCCACAACGACGACCTCGCCGAGGTGGTTCGGGCCCATCCGGACCGTTTCCTGGGCTTCGCCTCGCTCCCCATGCAGGACGTGCCCGCCGCCATCGCCGAGCTCGAGCGCAGCGTGAATGACCTCGGGCTCGTCGGCGCCTACATCGGGACCGACTTCGGGATGCACCTCGACGACGAGCGCCTCGACCCCTTCTACGCCGCATGCGTCGAGCTGGATGTGCCGCTGTTCTTCCATCCGGCACCCACCGGCCTCGACGGGCCGCTCCGAGACGACCGCATGCTCAAGTACAGCCTCGAACTGGTGGTCGAGTTCTCCGTCGAGGAGATGATCGCCGTCGCCATGCTGGTCTTCGGCGGCGTGACCCGGCGCCACCCTGACCTCGACATCTGCCTCTCCCATGGGGGCGGATCGTTCCCGATGCACCGGTCGAAGATGCGCAAGCTGGCGGAACGCCGACCGTCCTCGCCGGACTGGATCCGAGAGCCGGGTGCCTTCGACGCCGAGGTCGACCGGCTCTGGTTCGACTGCCACATCACGGGACACGACGAGTTCGACTTCGCCGTGTCCCAGCTGGGTACCGAGCGCATGGTGTTCGGCACCAACTTCGGTGGCTGGGACAAGGACGGGACCGACCATCTCGGCGACCTGCCCGACCTGCTGAATGCGAACGCGGCGAACCTCCTCCGGCTCGATCGGCGAGCCCCCCATCTGTTGGAGACACCATGACCGAGGAACCGAACCATCGCCGATGCCGGCCGCAACCGGCTCGGATCGGGCAAGGGACGCGGACATGACCGAGGAACGGCCTGCCTGGTTCGCCCGTCGCGAGATCGCCCCGTTCACGCTGGGCGACGACGCCGCCCAAGCCATCGTCAACACCGCCAGCCACGCCGTGGTCTCCTGGGTCACCAAGGCCAACGAGCCGGTGCAGGCGGTCATGCTCTACGTGGTCATCGACGGCCGGCCCACGGTCACGTCCACCACCAACCGGGCCAAGTACCACGCGTGGCGCCGCAACCCTGCGGCGTCGTTCTGCATCTGGGACCCCGAAGAGATCGGCCGACAGGTGACACTTCGGGGGCGGATGGAGATCATGCAGGACGACGACCTGCTGCGCCGCTACGTCGACGGCTACCTCACGCGTGCCCGGGGTGGCCGCCCGCCGCATCCGGACAAGCTGGCGTCGGAGATCGAGACCTTCGCCGCGCCAGACCGGCACATGATGCAGCTCCACGTCGACAAGGTGCTGAGCCATGATCTGCCCCGCTTGATGGAGGTCGAGCGCGAGGGCCTGGACGTCTGGAGCTGATCTGAGATGGATGCCGAGGAGTTCGCGGCGCTGGTCGGCCATCGGTTCCCTGGCGGCGACCGCGTCATCGACCACTGGGAGAACTGGCTGCTGACCGACTGCACCGGTCGGGACCCGATGCCCGACGCCCTCGTCCATCCCGTGGCGCTGTTCCATGTGCCCATCCAGGGCGTGGGCATGTCGATCGGGGAACTGTTCGCACTCGGCCAGGTGTCGGGTCCGGGTTCGGTCGGGTTGGACGGCTACGACTGGGAGTACCTGCGGCCGCTGCGAGAGGACGTGGCGTACCGGTTCGAGGGTGAGGTGGTGGAGGCCGAACGGCTCCACACGCCGTCGGGCAAGCCCTATGACCGGTTCGTGTTCACCATCGAACTGTCCGACGCCGAGGGCCCGGTCGCGCGGGTGACGAACCACTGGCGTCTGCGGCGAGAGGCGCCCGAGGACCGTGAGTCCAAGGCCAGGGTCGCCGGCAAGCCCGGGAGCCCGAGTGCCGCCCAGGACCTCCTCGACGTCGGCCTGCCCACCGCCGACCCGCTCGGCCTCGCCGGCACGGAACTGCCCGAGTGGGCGATGCCCGTGGTCGACCCGCAGCGAATGAAGACGATGGCCGCGATCCTCCGGGACCCCTACGAGATCCACTGGGATCCGGCGGCCACCGCATCGATCGGCCTGGGCGAGCGCGTCGTGAACCAGGGCCCCCTGAACCTGAGCTATGTGGCCAACATGGCGATGGCCTGGCAGGGGCCGGCCAGTGTGCGACGTCTCCGGGTCCGCTTCACCTCACCGGTGTTCGGCGGCGACGACGTCGTGGCTCGCGGCAGGGTGATCGCGTCCGAGACGATCGACGGCGAGGACCGCGCGGTGTGCGACGTCGGCCTGTGGCGAGGCGACGAGCAGGTCGTCGATGGCCGCGCCGTGGTCGCCGTCGGCTGAGGTCGGAGCGGATCATGCAGCCCACCGACGCCACCCACCGACGAGGGGCCGACGGCTGGCAACGCCCGTGGCCCAGCGTGGTGCCGCTGGCCGATCTGCTCGATCGGCAGGCGCAGCTCACACCGGACCGGACCGCCCTGGTGCTGCCGGACGAGCGGGTGTCCTACGCGGAGCTGGCGGCGCGGGCGCAGTACTACGGCAGGGCGCTGGTGTCGCTCGGGGCTCGGCCGGGTGACACCGTCGGCATCCTGCTGCCGACCATGGCCGACTTCGTGGCCATCATGTTCGGTGCGCTCAAGGTGGGTGCCATACCCGTGCTGATGAACGCACGATTCAAGGCCCGTGAGCTTCGTCACGTGGTCGTCAACGGCGATCTGACGATGGTCTTCACCGCGAGCTCCATCGCCGACGCGGTGGACTTCCCGGCCCTGCTCTCCGAGGCGTTCCCGGCCATCGCCGACCACGGTGAGGGGCGCTTGGACCTCGACGATGCGCCACTGCTCCGACATGTGGTGCTGATCGACGACGAGGCTCGACCCGGGTTCCTGGGGTCCGACGCCCTGGACGGTGCGGCCGCCTCCGGCGACGACGCGGAGGTCGATCTGCGACAGTCCCGAGCGTCCACTCGCGACATCGGCCTCATCATGTACACGTCGGGCACCACCGCGTCACCGAAGGGGGCGATGCTGTCTCAAGAAGCGCTGGTGCGGCAGGGCATCCTGGTGGCGCAGACCCGCTTCATGCTGGGCCCCGACGACGTGATGTGGACCCCATTGCCGCTGTTCCACATCGGCGGCATGAGCTACGTGCTCACCGCCATGTGCGCCGGCTGCACCATCGTGCACGCCGGCTTCTTCGACGCCGACCGCGCCCTTCGGCAGCTCGTCGACGAGGCGTGCACCGTGGCCACTCCGGCCTTCGAGACCATGTGGCTGCAGGTGCTCGACCACCCGGACTTCGACCCGGCTGATCTGGAGGCGCTGCGGCTGATCCTCGCGGTGGGCGTCCCCGAGCGCCTGCGGAGCATGCAGGACCGATTCCCGCAGGCGCCCATCGTCACCACGTTCGGCGGCACCGAGGCCACGTCGCATCTCTGCATCGCGCTCGCCGATGACGCGCCCGACACTCGCCTGTCCACCGGCGGGCACCCACTGCCGGGCATCGAGGTTCGCATCGTCGATCCCGAGACCGGCATCGACCGGCCCGTCGGCGAGCCCGGCGAGATCCGGTATCGGGGCTGGAACCGCTTCCTCGGCTACTACAACGAGCCCGAGATCACCGCTGAGGCCATCGACGCCGACGGGTGGTTCCACTCCGGCGATGTCGGCACGTTCGACGCCGACGGCCGGGTGTCGTTCGTGGGCCGGATCAAGGACATGCTCAAGGTCGGCGGCGAGAACGTCGCCGCCGCAGAGGTCGAGGGCTTCCTGGTCGACCACCCGGCCGTCCAGATCGTCCAGGTGGTGTCGGCACCCGACGCTCGCTACACCGAGGTCCCGGCCGCATTCATCCAGCTCAAGCCCGGCACCACCGCCACCGAGGCCGAGATCATCGACCACTGTCGAGGGCAGATCTCCACGTTCAAGGTGCCGAGGTACGTGCGGTTCGTCGACACATGGCCCATGTCGGGGACCAAGATCAAGAAGTACGTCCTGCGGGAACAGATCGCCAAGGAGTTGGCCGACGCCGGTATCACCGAGGCCCCCAGGATCACGTCGGCCTGAGCAACTACGGTTGCATCAGTCCACAGGGAGGCAGTCATGGCACACATCGAGGTCCCACCAGGCGACGATCTGGAACGGCTCCGCATGTGGGGCATGGTCCCCCCGATGAACGCCGCCATCGACGCGTTCCGCGACGCCGTGTACACCCACGGCACCCTCAGCGTCCGAGAGCGCGAGGTGGCCCGCATGCGGATCGCACAGATCAACGACTGCCCCATATGACTGGGTACTCGAGCTGCGTCGGGAACGCAGCAGGGTCTGACCGAGGACGAGTACCTCCACATCGACGAAGCCCACGTGCGTGACGGCTGCTCGCCCCGAGAGGCCTTGGCCATCGAGTTCGCCGAGCGCTTCGCGTTGGAGCACCGAGACATGGACGCCGCGTTCTTCGAGCGCATGCGGGCGCACTACGCCGACGCCGAGATCGTCGAGTTGGCCGGCACCGTGGCCTTCTGCCTGGGGATCGGCCGGGTCTACGCGGTGCTCGACATCGCCAACGAGTGTCCGGTGGTCCATTGAGCTACGAGACCATGGTGGTCGAGGTCGCCGACGGGGTGGCCACGGTCACGATGAACCGGCCCGAGAAGCTGAACGCGATGAACCGGACGTTCTTCCGCGAGCTGCCCCAGGTGATGGACGAGCTCACCGCTCACCCTGACGTGTCGGTCGCGGTGCTGACCGGGGCTGGCCGGGCGTTCTCGGCCGGTGGCGACATCTCGATGTTTCCGGCCTTGATGGACGACGTGGGTGCGGTCCGACCGCACCTGAAGCTGGTCTTCGACGCGTTCCATTCGATCGAGCGCGCCGGCGTTGTCGTGATCGCCGCCGTGAACGGCGTCGCCCACGGTGGCGGCACCGAGATCACGCTCGCATGCGACTTCGCCTTCGCATCGTCCTCGGCGACGTTCGCGTTGCGTGAGGCATCGCTGGGGCTGATCCCCGGCTTCGGTCTGACCCGTGGCCCCGACGTGATCGGGTTGCCGTGGATCACGCGCCTGGCCACGACCGCCGAGGTGATCGACGCCCAGACGGCTCAAGACATCGGCCTCGTCATGGAGGTGGTCGAACCCGACGACCTCCTCGGTCGAGCGCACGAGGTTGCCGCCATGGTGGCGGCCAACTCGACCACGGCGGTCGACACCGCCAAGCGGTTCCTGCGGCGCAACACCGACGAAGGACTCGCCATGGCGGTGGAATCGACGGCCATGGGCTACTTCACCGACGACGCCCGGGCAGCGGTCGAAGCCTTCCTCACCCGCGACCGCTGAACGCTCCGGGCATCTCGTGGCCCGGCCGGGGTGAGCGCTCGCTCTGGAGCTCAGGCGGGCCGAACGTCGGGAGCGGCCACCATGGGGTTGCCGTCGGTCCAGATGCGGCTGAGGACCCGGTGTTCGATGCGCCAACCGTCCGGCGTGCGCACGGCCCGGTCCTCGTACTTCCCGGCCACCATCCAGAGCTCACCACCTTCGGTGCCGCGCAGGATGTGCTGCGCCTGCAGATAGCAGCGGTGGGTCGCGGTGTCGCCGTCGACCTCGACCACATGGCTGCCAACGAGGTGCTGGCTCCCGTCGAGGTGGCTCAGTGCGGAGGACACTCGCTGGACGATGGCGTCGACGCCGAAGCACTCGGTCTCGCCCAGCACTGCGTACGCATCCGAGGTGAAGACGTGGCGCAGTGCGTCGTACTCGCCGCTGTCGAGCGCCCAGCAGTACTGCGAGGCGAGCTTTGCCACCTCGTGTTCGTCGGTGGCGGTGTCAGTGGGCATCGGTCCAGCTCCGTTCGATGGCTCGCATCAGGTTGGTGACGGTGTCGTTCACCGGCGTCGGGATGCCGTGCACGGCCCCGAGCCGGGAGATCTCTCCGCAGAGCGCGTCGACTTCGGTGCGGCGCCGCTCTCGGATGTCGACGGCCATGGACGACCAGTGGGCGCCGACGGTGCGATAGGTGGTCAGGGCATGCTCGGCCACGGCGTCCTGGTCCAGCTCGACGCCTTCGGCTGCGGCGACGGCGAACAACTCGTCGATCATCTGGCGCCAGGTGTCCATGGCCTCGGGGCTGGCGACCATGTCGCCGATGGTGAGCTGGGCCACGGCGGTGAGGCAGCCGGCCGTTCCGGCCATGGCAGCTTTCGTCCACACCACCTGGTTGACGTCGGGGAGGACTTCGGCGCGCATGCCGGCCTCGGTGAACACGTCGGCGACGATCTGAGCCGACGCCGCGTCGGCACTGTTCGTGGGGAGGCCGAACTGGGTCAGCGACGTGTGTTCGGTGACGGTGGCGGTGACGTTGACCGTGCCCGGCTCCACCGGGGTGGCACCGACGGTGGTGGTGCCGGCCATCACCTGCGCTTCGGGCACGACCGCGGTCATCCGGGCTCCGTTGCCGAGGCCGTTCTGCGCGGACACCACCCAGGTGTGGCCGTCGACGGCGTGCCGGATCGAGCGGACCGCGTCGGTGGTGGCCCAGGACTTGGTCATCACGAGCACGATGTCGGCCGAGGCGACGGCGGTGGGGTCGGTGGTTGCCAGCGCGACCCGGTGGTTCGCCGTTGTGCCGTCGCTGTGGTGGATCGTGAGCCCTGAGGTCTCGACGGCGGCCATGTGGGCCGCGTCGACGTCGAACAGCGTGACATGGTGCCCGGCCGCAGCGATGAGCGCGCCCATCGCGCTGCCCATTGCCCCTGCGCCGACGACGAGCACCCTGGTCACGACACGAGACCTGTCAGACGCGCTCGATCAGCGTGCCCGTGCCCAGGCCACCGCCGCAGCACATCGAGATCAGGCCGTAGCGGCCGCCCGAGCGTTGCAGCTCGTGCACCGTCTTGGTGATGAGGATGGGGCCGGTGGATCCCAGCGCGTGGCCGATGGCGATGGCGCCGCCGTTGGGGTTGACCCGATCGTCGATCTCCAGGCCGAGTTCCTTGGCCCAGGCGAGCACCACGGAGCCGAAAGCCTCGTTGATCTCGAAGATGTCGATGTCGTCGAGGCTCAGGGTCGTTGTCGGCCAGCAGCTTCTGCGTCGCCGGGATCGGCCCGGTGAGCATCAGGACGGGGTCGCTGCCCACCAGGCAGGAATCGACGACCCGAGCCAGGGGAGTGGCGCCCACCTCGGCGGCCTTGGCCGCGGTCATCATCAGCAGCGCCCCGGCAGCGTCGGCGATCTGGGACGAGGTCCCGGCGGTGTGGTAGCCGCCCTCGCCGCCGGTGGGCTTGAGGTTGGCCAGGCCCTCGGCGGTGGTCTCGCGCAGGCCCTCGTCGCGGTCGTGCACGATGGTGTCGACCACCGCGCCGGACTCGTCGATCACGGGTGCTTTCAGCGGGATGATCTGGGTGTCGAACCGACCCTCGTCCCACGCCCGCGCCGCGAGCTGTTGGGACCGGGCCCCGAACGCGTCGAGCGACTCGCGGGTCAGATCCCACTCGGCGGCGATGCGTTCGCCGCCCTCGAACTGGTTGGTGCCCTCGTAGAGCTCCTCGTAGCGGTCGGTGAACCGCTCGCCGTACATCGCTTCGCCGTCGTCGCGGCGGGGCACGTTGGAGCCCAGCGGCACGTTGGTCATCGATTCCACGCCACAGGCGATCACGATGTCGGCCAAGCCCGAGGCGAGCAGCGAATGCGCCCACATCGTGGCCTGCTGGCCGGAGCCGCACTGGGTGCTGGTGGTGCTGGCCGGGACCTCCAGGGGAAGCCCAGCGGCGAGCCACGAGGTGCGGGTGATGTTGTTGCCCTGCATGCCGACCTGGTTGATGCAGCCGCCGGCCACATGATCGACGTCGCCGCCTCGATCGGGTTGCGGTCGATCAGCCCGAGGAGCACGTCGCCCAGGAGGTCGGTGGCATGGACGCCGGACAATCGCCCGTTGCGCTTGGCCGTGGCCGAGCGGACTGCGTCGACGATGACGACGTCGGTGGGGGCGAGCTCACGTGCGGTCATGGTTGGCTCCATCAGGTGATCGAAAATGGGCCGTGGCCACAGCCCGGTGTGAAGAACACAGAAGAGAAGGTGGAGAACACAGAGCAACGGCCGGACGTGGGTTCGTTTCCGAAACCCACGTCCGGCCGCCGCTCAGGAGGAGATCCTCAGGTGCTGATCAGCCGACTTCGATGCCGTATTCGCGGTCGAACACGTCGTCGTAGAAGGTGAAGTCGTTGGCAGCGACCATGCCGCCCGATGCGGGGTCGAGCGAGAACGCCGCTCCGCAGGGGCTGTGCCGCTGGTCGTTGCTCCAGTCGATGGGGCAGGTGATGCCGAGGGTGTCGAACTCGCCGCGCAGCGCTTCGAGGAAGGTCGCACGGGTGAGTTCACCGGTGTTCTCGGCAGCCCGCAGCACGGCCTGCTCGAAGATCCAGCCGTTCAGGTAACCGTGGGCGAAGTTGTTGGTGAGCTCCTCACCGGCGTAGCCGGCCAGCTCGGCACAACGGGCCATCTCGGCCGATGCCTCGGTGTTGTTGTTGGCCGACAGGAACGAGTGCATGCCGAACACCTGGTCGGTGACGTCGGCCGGGCCCTCGGTCCACACCGAGTTGGACGCCACACCGTGGATGCCGATGACCGGGATCTCGGTGATGCCGGCGTCGGACATGCCCTGGAGGACGACCAGTGCGGCGCCGGGCGAGCCGTGCAGCGTCACGTAGTTGACACCCTGCTCGTCGATGGCCTGCTGGAGGGCGATCATCTGCGCCGTGACCTCGGTTGCCCCGGGGGCGACGAAGAGCGTGTCGACGTAGGTGCCGCCACCATCGGTGACCGATTGTTCGACGTAGGCAGCGAACTCGACGCCCGACGGGACCTCGAGGCTGATGCCCATGACCACGCCGTTCTCGAGGCCGCCCACGTCGCCGGCGATCTGGCCGGCGGCGATGTCGGCCTGGTCGCCGTAGTGCGCCAGGTTGTTGAACCAGGTGCTGTCTTCGGCCAGCTGGACGTCGATGGTCTGGCCCGGGCCGATGACCGCGAGGCCGAGCTCGGTGGTGTCGGCCTGGAGCTGGGTACTGGTCGCCGAGTTGCCCTGGCCCAGCAGCGCCAGGATCTTGTCGTCCTGGGTGAGCTTGGTGAAGGCCACGGCGGCGAGCTCTGGCGAGAACTGGTCGTCCTCGGGCAGGTACACCACCTGGCGTCCGAGGAGGCCACCACGCTCGTTCAGGCACTCGATGTAGGCCTGGGTGCCGTGGGAGTTGAAGGCCTGCGACGAGGCCGTCGGCCCGGTGAGGTCGCCCAACCAACCGACCTTGATCTCGTCGGAGGTGACGCCGTCGTCAGGGCTGTCCGGCACCGTGAGCTCACCGCTGCCGTCGTCGGAGCTGCCGTCGTCGGAGCTGCCGTCGTCGGAGCTGCCGTCGTCGGAGCTGCCGTCGTCGGAGCTGCCGTCGTCGGACGATGTTGCCCCGTCGTCGGAGCCGGCGTCATCGTCGTCGTCGCCACCACATGCTGCTGCCACCATCGTGAAGGCGAGCAGGACGGCTAGGAACGTCAACCATTTGCGTCGCATCAAGGAATCCCCCCTGGTTTATGCGAATGAATTGCAGAAACCTCAACTTAGCCCAGCGACGCCGCCGGCGTCAGGCAGGTTCAGAGCTCGTCGAGTACGGCGGCCGAGATAGGCCGCGATGACCCGCTCGTTCTCCTGCATCTCTGCAGGCGTGCCCAGGCCGATCCGCTGGCCGAAGTCGAGGACCATGACCCGCTCGGCGATGGACATCACGACACCCATGTCGTGTTCGATCAGGAACACCGTCATGTCGAGTTCGTCGAGCGCGGCATAGATGAAGCGGATCATGTCCTGCTTCTCCTCGACGCCCATCCCGGCCATGGGTTCGTCGAGCATCAACAGCTCGGGCTCCATGACCAGCACCCGG
>CBDHFJ010000005.1:0-12672 GCA_965262315.1 Acidimicrobiales bacterium
TCGCGGACGTTGATGATCGGGACGGCCGCAGGGCCCTCTACCGCCGGGTGGACACGAAGCGCAAGGAGACTGGCTTTGAAGCAGACTGACTCCCCAAGCGGGCTAGGCGACGACGTTTGGGTGGTCTGCGTCAGCGCTCCGGTTCGTCACGGCGGGTACCGCAATCCTGATGTCCGATGGCTCAACGAAGCCGGTCGGAAAGATCGTGGTTGGCGACTGGGTCATGGCTGTGGCTCCGGCACGGCGTGTCGCACCAGGCCTTCAAGCACGTCCACCAGTTCACCGGCTCTTCGGATCTCAGCGGGGTAGTGGGGTGATGGTGGCGAGGAGTGTCCAGTTGGGTCGGCCGGCGTAGAGGAGTAAGAGGATCCTGTAGTTCCGGAATCGTCGGAAGCCGAACGCTACCCGCTTCACGCGCTTCACGAAGTTGTTGATGGCCTCCGCGGGGCCGTTCGTCGCGCGTGCTCGGTACCAGTTCACGATCTCGGCGTGCCAACGCGTCAGCGTGCGGCCGAGCGGGCGAACCTCTGGCGCGAACTTGAGGTCTTGGAGGTCATCCGCGAACTCGGTGAGGTAGCGGTCGGCCATCTCAGCATTGGGGATGTCGTAGAAGAACCGGACGGCTTCTTTCGCGTGCCACGCGTAGGCGAATTCCTCTTGGCGGTGACCGGCCCGCCGGAACGTGGTCTCGTCCACGCCCAGCTTCGAAGGCGGTTGATGCCGACTGATTGGCCCACTGGGGAGTCGGACGGCGTGTCCAACGTGTGCGTACGCCTGCGTGCTCCGTCGCAAGCGCTCTGGATCCTGCCCGGCAAGGGCCCAGATGAGTGAAGGCGCGCTTCAAGCTCGAGTCGCTTCCTCCCAGTGTCCTCCCAATCCGTGCGGTCATTGGCGGGGATGAGGGGCGTGCAGCGGTCAACACCTGCGCCGCCGCAACCAGCTTGTTTGCGCTGATAGGGCTGGTTTTCGGCTTGCGCCCTCGGCAGGATTCGAACCTGCGCACATGGCTCCGGAGGCCACTGCTCTATCCCCTGAGCTACGAGGGCGGGGCCCGGCGAACCGGGATCTGCAACCATACCGGCGCGGCGCGCCGTTGCTCCACGTGGATTCGCTCGCGAGCGGGGGCCGTTGATCAGGCGGCGGTTCGAGCGTCGCTGATGACGCCCACCCGCCACATCACGCGGCGGTGCGGCAGGTAGTCCGCACAGGCGTAGTGCTGGGTGCCGCGGTTGTCCCAGATCGCCAGCGTGCCGGGGGCCCAGCGAAGGCGAACGTGGAAGTCCGGGCGGTTGATCAGATCGAAGAGCATCGTCAGGGTCCGGGCGCTCTCGGCTGCGCTCAGGCCGATGATCCAGCGGGTGAAGGACTCGCTCACGTTGAGGTACGGCCGGCCGGTCACCGGGTGATGATCGATGATCGGATGAGTGTGGCTGCCGGCCGCCGCCATCTCCTCGATGATCGCCTCGTCGCCACCCCGGCGGTATGCGACCGTGCGGAACTGCCCGCCCATGTCGTGCACGGCGTGGAGCTGGCTGAGGTCCTCGCGCAGCCCCGGCGCCAACGCATCATGAACCGCGTACATCGACGCCCACAACGTGTCGCCACCGAGGGGCGGAAGCTCGACCGCCTGGAGGATCGAGGCGAACGGGCCGTGGCGCATGTAGGTGCCGTCAGCGTGCCATTCGGCAGCGTCCGGCTTCTGGTCACCACCCCACGCCAGCACCACGACGTCCTCGTTGTCCGGGTGCGACTGGTACGAGTGGTGGTTGTTGGCAACCGGTCCGAGCCCACGGCCGAGCGCAGCCAGGCCGTGGGGGTCGAGCCCGAGCCGGTCGACGAACAGCACCTGGTGCTCCATCAGCGCCGTGTGGAGCTTGTCGAATGTGGACGGATCGTCGATCACCGCAGACGTCAACCCGTGCACGTTGGCCCCCAGAGCGGGGGAGAGGCGTTCGAAGTGCATGCCCATATTCCTTGCGAAGGTACGGATGTCGGTCTCCGGTGAACAGGCGAGTTGAAGTCATGAGCACATCAGCTCTTGTTATGAGCGTGTCGGTTCTGTCAGGCTGCCGTCATGGAGCGTCCACTCGACCGCCTGATCGGGAGCGTGAACCGTCTGGTCGTGTTCGACGCCGTCGTGCGCGCGGGTTCGTTCACGGGCGCTGCCCGGACGCTCGGGGTGTCCCAGCCGGCCGTCTCCCGCCAGATCGCGCTCCTCGAGGACGAGCTCGAAACCACCCTCTTCGTCCGTGATCGCAACCTGCCCCGGCTGACGGTTGCCGGCCAGGCCCTCCACGAACACGTCGACGCCGGGTTCGGTGAGATCGAGACCGGCTTGGCCGACATCCGAGGGCTGGCGGACACCATCACCTTCGCCGTCCAGCCGGCGATCGCCGAGAGCTGGATCTCGCCCAATCTTCACTCCCTGCGCGACCACATGGCGCCGACCACCGTGCAGGTCGTCATCTACGACGACGTTCCCGAGCTGGTGTCCATCGACCACGACGTGTCGGTTCGCTTCGGAGACCGCTTCGGCTCGGGAGTGCGATCCGAGCTCCTGATCGCCGAACGGGTCATGCCTGTCGCCGCGCCCGACCTCGCCGAGGAATACGGCCTCGACGCCGACAGCGACGCGGTGGCGCTCGCCGCGGCCCCGTTGCTGCAGCTCGACGCTCGCAACCGCGGGTGGATGGACTGGGAAGCGTGGTTCGAACGGGCCGGGCACGTGTGGACCGCGCCACCCGGCGAGATCCGGTACCGGAACTACGCCAACCTCGTGCAGCAGGCCCTCAGCGGTCGGGGTGTGGCCCTCGGTTGGGACACGCTGCTCGGCGGTCTGCTGGGTCGCGGCATGCTCGTGCCCGTCGGACCGACCATGGCCCGCAGCCAGGTCGGCTACCACCTGGTGTGGCCCACGGGGATGACGCGGCGCGAGAGCCTGCGTCGGCTGCGCTCGTGGCTCCGCGACACCGTGGCGTTCCTGCGCGCCGAGGTCGACGCCGCCTGACGCTCAGTCCACGGTGCGCGGTTCGGTCACCGTCACGCCGGCGTTGCGGAGCAGCTCGATCGTCTCGGCCAGCGGCAGTCCCACCACGTTGGACCGGCTGCCGTCCAGCAGTTCGGTGAACGCGTTGGCCGCACCCTGCACGGCGAGGGCGCCCGCCTTGTCGTCCGCCTCGCCCGTGGTCAGGTACGTCTCGATGTCGCGGTCGCTCAGCTCGTGCACCCGGAGGGTGCTGATCGCGATCCGATCGTCGATGGTCCCGTCGACCGCCTTGACCGCCACGCAGCTGATGACCTGGACGACCTGGCCCGACTGCGCCCGCAGCAGCGCCGCCGCGTCCTGTCGGTCCCGGGGCTTGTCCATGATGCGGTCGTTCAGGCTGACCACGGTGTCCGCCGCCAGGACCGGGCGGCCGGCGCCGTCGACGGCGTCGGCCTTGGCTCGGGCCAGCACGGCGACGGCTTCCATCGGGTCGAGGTCGCGGGCGATCGCCTCCTCGTCGAGATTCGCGGGGACGGCGTCGACGGGCACCTGGAGCATCGCCAGCAGGACCCGTCGACGGGGCGAACCCGAGGCCAGGACAAGGGGCGCGTCGGCGGTCACCCGCCGGACACCAGCGCTTCGGCCTCCTCGCTGAGTGCGAGCTGCGAGTCGGGGTCGTCCAACCAGCCGTGGGGCAGCGACACGGGCTTGGGGCCGCCCTTGTGGCTGCGGGGGATGCGGATGGCGTCGACCGGCAGGTGGAGCGTGGGGTCGATCGAGGCCAGGACGGCGTCGAGATCGTCCAGGCCGTCGATCTCCTGGACCTTGCGGCGGAACTCGCCGCCGACCGGCATGCCGGTCAGGTACCAGATCGCGTGCTTGCGGAACCCGCGGAGCGCCCGCTCGGTCCCCATCCACTCGACGATGAGCCGGGCCTGTCTGCGCATCGCAGTGGCGGCCTCGGCCATGGTGGGCACCGGACCGACCTCGCCGCCTTCGAACACACGGGCGAGGTCGCGGAACAGCCACGGACGCCCGAGGCAGCCTCGGCCGATGACCACGCCGTCGGCCCCTGTCTGGCGGAGCATGCGCAGCGCGTCGTGGGGTTCCCAGATGTCGCCGTTGCCGAGCACCGGGATGGTGGTGACCGCCTGCTTCAGCTCGGCGATCGCCTCCCAGCGGGCCTCGCCCGAGTAGAGCTGCTCGACAGTGCGGCCGTGCAAGGCGACCGCCGCCGCACCTTCTTCTTCGGCGATCCGACCGGCGTCGAGATGGGTGAGGTGGTCGTCGTCGATGCCCATGCGGAACTTCACCGTCACCGGGACCCGGCCCTGAGCCGCTTCCACGGCCGCGCGGACGATGCGACGGAACAGCGGGCGCCGGTACGGCAGTGCGCCGCCGCCGCCGTGCTTGGTGACCTTGCCCACGGGGCAGCCGAAGTTCATGTCGATGTGGTCGACGCGTTCGGTCTCGACCAGTTGCTCGACGGCCTTGCCGAGATAGATGGGGTCGGTGCCGTAGAGCTGGATGCTTCGGGGGTTCTCGTCGGGGCCGAACTCGGCCAGCTTGAGCGTCTTCTTGTGTCCCTCGACGAGTGCCCGAGCGGTGATCATCTGGTTGACGAACAGGCCGGGAGCGTGGGGCTGGTCGGGGTCGGCGAGGCCCGACGTCGATGCCTCCCGGCAGAGCTGTCGGAACGGCACGTCGGTGACACCGGCCATCGGTGCGAGGACGACGGGCGGCCAGACCGAGATCGGCCCGATCTCGATCGGCGAGAACTCGCCGGGCGCAGCCGCATCGACCCCGTCGTTCACGGCGGTTCGCGCCAGGGGCAACTCCTCGGAGTCCATCGCTCCAGGTTACGGGGCAGCCCGTTCGATCGTTCTGCCAGCGTGGTTACAGGTCATGCCGTGGTCGGACGCTGGCAGATGGACGTGGTGCTGGCTGCGTCGAGCGTTCTGCCAGCGTGGTTACAGGTCATGCCGTGGTCGGACGCTGGCAGATGGACGTGGTGCTGGCTGCGTCGAGCGTTCTGCCAGCGTGGTTACAGGTCATGCCGTGGTCGGACGCTGGCAGATGGACGTGGTGCTGGCTGCGTCGAGCGTTCTGCCAGCGTCGTGCCAGGTCATGGCATGTCATCACGCTGGCAGAAGGCCCCGGAAAGCGCAGTGGTGGGGGGATGCAGCTCGTACGCTGTCACGAACTCCCGGACCCCCGTTTGGATCAGATGATCACCGACCTCCTCACCGATGCGCTGCGCGACGCCCTGGTGGCGCTCGCCGTCGACCCCCTGCCCGACACCATCGGGCTGGAGCGCCCGGCCAACCGCGAGCACGGTGACTGGTCGTCCAACGTGGCCCTGGCCACTGCCAAGAAGGCCGGCCGCAACCCCCGCGAGCTCGGCCAGCAGCTCGCCGATCACCTCAACGAGAACCTCCCGCCGCACGTCGACAAGGTCGAGATCGCCGGGCCAGGATTCGTCAACTTCCACCTCGCCGGCACGTGGCTGTACGACGTGCTGCGTGATGTCGTCGCCGCTGGCGATGCCTACGGCCGGTCCGCCACTGGCGCCGGCACGAAGGTCAACGTCGAGTTCGTCAGCGCCAACCCCACCGGCCCGCTGCACGCCGGCCACGCCCGCGGCGCCTGCTACGGCGACGCCATCGCCTCGCTGCTCGAGGCGGTGGGCCACGAGGTCGAGCGCGAGTTCTACATCAACGACCGCGGCGTGCAGATGCAGACCTACGCCGCCTCACTGCTGGCCCGCAAGAACGGCGAGGAGCCGCCCGAGGGTGGCTACGTGGGCGAGTACATCGTGGAGTGGTCCAAGGAGATGCCCGAAGGGCTGAGCCAGGACGACGCGCTCGAGTGGGGCTATGCGCACGCCAAGGCCGACCAGACCGAGGTGCTCGCCAGCCTCGGTGTGGTGTTCGACACCTGGTACTCCGAGCGCTCGATGGTCGACAACGGCATGATCGATGCCGCGCTCGCCGACCTCCGCGACCACGGGGTCGTCTACGAGAACGATGGGGCCACCTGGCTTCGGTCCACCGACTACGGCGACGACAAGGACCGGGTGCTGATCCGCTCCGACGGCGACTACACCTACATCACCCCCGACATCGCCTACCACCGCGACAAGTTCGAGCGCGCCGACGAACTCATCGACGTCTGGGGCGCCGACCACCACGGCTACGTCGGCCGCATGAAGGCGGCGATGAAGTCACTGGGCAAGGACCCCGACAAGCTGACCGTCCCCATCACCCAGATGGTCCGGCTGATGCGCGGCGACGAGGAGGTCAAGCTGTCCAAGCGGACCGGCGACATCATCGAGCTGCGCGACATCGTCGACGAGATCGGCGCCGACGCCGCCCGGTTCACCTACCTCTTGCAGTCGGTCGACAGCCCCCAGACCTTCGACCTCGAGCTCGCCGCGTCGAAGGCGATGGACAACCCGGTCTTCTATGTGCAGATGGCGCACGCCCGGCTGCGGTCGATCCAGACCAAGGTGGCCGAGGCCGGCATCGAGCGCGCCGCGCTCGACACCGTCGACCTCGGCCGGCTCACGCACGAGCGCGAGCTCGAGGTGCTGCGGCAGCTCCACGAGTTCCCCGACATCGTCGCCATCGCGGCCCGCGAGCTGGCGCCGCACAAGGTGGCCAACTGGCTGCGCGAGTTCGCCGCCGCGGTGCACGGCTTCTACCACGACTGCTACGTCATGGGCGACGGCATCGCGCCCGAGCTGACCCAGGCCCGGCTGTGGCTGGTCGAAGCGGCGCGGGTGGGCCTGGTCAACGGGCTCACGCTCATGGGCGTCTCCGCTCCCGACTCGATGTGACCGCCTGCTGATGGCCGGTCCCGTCCCCCTCTCGTTGCTGCCCGATCACGCCTCCACCGACGACGACGGCATGTTGACCGTTGCCGGTGTGCGCGCCGACGACCTGGCCGTCGAGTTCGGCACCCCGCTGTTCGTGTACGACGAGGAGCACCTGCGCGCCCGCTGCCGTGAGGCGGTCGATGCCTTCGGCGACGGCGTGGCGTACGCCACGAAGGCGTTCCTGTGCAAGGCCATGGCCCGCCTCGCCCACGAGGAGGGCATGCACCTCGACGTCGCCACCGGCGGCGAGATGCAGGTGGCGCTCGCCGCCGACGTGCCCGCCGACCGCCTGGTGCTCCACGGCAACAACAAGTCCGAGTCCGAGCTGCGCATGGCCCTCGACGCCGGCGTCGGCCGCATCGTGGTCGACTCCTTCGACGAGATCGACCGCCTCGAGGCCATCCACGCGCAGACCGGCCAGGTCGCGTCGGCCCTGCTCCGGGTGACGCCCGGGGTCGAGGCGCACACGCACGAGTACATCGCCACCGGCCAGGACGACTCCAAGTTCGGCTTCACCGTGTCCACCGGGGTCGCGGCGAAGGCGGTCGAGCGGGCGCAGTCCTCCCCGGCGATCGACGTGCGCGGCATCCACGCCCACATCGGGTCGCAGGTGTTCCGCCTCGATTCGTTCCGCGATGCCGCACGGGTGCTCGCCGAGTTCTCGACGCCGTTGGGTCTCGAAGAGCTGTCCGTCGGCGGCGGCCTCGGCGTTGCCTACGTCGAGGGCGAGGAGACCCTGCCGATCCCGGCCTGGGGCAAGATCGTCATCGACGCCTGCCGCGATGCGGGCGTCACGGCCCGCATCCTCGCCGAGCCCGGCCGGTCGATCGCCGCCTCGGCCGCGGTCACGCTGTACACGGTCGGCACCGTCAAGGAGCTCGAGGGCATCCGCACCTACGTCTCGGTCGACGGGGGCATGTCCGACAACCCTCGCCCCGTGCTGTACGGCAGTGGCTACGAAGCGTTCCTGCCGCGAGCCGTCGGCGCCGACCGTGACCGCGAGGTCCGCATCGTCGGCAAGCACTGCGAGTCCGGCGACGTCCTGGTGCGCGAGGCGAACGTGCCCGACGACATCGCGGTGGGCGACCTGCTGGCCACGCCGGTGACCGGCGCCTACGGCCACTCGCTCGGCTCCAACTACAACAAGGTCCTGCGGCCGGCCGTGGTGTTCGTCAAGGACGGCGAGGCCCGCCTGGTCGTCCGGCGCGAGACCTTCGAGGACCTCCTCCGCACCGACCTCGGCTGATCCGCGTCCTCACGTTCGGTGAGCGCTGCCGGCGTTCCACCGAACGGGTGACCGCGCGGACAAACGGCGCAATGGCGGGCTGGTGCTCCGGTAGCGTGGCGGCCATGGCCACCAAGGTGAACGTCGGGCTGCTGGGTTGCGGCAACGTGGGAGGCGCGCTCGTCGAGCTCGTCGCCGAACAACGGGCTGAGATCGCCGGCCGAACCGGCGTCGATCTCGAGATCACCCGGATCGCGGTCCACTCGACCGCCAAGGACAGGGGCCTCGATGTGCCCCACGAGATCTTCACCACCGACGCCGCCGCCGTCGTCGCCGACGAGGGCATCGACATCGTGGTGGAGACCATCGGTGGCATCGAGCCGGCCCGCGAGCTGGTGCTTGCCGCCATCGCCGGCGGCAAGCCCGTGATCACGGCAAACAAGGAACTGTTGGCCAACCACGGTGCCGAGCTCTACGACGCCGCGGCCGACGCCGGCGTCGACCTGCTGTACGAAGCCGCCGTGGCCGGCGCCATCCCGCTGTTGCGCCCGCTGCGCGAATCGCTCATCGGCGAGCCGGTCAGCCGGGTGATGGGCATCGTCAACGGCACCACCAACTACATCCTCAGCCAGATGGCCGAGCACGGGGTCTCCTACCAGGACGCACTCGCGGAAGCCCAGAGCCTGGGCTACGCCGAACGCGATCCCACGGCCGACGTCGAGGGCTACGACGCCGGCGCCAAGGCCGCCATCATCGCCTCGATCGCATTCGGTGCCCGCGTGGTCGCCGGCGACGTGTACCACGAGGGGATCTCCGGCATCACCGCCGCCGACATCGACTTCGCCACCCGGCTGGGTTATGTCATCAAGCTGCTGGCGGTCACCGAGCAGGTGGGCGACGAGGACGGCGTGCCCGTCGTCGCCGTGCGGGTCCACCCGGCGATGGTGCCCGGCACCCACCCGCTGGCGTCGGTGCGCGACAGCTTCAACGCGGTCTTCGTCGAAGGCGGAGCCGCAGGCGAGCTGATGTTCTACGGCCGAGGCGCCGGCGGCCGGCCCACGGCCAGCGCGGTGCTGGGCGACCTGATCGACGCCGCCACCAACCGCCTCGACCACACCGCGGCCACGATCGGGACCCTGGTGCGCCCGCGGATCCAACCGATCGACGAGCTGGAATCCGCGTACTACCTGAACCTGGAGGTGCACGACGAGCCCGGGGTCCTGGCCACCGTCGCCGGCATCTTCGGACAACACAAGGTGTCGATCCGATCCATGGAGCAGGAGGGCCTCGGCGACGACGCCCGCCTGATCTTCATCACCCATCCGGCGGTCGAGCGCGACGTCCGGGCCACGCTGCACGAGATCCGTTCGCTCGACTCGGTCCGTCAGGTCGGGTCGATGCTGCGGGTCATCGGCGGCTGAGGTTCCCCGGTGAAGTACGTCAGCACCCGCGGAATGGCGCCGCCGTTGGAGTTCGGCGACGTGCTGTTGACCGGGCTCGCCAGCGACGGCGGGCTCTACGTGCCCGAGGTCTGGCCCCGGCTCTCGCTGGCCGACTTCGTCGCCGCACACGGTGCCGAGGCCGACTATGCCACCCTCGCCACCGAGGTGATGTGGCCCTACGTCGAGGGTTCGATCGAGCGGGATGCCTTCGCCGCCATCGTCGACGCGGCCTATGCGACCTTCGACCACGACGAGGTCACGCCGCTGGTCGACCTCGGCGACGACCTCCACCTCCTCGAGCTGTTCCACGGCCCGACGCTGGCGTTCAAGGACGTCGCCCTCCAGTTGGTCGGCCGGCTCTTCGATCACGAGTTGGCCGCGCGAGGCGAGCGCGTCACCATCGTGGCGGCCACGTCCGGCGACACGGGTTCGGCGGCCATCGAGGCCGTCCGAGACCGCGAGGCCATCGACATCTTCGTGGCTGCATCCACACGAGCGGACGTCACCGCTGCAGCGGCGGCAGATGACCACGGTCGACGCACCCAACGTGCACAACGTCGCCGTCGAGGGGACCTTCGACGACTGCCAGGACCTGGTGAAGGCCATGTTCGGCGACACCGAGTTCCGGGATCGGATCCGCATGTCCGCGGTGAACTCGATCAACTGGGCCCGGGTGATGGCCCAGATCGTCTACTACTACTGGGCCGCGCTGCAGCTCGGCCGGATCGACCAGCCGGTCTCGTTCGCGGTCCCGACCGGGCAACTTCGGCAACGTGTTCGCCGGCTTCTGCGCCCGCCGCATGGGGCTCGACATCGCGCAGTTCGTGGTGGGCAGCAACCGCAACGACATCCTCACCCGGTTCTTCGAGACCGGTGAGATGACCATCGAGTCCGTCGAGCCCAGCCTGTCGCCGTCGATGGACATCCAGGTGAGCTCGAATCTCGAGCGCCTGCTGTTCGAGCTGCACGCCCGCGACGGCGAGGCGGTGGCCGAGTTCATGAGCACGTTTCGTGAGACCGGGACCGTCAGCATCGACCCGTACAAGCTCGGGGCGCTCCGCGAGAGCTGGGACGGCGCTCGCCTCGACGACACCGAGACGCTCGACGAGATCCGGGCCGAGGCGGGAGCGCTCCGGTGAGATCGTCGATCCCCACACCGCTGTCGGCCTCGGTGCGGCCCGGCGATGCCGCCGGGTCGGGGGCGCCGATGGTGGTCCTGGCCACCGCGCACCCGGCGAAGTTTCCCGCTGCCATCGAGCAGGCCGTGGGCCGGGGGCCCGACGTCCCCGCCCGTCTGGCGGCGGTGGCCGAGCTGCCCGAACGCTTCGATGTCCGGGCCAACGACCTGGCCGTCATCGAGTCCTACATCCTCGAGCGCACCCGGGTCTGACGATCGGCCGGACGAGGGCCCCGCTCGGGGGTCTGCCCACGGTCGTCTCTCGGTTCTGTGACGGGTTTCGGGACGCCGAGCCCCGTCCCCGGACCCGTCGGGTTCAGCAGCAGCTCGACGGTCCGGTCGAGGCGGCGACGGTGGCCGGCTCGGCGGCCGGGCCGCAGCATTCGACGTCGTTGCCGGGGCCGCCGGCCTCCAGATGGCCGGCGGTCTCGGCGTCGGCGAGGACGGTGTAGATCTCCCAGCGGTGGCCGTCGACACCGTCGACCCAGCCCTCGTCCTTGTAGGCGTAGCAGCAGTGGTCTTCGCCTTCGCTGTGGACCGCCAGGCCGGCCTGCTTGACCCGGTCGAGCTCGGCGTGCACCGCGTCGGCGGTCTCGTGCTCGATGCCCAGGTGGTTGATGGCGCCGTGGGGGCCGGCGCCCTCGAACAGGACCAGCTTGAGGGGCGGGTCGGCGATGGCGAAGTTGGCGTAGCCGGGCTCGCGCTTGGCCGGCTGGCTGTCGAACAGGGCGGAGTAGTACTCGACGGCCGCATCGAGGTCGTCGACTTTGAGGCCGAGCTGCAGACGGGACATGGGGTTCTCCTTGGGTTCGGGAGCGAGGGTACCCGCTTCCGGGGGTCGTATCGACATCTGTCTATGTATCGACAGGCATCAATATGAACAACGCATCGACGTCTGTCAATGTGTTTCTCCCGTGGTTACACTCGGCCCATGGCCGTCACCGACCGAGCACCCACCCCCGACCAGGCTGTCGAGCGCTGCTGCACCCCGCTCACCGTCGACGTGCTCGACGCCACCGACGCCGAGCTGCTCGCGGCGCGCTTCAAGGCCATCGCCGATCCCGTGCGCCTCCAGATCCTGAGTCGACTCGCGGCCGCGCCCGACGGCGTGTGCGTGTGCGACTTCGTCGACGACCTCGATCGGTCGCAGCCGACCATCTCGCACCACCTCAAAGTGCTCGGCGAGGCGGGGCTGGTCACGCGGGACCAGCGAGGCAAGTGGGCCTGGTTCAGCATCGTCGCCTCCGAGCTCGACGAGCTCGCGCACGTCCTCACCACCCGCTGACGCAGGGCCTCCGTCTGGGTCGAGTGCCCGGGCATGTTGGTCCCGGTCGCGAGACCTCGGTACAGTCTCCGGGTGTCGGTCCGGCCACGGTGTCTTCCGGGCCGACTCGATCCGACCCAGGACGTGCCGCACCTCGACCGGTACCAGGGTCACCCACCAGAGGACGGGGGACGACGCGTGCCACTGCGCCGTTGCGTGCCCACACCACCTGAGGACCACCGTTGAGTGATGACCTGAGCAAGTCGAAGCTCGCCTCCAAGGACAGGACGAGCTGACCCAGATCGCGCAGGCGATGGGCCGGCAAGCCGCCGTCCCGGGCGCGCAAGGCCGACCTGATCGACATGATCATGGAACTGGCCCAGGGTGGCCCCAGCCAGCCCCGCCCCGACGACGCCCGGCCTACTCGGCCGACCCGATGGCCGACGTCCGTGCCGCCGAGGGCAAGGCCACCGCAACGCCCCAGCGCCGCCGAGGCAACGGCAACGGAGGCAACGGCAACGGCAACGGAGGCAGCGGCAAGGCCGGCAACGAAGGCAGCGCCACCGGCGGGAGCGGCAAGGCCGGCAACGGCGGGAACGGCAGGGCGGCGCAACGCCCGCCACGGGGGCCGACAAGGACTCGGACAAGGACGACGCCGAGGGCAGCGCCCCCGACGCCGACACCAGCGCCGCGGACGAGGC
>CBDHFJ010000006.1:0-14175 GCA_965262315.1 Acidimicrobiales bacterium
GCCGTGGCCCTCGGCATGAGGCACCAGCGCTGTCGTCATCGCAGAAAGCTGTTCCCACACCGGCTCGCTGGCGGCGACCCGGTCGGACACCTGCAGCTTACGGGCGACATGCTGAACGATGTCTTCGAGCGAGGTGCGCTCGACCAAGTAGCCGAGTGGCGTGCAGAAGTTCCACCAGATCGACTCCGCGAGGCGCTTGGCGAGCTCTGCGCTGGAGTGAGCGCCTCGAGGATCCACCTCTGCGGCCATCAAGATGAGCCGTAGGGCATCGGCGTCGTGGATCGAAAGCGCGGATTCCAACTCGTCGCGGGTCGTGACCATGGCGGCCTCCCATGCTCGCGTGACTACGGGCCTGCAAGAACCGTATTGCAGGATGTTCCGTCGGGCATGATCCGGACGGAAAATGGCTGGTTCTCGAGGACCGTGACGCAAGGCGAGCAGTTAAGTTCGGGGCCCAGCAACGAACCCCTGGCGAGCGGCTGGACGCGGCAGCGCGACCCCAGGCTCGTCAATCGGAGTCATCCATGACAGTCAACAAGGTGATCCTGGTCGGGAACCTGGGCGCGGACCCGGAGTCGAGGACCACGCAGAGCGGCACCACGGTGGCCAACTTACGGATCGCCACGACCGAACGGCAGAAGGACCGCGATGGCACCTGGGGTGACCACACGGAGTGGCACCGCGTCGTGTGCTTTGGACGAACCGCGGAGAACGCGGTGCGCTTCCTCCGGAAGGGTCGCCAGGTCTTCATCGAAGGCCGCATCCGCACGCGGAAGTGGCAGGATCGCGAAGGCAACGATCGCTGGTCGACCGAAGTCGTCTGTGACCAGCTCCGCTTCCTCGGTGGCCGTGACAGCGGCGGAGGGGGTGGCGGCTACGGCGGTGGAGGTGGCGGCGGCTACAGCGGTGGCGGTGGCGGCGACTTCGGTGGCGGTGGAGGAAGCGGCGGCGGCGGCGGCGGTGGAGGCAGCGGCGGTGGCGGCGGATTCGACGGGGGTGGAGGATCGAGCGGTGGCGGCGGTGGCATGCCCGATTATGGCGGTGCCGACGACGACATTCCGTTCTAAGCGCCGCGGTTTGCGGCGCGTTCCCCGGAGACCCCTATGGCGACGCGTTCCTCTGTCGTTGGGCTGCTGGCGTTAACCCTCGGCATTTCATTGGCTTGCTCGGGCATGGAGCTTGTCCCGTCCTCTGAGGGGTCGCCGGGTGACGCTCCGCAGGGCTCGGCGTCGGAGCTGCGCACGGGCCCGACCGCAATCCGGCGGGGTGCGGGCAACGGAGGGCCGCGGGCCGCGGCCGCCGGCGCGAAGCGTCGCCGGGGGCAGTTCAGCGTCAAGTTGGCAGACGGGGTCACCGAGCTCAAGCTCGGTAAGCGCGTGTTTACCGGCGATGAGGCACTTGACGGGTCCTTTTCGGCGTTGGAGCTGTTGGGGTCGAGCTACGTGCACGCCAGTCATGAACCCCAGAACCGCTCGGTCGCGCAATCACTGGGGCTGGATCGGACGATTCGGATCCGCACCAACATGCCGGCCGAGAAGGTCGTGCGGCGGCTGGCGGCGCATCCCGACGTGGAGTGGGTCGAACCGGTCTCGGAGGTGTTGAGCGCCAAGCCGGCCAGAGTACAGCGCGAGGGCAAGGGCGGGCCGCGGGCCAAGAGCGAAGGGCGCGGCGGACGGCGCGGTGAGGAGCGCGCGGGCAAGCCCGCGGCGGATGGGGGAACGCGAGACGCGCGCGAGCCCGACGATCCGTACTGGACCCACCAATGGCACATGCGACGCCTTGATTTGCCTCGGGCGTGGCAGGTGACCCGTGGTGAGGGCGTGGTGGTGGCGGTGCTCGACACCGGGGTGTCGTCGCACCAAGACGGATTCTATAAGCTACTTCCCGGCAAGGATTTCGTCGACGGCGACGATGATCCGTCCGACCCGAACGGGCATGGCACGCACGTTGCGGGCACCATCGGTCAGCGTGCCCACAATGGGGTCGGGGTT
Organism: Acidimicrobiales bacterium; assembly: GCA_965262315.1. Classification (GTDB taxonomy): domain Bacteria; phylum Actinomycetota; class Acidimicrobiia; order Acidimicrobiales; family UBA8592; genus JBCCFK01. The sequence goes on from CBDHFJ010000006.1 coordinate 1,992, forward strand.
GTGGGGGTTGCCCCGAAGGTGTCCATCCTTCCCGTGCGGGTGCTCGACGATCGAGGTGCCGGTGCCAACACCGCAGTTGCCAGCGGCATTCTGTGGGCGGTCGACAACGGTGCCAACATCATCAATCTCTCCCTTGGATCGCCGCTCGATTCCCAGGTCGTGGCCGACGCGTGTGCTTATGCCTACGAGAATGGGGTCACCGTGGTCGCGGCGACGGGCAACGAAGGCTTCGGCGATTTCGTAGGTTTTCCAGCCGCACTCGACACCACCATTGCGGTTGGCGCGATCGACCAGCGGGACCAGGTGGCGTTCTACTCCAACCGGGGAGCCCAGGTAGACGTGGTGGCCCCTGGCGGGGACATCACCGTCGACACCGATGGTAACGGGCTTCAGGACGGTGTTGTGCAGGAATCCAACCTCAATGGGGAATGGGCGTACTACTTCCTGCAGGGCACGTCGATGGCCACGCCTCATGTCGCAGGTGCCGCGGCGCTGCTGTACGCGAACGGCGTGACGGATCCGGACGACATTCGCTCCCTGCTCCGGTCGACGGCGCAGGATCTGGGTCCCGAGGGTTGGGATCCTGCTTATGGAGCGGGCTTGGTGGCGCCGGCAGAGGCACTGCGAGTCCGGCCGCGAGATCGGCGTCGACGGCAGGCCAAGGGCGGACTCATTACCGGTCATCGGGTCCGCTCGATGGAAGGCGACCGCGCGGTGATTGCCTGGCTCACCGCGGAGCCCGCGGAGACTTATGTGAGTGGGCCGGACGGGTTCCAGGTCTATCGCAAGGAGCTCACCAAGGTGCACCGCGTGTCGGTACGTGGTGAGGGGGGCACGGCCTCCACGTTTACGCTTGGTTCGCGAGCGGGAGGCGACCGCGATCGGCGCCAGGTGACCGTTCAGTTCTGAACAGCACGCAGGAGCGCTTCATACGGGCCCCACTGCCCAAGCAACTCCGGGTGCCACTGAAGCCCAACCGCGAAGGGGTGCGTGGGGTGTTGCACCGCTTCCACCACCCCGTCTGGGGCACGTCCGGCCACCTCCAGCTGGCCCGGATCGTCCACCGCTTGGTGGTGAGTCGAGTTCACCCAGATCTCAGACGCCTCGAAGCCCAGCGCCGCAGGCTGTGACAGACGCACCCGGTGGCTCGATTCGGCAGGGTCGTTGGGTTGCTCATGCGCCAGGTGGTGGTCGTCGGACGCCGGAAGGTCTTGGATAAGGGTGCCTCCCGCAGCGACTGCGAGGACCTGCATGCCGCCACACACTCCCAACAACGGAATGTGCTGATGCAGACAGGCTTTCGCAAGCGCGAGTTCGAGGGCGGTGCGCTCGGGCTGGATGCGATCCAGCCGCCCTTGCACGTCGGCGCCATACAGCGACGGATGCACGTCGGTATCGCCGCCGGTAAGCACCACTGCGTGTGCGATCCCGAGCAGCGCCGGCACATCATCGATGGAGGTGCCGGCGGCGACGAGCAGCGGTAGACCGCCTGCCGACCGCACAGCGTGAACGTAGCTCTCGAGCACAAACGCTTCGGGTCGCCGCGGCCGGCTGACGATCGGCACCATGATCACGCCGATCACGCGCCGCAGGCCGATCAAGCTCGCGCGCGAGACCTTGTCGCTCGATCACCTGTCCGGCGGCCGGTTCGTACTCGGGCTCGGGCTCGGCGTCGACCACTCCGGCGAGCTGAGCAAGTTCGGCGAGGTGCTCGACCCGGTCGAACGCGGCCGGCGCCTCGACGAGGGCGTGGCCATCCTCAAAGGGCTGTGGAGCGGCGAGCGCGTCGACTTCGAGGGTGAGCACTTCGTCGCCCGAGACGTGCAGATCGCCCACCCGGCGCGGCGACCACCGACCATCCCGATGTGGTTCGCCGCCCGCGGGCAGGCCCGCAAGCCGGTGCGTCGCGCCGCCAGCCACGAGGGCCTGTTCCCCGTCGACGTCGATGCGGACACGCTCCGCACGATGCTCGACCTGGTCGGGAGCGAGCGCGGCACGCTCGACGGGTTCGACGTCGCAGTGCGGCCAGGGGACGGCGACGGTCTGACGTACGACGCGCTCGCCGACCTCGGCGTCACGTGGTGCCTGACCCCGCTGAACCCCGGCGTGACCGAGGCCGAGGTGCGCGCCGTGGCGGCCGCCTCCCCAGGGGACTACTTCACCGCCTGAGCACCGGCCGGCGCGCAGGTGCCACAATCCGGGACGTGTCGACCCAGGAATCCATCGCCGACTTCACCGAACGCGTGGTCGCGTTCTATCGCTCGGTTCCCGACCTGATATCGGGCATCGACGACCGCATGGCCCGGGCCCGGGCCTACCGGGCCGCGCTCGACGACGCCGGCCTCGCCGGGGTCAGCTACCCGACCTCGGTGGGCGGGCAGGGCCTCGGCCCCGAGTACGAGCAAGCGCTGCGCCGGGCCAGCCTCGACCTCCTCCCAGGCGAAGAAGCGCTGTTCGGCATCGGCATCGGCATGGCCATCCCGACCATCGCCGAGTACGCCACACCCGAGCTGCAGCGGCGCTTCATCAAGCCGGCGCTGCGAGGCGAGGAGATCTGGTGTCAGCTCTACTCCGAGCCCGGCGCGGGCAGTGACCTGGCCGGGCTGACCACCAGCGCTGTCCGCGACGGCGACGAGTGGATCGTCAACGGCCAGAAGGTCTGGACCTCCGGTGCCCAGCACGCCGACCTCGGCATCCTGATCGCCCGCACCGACAACGACCTCCCCAAGCACCGCGGCATCACGATGTTCGCCTGCCCGATGGACCAGCCCGGCGTGACCGTGCGACCCCTCGTGCAGATGACCGGCGTTGCCGAGTTCAACGAGGTGTTCCTCGACGACGCCCGAATTCCCGCCGACTGGGTGATCGGTGAGGTCAACGGCGGCTGGGCGCTCGCCGTCGCGCTGCTGGCCCACGAGCGAACAACGCTCGGGCGGGGCACCAAGACCGACGATGCCGCCAAGTCCAAGGCGGGACGCTCCCCGCTCCCCTTCGATGGCCTCTTGACCCTGGCTCGCGAGCACGGAACCACCACCGACCCGCGGGTCCGGCAGGCCCTCGCCGACATCTACATCGGCGAGAAGATCATCCCGTGGGTTGCGGCGCGCAAGCGCCACCCGTCGATCGGCAAGCTCTGGCGCACCATCCAAGGTCGCGCGGCCGCCCAGGTGGCCCACACGCTGAACGGACCTCGGGCCGTCGCCTGGTCCGGCGACGACAGCGACGCCGACTACTGGCAGTACCACGTCCTCAACTGCCGCGGGATGTCGCTCGGTGGCGGCACCGACGAGATCCAGCGCAACACCCTGGGCGAACGGGTCCTCGGCCTGCCTCGCGAGCCCGGCCCCGACCGAGACACCCCCTTCCGCGAGCTCCCGAGGAACTGATGAGCGATCCACTCGTCCTGCGCACCGACACGCACGGCGTCGCCGTCGTCGAGCTGAACCGGCCCGAGCGCAAGAACGCGATGACCGGCCCCCTCATGACAGCACTCGCCGACACCATGGAGGCCATCGCCGAGGACACCTCGGTGGAGGCGGTGGTGCTCGCCGGCGCCGGCGGCGCGTTCTGCTCGGGCCTCGACCTCGACGAGTTCAACGCCGACCCCGCCCCCGACTGGATGGCGGGCTTCCCGGACTCCCTGCGTCGCGCCCACGTCTCGCTCGCCGCGTGTCCGGCCCCGGTCGTCGTCGCGCTCGAGCGCTACGCCATCAACGGTGGCGCGGCGCTGGCATTGGCCGGCGATCTGATCGTCGTCGGCGAGCAGTCCTGGCTCCAGGTCGGCGAGGTCCGGCTGGGGATGGCCGCACCGAACAACCTGGCCTGGCTCGTCCCTCGGTACCCGCTGTCGACCGTCCTCCAGATCGTCACGCACGGCGACCGGTTGGCGGGCCCGCGCCTCCTCGAGCTCGGCGTCGCCTACGAAGTCACCGCCGACAGTGAGATCCGAGATCGCGCGGTCGCACTGGCCACCGAGATCGCCGGCTTTCCCGCAGGCGCGGCCCGGATGATGAAGCAGTCCGTCCTGCGTGTCGCCGACGCGACAGACCACGACGAGTGGTTCGCGACGGCGGGCCGACTGGGTTCACGCCCCGACGGCACCCGAGGCACGCCCGGCCGCATGTGACGGCCGCCGGGCGGCTCAGCGAGGCGCGCACTCCCCGGCGATCGAGCTGATCGCCGTGCCGCGTCGCGGCATGCGCACCTCGTGCACGTCGTAGCCGTTGGTGACGTACCCCAACGACAGACCGGTCGCCGGATCGGCCCAGGCGAGTTGGCCGCCGGCACCGTTGTGTCCGAACGCCATCGGGGAGACCGTCCGGCCCAGCCCACGGATGTGCGAGAGGCCGTCGTCACCCGCCAGGATCAGCCCGAGGGCGCGGTTGGCCGGCACGCCCATCGGATCCGGGAACGTGTTGCGCACCTCGGCCGTGCCGATGCGGCGCCACTCCGGGTCCCAGATGCCTTCCGGGTCGTGAAGGAGGTGCTGGTAGAAGGTGGCGAGGTCGACCGCTCGCGCGAAGCCACCGCCGCCGGGCACACCGACCTCGCGGGTCTCGGCGAGGTTGAATCGCAGGATGGCGTCGTCGGTGACCTCGGTGGCGGGCATGGCCCGCACCCCGAACGCTTCCTCCAACTCGTCGGGCGATGCGTGCTCGCCGACCAGCACCAGGTCCTGCAGGTCGTCCTGGTCATCGAGGGGTACACCGACGATGCGCGGGAGGCCGACGGCATCGGTGACCCGACGCTGCACCTCGTCGCGGAAGTCGTTGCCCGTGACCGCCTCGATCAGGGCACCGAGCACCCAGTGGGCCGACGACGGGTGGTATTCGAACGCGGTCCCCGGCTCCCAGTTGAGCCGCCACGACGACATCTTGGCGGCGCGCCCCTCGGGCGTGGACCAGGCCGGCGGGCCCATCGGGGCGTGAGGGAAGCCGGACGTGTGCAGCATCACCTGTTCGAGCGTGATGGCGTCCTTGCCGTTCTCGCCGAAGCCGTCGACCACGTCGGCGACCACGGTGTCGAGGCCCAACGCACCCTCGGCGAGCAACGTCCACACCGTGGAGGCCACGAACGGTTTGGTCGCCGAGAAGATGCAGTACCGGCTCTCCGGCGTCGCGTCGCCGAACGTCTCGGCGGCGACGATCTCGCCCTCGTAGCCCAAGGCCACCTGGCACGACGGCAGGTGACCCTCCTCGACCTCTCGGGCTGCTCGGGCGAGGAGCCGTTCCACCTGTGCGTCGTCGATGCTCACGGCCCGGGAGCGTACCGCTGTCCGACAGTTCGGTCTCGACCTCCATCCTGCGCCCGCCGCGCCGATGGACACCCATGGGTCTGTTCGGCAAGAAGAAGCGCGAGCCGCGGGTGCATCCGGCCGTCTCGCGTCGTGTCCACGTGGCGGCGTCGCTCGACGCCGTCGTCGACCAGTTGCGGGGCTATTCACAGCTCCACTCCCCCAAGCGGGCGACAGAGCTGCCGTTGCACGTGGGCACGGCATCCGACGGCTCGACCGTCGTCCGGCTCCCCGCCAGCATCCACCCGTGGCTCTTCCACAACGTGGCGTACTGGCTGCTCGACACCCCGGGCCAACAGTTCATCGCTGCCGTCTCCGACCCGGGGCCGACGCATGCCGGTTACGTCCTGGTGCGCGACCCGGAGATGGCCGACTGCCTCTGCGGCCTCGACGACACCGGTGACGGCTGGACGGTGCACGTCCCCGACAACACCGTCGCTCGGCCCGATGCGGTGCCGGTCCCGGCCATCGACGCTCCGGTGGACGATGCCACGGAGACGATCGTCGTGCCCATGCTCGGCGAGGACCCCGGCCACGATCTCAACCCGGACAACGAGGCCACCGACCCGACGCGCAAGCGCCTCGAGCAGCGTCGAAGCCACTCGTTCACGTACTGAGGCCGACGTCAGATCACGGCGCCGTCGCTGCGAACCTCTTCCAACAAGACCGCGGTCTGCGTGTTGCGGACGCCCGGAACGCCGAGCAGTTCGGTGAGGACGACATCGCGCAAGTCGTCGAGGTCGGCGGCACGGACGAGCACCACGAAGTCCGAAGCCCCCGCGGTGAGACCCACCCAGTGCACGTTCGGTAGCGCCAGTACCCGGTCTCGCAGATCGGCCCACGCCACCTGGTGCGCTTCGATGGTCACCAAGCGCCGAGACCCCCATGCCGAGCGCCTCGGGGCGGACCCGAGCCTCGAATCCGGTGATGACGCCGTCATCGACGAGGCGGTCGAAGCGGGCGTACGCCGTGGCCCGGCCGATGCCGGCGCGTTCGGCCAACACGGGAATCGAGAGGCGCCCGTCGGCCCGCAGCAGGTCGACGATCGTCCGGTCGATGTCGTCGAGCTCCCGAGCCGACGGGATGTTCACATGTTCAACCATCGCTCGATCATACGATCATCTGGTTCTGGACGCCCTGAGCGGATGAAACGTACAGATTCTGTCACCATCGGGTACATGCCCGTCATGGGGTTCGAGACAGATGCGGTCTACGCACAGCGACGAAGCGACATCGCCCTCGCCGCTCGCGGGCCCGATGCAGAGCCGCTCGACGTCGACTATCTCAAGATCGAGGACGACACCTGGCGGTACGCCCACGGCGAACTGCTCAGCCGGTGGCGGCAGTTCGCTGCGCCCGAAATCATGGCCGCGTCCGAGCATCTGGGGCTTCCCACCGAACGGGTCCCGCAGCTCCGCGAGGTGACCGATCGCCTCGCCCGCCGCACCGGGTTCCGTTTCCGCGCGGTGCCCGGACTGGTCCCGGTCGACGAGTTCTTCGGCGCACTGGCCGACGGCATCTTCCTGTCCACGCAGTACGTCCGCCACCCGTCCTCGCCGCTGTACACGCCCGAGCCCGACGTCCTCCACGAGGTGCTCGGCCACGCCACCTGCCTCGCCGACCCCCACCTCGCCATGCTCCATCGGGCGGCAGGCGCCGCGATGACCCGGGTGGAGCTGGCCGAATCCCGGCAGTTCCTGGCTGACGTCTTCTGGTTCACCGCCGAGTTCGGCGTCCTCACCAGCCCGACCGGCCCACTCGCATACGGCGCCGGCCTGCTGTCATCTGCCGGCGAGCTGGACTGGTTCCGGTCCCAGGCCGTGTTCAGACCGATCGACATCGCCGCGATGGGCACCCTCCCCTACGACATCGACAGCTACCAGCCGGTGCTGTTCACGGCCGCGTCGCTCGCCGAGGTCACCGACGTGGTCGGGGAGTTCTTCGCCGCCGCGGATGACGACGGCATCGAAGCGCTTCGGTCCGGCGCCTGACCTCGGGTAGTACCGTCCGCGCATGACCGCGGCCCGCCACCTCGTGATCATCGGACCGATGGGCGTCGGCAAGACCACCACCGCCACCGCGGTCGCCGCGGCGCTGGGCCGACCGCTGCGTGACAGCGACGCCGACATCGAGGACCGGACCGGGCGCACCGGCCGGGACATCGCGGCGACCGACGGAGTCACGGTCCTCCACGAGCTCGAAGCGGACGTCCTGCTCGATGCGCTGCGCACCGAACGACCCGTCGTCGTGGCTGCCGCGGCGTCGGTGGTCGACCGCGCCGACTGCCGCGACGCACTCCGGGCACCCTTTGTCGTGACGCTCGACGTGGACGCGCCGACCCTGGTCGACCGCATCCGGTCGGGCGATCACCGCCGTGCGGTGACCCGCGAGGAGATCGCGACCCTCATGAAGCGCCGCGAACCGGCGCTGGCCGCCGTGGCCGACCTCCGGCTCGATGCGCGACGATCCCCGGCCGAGCTCACAGCGGCTGTACTGGACGCGCGCAGCTGATCGCAGCCGCCAGGGGTTCGAGTCGGCCCGCAACCATCGCCCCGCGCATCGACCACCCGACCACGTCGACATCGGGCGCATGGCGTCTCCTCGAGCGGTGTTCGGGTCTGGTGCCAGGCACGAGTCACGACACGGTTCCGGACTCGTGCCGAAGGTTCGTCCGGGACAGTACCGTCAGCCACGTGAGCGAGCACCCGGCAATCAGCGCCATCCGAACCGACCTCGGCGATGTCGCCGTGCTCACCGGCGACCAAGCGGCCCCGTTCCTGGTCGACCCCCGAGGCGTCCACGTCGGCAGCGCACTCGGCGTGGTGCGTCCCGCCTCGACCACCGAGGTCCAGACCGTCGTGCGAGCGTGCGCCGAACACGGCATCGCCATCGTGCCCCAGGGCGGCAACACCGGGCTCAGCGGCGGAACGGCGGTTGCCGCCGAGACACCGTCGGTCGTGGTGTCGCTCAGCCGCATGAACGAGATCGAGGCCGTCGACCCCCACCGGTGGTCGATGACCGTCCAGGCCGGCGTCACCATCCAGGCGATGCACGATGCCGCGGCCGCGGCCGACCGCCTGTTCGCCCCCGACTGGGGCGCTCGCGGCACGGCCACCATCGGCGGCGCCATCGCCACCGACGCCGGGGGCAACAACGTGTTGCGGTACGGCAACCTCCGCGACAACGTGCTCGGCATCGAAGCCGTCCTTGCCGACGGCCGGATCTGGGACGGCACCCGAGCGCTGCGGAAGGACTCGTCGGGCTACGACCTGAAGCAACTCTTCATCGGCTCGGAGGGCACCCTCGGCCTGGTGACCCGGGCGGTCGTCCGGCTCCATCCACCCGCGACGCACGAGCAGTCGGCACTCGCCGCCATCCCGGGCCTCGACGGCCTCAACGACCTCTACGCGCTCGCCCAGCAGACCGCGCCGGGCATGGTGACCGCGTTCGAGCTGGTGCCCGAGCTCGGCATGCAGCGGGTCTGCGAGCTCTACGACGTGCCCCGACCGATCGAGACCGAGGCCCCCTTCTACATCCTGGTCAAGGTGGGCTCGACCCAGCCGGTCACCGACGCGCTCGGGTCGTTCCTCGAACGCGCCGCCGAGGAGGGCCGCATCCTCGACGCGATCGTGGCCGCCACCGCCGACCAGGAAGAGCGCCTCTGGCTCATCCGTGATGAGCTGCCGCCCCAGCGCATCTTCCCCGACACCCAGAAGGTCGGGCTCAAGATGGACACCGCTGTTCCCGTCGACCGCATGGCCGAGTACCACGACGCCGTCCTGGCGGCAGCGGCAGAGGTCGTTCCCGACGCCATCGCCTACGGCTTCGGCCACGTGGGTGACGGCAACCTCCACGTCATGATCCTGCCGAGCCGAACCGAGGACATGGACACGTTCCTCCTCAGCCGTCCCGAGCTGGAGCGTCGCGTCGACGAAACCACGTTCGCGATGGGCGGCACGCTGTCGGCCGAGCACGGGATCGGGCGACATCTCCGGTCCCGCGTGGGGGCGCAGAAACCGGCCATCGAGTGGGAGCTGATGCGATCCGTCAAGGCGGTGTTCGACCCGGACGGCATCATGAACCCCGGAGCGCTGCTCCCCGCGGCCGAGGAGTGACGAGCCCCGGCGTCGTCGCCCGCGTCACCGGGCGCATGGAACCCAAGTGGCGGGCCTTCGCCGCCATGGCGATGACCTACTTCCTGCTCGTCACCGCATCGAGCATGTCGTTCCTCGTGCTCCCCGACATCGCCGAGGACTTCGACGTGACCCTGCGGACCGTCGGGTGGGTCGTGATCATCGAGTCACTCATCGTCGCCGCATGCCTGCTTCCGGTCGGATCGCTGGCCGACCGGGTCGGGCGCCGCCGGATCCTGTGGTGGGGCATGGGCATCTTCGGGCTCGGGCTGGTCGCGACGGGCTTGGCACCGAACTTCCCGCTCTTGATCGCAGCCCGCGTGGTCTCGGCCATCGGCAACGTTCTCGCCCAGTCCGTGGCGACCGGCATCCTGGTGGCGGCGTTCCCGCCGCACGAACGCGGCCTGGCGATGGGCGGCCAGACCACCGCCGTCGGCGCAGCGTCCGCCTCGGGCCCGCTGGTCGGAGGCCTGCTCCTCGGGCCGCTCTCCTGGGAGTGGCTCTTCCTGCTCCTTGCCGTCCCAGTCTTCGCCACCCTCGTGATCATCCCGCTCGTGCTCGACGACGACACCGTCGACCCTTCGACGACCCGGGGTCGCGGCGACCGATTGGGCGGCGCGCTGGCCGGCCTGGCGATCGTGCTGGTCGTGGTGACGGCGAACAACCCGTTCGAGTTCTCGTGGCTGTCGATCCCGATCATCATCGGCGGGACGGGTGCCGTCATCGCGATCACCGCCTTCGTGCGTCACGAACTCGGCCACGACAAGCCCATGCTCGACCTGCGGCTGTTCGCCCTGCCGTCGTTCGGTGCCGCCGTCGCGGTCCGGGTCATGGGGTTCGCTGCTGCGGCCGCCACCACGCTCCTCATCCCGATCCAACTGATCAGCGTCCGGGGCCTCACCTCGCGCACGACCGGCGTGGTGTTGGCCTGCTACGCGGTCGGCATGGCGGTGTCAGCCCAGATCTCCGGTCGGCTGTACGACCGCTTGGGTCCCCGGCCATCGGTCGTGACCGGCCTGACCGCACAGGCGGCGGTGATGACGACGTTCGCCTTCACCGGGCTGGACACCTCGCTGGCGCTGATCATCCCGATCACGGTCGCCGCCGGCCTCAGTCTCGCCATGTGGAACGTGCCGGCCAACAGCTCGATGATGGGCGCCACCTCGGCTGCGTCGCTCGGCGTGGTCGGTGCGTTCACCAACGTGACCCGCACGTTCGGCAGTGTGCTCGGCCAGGCCGCAGTCGCGGCCATCGTGGCCGGCGTGTTGGCGAGCCAGGGCTTCGACATCCCACTGGGCGACATCGCGGACACAGCGGGGGCGGACGAGACGTTCATCGACGGCTGGCGCGCCGCCTACCTCGTCGCCGCCGGCGTGTCGTTGGCCGCCCTGGCCCCGGCGTCGCGTCTACCGGGTCGAGGACGGAAGTAGTCGAGCAGCTCAGCTGCCCTTGGGCTGCGCGGCCGGGACCTGCCAGTCCTCGGGCATGCGGCTGAAGTCGAAGAACGGGGCCTCGTCGCCGGCAGCGACGGCATCCTCGATCTGGTCGTAGAAGCCCTTGCCGGTCTCCTCGGCGAAGGTGATGGCAACCTCGGCATCGGTGTCGCCGGGGTTCGGGCGCTGCACGTACTCGGGGAACGACGCCTCGGCCGCGTCACCCTCGGCGTAGCCACGGGCGAACATCTGCTTGAGGATGCCGAAGCCGTCGTTGCGGACCAGCGTCTCGCCGCGGGGTGTGCCGCCCATGTCCTTCATGTGGGCCTGGAACTTCTCGAGGTCGTGGGTGTCGTAGGCCACGTGCTGCACGGCGTGATCGCCGTGGACGTCGACGAACTTGGTGACCTGGGACTTCTGGGCCCGGTCGATACCTTCGATCAGGGCGACCCCGAAGTCGCCGTAGTCGATGCACCAGATCTTCATGCTGGAGTCGAGATCATCGGGGCGGACATCGTCGATGCGGTTGATGAGGGTGCCACCCTCGACCTCGATGTGGAACCAGGCCCACCGTTCGATCGTCCCCTGCTCACAGGCGTAGGTGATGTGATCGACCTTCTTGAGATGAGGGCTCATCTTGACCAATCCTCTCGTAGTCCACTGGACGATCTGCCTCGTCCACCTTCCCCATTCAGCATGTTTGGCAGCAGACGTGCAAGGCTGATGCACATGTTGTTCATCAGGCACGCCTCCACTGGTCAGACTGCCCAGTCGCGACCCGTTCGCGTCGACGCCCGCAGGGCATCTTGACCGCGACTGCTGGACGAGACCGACCGGCGTCTCCTCGGCGCACTCCGGCGCCGACCCCGGGCGGGGATCTCAGACCTCGCCCGGCGACTCGGCGTGGCGCGCGGAACCGTGCAGTCGCGCCTCGACCGCCTGATCGAACGCGGCATCATCACCGGCTTCGGCCCCGACATTGAGGCCGCTGCCGCTGGCTACGACGTACGCGCCTTCACCACCCTGTCGATCGCGCAGGGTCGCCACGATCGGACGATCCAGCACCTGAGCAGCATTCCGGAGGTGTTGGAGATCCACACGGTCACCGGCGCAGGCGATCTGCTCCTCAAGATCGTGGCCACGACCAACGAGGATCTCCATCGGATCCTCCAGGAGATCTCGGCGCTGGACGAGGTGTCCCACACCGAGACGCAGCTCGCGCTCGCCACGCCGTTGCTCCGAACAGTCGCCGACCTCATCGGGACCGACTGACGAGTCGGCCACGGCTCGCGCCGACGGCGCGAGGCCGCTCAGCCGGCGTACCC
>CBDHFJ010000007.1:0-60245 GCA_965262315.1 Acidimicrobiales bacterium
AGATGAGAACCGTCGGGCCTGGCGTAGTAGACCGCGCCCTTGTCGACCTCGCGCCGCCGCTGCTTCCCCAGGTCGGTGAACCAGAACCCGCCCGTCTCGTCGAAGACGAGGTCGTTCGGCCCGCAGAGCCGGTCGCCGTCCAGTTCGGAGTAGAGCGTGCTGATCTCGCCGGTGTCGAGATCCACACGATCGATCGATCCGGTGACGTACTCGGGCGACTGGTTGCTGCCGCTGGCCCGGTCGATCGGGAACCGCATCCCGTTGACCTCCGACCACAGGAAGCCACCGTTGTTGCAGACGTACATGGCACCGTCGGGGCCGAGCGCGGCCCCGTTCGGGCCGGCCGACGCCGGGTTGCCCCAGTCGGCGATCACCTCGGTGGTCCCGTCCATCTGCACCCGCGTGAGTCGAGGGCCGGCGATCTCGACGAGGATCACGCTGCCGTCGGCCATCACCACGGGCCCCTCGGGGAATGCGAGGCCGTCTGCGATCGTCGTCTGCTCCATGCTGCCGACGCTACTTCAGTGGACGCGGGCCCGACGGCGGCCGCTCGCTCGCGGGACCGGACCGCCGGCCCTCGAGTGGATCTGACGGCTCGTCAGATGTGGTAGACCCAGCGGAAGACGACCACGGAGGGGATCCGATGCCGTTGACCGCGCGCAACCTGTGGGAACTGGTCGAGACCCGCGCCACCGCGACTCCCGACGCCGAGATGCTCGTGGACGAGACGGGCGAGCGGCTGACGTTTCGTGAGTTCCGAGATGCCGCCGAGCGCATGGCCGCCGGCTTCCACGACCTCGGAGTCCGCGCCGGCGACGTCGTGACCTGGGAGCTGCCGACCTGGCTCGACACCGTGGTCCTGGCCGCTGCGCTGGCTCGCCTCGGTGCCGTCCAGAACCCGATCATCGCCATCTACCGCGAACGCGAGGTCGGCTTCTGCGTCCGACAGGCCGAATCGACGCTGCTGGTGACGCTGGGGGCGACGCCGTCATTCGACTTCGGGGAGATGGGCCGCACCATCGCGGCCGACATCGATGGGCTCGAACACATCCAGGTCGAGCGCGGGTCGTTCCCCGCCGGCGACCCATCGGTGCTGCCGCCCGTGGGCGACGAGGACGGCACCGAGCTGCGATGGCTCTTCTACACGTCGGGCACGACATCGGACCCGAAGGGCGCGAAGCACACCCACGGGTCCGTGCACGCCATCGGGCTGGCGATGGCGGAGCGCCTCGACGTGGTGGAGGGAGACCGCCCCGCGCTCGTGTTCCCGTTTCCCCACATCGGTGGCATCACCTGGCTGTTCTCTGCACTCCAGTTCGGCTGCGCGCTCCTGGCCGACGCGGCCTTCAACCCGGCCACCACGATCCCGTTGCTGTCACGAGAGGGCTGCACACATCCGGGCGCCGGCACCTCGTTCCACATGGCCTACCTCGCTGCGCAGCAAGCCGATCCGGACACCCCGCTGTTCCCGGCGATCAAGAACTTCCCAGGTGGCGGGGCGCCCAAGCCGCCCACCCTCCATCAGGAGATGAAGGCGGCGTTCGGCGGCACCGGCATCGTCTCTGGCTGGGGTCTGACGGAGGCGCCCATCCTGACGATGGGGGCCGACGCGGACCCCGACGACAAGCTCGCGATCACCGAGGGCAGGCCGATGCGGGCGTCGACCTCCGGGCGGTCACCGCCGACGGCACCGTGGCCGGTCCCGGCGAGGAGGGCGAACTTCGCGCCAAGGCGCCACAGCTGATGTTGGGATACCTCGACCCCTCCCTCGACGCGGAGGCGTTCGACGACGACGGCTACTTCCGGACCGGCGATCTCGGCGTCATCGACGAGGACGGCTACGTCGTCATCTCCGGCCGACTCAAGGACGTGATCATCCGCCACGGCGAGAACATCTCGGCCAAGGAGGTCGAGGACCTGCTCTTCGAGCATCCTCGGGTCCAGGACGTCGCGGTGATCGGCCTGCCCGACCAGGTGACGGGGGAGCGGGCATGCGCCGTCGTGTCGACGCCCGACGGTCAGGCGCCGCTCGACATGGACACGATGCGGGAGTTCCTGGTGAGGACCGGTCTCCGCAAGAACGCCATCCCGGAACAGATCGAGCACGTCGCGGTCGTTCCCCGGAACCCATCGGGCAAGATCACCAAGAAGGTGCTCCAGGAACAGTTCGCGGACGCTCCCTTCAGTCGCGGCTGACCGCGGCGTGGCTGACCGTGGTGCGGTACTGCGTTGCCAGGTCGGTGAGGAGTTCGGCCCGGGCGAGTGTGGGTATCGACAGGGCGATGCGGTCGGCGATGTCGCCGAACCGGGTGTGCAGCTCGGCGGCGACCTCGCCGGGCGTGCCCACGATCGCCAGCGTGCTCACCTGCTCGTCGTCGTAGCGGTCACCCAGTTCAGCCCAGCGGTCGGTACGGGTGAGCTCCCGCAGCTCGGGCTGGAGGTCACCCCACCCGTGGAGATCGAGGACCGGCCGGTACGCCGGCGTGGACCCGTAGAACCCCAGCATGCCACGGACGGTGGCGTGCGCCCGCTCCCGCTCGTCGTCGGTCTCGTGCAGCCCGACGATGGCGCCCACGACGGTGGTCACATCGGCGGCCTGCCTGCCCCCCTTCGGCGAGGCCGGCTTCGAGGTTGGGCAGGTTCGCCTCGAGGACATGACGCCGTGACGTGAACGGATGGATCAACAGGCCGTCGGCGACTTCGCCGGCGAGCGCGGTCATCCGTGGGCCCAGTGCGGCCAGCCAGATCGGGGGTGGGCCGTGGTCGAGCGGCGGCGGGGTCAGGGTGGGCGGCATGAGCGTGTGCCGGGTCCAGCGTCCTTCGAACGCCAGCGGTGTTCCGTGTTGCCAGGTGTCGAAGATCGCTCGGGTCGCGGCGATCGTCTCGCGCATCTGCGCCAGTGGGCGTTCCCAGGTGGCGCCGTAGCGGCGCTCGACGTGCGCCCGCACCTGGGTGCCGAGACCCAGGGCGAATCGGCCACCGGTCAGTCGCTGCAGGTCCCACGCCTGCGTGGCCAGGTGGAGGGGGCTCCTGGCAGGGCCACGGCGATGTTGGTGTACAGCGTGCCGGAGAACACCGGTGCCGCAGCGACGATCGGCAGGAACGGGTCGCTGGCCCCTTCGTAGGTGAACCCGCCGGCGACACCCGCCTCGTCCAGCGCTGCGGCCTGCGCCGGCGTCCGTGCGAGGTCGCCACCGATCAGGGCGTCGAGGACCGCGGTCATGTCGGCGACCCTACCGGTGGTCGGGGCGCGGGCGGGCACCCGGGGTGACGGCAACGTCACCGCTGGTGTGGTTGCGCTGGTTCCTCCGAGCTTTCCTGCTCTGCACGTCTGTCCGCAGCGAGCGCCACTGCCTACCAAGGGGGAGTGCTGACGGGACGTTCCGTGAAGTCGGTCGTGGTCACGGCCTCGGTGGCGGTCGCCGCCATCGTTGCTTCACCGACCGACCTCGCGCCGGCGTCCGCCCCGATCGACGCCCAGGTGCTGGGCCAGGTCGAGGTCCGGGAGCGGGCGTCCGCCTCGTCGGATGGGCGATCGACGAGTTCTGCGGACCCTGCTCCCGGCCTCACGGAGTCGCTCGGAGCCGTCGAG
Source organism: Acidimicrobiales bacterium (assembly GCA_965262315.1). Taxonomy (GTDB): domain Bacteria; phylum Actinomycetota; class Acidimicrobiia; order Acidimicrobiales; family UBA8592; genus JBCCFK01. The sequence continues at coordinate 3,593 of CBDHFJ010000007.1, forward strand.
CGTCCGACCTCGGTGCCGTCGGCCGTCGCCGACGAGGGCGGCCGTCCCCGCGCCGACACCGGTGGTCATCCCGACCCCGCTCGAACCGTCGCCCACGGTGGCGCCCCTGCCCACACCGAGCCCCGCGCCGACGCCTGCATCGGCTCCCGCCACCCCGACGCCGACTTCGGCTCCCGCACGGCCCGAGCAGGTGGCCGATGGCGGCGGGCTCGAGGAGCAGGCGCTCGCGATGATCTCGTACCCGTGGCTCGACCGGTTGCCCGGCTGGCGCATCGAGTTCCTCACCGACGGCAACGGCGTCCGCGGTCTGACGTACTCGGTGGAGCGCCGGATCGAGGTCTTCGTCCGGCCTGACGACACCGCATGGGACGTGGCCCGAGTCGTGGCCCACGAGCTCGGCCACGCGGTCGATCTCACGTACAACGACACGGGGGTACGGCAACGGTGGCGGGAGCAACGGGCGATCCCGGACGACGCGCCCTGGTGGCCGGGCTCGGGAGCGGCCGACTTCGCGACCGGGGCGGGAGACTTCGCGGAGTGCTTCGCCACCTGGCAGGTCGGCTCGGCGTCACTGTCGACCGTCGCCGGCGCGTGCAACGACGAGGACCTCGCCCTCGTGGCATCCCTCGGCTGAACCCCCTCGTCTCGGGGGCGGATCTCGAGGTCAGTCAGCCCCCTCGTCTCGGGGGCGGATCTCGAGGTCAGTCGGCCCAGTCGTCTCGGGAGCGGATCTCGTCGGGCTCGGCCGGGCGCATCAGCAGGTCGACGGCCAGCCACAGCGTCTTCGAGAACGGGTAGAAGGCGATCGGCACCGGCGCGTAGGCGAGCGCCACGAGGAAGACCCAGGGCCCGCGGGGCACGTCCGGGTAGGTCGCAACGAAGAACACGACCACGCCGATGAACAACAGCCCGAAGCTCAGGATCGTGTTCATGCCGACGGCACCGACGAACATGCCGGGCTGCCGTTCGAACACCAGACCGCACCGCGGGCACTCGTCGAGCATGTGCACCCATCGTCGGAACAGGCCGCGACGGCCGCACACACCGCACCCCAGGGTGGCGCCGCGGCCCAGGGTCCGGAGCTGGTCGGTGGCCCGACGGCCGCGGTGCTGGTGCGGTGGAGGTCATCGACCGCCACCGTAGCGAGCGGCGCCGTCTGCCCCGCCGTGCCACTAGTCTCGCTGGCGCATCTGATGACCCGTCAGATCCGTCGAACGGAGCCGCGACGTGACCGAACCCGACGACCGCCTGTCCGCCCCACTGGTCCTCGAGTATCCCTTCACCCGTACCACCGGGCCCGTGATCGGCGCCTTCATGACGGGCCTGCGAGAGGGCATGATCTGCGGCTCCCGTCGCGCCGACGGCACCGTCCTGGTGCCGGCGTGTGAATACGATCCGATCACCGCCGAAGCGCTCACCGAGGTGGTCGAGGTCGGCCAGACCGGGACGGTCACGACCTGGACCTGGGTCGACCCGCCCCGCCCCCAGAGCCCGTGGGATCGGCCACACGCGCTGGCGATGATCCAGCTGGACGGCGCCGACACCGCGTTCCTGCACGGCGTCCTCGTCGAGGCACCGTCCGAGATGACCACCGGTATGCGGGTGGCGGCTCGGTGGCGCGACGACCGCGAGGGCCACATCAGCGACATCGAGGGCTTCGTGCCCGAGGAGGCGTCGTGAGCGAGCTGTCTCTCCCATCGAAGCTCCGGGGAGCGGAGGCGGTGCAGTCGATCCGCACCCCGATCCGGATGGAGTACACGTACACGCCAGGGGTCGCAGCCCAGCACTATCTGCACGCGTTCGCGGACAAGAGGATCATGGGCGGTGTGTCGCCGGTGGACGGCGCCGTGTTCGTGCCGCCACGAGGCGTGGATCCTCGCCACGGCGTGGCCACGACCGACTACGTCGAGTTGGCCCACACGGGCCACGTGGGGTCGTACTGTGTCACGAAGGTCCCGATCCCGGGTCGCGACGACCTGGCCCTGCCGTACATCTCGGCCTGGATCTTCCTCGACGGGGCCAACATCGGTTTCCTCAGCCTGGTGGGTGAGATCGATCCGGCCGAGTGCCGCATCGGACTCCGCGTCGAGGCCGTCTGGAAGGCCGACGACGAGCTCGGTCGAACCGCCGAGAACATCCGCTGGTGGCGTCCGACCGGCGAGCCCGACGTCCCGTTCGAGCGGGCCGGCGTCCGCAGCTGGCAGGGCGGTGGCGGCGATGCGTGAGGTCGCGGTGGTGTCCGTCGCCTCCCGACAGGAGCCACGGACGCTCGACACCGAGCCCGAGCTGATGATTCCACTGATCAACGCGGCCCGCGACGCCGTCGGCCTCAGCCAGCAGGACATCGGGTTCACGTGCTCGGGCAGCTCCGACTTCCTCGCCGGCCAGGCGTTCTCGTTCGTGATGACCCTCGATGCGGTCGGGCCGGTCCCGCCCATCTCGGAGTCCCACGTCGAGATGGACGGCGCCTGGGCGTTGTACGAGGCGTGGGTGAAGCTCCAGATCGGCGACATCGACACCGCGCTCGTCTACAGCTACGGCAAACCGTCGCCCGGGTCGCTCCGCGACGTGCTGTCGACCCAGCTCGACCCGTACCACCTGGCGCCCCTGTGGCCCGACGCGTTCGCGCTGGGCGGGCTCCAGGCCAGGGCCCTGCTCGATGCCGGAATCACCAGCACCGAGGAACTGGCCGGGGTTGCCGTGCGCGCCGGCAAGGTCGACTCGGTCGAGGAGTATCTGGCGCAACCCGTGGTGGCCGACCCGCTCCGGGCCGCCGACTGCCCGTCGTCGGCAGACGGCGGCGTGGCGGTGGTACTCGCCGCGGGCGACCGCGCCAACGAGCTCACCGACCGTCCCGCGTGGATCCGCGGCATCGACCACCGGATCGACGCCCACCACTTCGGCGTCCGCGACCTCACCACGGCGCCGTCGGCAGCCCTCGCAGCCGACAAGGCCGGGGTCGGGGCCGACAAGGTGGACCTGGCCGAGCTGCACGCGTCGTTCACGACCCACGACGTGATCCTGCGCCGCGCCCTCCGTTTGGGCGACGACGTCACCATCTCGCCCGATGGTGGTGCCCTGGCCGCCGACACGATGATGGCGTCGGGCCTGCTACGCATCGGGGCGGCCGCCCAGGCGATCGCCGACGGTCGGGTCGACCGGGCGGTCGCACACGCCGCCGCCGGTCCGCTGCTGCAACAGAACCTGGTCTGCGTCCTGGAGGGTGCGTGATGGGTGCCGGAGGAGAGCTGGCCGCGGTCGTCGGGGTCGGCATGACGAAGTTCTCGTCCACCCGGGGGGACGTGTCGATGCCGGGCCTGGTCCGAGAGGCCGCCCTGCGCGCCCTCGAGGACGCCGGGATGACCTGGGACGACATCGACGCGGTGGTGATGGGGAAGGCGCCCGACTTCTTCGAGGGCGTGATGATGCCCGAGATCTTCCTCGCCGAGTCGCTCGGATGTGTCGGCAAGCCGATGTTGCGCGTCCACACCGCCGGGTCCGTGGGCGGGTCGACGTCGCTGGTCGCCGCCTCGCTCGTCCAGAGCGGCGTCCACCAGCGGGTCCTGACCGTGGCCTGGGAGAAGCAGAGCGAGTCGAACGCGATGTGGGCGCTCAGCCTCCCGCAACCGTTCCAGATGTCGGTCAACGCCGGCGCCGGTGGGTACTTCTCGCCCATCATCCGCCAGTACATGGTCGACAGCGGCGCACCCGAGCTGATCGGCTGCATGGTGGCGTTCAAGGACCGCCAGCAGGCGCTGAAGAACCCGTACGCCCACTTGCATCAACCGGACCTGACCTTCGATCAGGTCGTCGAATCGCCGATGCTGTGGGAGCCGATCCGCTATTCCGAGACGTGCCCGTCGTCCGACGGGGCCTGCGCCATGGTGATCGTCAACGAGGCGGTTGGCGACACGGTCGCGGCCCCGGCCTGGATCCACGCGGGCGCCATGCGGTCCGAGGCCAACAACTTCCCGGGTCGCGACGAGGTGAACCCGGCAGCGAGCCGCGAGTGCGTCGCCGACCTGTGGGCCCAGGCCGGCATCACCGATCCGAGGAACCAGATCGACGCCGTGGAGATGTACGTGCCGTTCTCCTGGTACGAGCCGATGTGGCTCGAGAGCCTCGGCTTCGCCGAGCGGGGACAGGGTTGGCGGATGGTCGAGGACGGCTCGACCCGTCTCGACGGCGGCGACCTGCCGGTCAACGCGTCCGGTGGCGTCCTGTCGTCGAACCCGATCGGCGCCTCGGGCATGATCCGCTTCGCCGAGGCCGCGCTCCAGGTCCGGGGGATGGCCGGGGAGCACCAGGTCGCCGACGCACGCACGGCCCTGGGCCACGCCTACGGCGGCGGCGCGCAGTACTTCGCGATGTGGGTGGTCGGCGCGGACAAGCCGTCCTGACGCCCCGGCCGGCCGCCTGGCGCGGCGGCACCCGCTCGCTGGGGCATGATGTGCCCGTGATCGCCCGTCTCCTCGGTGCCGTGCTGACGGCCGCGCTGCTCGCCGCCGGGTGCGGCGGAAGCGACGACGGTGATCTCGAGGTCTACTGCCAATTGGTCAACGATGGGGTCGGCACCGAGACCGGCGAGTTCGACGCCCTGGCCGAGGTCGCGCCTCCCGAGATCCGCGACGCCGTGACCGAGCTGGGCAACACCACCCGCAACTTCGACGAGATCGAGGAGATCGACGAGTTGTTCGACGCCGCCTTCGACCCCGACGCCCAGGCGGCTCGACGGGAGTTCGAGGAACACGCCGAGTCCGTGTGCGACTACGAGGCGCCGGTCGAGGAGGAGGAGCTGCGCCGGTCCTCGCTCAGCATCGAACTGCGCGAGTACGTGGCCGACAACTTCAGCGCGGACGAGTGGCCGAGCAAGGTCACCTATCGCGTCGAGCAGGTGACCGACGGCCAGATCTTCGACGTGACCGCCACCTTCCTCAGCGAGCCCCAGGACGACGAGCCCTTGGATGTGTGTTCCGCGCTCGGCGCGTGGCTGTACTCGGTGATTCGGGGCGCGGGTGAGGTCTCGGTCGAGTTCCGGGGTGACGTGGTCGCCGAGCGCCTCGGTCGGACCGCCGGCTGCGAGGTCCCCGAGGCCTGACTCCGTCGCCGGGCTGGCACGGCGTGTATCGTTTCGGCCGAACCGAGACCTGGAGGACACCCCATGGGATACCGAGTAGTCGTCGATTTCGACCTGTGCGAGAGCAACGCGATCTGCATGCAGATCGCTCCCGAGGTCTTCGAGGTCCGCGATGACGACTTCCTGTATGTCCTCAACGAGACCCCCGACGAGGACATGCGCGCCAAGGTCGAGGAGTCGGTCCAGCGCTGCCCCAAGCAGGCGATCTCGATCGCCGAGGACTGATTGAAGGCGATCACCATCGTCGGCGCCTCCCTCGCGGGACTGCGCGCCGCCGAGACGCTGCGGCGGGACGGCTTCGACGGCACGATCACCATGGTCGGTGACGAGCCGCATCGTCCCTACGACCGTCCGCCGCTGTCCAAGCAGATCCTGGCGGGGAGCTGGGAGCCCGACCGGGCGCCGCTCGCCACCGAGGAGGCATACGACGCCCTCGAACTGGACTGGCGGCTGGGCGTCCGGGCCACCGGCCTCGACATGGGCGCGGCGACGGTCTCGCTCGACGACGGGTCGACGGTCGCCCACGACGGGTTGATCATCACCACCGGCGCCCGCTGCCGGACGATTCCGGGGACGGAGCAGTTGGGCGGGGTGTACACCCTGCGCACCCTCGACGACTGTCTGGCGATCCGGGCTGACTTCGTGGCCTCGCCCCAGCGAGTCGTGGTGGTCGGCGCCGGGTTCATCGGCGCCGAGGTCGCGGCCACCGCCAAGGAGCTCGGCCTCGACGTGACCATGGTCGAGATGGCTCCGGTGCCATTCGAGCGCATCCTGGGGGCAGAGATGGGCCAGGTCTGCGCCGACGTGCAACACGATCACGGCGTCGACCTGCGCACCGGCGTGGGCGTCCAGGCGATCGAGGGTGGCGACCGCGTCGAGCGGGTGGTGTTGACCGACGGCACCGTGCTCGACGCCGACGTCGTCGTGGTGGGCGTCGGGGTCACCCCGAACACCGAGTGGCTCGAGGGCTCCGGCCTGACCATCGACAACGGGGTGGTCTGTGACGAGACCTGCCTGGCCGCACCGGGTGTGGTCGCCGCCGGTGACGTGGCCCGATGGCCCAACCAGCGCTTCGACGAGGTCATGCGGGTCGAGCACTGGGACAACGCCGTCGAACAGGGCGTCCACGCCGCCCGGCGTCTGTTGTCGGGCGCCGACGAGGCGTACACGCCGGTGCCGTGGTTCTGGAGCGACCAGTTCGACCGCAAGATCCAGCTCGCGGGACGAACCCGGCCCGACGACCAGGTCGAGATCGTGACCGGCTCGATCGAGGAGCGTCGCTTCGCCGCGGCCTATGGCCGCGACGGCAAGCTCGTCGGCATCCTCGGGTTCAACCGTCCGCGGCACGTGATGCAGTACCGCGGCCTCATGAACGACGGTGCGAGCTGGGACGACGCCATGGAGTTCGCGCGGCAGGGCTGAGCGATCACACCCGTCCGCGCCAGCAGACGGTGAAGCAGCGGTCGTCGAGCGAGCCGGGTGACCACCGGCTCCACAGGCCACCCACGGCGCTGCCGGTGCGTTCGGTCCAGGCCAGTGCCTCCGTGGTCCCGACCCGGTGCACCATTTGGGTCAGGCCGGCCTCGTGGTGGGTGTAGCCCGCCCAGGTCCCCGGGTAGTCCTTCGGCGAGCCGATCTCGCTCATGGTCATCCCCCGCCGGACCCGCCGCCGATGCCGGTGGGTGTGCCCCGAGCTGAAGACGACGTTCGGGTTGGCGGCCCGAACCTCGTCGAGCAACTGCCGCACCGCAGGGCCCCAGGCGCCCGCCGGATAGACGGTGGGGAACGGGCTGGTCTGGAGCTGGTGATGATGGAGAACGAGGGTCGGCTGTCGATCGGCCACCGCGTCCACCAGCGGGCCGATCAGCGGCTCGACCGCGGCCCGGGACGTGCCGGCCACCGTCACGTCGGCGAGCACCACGCGCAACCCCGCAAGATCGAGTGACCTGACCGGCTCGGTGGCGCCAGGATCGAGACGTTCGAGCCATTCGTCGGTCGTTGCCCGACGGTCCGCGTAGACGTCGTGGTTGCCGGGCATGACGTGGACCGGCACCTGAGCGTCGGCGACGAGCTCGGCCAGGATCTCCCACTCCCGTGCCCCGGCGTGGTGGGTGACGTCGCCCTTCAACACGATGGCCTCGGCACCCCAGGAGGCGGCGGCATCGATCGCGGCACGAGCGCAGTGGGTACCGGTGGCGGTGCCGAGGACGGGGTCGGTGATCCGGTCGAACACGCCGAAGGTGCCGTGCCCGAGATGGAGATCGTTCATGGTGGCGAGGCGACCGACCTCGGTCCCGGGGGCGACCAGCGTCTCCACGGCGTGACTCCGACGTCGTCGGCCGTCGAAGGTCTCGACGGTGTACGACGTGTCCGGCGTCAGCCCCGTGACGAGCAGGGCGCCGTGATCGACGGCGGACCGCTCCACGAGGTCGCCGTCGAGACGAACCTCGACGCCGTCGGGAGCGGCACACCAGACGACCTGACAGCTGTCGTGGCCGACGGCGAAGACCGAGGGCGTGGGCGGGGGCGGGATGACAGGCAGGCGGAACCTCAGCCGAGCTCACCCCTGATCCGTGACCGGAGGCCGACGGTGACCCGCATCCGCTCGAGGTACTGGAACAGCGTCTTGCCGGCCTGTGGGACCTCGTTGGTCTGGAAGAACGTGTCGACTGCTGCGGCGACGTTCGGGTCGGCAACGGCGGTGACGCCCTCGATCATGCGACTGATCGCGTTCACCGGAAGGCGTTCGTTGATCTGGTCCCAGTTGTCCTCGATGTACGCCCAGGTGCCGACCACCGCATCGTCGTTGGTCAGCGAACGCGCCAGCACGAACGCCGCATCCTGGCTGCGGATGCGTTCGTCGTCGACCATCTCCAGGACCCGGGGCCCGGCCTCGGCGCCCGGGAACGCGGTCAGGGCGAACATGTAGCGTCGCTGCTCTTGGGGCGTGGGTGCGGCCTCGTAGCGTTGCTGGAAGTCGCTGAAGTCGTCATCGGTCCCGTTGGCCGCCACGATCCGTACGGCCGCGGCGTTGCGAGCCGCGTCGCCCGGGGTCGCCAGGAGCTCCCGGGCGTCGGCGATGGCGGTGGGCTGACCGAGGACGCCGAGGGTTTCGAGCATCGCCGCGCGACGCTCGAGGCTGTGGTCGGTTTCGTCGGGGCCGGGATGCCGGCCGGTCCGTGCCAGCGCAGCGTCGACCCGCTCGATCGCCCACTCCCGGTGTCGATCGCGGGCGTCACCGTCGAGGTGGCGGTCGATGGACCGGACCACGCCGAGGATGCGGCGCCACACCGCCAGGTCGGTCTCCATCGGCGCCAGGCCCTCGATCAGGTCGAGAACGCTCGCGACCGTGGACCGGTCCGCCAGCACCGATGCCCAGGCGTCGTCGAGGAGTCCGTAGCGTTCGATGCCCCGGAGCTGATCGAGGTGAGCCGCCGTGGCCGCCGCCAGGTCCGGGTGCAGCTCGACGCGGTAGAAGCCGCTGGCGTCCGCGTTACCCGTGATCCAGTCCACGGGGCCAGGGTTCGCGGTCGTCGCGACGTCGTCGAGGAGGACCGGGTGGCGGACCCGTTCCCCGTTCACACCGGCACCGAGCACCACCGGGACCGCCCACGTCTGGTCGGCGACCTCGCCGTAGCCGAATCGGCGCTGGTGCAGTCGGAGACCGTCGCCGTCCGGTTCGATGCGGATGACCGGATACCCGCCCTGGAAGATCCAGGTGTCCATGATGCGGCGGGCGGGCTGACCGGTGACCTCCTCGATGGCGTCCCACAGGTCGTGGGTCTCGGTGTTGCCGTAGCTGTGCTTGGCCAGGTAGTGCCGGATGCCGTCTCGGAAGGTCTCCTCACCGAGGTACTGCTCGAGCATCCTGACGACGGCCGCGCCCTTCTCGTAGGTCAGGACGTCGTACATCGCCTCGGCGTCGTCGGGCGAGATCACCTCGAACTCGATGGGGCGGGTGTTGTCGAGCGAGTCCACGTCGAACGCGTCCGTGCGGCCGAGCCCGAAGTCGTCCCACCGGCGCCAGTCGGGGCGGTAGGCGTTGGTGGCGTGCATCTCGCAGAACGTGGCGAACGCCTCCTTCAACCAGATCCCGTTCCACCACGACATGGTCACCAGGTCGCCGAACCACATGTGGGCGATCTCGTGCGCGATCACGTCGGCCGCCCGCTGCTGTTCGGGTTGGGTCGCGGTCTCGGGGTCGAGCAGCAGGAGCGCCTCGCGGAAGGTGACGCAGCCCAGGTTCTCCATGGCGCCGAACGCGAAGTCGGGCAGACCCACCAGATCGAGCTTCTCACCCGGGTATGGGATGTCGAAGTAGTCGTTGAAGTGCCGCAGCGAGAACGCACCCACGTCGAGCGCAAAATCCGCGAGGTGCCCCTTGCCGGGCGGGTGGATCACCCGCATGGGGGTGCCGTCGACGTCGATCGGGTCCGTGGCTTCCAAGGGGCCGACGACGAAGGCCAGGAGATAGGTCGACATCACCATGGTGGTGCCGAAGCGCGTGCAGTGCCGCCCGTCGCCGAGGTCGTCGCTGGCGATCTCGGGGCCCGAGGAGACGGCGAGGAGCTCGGCGTCGTGGACGATCGTGACCGCGAAGGTCGCCTTGGCCGCGGGCTCGTCCCAGCAGGGAAAGGCCCGGCGAGCGTTGGTGCTCTCGAATTGGGTCGTGGCGATCGTGTGCTCGCGGCCGTCCGCGTCGACGAACGTGCTGCGGTAGAACCCGCGGAGCTTGTCGTTGATGACACCGGTGAACTCGATGTGCAGCCGGATCGGGCCGGGTGCCAGCTCGGACGGCGGCTGGAGCGTCACCTGCTCCTGGTCCTCGTCGAGGCTGACGTCGACGGCGATCGGGCCCCCGCCGCTGTCGACGGTCGCCCCGGTGATCTCCAGTTCGGCTGCGTTCAGCACGATGCGATCTGTCCGCTGGGTGACCTCGGCGTCGATGTCGACGGTGCCCACGAAGGTCGCGGACACCAGGTCGGGGTGGAGCACCAGGTCGTAGTGCGCGGGGCGGACGTCGGTCGGGAGGCGGTGTTGGGTCGTGCTCACCCGGGAGAGCGTATTGGACTCGGGAATCCGGCCGGTCGCAGTCGGTGTGTTCCCTGCCGGGGCCGGGGCGGCCCGGTACCCTCGTCGATTGGTCCACAGACATGAGGGGCACGTGAACCCGTGAGTGAACACCGCTTCGACGTCGTCGGCATCGGCAACGCCATCGTCGACGTCATCAGCCAGGAACCCGAGGAGTTCATCGGGGCCCACGACCTCGTGAAGGGGGCGATGACGCTCATCGACGCCGATCGAGCCACCCAGCTCTACGGCGCGATGTCGCCGGCCATCGAGACCTCCGGCGGGTCGGCCGCCAACACCATGGCCGGGATCGCCGGCTTCGGGGGGCGTGCCGGCTACATCGGCAAGGTCCGCGACGATCAGCTGGGCGAGGTGTTCGGTCACGACATCCGGGCGGTCGGGGTGGACTTCGAGGTCGCGGCCGCCAGCGAGGGGCCGCCGACCGCCCGCTGCCTCATCATCGTCACTCCGGACGCGGCCCGCACCATGAACACCTTCCTCGGCACCAGCAGCCTGCTGCATCCCGACGAGATCGACACCGCCTTCGTCGCCTCCGGCAAGGTCCTCTACTGCGAGGGCTACATCTGGGACATCGACATCACCAAGCAGGCGATCCGCAAGGCCGTCGACGCGTGTCGTGCGGCCGGGAACAAGGTGTCGTTCACCCTGTCGGACAGCTTCTGTGTGGAACGCCACCACCACGAGTGGCTGGAGCTGGTCGACGGACCGATCGACATCCTCTTCGGCAACCGCGACGAGATCTGTGCGCTGTACGAGACCGACGACTTCGACGTGGCCGTCGACGCCATCCAGGGCAAGGTGGAGATCGCCTGCCTGACCCGCGGTGCCGAGGGCAGCGTGATCGTGACGGCTGACGAGCGGATCGAGATCGCGGCCGAACCGACCGAGGTGGTCGACACCACCGGCGCCGGCGATCTCTACGCCAGCGGGTTCCTGTACGGCTACACCAACGGCCACGATCTCGCCGATTGCGGCCGGCTGGCGTCACTGGCCGCCGCCGAGGTCATCAGCCACGTCGGTGCCCGGTCGCTCGTGCCCCTCGACGAGCTGGCGCGCACCAACGGCATCGGCTGACCCGCGCCGGAGCGCCACGCCGCTAGCTTGGCGGCGATGGCTGCTGGACGTTGGAACGACGCGGTGGCGGCGTGGCTCGCCGCCGATCCGGACCCCACCACCCGTACCGAGCTCGAGGCGCTCGTCGCTGCGGGCGACGACGAGGCGCTCGCGGACCGCTTCGGCACCCGACTGGCGTTCGGGACCGCTGGGATTCGAGGCAGCCAGGGTGCCGGCCCGAACCGGATGAACCGGGTGACGGTCCGGCGGATGGTGGCCGGGGTCGCCTCGCACCTGGGCCCGGGGACCACCGTGGTCGTTGCCCACGACGCCCGGCACAACTCCGATGTGTTCGCTCGCGACGCGGCTGCCGTCCTCTCCGCGGCGGGAATCCGGGCGGTGCTGATCGACGGTCACGTGCCGACGCCCGTGCTCGGCTTCGCCGTCCCCCATGTCGCCGCCGACCTCGGTCTCATGGTCACGGCGAGCCACAACCCACCGGCCGACAACGGGTGCAAGGTGTTCCTGGCCGACGGCGCCCAGCTTCGAGCCCCGGTCGACGCCGAGATCGAAGCCCGGATCGAAGCGGCGGCGCTACCGCCCAGGGACCTGCCGCCGCCGACGGGTACCGGGGCGATCGAGTTGGTCGACCGCAGCGTCATGGTCGGCGCCTACGTCGACGCCATCGTGGCCGCGGTGCCCATCGACGCGGGCGCTGCGGTGCGGATCGCCTACACCCCGTTGCACGGCGTGGGCCGCGACGTGCTCGAGGAGGCCTTCACGGCCGCCGGCCTGGCCGCGCCCGCAACCGTCGACTCGCAGGCCGACCCGGACCCCGACTTCCCGACGGTGTCGTTCCCGAACCCGGAGGAGCCCGGGGCGATGGACGCGGTGATCGAGCTGGCCCAGACCACCGGTGCCCACATCGCGGTCGCCAACGACCCGGATGCGGACCGGCTCGCCGTCGCCGTCCCGCTCGCCGACGGCAGCTGGCGGGCGCTCACCGGCGACGAGGTCGGTGCCCTGGTGCTCGATGCCACCCTGGCCGCTTCGTCGGGCCCGGACCGCAAGGTGGTGTCCACCGTGGTGTGCAGCTCGTTGGTGGGCACCATGGCCCGCGCCGCCGGCCTGCACCACGCCGAGACGTTGACGGGCTTCAAGTGGATCATGGCCGAGGCCTACGCCGATCCGTCGCTGCGCCCGATCCTCGCGTACGAGGAGTCGCTCGGGTATGCGGCCACGCCGGTGGTTCGCGACAAGGACGGCATCTCCGCCGCCATGTGGTTCGTCGAGTTGACCGGTGCGCTTCTGCAACGCGGGGTGACGCCCGCAGATCGGCTGGACGAGCTGGCCGTTCAGCACGGACTGCACGTCACCCGGGCTGCCAGCGTCCGGTTCGACGGGCCCACCGCGGTCGCCGAGGCGGGAGCGGCCGTCGACCGCCTCCGCTCGACCCCGCCTCGCGAGGTGGCCGGCCGGGCCGTCGCCGAGGTCTTCGACTACGCCCCTGGTGGCGTGCTGCCGCCCACCAACCTGCTCCGCCTCCGCCTCGAGGGGGGCGTCCGGGTGCTCGTCCGCCCGAGCGGGACCGAGCCCAAGACCAAGCTCTATCTGGAGCAGGTCGTGCCCGTCGACGAGGTCGCCGCCGTCGAACCGGCTCGCCACGTGGCGTGGGCTGCGCTCGACGAGGTCATGGCGGCCATGGAAGCCCTCCTGCGACCCGAGCCGGTGGGTTGACCCGGACCTTCGGGTCAGAGGTCAGGCGAGGCCGAACTGTCGATCTCCGGCGTCACCCAGGCCCGGCATGATGAAGGCCACGTCGTTGAGGCCCTGATCGATCGCCGCGGTCCACACCGTGGCATCGATGATGGCCTCGTCGAACGCCGCCAGCCCTTCGGGTGCGGCAAGCACACAGGCGACCGTGATGTGCCCTGCGTCCGCGTTCCGCAGCATCGAGCAGGTGTGGATCAGGGAGCCGCCGGTGGCCAGCATCGGATCCAACACCAGGACGCGTTTTCCCTCCAGGTTCTCGGGCACCGTGTTCACGTACGCGTCGGGGAGGAGGGTCTCCTCGTTCCGCTTGGCGCCGACGAACCCCACGCGGGCGTTGGGCAGCAGTTCGAGCGCCGCGTCCAACATCCCGAGCCCGGCCCGGAGGATGGGCACGATCAGCGGCGGGTCGGCGATCTGGTGGCCCTGCGCGGGCGCCAGCGGCGTGTCGATGTCGATGCGCACGGCGGGTTGATCGCGGAGCGCCTCGTAGACCAGGTAGGTCGACAGCTCGTGCAGGTTGCGCCGGAACTCCGGGCGCTTGGTCGACCGGTTTCGCAGGCGGGTCAGGCGTTCGGCAGCGAGCGGGTGGTCGACGACGTGTGTGGTCATCTGTCCAGCATGCCGCACGAAGTACCCTGACGCGCGTGACCGAGCGTCCGTTCGTTCTCGGCGTCGATCTCGACGGGGTCTGTGGCGATCACACCGCCATCTTCCGGGAGATCGTGGCCGCGGAGAAGGGGGTCGACCCCGAGTCGCTGCCGCTGGAGCGCCAGTGGAGCTTCGCCGAGTGGGGGCTGTCCGACGAGGAGTTCGAGCGACTGCACGAGCTCGCCGTCGTCGAGAAGCGGATGTTCCGTGACATGCCCGTCATGGACGGGGTGGCCGAGACCCTGTGGCGCCTCTCCGACGAGGGCATCTGGATCCGCATCATCAGCCATCGCCTCTACGTGAACTGGGGCCACGCCGTGGCGGCGGGTGACACGGCCGCCTGGCTCGACGAGGCTCGTATCCCGTACCGGGACCTGTGCTTCATCGGCGCCAAATCCGCCATCGACGCCGATGCCTACATCGAGGATGGCCCGCACAACATCGAGGCCTTCCAACGCGACGGCCGTGACGTGATCATCTTCGACCAGCCCTACAACCGCCATCTCGAGGGTGTGCGGGCGTCGTCGTGGGCCGAGATCGAGGGCATGGTGCTGGACCGGCTGGCCGCCCACCAGGGCGTCGCGCAGCCGCAGTTGCCGGGCGTCGACGCCGGCGCGGACCGTCTGGAGCGGCGGCGCAACGCGAGCGGCGCCTGAGCGCTCAGTCGGCGGGCCGAGCCCAGTAGCTGTTGATCACCAGGTCGTCGTATTCGGGCGGCAGCGACGGGTCGCCGGGCGCCAGGAGCGGTGAGGTGTCGTCGCCGTCGAGCGTGACGCCGTAGGCGACGTAGGCGCCGGTCGTGTCGTAGAACAACCACAGCACCTGGATGCCCTCGCCGACGCCGTTGACGACCTCGGCAGGTGCCCCGTGCTTCGCGAGCAGGTCGCCGACGGTCAGGGGGTCGCCCTCCGGACCAGCCAGCAGCGGGGCCCCGTCACCGTCGGGCGCGGGCCACGCTCGGACCGAGCGTACGCGGTCGATGCTCTCCACGATCCACACCTGGATGCTGTCGGTGATGAACACGTGCTCGTTCTCTTCGGGTGGCTCTCCCTCCCAGCGCGCCTCCGGGGAGTCGCCGTCCTCGTCGCCGTAGAGGTCGCCGGCCTGCTGGAGCGCCTCGTCGATGGGCAGCCCGACACAGATCGTCTCCAGGCAGCCGCCGTCGCCGATGATCGTGCCGGCGTCCTTGATGTCGGCGAACCGCCCGGTCGGGATCCGGCTCTCGTCGGGGATCTCGGAGCCCTCGGGGTCGGGCTCGGGCGCGACCGACGGTTCCGGCGTGGGCGACGGCCCGGCAGCCGGTGTGGACGCCGGCGTCGGTTCGGGCGTCTCATCCTCGGGCTCGGGTGGCGGCTCGGCTGCCTCCTCGTCGACGGTGCCGAACCACCGGGCATCGCCCGCTCGGACCAGTGTCAGGTCGGCGGTCGAGATGTTCGAGCGGGCGAAGGTCGGGTTGCCCAGGAAGGGCAGCGTTCGTGCCGGACCGCTGCTGTCGAGGTCGACCCGCAGCACCTCGTCGGTGGACAGGTCGGTGGTCGTCGTCCTGCTGACCAGCACGGCGGAGCCGACCACGTCGATCTCGGTCCAGCGGGGCTGGCCCTCGAGGGTCTCCGGGAGGTCGGTTCGCGAGAGGAGGTTGCCGACGCGGTCGTAGACCGCGAGTTGCGCTGTCGCCGGCGGCTGGGACAGGAACCGCTCGATCACGACCAGCTGACCCTCGGCGTTCACCGCCGCGCCGCCGATCGAGTCCTGGGGGCAGCCGGCGTCCGGGTCCGGTGGGGCGAACGGACTCTCGAACGCCGGGTCGGTGTCGACGTAGGTGACCCATTCACAGCCGATGTCGACCGCAGACCGCAGTTCCATGTGGCCGCCGGTGGCCACCCACCCGGCGCCGGCCCAGACGAATCCCGTGCCGTCGCCGGCCTGCCAGGGCTGTTCGGCCAACACGATCGGCTCGGTCGGGGTGTCCTCCGACGACCTCCGCGACGAAGAGCCGGGCGACGCCACCCTCGGCGTCGATGGCGGCGGTGGAGTAGAGGATGCGGAGCCGGTCGTCGATGAGCTGGACGTCCCACAGGTCGACGCGAACCTCGGCTTCGGGTGACTCGGCCACCACGGTGTCGAGCGCGATGGGTGCTCCCCGTGCCGTCTCCGGTTGCCACCACAGCGTGTTCGACGTCGAGGCCACGAGGCCGCCAGCGAGATCGTCGCGAACCCGGACGGCACCGAGCGCCGGGCCGCCGGCCGGCTGTGTGGTCCAGTCGTCGCCGTCGCAGCACGTCAAGGTGGTGAAGAAGTCGCCCCCGGATCCCACGAGGCCGACCCCCCAACCGGTGGCCGACACCGCGAACACGTCGCGGATCTGTTCGGGGGCGGGTGTGGCGCCGGGTTCGGGGGTGGTGTCGGGCGTTGGCTCCGGCGTGGTCTCGGGGGTGGGTTCCGGCGTCGGTGTGGGAGTCACGGTGGGGGCCGGGACGAGCACCCCGGGATCCTCCGTGGCGAGCGTCTGGCCCGGGTCGCCGATCGACTGGTAGGCCACGACGCCGCCACCGAGCAGCGCGAGCGCACCGACGGCCCCGGCGCCCCGGGCCGCCCACCTGCGGTTGCGTCCGCGCCGCGTCACCTTGCGCACGTCGCCCTCGTACCGCGGCAGGTCGGCGGCGTGGCGCGACAGTCCGTCGGCGAGGCGGGACTCGAGCTCGTCCATCAGACGTCCTCCAGCGCGTCGCGGAGCTGATCCAGTGCTCTGGAGAGTCGGCTCTTGACCGTGCCCGACGGGACGTCGAGGGCCTCGGCGACCTCGGCGGTCGACCACTGCAGCAGGTAGCGAAGCACCACCACGGATCGGAACTCGAGCGGGAGCGCGGCCACGGCGTCGAGGAGGTCGACGTCCTGGGTCCAGCCGGTGGCCGCGTCGGCGATGTCGTCGGTGATGACCTCGCGCTTGGTCTTGCGGAGCCGGCTGCGAGCCCAATTGAGGCCGACGCGGTAGACCCAGCCCGCCGGGTTGTCGTAGCGACCGATCTTGCGCCAGTGCTGATACGCCCGGACGAAACCCTCGTCGGTGGCTTCCCGGGCGAGCTCGCTGTCGCCGAGCGCGACCGTCAACGCCCGGTGCAGCCCCGTGGACTCGGCGCGGTAGAAGTCCTCGAACGTCCCGTCAGCAGTCACGGCCACCGGGGCAGGGGCCAGCGTCAGCGTCGCCATCACGGGAAACACACGCCCGCGTACCGAGAAAGGTTCCCTGAGTCTTCAGCATCGTTGGGTGTTCCGCCGTGGTTCGCCCCTGGGGGCCGGAACGCGTCCGGCCGCCTACCCAGCGGAGGATACGCCGTTGAGTGTGGCGATCAGCGAGGGAATTGCCGAGAACGAGGGCAGGACGTGGTAGCCGTGGGTCTCGGGCCTACCGTCGTGGTCCGCCTCGAAGGCCCACGTCACGTGGGTCTCGATGTGGGCGCCGTGCCCGCCGAGCTCGAGGACCGGCAGGATGTCGCTCTTGACCGAGTTGCCGACCATCAGGAACCGGTCGGCGGCCACGCCATGACGATCGAGGACTCGGCGATACGACGGCGGGTCCTTCTCGGTCAGGATCTCCACCCCCTCGACGAGGTCGGCCAGTCCGGACTGGGCGACCTTCGCCTCCTGATGAAGCAGGTCGCCCTTGGTGATGATGAACAGCCGGAAATCGGTCGTGAGCTGGGCCATCGTGTCCCGGACACCGTCGTAGATGTCGACGGGATGGGCCATCATCTCCTTGCCCCAACCGACGATGGTGTGGATGTCGTCGGCGTCGACCGCACCGTCGGTCAACATGATGGCGGTTTCGATCATGCTCAGGGTGAACGACTTCACCCCGTACCCGAAGTGTTCCAGGTTGCGCCGTTCGACCGCGAAGAGGTGTTCCTGGATGTCGTCGCTGGGGTCATACCGGGCGATCATCGAGCGGAAGCGCTCCTCGACGTCCACGAAGTGGACCTCCGACTCCCACAACGTGTCGTCGGCGTCGAGACCGATCACCTCGATGGGCACGCGAACCTCACCGACAGCGCGTCTCGCCGCCTCACACCATCGTGTGCCCGGCGTACCAGGGCTTGATCGTCTTGTTGATGATCTCGAGGCGCTCGTCGAAGGGGATGAAGGCGCTCTTCATGGCGTTGATGGTGAGCCACTGCACCTGGTGCCACGTCCACCCGAACGCCTGACAGCAGACGTCGAACTCGTTGGACATCGAGGTGGCGCTCATCAGCCGGTTGTCGGTGTTCATGGTCACCCGATAGCGGAGCTCGACGAGGTCCTTGATCGGGTGCTCGGCGATCGAGGCGGCGGCGCCGGTGTGCACGTTGGAGCTGGGGCACAGCTCGAGCGGGATCCGGGTGTCTCGCACGTAGGCGGCCAGTCGACCCAGCTCGTAGCCGCCGTCGTCGGTCCGGGTGATGTCGTCCACGATGCGAACGCCGTGGCCCAGCCGTTCGGTGCCGCAGTACTGGATGGCTTCCCAGATGGACGGGGGACCGTAGGCCTCGCCGGCGTGGATCGTCAGGTGGAAGTTCTCACGATGGATGTACTGGAACGCGTCGAGGTGGCGGGTCGGCGGGTTGCCGGCTTCGGCCCCGGCGATGTCGAAGCCGACCACGCCGTGGTCTCGGTGGCGGACCGCCAGCTCGGCGATCTCGACACTGCGAGCGGCGTGGCGCATCGCTGTCACCAGCGTGCCGATCCGGATGTTCCGGCCCTCGCTGCCGTCTCGGAAGCCGGCCAGGGTCGCCTCGACGACCTCGTCGAGGCTGAGTCCGCCCTCGACGTGGAGCTCGGGGGCGAATCTGACCTCCGCGTAGACGACGCCGTCGTCGGCCAGGTCTTCTGCGCACTCGGCTGCGACGCGGTGCAAGGCGTCGGCGGTCTGCATCACGCCGACGGTGTGGGCGAACGTCTCGAGGTACAGGACCAGGTTCAGGCGGCTGGCGCCGCGGACCATCCAGGTCGCGAGCTCGTCGGCGTCGTGGGTGGGCAGGTCGCCGTAGCCGTGCTGCTGGGCCAGCTCGATCACGGTCGCCGGACGCACCCCGCCGTCGAGGTGGTCGTGCAGCAGGACCTTGGGCGCCTCGCGGAGCTCTGCGGTGGTGGGGGAAGCCATACCCCAGCCTAACGGTGCCTCGCGCGCCCGGCGTCCTTCGTGTCGCCACGTCCGCTGCTGCGGTGAGCGCTGCCCGCGCTCACCGCACGGGTGGGCGGCTGGCTCAGAAGCCGCGCAACGGCATGTCGGGGCTGCGCTGGAGCCAGTTGTCGGCGGGGTAGTCGGCGGAGCCGTCGATCACGTGAAGGGTGTAGGCGTGGCGCGACGCGTCGGAGGTGTTGGGCGCGGACCAGTGGGGGAGGAGCCCGTGGAGCACCACGAGGGTCCCCTTCTCCGCTTCGACCGGGACGCCGTCGTCGGTCGGGAACGGCGTGGGGTCGAGCTGCTCCATCACGGTCCCCGTGCCCTCGGGGTTGCGACGGAAGCGCTCCTTGGGTGGGAGGCGATGTCTGCCGGGCAGGACCCAGAGGCAGCCGTTGTCGACAGTGGCGTCCTCGAGCGCCACCCAGAATCCCGTCACCGTCTGGGGATCGGTCCACAAGAAGGGGTGGTCGGTGTGCCAGACCACCTCGCCACCGATCCTCGGTGGCTTGAAGATGTACATGCTCTGGAGCAGGCGCGGGTCGGTGAATCCGACCTCGGCCGCCACCTGCGCGAGCGCCGGGAGTCGCGAGAACTCCGAAAACACCGGGTCCAGGTCGTGCATGGCGTGGCCGACCTTGTTCAGGACCTGGTCGAACGGCGCGGTGAGGTCGCCGGCATCGTCGAACGCGCCCTCTTCGAAGAAGAACCGGATCTTGTCGCCCGACGTCAAGAAGTACTCGTCGCGAAGCTGCTCGCGATCGGTGGTGCTGAAGACGGCGCTCGCGTCGGCCGGGTCGAACCCCTCGACCATGGCGGCCATGCGCTCCCGGAGGGCGTCGCACGCCTCGGCCTCGTAGAAGCCCGGCAACACCAGCACGCCGTCGCGGTCGTAGGCCTCGAGTTGCTCAGGAGACAACAGCGTCATGGCCCGAGTGTACGGAGCCCACCACAGCCCGGACCAACACCCGCTGCTCCGGCCGGTCCGAGTGGGCGACCGCACGGGTTCTCGGCGCCGGGAGCGATCGCTGTTGCCCGGGTTCTCCGCCACGTGCGAGTGCCTGGCTGCTGTTGCCCGGCTTCTCGGCGCAGCGCGCTAGTGCTGCTGGCCAGGCTCGTACGGTTTGCCACCGAACGCCGGTGGTCTGAGGCGACCGGTGGACACCGACAGCACCAACAGCGTCAGCACGAACGGCACCGACTTGGTGAGCGGCTCGGGGATCTTGTCGACCCAGATGAAGATCGCCAGCGCGGCGACGGCACCGGCGCCTTGGACCGCAGCGGCGATGTAGCGCTGCCGCGACATCGCCCACAGCGCAGCGATGGCACCCACGATCCCGATGAACAACACCAGCTTCGGCAGGGAGCTGGCGCCGACGAGGTTGAGCGCCTCGCCGAAGCCGAACAGTGCCGCGCCGGCCAGGATGCCGAACGGGTTGTAGTTGCCGAAGATGTTCACCGCGAGCCCGATGAACCCTCGGTTGAGCGTCTGGCCCTCTCGGTAGAACGACGACAACACGATGGCTGCGTAGCCACCGCCGAGGCCGGCCAGGCCGCCGCTGATGAGCATCGCCTGATAGCGCAGCGGCAGGATCTTCACGCCCAGGCTCTCGCCGGCGAACGGCGACTCACCCGACGAGCGCAGGCGCAGACCGAACACCGTGCGGAACAGGACCCAGGCACTCAACGGCACCAGCAGCACGGCGAGCACCGAAGCCCAGGACACGCCGCGCGTGAGCCCGCCGAGCACACCGGCGATGTCGCTCACCAGGAACCAGCCGCGTTCCTCGAGATTGCGCAACGCGTCGGGTGTGTCCCAGCCGCCCGCCAGGAATGGCACGTTGAGCTTGGGGATGGCCGACGACTGCGGCGGTGACTGGCTGATGCCACCGTTCTGCTCGCCGACGAAGATGAGCTCGCTGAGGTACCGCATGGCACCGAACGCCAGGAGGTTGATGGCCACACCGGCGATGATGTGGTCGGTGTTGAACCTGATCACGGCGATGCCCATGATCAGGCCACCGAGCATGCCGCCGATCATGGCGAAGCCAGGCCTGCCCAGCCGCCGAACTGCCAGGCCGCCCAGCCGCCGAACCAGGTGCCGAGGATCATCATGCCCTCGACGCCGATGTTGATGATGCCGGCACGTTCCGCCCACAGCGCAGCGAGGCCGGCCAACAGGATCGGGATGGTGAACCGGACGGTGGTGCCGATGGTCGAGGCGGATGTGAGGGACGTGGCGTCGGTGATCGCCCGGACGAAGGAGAGCAGGACGAACAGTGCGATGGCCATCACCAGGATGCGGTTGCCGGCGACGAGCGACATCAGTGGGGACCGCGGCGGGGGCGACTCGACAGGACGATCCTCGACCGCGGTCATGACGCACCCCCCTCAGCCGAGGCTGCCGAGAGCTGGGCGGCGGCTCGTTCCGTGGTGCGGCGGGCGTACCAGCGATCCGCCAGCTTGCTGATGATGACCACCGACAACAGCGTGATGCCCTGGATCACACGGACGATGGAGGAGGGGATGTCCTCGAGCTGCAGCGGACCCGACGACGCCTCGAGGAACCCGAACAGGATGGCGGCGATGACGATGCCCACCGGATGGTTCCGGCCCAGCAGGGCGACCGAGAGGCCCTGGAAGCCGTAGCCCGAGGGGCGGGACGGGCCATACGAGTGGCCCTCGCCCAACAGCCAGGCCATGCCGGCCAGGCCGGCGATGGCGCCGGAGATCAGCATGGCGATCATCACCATGCGGTCGGCGCTGATGCCCGATGTGCGGGCGGCGCCGGGGTTGAGGCCAGAGGCCCGCAGTCGGAACCCGAAACGGGTTCGGAACACGAGCACGTAGTACACGACGGCAACCAGCAGTGCGGCCAGGATGAAGCCGTTGAGGCGGTTGTCGAAGAAGAAGCCGATGCGGCCGGACTCGGGGATCGGTTTGGTACGGATGTCCAACGAGCCCGTGCCGTCGTCGAAGCGGAAGAAGTCGTTGAACAACCAGTCGAGCACCTGGAGCGCGATGGCGTTCAACATGATGGTGGAGATGACCTCGTTCACCCCACGTGTGACCTTCAAGTAGCCGGCGATGCCTGCCCAGAACGCGCCGGCCACCATGCCGACGAGGCAGATGAACGGCACGTGGATGATCTGGGGCAGATCGACGTAGGCGCCGGCCACGGCGGCCCAGAACATGCCGAAGAGGAACTGACCCTCGACACCGATGTTGAAGAGGTTGAGCTTGGCGGCCACGGCGAAAGCGGTGGCCGCGATGATGAACGGGGTGGCGCGCTCCAGACTCTCCAGCAGCTTGTCGCTGTCGGTGGCCACCTCGGCCATCTTCGAGAACGCGGCCACGGCGTCGCGCCCGGTGACCGCCAGCAGGATGCCGCTCAAGACGAAGGCCACGACGACGGCGAACAACGAACTGCCGACGGTGACGAGCGAACGTTCCAGGTCGGCCCGCCGCGCGGCCGCCGCGGCGCTGGTCTCGGTCGTTGGGGTGGGCGGATCCTCGACAGCGGTCATGCGGCGGCACCTCCGGTCATGTAGGTGCCGAGCAGTTCCGGTGTGGCGTCGGCCGGTTTGAGCTCGGCGTTGACGACGCCGTCGAACATCACGATGATCCGGTCCGACAAGGCCAGCAGCTCCTCGAGGTCGGCGGTGATCAACAACACGGCGAGGCCCGCGTCGCGAGATTCGCGCAGCTTGTCCCAGATGGACGACTGTGCGCCGACGTCGACCCCTCGGGTGGGGTGGGCGGCGATCAGCACGGACGGCTCGCTCTCGATCTCGCGGCCGACCAGCAGCTTCTGCTGGTTGCCGCCAGAGAGGGCGTAAGCCGGGACGGTCTCGTTGGGCGTGCGGACGTCGAAGTGCTCGATGGTGGCGATGGTCGCTCGCCGGGCCTGGCCCTGGTCGATGAGGCCCCGGCTCACGAATCGGGGCTCGTCGTCCCTGGTCAGCAGGTAGTTCTCCCACAGTGGAGCTTCGAGCATCAGCCCCTCGGCGTGGCGGTCGAAGGGGATGTACGCCAGCCCGAGGTCCTGGCGCTCCCGGGCGGTCATGTGGCTGATGTCGGTGCCGGCCAGGGTCACCTGCCCCTGGGCCTCGGTGAGGCCCATGACGGCCTGGCACAGTTCGAACTGGCCGTTGCCCTCCACACCGGCGACGCCGAGGATCTCCGCCTCGTGGACGACCAGCGAGACGTCGTCGACCGCCGCCTTGGCGCCCGGCGGGCCGGCCACGGTGAGGCCGCTGACGCTGAGGAGTGCCCGTTCGCCGACGGCGGTGTGACGCGGCTCTGCGGCCGGCAGCTCGCTGCCGACCATGTACTCGGCCAGCTGTCTGGTGTTGGTCTCGGCCGGGGTGACGGTGGCGACGGTGGTGCCGGCCCGGATGACGGTGATCTGGTCGCTGATGGCCATCACCTCGTCGAGCTTGTGCGAGATGAAGATGACCGTCGCGCCGTCGGCCACCAGCTGACGCAGGTTCTCGAACAGCTCGTCGACCTCCTGGGGGACGAGCACGGCCGTCGGCTCGTCGAGGATGAGGATCTCGGCTCCGCGGAAGAGCACCTTGAGGATCTCCACCCGCTGGCGCTCACCGACGCCGAGCTCGCTCACCATGGCGTCGAGGTCCACCTGAAAACCCGATGACGCCACGATGTCCTCGAGGCGCCGCTTGGCCGCCTTCCAGTCGATGCGCCAGCCGTTGGTTGGTTCGGCGCCCAGGATGATGTTCTCGGTGACCGTGAGGTTGTCGGCCAGCATGAAGTGCTGGTGCACCATGCCGATGCCGACGTCGATGGCGTCGCTGGGGGAGCGGAACTGCTTCTCGACCCCGTCGACGATGATCGTGCCCGCCTCGGGTTGATGCATGCCGTACAGCGTCTTCATCAGGGTCGACTTGCCGGCGCCGTTCTCACCGACGATCGCGTGGATCGAGCCGCGCTCGACCGCGATGTTCACGTCGTGGTTGGCGATGACGCCGGGGAACCGCTTCTCGATGCCGATGAGTTCGACGGCGAGATTGTCGCTCATGAGACCTTCCGTCCGAGTGTCGTCACGTCGGAGAACCGTGGCGCTTCGTTCTAGCAGCCCCTGCGGGGACACGCGAAACGCCCGGGGTCGAAGACCCCGGGCGTTCACACGATCACTCGCCGCAATGCTGCGAAGCGGCTCGAGCGGATCAGGGTGCGGTGGGCACCTCGATGTCACCGGCGACGATCATGTCCTTGATCTCGTCGAGCTGATCGGTGAAGGCGTCGATGTGGCCACCGCTGGTGGAGTAGCCCACACCATCGACCGAGAGGTCGTAGGTCAGGAACCCACCGGTCTCGGCCTGCAGATCGGCGAGGGTGCCGTCGACAGCGTTGGAGTAGATGTCGTACACCGCAACGTCCACGCGCTTGAGCATGGAGGTCAGGATGTAGGGCTGCTGCTCCTCGGGGGCGATGAGGTACTCGTCGGAGTCCACGCCGATGGCCCACTTCTCGGACTCGGTGGCGGCCTCGCGGGTACCGGCACCGGAACCGCCCGCTGCGGTGTAGACCACCTCGACACCGTCGGCGTACCAGGCGTTGGCGATCTCCTTGGCCCGGTCAGGCGACGCCCAGGCGGCGTTGTCGCCGGCGGCGCCGAGGTACTGGACCTCGACCTGCATGTCCGGGTTGATGTACTGGGCGCCTGCGGCGTAGCCGGCCTCGAAGCGCTTGATCAGGTCGATCTCCTGGCCACCGATGAAGCCGATGCGGTCGCACTCACAGGCGAGGGCAGCGGCGGCACCGACGAGGAACGAACCCTCCTGCTCGGCGAAGCCCATGAAGAGGACGTTGGCCGGGGCGTCGGGGATGAAGCCGTCGGTGATGGCGTAGATCACATCGGGGTTGTCGGCGGCAACCGCGGCCACGGCGTCGCCGAAGGCGAAGCCGTTGGCGACGATGGTGTTGATGCCGTCGCCGGCCAGGGTCTCCAGGTTCGGCTGGCGATCGTCGGCCGTTGCGGCCTCGATCTCCACGACCTCGACACCGAGCTCCTCGGCAGCGAGGTCCGCGCCACGGCCGGCGGCGTCGTTGAACGTGCCGTCGCCACGGCCGCCGGTGTCGAAGGCGAGGCCCACGCGGGGCCCGTCGCCGTCGCCACTACCCGAATCGTCGTCGTCACCGCATGCCGCGGCGATAAGGCCGAAGACCGCCAGCAAGGCGATCAGCAGCTTCCAGTTCTTGCGCATTGTCTTCCCTCCGTTTGGGCGCCGACCGGGCTGACCCGATCGTGGGAGATGACGCTAGCGGCTGCTCCCGCCGCGCGCGCCGCGTCGCCGTGATTGTTCCGCGCCCGAAACACGCGAGAACCGGTGCGGTTGACAACCGGATAATGATCATTATCATCGGCCGACAGTGGACGACACCCGACCGACCAACGAGACGGCCGACATGGCCGACACCCGGCGGCGACTGCTCGAGGCCGCCACCGACGTGGTGGCCGAGCGGGGCTACGACCGCGCCGGCGTGGCCGAGATCGCCCGGCGCGCCGGCCTGACCACCGGCGCCATCTACAGCCGGTACCGCGGCAAGGCGGATCTCATCGTCGACGCGCTCGACAGCCACATCGCGGCCCACCTCGAGGTCGTCCTCGCCACCGCGCCCCGGGCGACGGCACCCGAGATCCTGTCGACCCTCGGCGCCGAGATCCTCGACTGCGACCCTGACGACGAGCGCAGCGCCGGCCTGCTGCTGGAGACCACGGTGGCCGCCCGGCGTGACCCCGAGCTCGCCGCCATGCTCGAGCGCCGTCTCGCCGACGAGCGCATGCGCCTCGCCAAGATCCTCGATCAGGCCCGAGGCGAAGGCCTCTTCGACCCCGCCCTGGATGTCGACGCCGTCGTCACGTTCATCCAGTCCATCGGGCTGGGCTTCACGTTCTTCCGGACGGTCGACACGCCGATGCCGGACGCCGATGGATGGCAGGTCTTCATCGACCGGCTGATCGCCTCGGCACTCCCGCCCGAATGACCCACACCCCACAGCCACCCCGCACCACCGCACAGGAGCAGCCATGACCGCAACCGAGCCGACCATGCGTAGCGACGAGGAGATCCTCGGCAGGATCGACGTCAACGACGTCGACGCCATCACCGAGCTCGCACGGGCCAACGTCGACCCCGACGAGGTGGCCCACGCCGTCGCCGACCAGGCCGACGCGCTCTTCACGTGGGACTACGAGAAGGCCGCCCGTCCCAAGCTCGACAAGCTCTACGAGAAGGCGAAGACCTCGCAGTGGAACGCCCAGACCGACCTGGACTGGAGCATCGAGGTGGATCGCGAGACGGCCTTCAAGTTCATCCCGGTCGAGGACGACCCCGAAGCCGCGTACTGGCGCGACAACCCCGAGTCGCCGGTGGCGAACTGGGGCGACAAGGAGTGGGACCAGTTCGAGCTCGAGTCCTTCGCCTGGCGCCTCTCGCAGTTCCTCCACGGTGAGCAGGGCGCCCTGCTGTGCACCGCCAAGATCGTCGAGACCGTGCCGTGGATCGACGCCAAGTACTACGCGGCCACCCAGGTGGTCGACGAGGCTCGCCACGTCGAGGTCTTCGACAAGTACATCGACGAGAAGCTCGACCTCCGGTACCCGATCAACCCGCACCTGCGGATGCTGTTGGACGACATCATCAACGACAGCCGCTGGGACATGACCTACCTGGGCATGCAGATCATGGTGGAGGGCCTGGCCCTCGCCGCGTTCGGTTTCATGCACCAACTGACGCACGAACCACTCCTCAAGAAGCTCCTCCGCTACGTGATGAGCGACGAGGCCCGCCACGTCGCATTCGGCGTGCTGAGCCTGCAGGAGGTCTACGGCGAGATGGACGGCTGCCGACATCCGCGAGCGTCAGGAGTTCGCCTTCGAGGCCGCCGTCCGCATGCGGGACCGCTTCCTGCAGCAGGAGGTCTGGGAGAAGATGGGTGCCGACACCAAGGCGGCCTGCAAGCACGCGCTCGACATGCCCGACGAGCTCAAGATCTTCCAGCAACTGCTGTTCTCGAAGATCGTCCCCAACTGCAAGAAGCTGGGCCTGATCGACGCCGGGGACGGTTGGCTGCGTGACCGCTTCACCGAGATCGGCGTGATCCAGTTCGAGGACCTCCAGGACACCGGCGAGGAATACGCCGACTTCTCCATCGACGAGGAGCTCGCCTCGGCGTCCTGATGGGGGGCGGTGCCGCCGCGCCGGTGACCTCGGTTCGGCGTCAGCTGTCCAGCGCAGGCCCGAACGTGAGGCCGAGGTCGCCCAGGCGCACGAGCGCCGACGCGATCCAGCCGCCGATGCCGGCGAACTCGACGTCGATGAGCGCGCTGTCCTGCAGCGTCTTCTCGGAGAGTTCGTAGGTGCCGCCGTAGGCGACCTCGAACGCGCTCGCCGCGTTGCCCATGCCGGCGTTGAACGCACGCTCGATGGTCGGGCCGTCGCGCAGGAGCGGCTCCCCGTTGATGACGGGCCCGTCCTTGGGCGTCGCGGCCAGCACGGTGCCCGGGTCGGGCGCGTCCACCAGCCGCTGGACCCGCAGGGTGACCTCGATGTCGATCTTCGGCGGCTCGTCGAAGCCGTCGCCCACGTACCACTCACGGAACGCGGACTGCGACCAGGTCGACCACACCATGCTGACGTCGGCACGCACCCGCGGCGGGGTCTCCTCGCCGAGCAGGCCGTAGCTGGTCTCGAAGCTCAGATCGCCCGAGAGCAGGTCGGTGGTGAGGTGTTCTTCGACCGCCAGGCGTTCGAGCAGCGCCTTCTCGAGGCTCTGGCGCAACGCATCGATGGCGTCGGTGAAGACGTGGTCGAGCACGGTCCCGAGGGTAGAAGACCCTGGAAGAAACGCGAAAGCGGGCCCCTGCCGCTCAGGGCAGGGCCCGGCTCAGCTGTTGCGGCCGAGGTTGGGCTTGCGCCCGTGGTTGGCCTTCTTCTTGCGGGCGTTCTTCTTCTTCCGCTGCGTGCGCTGCGACATCGCTCTTCCTCCGTGGGCTCCGCTGGAGCAGCCGACAAGGGTACACCGCAACCGAGCGTTTCCCCTCGCCGATAGGGTCAGTCGCCGTATGGAGAAATTCGGATTCGTCGGACTGCCCAACGCTGGGAAGTCGTCCCTCTACAACGCGCTGACGGGCGGAAGCGCCCTGGCCGCCCCGTATGCGTTCGCCACCACCGACCCCAACGTGGGCGTGGCCAAGGTCTTCGACGACCGGCTCGACCGGCTGGCCGCCATGAGCGAGTCGAAGAACATCGTTCACGCCAGCGTGCAGTTCACCGACATCGGCGGTCTCGTCGAGGGCGCGTCCGAGGGCGAGGGCCTGGGCAACATGTTCCTGGCCAACATCCGGGAGGTCGATGCGGTCGTCTACGTGCTGCGGGCGTTCGTCGACGAGGACGTTCCCGGGACGCCCGACCCACTCGAACAGCTCCGGGTGCTCGAGACCGAGCTGACGCTCGCGGACCTCGAGTCCGTCGAGAAGCAGTCGGAGAAGCGCCTCAAGGCCGCTCGGCTCGACCCGTCGCTCAAGGACGAGGTCGACGCGCTGGAGGCCGCCCTGGCGATCCTGTCCGAGGGCACGCCGCTGTACCGCAGCGATCTCAAGCCCGAACACGCCGAGCTGCTGCACTCCTACTTCCTCCTCACCAACAAGCCGGTCATGGCGATCTGCAACGTCGGCGAGGACCAGCTCGACGACATCGACGAGGCCGTCGCCCCGGTGCAGGCCGAGTTCGGCGACGCAGCCGAGGTCATCGGTGTCTGCATCCAGCTCGAAGCCGAGGCCGCCCAGCTCGACGGAGAGGAGCGGGCCGAGATGCTCGAAGGTCTCGGACTGGGCGAGGGCGCGCTGCCCCGCTTCGTGCGCACGGCGTACCACATCCTCGGCCTGCGCACGTTCCTGACGACCGGCGAGAAGGAGAGCCGGGCGTGGACGTTCCGCGAAGGCTCATCGGCCCCCGAGGCCGCCGGCCGGATCCACACCGACTTCCAGCGCGGCTTCATCCGGGCCGACACGATTCAGTGGGACGAACTGCTCGACGCCGGCTCCTGGGCGGCGGCCCGCGAGGCCGGCAAGGTCCGGGTGGAAGGCAAGGACTACGTCGTCCAAGACGGCGATGTCATGGAGTTCAGGTTCAACGTCTGAGCGTTGTCTCGTCGGCGCTGTGAGGACGCCGCAGTCCTTCGGACGCTGTCTTCTCTGGTGCGTCCAAGACGGCGATGTCGGCAACCCTGCGGGTTGCTCGGAGTTCAGGTTCAACGTCTGAGCGTTGTCTCGTCGGCGCTGTGAGGACGCCGCAGTCCTTCGGACGCTGTCTTCTCTGGTGCGTCCAAGACGGTGATGTCGGCAACCCTGCGGGTTGCTCGGAGTTCAGGTTCAACGTCTGAGCGTTGTCTCGTCGGCGCTGTGAGGACGCCGCAGTCCTGCGGACGCTGTCTTCTCTGGTGCCTCGCTCCGAGGAGCTCGGCACGGGTCGGTCCAAGACGGCGATGTCGGCAACCCTGCGGGTTGCTCGGAGTTCCGCTTCAACGTCTGACCTCAGGTGCTCTTCGGCTCGGGCTTGTCCTTGGCGAGGTGTTCGTCGATCCACTCGGCGGCTTCCGCGCAGCTGTCGAAGCGAGGATCCTCGCGTTCGTCGACCGTGAACCAGGTCGTGCCGGCCTTGGCGTGGCGGACGATCCGGTGGCCGTTGAAGAAGCCTTTCGTCTCCCTGGACTCGTTGGAGGACATCGTGCGGACGTTCCGCCTTTCTGCCGGGTGTCGGCATGGGTATGACGGGTGCAACGCCGCAGAAGTTGCGCGAAATCCATGTCGATTCGGTGTCGGATCGGTGTCCGGTGTGTCGACGTTGCCACCGCTCGCGGCAACCGCCTGGGCGGTAGCCTGGTGGCATGGCTGCTGCCCCGGGTGCATGGCTCATCGTGGACGGGAACCCCGTGGCCCTCGAGGTCGCAGCGAGTGGCAAGGCCCGGATGCGCGGCCTGCTCGGGCGTGACGACTTCCACGGCGCGCTGTTGTTGACGCCGGCTCGGTCCGTGCACACGTTGCGGATGCGGTTCGCCATCGACGTCGCCTATCTGGATCGCGATCTCAACGTCCTGGCGGTCGAGACGCTCCGGCCCCATCGGATCGGCCGCGTGGTTCGGGGAACCCGCCAGATCATCGAAGCCGAGGCCGGCTCGTTCGAGAGGTGGGGGCTCCGTCCCGGCAGTGAGCTGTCGATCCCCGAGAGCGAAGCCGCGGTGTGAGCCGCCCCGCCGCATTGGTCCTGATCGGGACCCCCATCGGCAATCTCGGTGACCTGTCGCCTCGCGCGGTCGAGGAGCTCGGGTCGGCGTCGGTGATCTGCTGCGAGGACACCCGTCGCACGGGCAAGCTCCTCGCCCACGCCGGAATCGACCGGCCCGATCTGTTGGTGGTGAACGATCACAACGAGTCGTCTCGCCGCACCGAGGTGGTGCGTCGCATCGAACGAGGTGAGCGAGTCGCGGTCGTGACCGATGCCGGCATGCCCGGCATCTCGGACCCGGGTGAGCGTCTCGTGAGCGCCGTGGTGCGCGCCGGCCTGACAATCGAGGTCGTCCCCGGTCCTTCCGCCGGCGTGGCCGCGCTGGTGGGCAGCGGGCTGCCGACCGGCCGGTACGTCTTCGAGGGCTTCCTGCCCCGCAAGTCGGGTGCCCGGGCCGAGCGGTTGTCGGAGCTCGCAGACGAGCGGCGCACGCTGGTGTTCTACGAGGCGCCGCATCGGGTGGACAAGACCCTGGGCGACCTCGCGGCCGCCTTCGGTGCCGAGCGCCGGGTCGTGGTGGCCCGCGAGCTGACCAAGCTCTACGAGGAGTTCTGGCGCG
This sequence comes from Acidimicrobiales bacterium, assembly GCA_965262315.1. Taxonomy (GTDB): domain Bacteria; phylum Actinomycetota; class Acidimicrobiia; order Acidimicrobiales; family UBA8592; genus JBCCFK01. The sequence goes on from CBDHFJ010000007.1 coordinate 34,321, forward strand.
GTTCATTGGGCGAGGCGGCCGACTGGGCCGCCGCGACCCCGCCTCGCGGCGAGATCGCCCTGGTGGTCGACGGCGCGCCGGCACCGGCCGAGCCCACCGACGACGAGCTCACGGCAGAGCTTCGGCGGCTGCTGGACGGCGGGGCCTCCACCCGCGATGCCTCGGCGGACGTGGCGGGCAGGTTCGGCCTCCCGAAGAAGCGCATCTACAACCTGGCGCTGGGGCTGGGCCGATGACGGCCTGGTGTGAGCGAGGCTGTCGATCCGGCGGCGAGCGTCGGATGCGGGGAGCACGATGAGTGCCCTCGACGGCTGGGACGACTTCGAGGCCGGCCTCGACGACGACTTGGCCGAGGTCTACGACTCCGCCACCCTGCGCGCCATCGACGGGCAGGGCGGCGAGCCACCGGCCCCCAGGGTCGCCGCGGGCTGGCGCGGCGGTGCGACCGCGGGCGCCATGGTCGTGGGCATGGTCCAGGGCGTTCGGGACGCCCTGGAGGAGGACGACGCCGACCCCGTGGTCGAGATCGACGAGGAGCTCGGGGAGGAGCGCCATCGGGCGGTCACCGTGCATCTCGCCTGGGGCAACCCGGCTGCCAGCGTCGCCGTCGTGCGTCGTTGGCTCCTCTGACCTGCAGGCGCGCGTCGGTCGGCTCCGCGGCGTCTTGGGACCTTGGTCCCTTCGGGACCGACCGCCACTTGTGCGAATGTACGGACAATTCGGCGAACGGCCGAACCCCGGAAGGAGTGTCCCGATGATCTTCGAGCAGTACCAACTCCCGTGCCTGTCCCTGTCCTCCTACCTCGTGGGTGACGAGTCCACCGGGAAGGCCGTGGTCGTGGACCCCCAACGCGACATCAGCCAGTACCTGGCCGACGCCGACGAGCGAGGCCTCACCATCACGCACGTCCTCCTCACGCACTTCCATGCCGACTACGTGTCCGGCCACCTCGAGCTGGCGGACGCCGTGGGCGCCGAGATCTGCTTCGGTGAGGCGGCGACGGCGGAGTTCCCCGTGCGCTACCTCGCTGACGGCGAACGGCTCGAGCTGGGTGATGTGGTCATCGAGACCTGGGCGACCCCCGGGCACACTCCCGAGTCCGTGACCTACCTCGTGTTCGAGCATGCGGACGACCCCAGTCCCTACGCGGCGATGACCGGCGACACCCTGTTCGTGGGCGACGTCGGGCGCCCCGACCTGCTCGGGGCCATCGGCTTCACCGCCGAGGAGCTGGGCCGCCAGCTCTACGACTCGGTGCACCGTCTGGCGGGATTGCCCGACCAGGTCCGGGTCTACCCCGGGCACGGGGCCGGGTCCGCATGCGGCAAGCAACTCGGCAGCGAGCCGTTCACCACGATCGGCGAGCAGAAGGCCGGGAACTACGCCCTGCAGCCGATGAGTCGAGACGACTTCGTCGCCATCGTCACCGAGGGCCAGCCGGCCGCGCCGGCGTACTTCCTCCACGACGCGGTCACCAACCGCTCCGAGCACGGCGTGTTCGACGAGGACCGGGAGTTGGCGGCGATGTCGGCCGCCGAGGTCCTCCTCGCCGTCGAGGCGGGAGCGGTGCTCATCGACACGCGGGACGCGGCCGCCTTCAGCTGTGGCCACCTGCGCGGTGCGGTCAACGTCTCGCTGGACGGCCGCTTCGCCGAGCAGGCCGGCATGGTGGTCCCCGCCGACGCCGACGTGATCGTGGCCGGTGTCCCCGGGAGCGAGCGTGAGGCGATGGTGCGACTCGGACGGATCGGGTTCGATCGGGTGACCGGGTACCTGGCCGACTACGAGACCGTGCTCCAGCAGGTCGACGAGGTGCAGCAGGCCGAGCGGATCGATGCCGCCGAGGCCACCGCCGACGGCGTGCAGCTCGTCGACGTCCGGAATCCGGGCGAGACGGCGGCGGGGGTCATCCCCGGTGCCCTCCTGATCCCCCTGGGTGCATTGCCCACCTCGGTGGGCGACCTCGACCCCGCCGTGCGCACGGTGCTCTACTGCCACAGCGGCGTCCGCAGTGCGGTGGGGGCGAGTTGGCTCCGTGCCCAGGGGTTCCAGGACGTGGCCGACGTGGTCGGCGGGTACACGGCCTGGAGCGCGCTGGCGCCCGCCTGACCGGGCGGGCAACGAGTTCACGGGCGGCGGATCCCCGAGACTGTCACACCCCTTCTCCACAATGGTCACATGATCCTCATCGTGGTTCTCACGTCGGTCGTGGCCATCGTGGTCGGGCTCGCCATCGGTGCCGTCGTGGCCGCACGTGCGGTGCGGCGGCACCACGGCGCGTTGGCGCAACGGCAGCAGGAGCTCAGCGAGCAACAGGTCCAGGCCCAACTGGACGCGCAGGCAGCGGCGGTCGATGCCGCGGTCCGCCAGGTCCTGGCCGAGCGGGAGGCCACCGCCACCGCCACGGCGGCCGCCGTCACCGCCGACCGGGAAGCGACCGTCAGTGCGGCGGTCCAGAACGCGGTCGAGGTCGCCACGGCCCAGCTGGACGCCCGCATGCAGGAGGGGTCCAAGGAACTCGACCTCCGGTCCACCTCGTTCAACGATCGGGTGGAGTCGATCGGCTCGCAGCTCGACAAGGTGCAGAAGCTGGTGACCGAACTCCAACGCGACAAGGCCCAACAGCACGGCCAGCTGGTCTCCGAGCTCAAGAGTGCGGCGCATCGCACCCGTGAGTTGCACGACACCACCGCGCAGCTCCGCGAGGTGCTGGCGAGCCCCAAGGCCCGCGGCCAGTGGGGCGAGCGCATGGCCGAAGACGTGCTCCAGGCCGCGGGGTTCCGCGAGGGCATCAACTACGTCAAGCAGACCCAGCTGCTCGGCGGTGGGGTGCCGGACTTCACGTTCAAGCTGCCTCGGGGCCTCGAGCTCAACATGGACGTGAAGTTCCCGGTCGACAACTACATGCGGTACCTCGACGCCTCCGACGAGGTCGAGCGCGACCGGGCTCGTGCCGCATTCGCCCGCGACGTGCGCGGCCGCATCCGGGAGCTGCGTGACCGCGGGTACATCGACCCGGAGCGCACGGTGGACACCATGCTGTTGTTCATCCCGAACGAGAGCGTCTACGCCTTCGTGCACGAGAACGACGCCGACCTGATCGATCAGGCGCTCAAGCAGAAGGTGGTGCTCTGTTCGCCGCTGACGCTGTTCTCCGTGCTGGCCATCGTGCGCCAGTCGGTCGACAACTTCCGCCTCGAGCGACGCAGCAGCGAGATCCTCGAGTTCCTGGTCGACTTCCGGAAGGAGTGGGAACGCTTCAGCGAGCACTACGACAAGACCGGCAAGCAGCTCGACACCTTCATGAGGTCCTGGGAGTCCATGGGGAGCACCCGTCGGAACCAGATGGAGCGCAAGCTGCGTCGCATCGACGAACTCGAGGCCGAACAGGACAGCAAAGCCGATCTGGTGTCCCTCGTGGACGGCGACCCTCCCGCGGACACCAACCATGGAGCCACGGACCACCGTTCCCGGATCGTCGACGCCGGGGCCTACCTGCCGTCGGTGGAGGAGGCGAGCTGAGCCGCCGCCGGCCGGCCATGGCCGCGGCGCGCGCAGGGCCCGGCGGTACTCTGGCCGCCTATGACCACGCCCGTTCTCGTTGCCGTCGCCTGGCCGTACGCATCCGGTTCCCGCCATCTCGGGCACCTGGCCGGCGCCTATCTGCCTGCTGACATCTTCGCCCGTCAGCAGCGCATGGTGGGCAACGAGGTGCTGATGGTCAGCGGCTCCGACGTCCACGGCACGCCGATCACGGTTCGGGCCGACGCCGAGGGGGTGACCGCCAAGGAACTGGCCGATCGCTACCACGACGAGTTCGTACGGCAGTGGGATCAGCTCGGCATGAGTTGGGATCTCTACACCACCACCGGGACGCCCAATCACGCCGAGGTCACCCAGGCGATGTTCCTGGCGCAGCTCGAGCGGGGCCACATCGACAAGCGCACCAGCGCCCAGCTCTTCGACCCCGAAGTGGAGCGCTTCCTCCCTGACCGCTACGTCGAGGGCATCTGCCCCCACTGCGGGTATGACGAGGCCCGCGGCGACCAGTGCGACAACTGTGGCAAGACCTATGACGCCACCGACCTGATCGAGCCCCGCTCCAAGCTGTCGGGGGCCACACCCGAGGTGCGCGACACCGAGCACTTCTACTTCCGGTACTCCGACTTCAACGACCAGCTGGGCGCCTACCTCAGCAGCCGACAGGGCTGGCGCTCCCACGTGCTGAACTTCGCCAAGGGCTGGCTCGATGACGAGGGTCTCATCGACCGCGCCATCACCCGTGACCTCGACTGGGGTGTCGAGTTGCCTGTCGACGACCTCGGCCCCGGCAAGCGCATCTACGTCTGGTACGACGCGGTCATCGGATACCTGAGCGCGTCGCAGGAATGGGCCCAGATCCAGGGCGACCCCGACCGGTGGAAGCACTGGTGGCACAACGACGAGAGCCGCCACGTCTACTTCATCGGCAAGGACAACATCCCGTTCCACGCCTTGTTCTGGCCGGCCCAGCTGCTCGGCGTGGGTGCCGACATCGGCGCTGCCGATCTGCACCTGCCCGACGACATCCCGGCCAACCAGTACGTGACGTTCAAGGGTGGCAAGGCGTCGGCCAGCCGGGGCATCGGCACGACCATCGCGGACGGCCTCGACCACTTCCAGCCCGATGCCCTCCGGTACGCCCTGGCGGCGAATCTGCCCGAGCAGGCCGACACCGACATCTCGATCGATGAGATCGCCCGGCGCATCAACGAGGAGCTGGTCGCCACCTGGGGCAACCTGGTCAACCGCGTGCTCGCGATGACCAACAAGAACTGTGACGGCGCCATCCCGGCGCCGGGTGAGCTGACGGCTGAGGACCACGCGCTGCTCGACGCGGTCGACGGCTACCTCGAGGCCAGCGCCGCCCAGTTCGAGCGGGTGGAGCTGCGAGCCGCCCTCCGGACCGGCATGGACGCCGCTCAGGCCGCCAACCAGTACCTGAATGCCACCGAACCATGGAAGCTGGCCAAGACCGACTCGGAGCGGGCGGAGACCGTGTTGTTCGTGGCCCTCAGCGCGATCAACGGCGCCCGCGTGATCCTCGCGCCGTATCTGCCGTTCTCGGCCGCCGCGCTCGACGAGGTGCTGGGCGCCACCAGCGGCTGGCGCCGGGCCGATCTCGAGGTCGGTCGCGCCATCGACAAACCCACGCCCCTGTTCGCCAAGGTCGACATGGACGCGCTGGCGGAGAGCTGACGTCACCATGCGCTGGATCGACAACCACTGCCACCTCGACCCCGGCGTGGAGGGCGACGACCAGATCGCCCAGGCCATGGATGCCGGCGTTCTCCGGTTCATCGACGTCGGGACCGACGCCGCTCGCAACCGTCAGACGATCGCGGCGGCCGAGCGCCGTCCCGGCACGGTGTTCGCCACGGTCGGCGTGCACCCCCACGATGCCTCCGAGGGCATCGACGGTCTGGCGGATCAGCTCGAGCATCCGGGCGTGGTTGCGGTCGGGGAGTGCGGCCTCGACTACCACTACGACCACTCGCCCCGGGACGTACAGCGCGCCATGTTCGCGGCGCAGATCGGCTTGGCCCACGAGCACGATCTGCCGCTGGTGATCCACACCCGTGAAGCCTGGGACGAGACCTTCGCCATCCTCGATTCCGAGGGGATGCCCAGCCGCACGGTCTTCCACTGCTTCACCGGCGGGCCCGCGGAAGCCGAAGCGGGCCTGGCGCGCGGTGGGGTGCTCTCGTTCTCGGGCATCGTGACCTTCAAGAACGCGCAAGAGCTCCGGGACGCGTTGGCCGCCAGCCCCATCGACCGGGTGATGGTCGAGACCGACGCGCCCTACCTCACCCCCGAACCGCACCGTGGGAAGCGAAACACTCCGGCCAACATCCCGGTGATCGGCCGGCGCATGGCCGAGGTCCTCGAGGTCGAGATCGAGGCGCTGGCCGCGCAACTCTGGGACACGACCCACCGCTTCTTCGGGTTGCCCGAACTCACGCCCGGCCACGACGCCTGACCCCGACCGAGGCCCGATTCTGGGCCGCGCGACCCCCGGAAGTTTTGCGTTTGTGTTACGAAACTCCCTAGCCTTCTTGGTTGCCCGAAGGGTTTCGCATGCCAAACGGCGTGCGAAGGAGCGGAGGAGTACCCGGATCTCCCATGGGTTCGTGGATCAACGCGGCGCGTTATGTGGCCACCGGTGCCGTCCTGGTGGTCGTCGGGTTCGTGGCGCTCGCCGTGGGCGAACCGGCTGATCGCGCGGACGAGAGCCTGGTCGCCGCAGATCTGCCCGTCGCCGACGCTCCCACCCCCACGCCGCTCCCGACCCCGACGCCACCGCCGGCCGAGCCCCCGGCAGCCGAAACGGAGATCGGCGGCGCCGGCCTGCAGGTGGCCAGCGAGACGCTGACCGAGGACCTCGCAGACACCGGTGGGGACGGCTTCGAGGGGCTCGAGCCGCTGGTGGACGAGTACTTCGTTCCCAACTTCGTGATGGTGGACGATCGCACCACCAGCGGGACCGACCGCAGCGAGCCCGTCGCCACGCCCACACCGGCGCCACCGACACCGCAACCCACCCAGTCCCCGGCGCCGACGCCCACACCCGAGCCGCAGCAGCCCACGCCGACCCCACGGCCCGAACCAGACCCCGAGCCCGAGCCAGACCCCGAGCCAGACCCCGAGCCCGAGCCCGAGGTGACACCGGACGAGGACACCACACCCCCCGGGGACGACGACGCGGGAGATCAGGGTGGTGGCAGCGGCTGGCCCACGGCTGCGCAGTGGGAAGCGCTGCGTCAGTGCGAGTCCGGCGGCAACTACTCGATCCTGAGCCCGGGCGGCCTGTATCGGGGCGCCTACCAGTTCAGCCAGAGCACCTGGGACTGGATCGCGGGGGCCCACTACCCGAGCCTGGTGGGGGTCGACCCGGCGCAGGCCGCACCAGCGGACCAGGACCGCATGGCGTACAAGCTGTACGAGGTGGGTGGCTGGCAGCATTGGCCGATCTGCGGCCAGCACCTCCTCTGACCACGGACGACGGCGGCACCGCAGCCCGAGCGGGCCCCGAGTGTGGCTGACCATCGGTCGGCCGACGACGCGCCAGTAGCCTCGGGCCATGCTCGGGGCTGCTGCAGTGCGCGCGCTGCTGGACAAACATGGCATCGAGCCATCGCGGGCGCTCGGCCAGAACTTCGTGGTCGACCCCAACACCATCGACCGCATCGTTCGGGCCGCCCGCGTGGAGGCAGGTGATCGGGTGCTCGAGATCGGGCCGGGCGTGGGATCGCTGACGACGGGCCTGCTCGCCGCCGGAGCCCACGTGGTGGCGGTCGAGTTGGACGACCATCTCGTCCCGGCGCTGCTCGACGCGGTCGGCACGGAGGTGCCCGGCGCCGGGTTCGAGGTGGTGTCGGCCGATGCCAACGACCTGGACTGGTCCGACTTCTTCGAAGGTCGCGAGCAGACGGGCTGGAAGCTGGTCGCCAACCTGCCCTACAACGTGGCCGCGCCCGTCGTGCTCCGGGCCCTGGACGAAGCGCCCCAGATCGCCGAGATCCTGGTGATGGTCCAGCGCGAGGTGGCCGAGCGACTCGCTGCCGGTCCGGGCTCGGCGATCTACGGCATCCCGTCGGTGAAGGTCGCGTACTGGGGGAGCGCCGAGGTCGTGGGGCGGGTGCCCGCCTCGGTCTTTCACCCTGTGCCCAAGGTGGAGTCGGCGTTGGTACGGATCGTGCGCTCGCCCGAGCCCGCCGTGGTCGCCGACCCGGACGTCCTGTTCGAGCTCGTCCGTCGAGGGTTCGGCCAACGACGCAAGATGCTCCGACGATCGCTGGCGGACCGCGTGGACGCCGATGCATTCGCCGCCGCGGGCGTGGCCCCGACGTCGCGGCCCCAGGATCTCGACATCGCCGCCTGGGGTCGGCTCGCCGACCAGGTCCACGGCTAGCCTCGGCCCCGATGCAGTTCGATGCTCCGGCGAAGCTGACCGTGCACCTGCGGGTCACGGGCATCCGGCCCGACGGCTACCACCTCATCGATGCCGAGATGGTGTCGCTCGATCTGGCCGACACGGTGTGGGTGGACGAGACCGCGATGACCACCATGGTCAGCTACGCAGGTCCCCACGCAGTCGAGGTCCCCGCGGAGAAGGACCTGTGTGCGAGGGCGATGGCGCTGGCCGGCCGCCAGGGGGCGGTCACGGTGCACAAGCACATCCCGGCGGGCGCCGGCCTGGGCGGTGGGTCCACTGACGCCGGCGCCATCCTGCGGTGGGCGGGCTTCACCGACCTCGATGCCGCGGCCGCCGTCGGTGCCGACGTCCCGTTCTGCCTGGTGGGCGGGCGCGCCAGGGTCTCGGGCATCGGCGAGGCGGTGGAGCCGCTGCCGTTCGAGGCTCGCCGCTACACGCTGCTCCTGCCGCCGTTCGGGTGTTCCACGCCCGCCGTCTACGCGAAGTGGGACGAACTCGGCGGGCCCGAGGGGGCTGCGGGCAACGATCTCGAGCCTGCGGCGCTCGCCGTCGAGCCCAGGTTGGCCGAGTACCGGGACCGCCTCGGCGACGCGACGGGAAAGACGCCCCGGCTGGCAGGCTCGGGGTCGACATGGTTCGTCGACGGTGCCCATCCCGGCGACGATCGCATCGTGGTCAGCACGATTCCCGCGAACTGATCGCTGATCGGCGGCCCACAGGACCCGTCACCGCGAAGCAGACAGCCACGGCGAGGCTGGGAAGCGTCGTCGGCGTCGGTGGTCGGAGATGTGGTGAGCGCGAAGGCGGCTTACTTGCCGCGCATGCGCTGCGCACGTGTGCGCTTGAGCATCTTGCGATGCTTCTTCTTGCGCATCCGCTTCCGGCGCTTCTTGACGAGAGATCCCATAACGGGGACGAACGCTATCGCCGAATCCGCCGACCCACCGATTCTCGGCCGAATTTCTTCCGGCCCCGCGTCCTGAATGGGCACGAGTGCCCGTCGCCCAGGCGATAGCGTCGTGGTGGGCCCGCTCGGGCCCGTTGGCCGGTAGTTCAATTGGCAGAACGCCTGACTTTGGATCAGGAGGTCGTGGGTTCGATCCCCACCCGGCCAGCAGCGCGACGCACCAGATCAGTCGATGGCGACCAGACACGCGTCGAGTCTCAGGTGGTCGATGGCGACCAGACACGCGTCGAGTCTCAGGTGGGCGACGGCGACCAGACACGGTCGAGTGGCGACCAGACACGCGTCGAGTCTCAGGTGGTCGAGGGCGACCAGACACGCGTCGAGTCTCAGGTGGGCGACGGCGACCAGACACACGTCGAGTCCCAGGTGGGCGACGGCGACCAGACACACGTCGAGTCCCAGGTGGTCGATGGCGACCAGACACGCGTCGAGTCTCAGGTGGGCGACGGCGACCAGACACGCGTCGAGTCTCAGGTGGTCGGAGTCTCAGGTGGTCGAGGGTGACCACCACGGCGCGGAGTCTCAGCGGTCGAGGGTGATCACCACGGCGCAGCCATCGGCGCGATCGCCTCGCGAGAGCAGTCCCCGGATCCTGCCGACCAGCTGGATCCCGTGCCACTGCCAGCCGTACTTCGCCTTCACCGCTGCCTGGACGGCCTCGAAATCGGCCCCGTGAACAACCACGGCGGTGCCAGGCGTCGCCGTCGAGCCGGCCCGGACCTTGCCTCTCCCGTCCGAGGGCTGCAGTGTCACCCGCTGGTCGTTGCGGATCCGCTTGACCTTCCAGCTGCCGTCCTCGGTGACGAAGCCGACCCGGCCCTCGCCGGCGCCGACCGGCCAGATCGCCGTCGGCTTCGGCCGCCCGTCCCGGGTGTAGGTGACGACCACGGCGTACTTCTCGTCGGCGAGTCCCATCGCTCCAGCCTAGGCATGCGGGAGCGCAGGCCGCTGACCAGCGTTTTCGCGATTCCCAACCCCCTATAGGGGGCCAATGGGGGGTATCCCCGATTTCCGCAACCCCAGGGCTTCGTAGGTTCTCATCAAGCGAGGCGCACGGAACACCCACCGAGCGCAACGGACACCACCAAGAGCGGGAAACACCAGCACAGCGGGGAGCTGATCACGATGGCGACGACCACCACCTACTACACCGAGAACTTCGACAACAGCGACAACTTCGAGAGCTTCGTCGCCGACCGCATGGCCGGCTTCGAGGGTCGGTTGGTCAGCCAGAGCCGGGCCGTGGACGTTCTGCTCGACTGCTACAACGCAGCCACCAGCCAGGCGGCGCGGGAACTGGTCACCGACTACCTCGCCGACATCCAGCACGTGTCGGCCGTGAAGACCGACGAGCTGCGGGACATGGCGGCCATGGTCGTCCTGGCCGCCGAGATCGACAGCGCCTTCGACCACATGGAGCTGGATGTCTGATCCCGGCCCGGCAGCTCACCGAACGCCTTGAGCACGAGTCCTTCCTGAGACACACACCCCTCCGGGGAGTCCCTTCCTGAGACAACCCCCTCCCCGGCACCCTTCCTGCGTGAGTCAGCAACCCCTCCTGGCTGACACACACAACCTGGGGGTCCTCTCCCTACAACCCCCACAGGGTCCGGCCGACTGTCCGCTTGGCGGAGGACAGTCGGCCGGCTCTCGTTTTGGCGCGTCCTCGCTCGGCGATGGTCGTCGAGATCAGAACCCCGAGGTCTCGAGGAACACCCGCCACACCTCGGTGCGGTCGTCGTCGGTGGCGGGCGCGGGCGGCAGCACCAGGTCCGCATCGGGGATGAACTGGACCTGGGTCGCGACCTCGAGGATCGCGCCCTGGAACAGCGCCTGGCCCTCCACCCGCTCCTGGTCGGTGAGCTCGCCGGCCAGTGGGCTGTCGGGGGCGAAGATGGCGTCGTAGATCCCGGACAGGTCGGCCGAGGTCTGGATCGTCCGAACCAGGCCGTCGTCGTCGAGGGTGACCGTGATCAGCGCCTCGGCACCGCGGTAGAAGTCGACGTACAGCGCCGTGAGCGACTCCACGTCGGTCCCGAGCGAGAGGGCCAGGCCCGATGCCACGCCGCGGGCGTTGGCCTCGATGTCGCCGCCGAGCGCCGCCGTGAGATCGGCGAAGGTGATGGTGCCTGCGAAGACGGCCGGGTCCTCGCTGATCTGCTGGATCGACATCATCGACGCCGGCAGGGTGGTGGCCATCTCGCCCAGGTCCGGGGTGGCGTTGCCGATGAGCGCGGTCACCAGCCGGTCGTCATCGCCGCCGAGCACGGCGAGGTCGACGAAGCCGACCCCGGGCTCGAACGGCGTGCCGGTGAAGTCGGCGCCGGGGATGTTGGCGAACCCCGAGGTGTCGAGCACGAACCGGCCACCGCCGAGCCAGCCCTCCATGACGACCTCGATGCCGCCGGCCAGGTCGCCGAGGAGCCCGCCGAGGTCGACCACGATGTGCTGGCCGTCGGGCGTGATCTGGGTCACCAACTGCGGTCGTTCGGGATCGAGCACCTGCCGCTGGTTGATCCCGGCCGCGTCGACCACGAGGCTGAGGGCGCTCGCCTGTTCGATCGTGTACGAGGTGGTGGTTCCGGTCTCGGCGAATGCAGTGCTGAAGATCTCGGCGATGCCCCCGTCAGCGGCGCTGGGGGACGTGTCCGTGCCGTCGCCGGCCTCGTCTGCGCTGCCCTCGACGAGCGGTTCGTCCGCAGGCTCGGGGTCACCACCATCGCCGAGTGAGGGCTCGCCCTCTTCGCTGACTGGTGTGGTGGCCGGAGCGTCCAGGCTGTCCGCGAAGTCGCTTCCGCCGCAGGCCGAGGCGACGAGCGCGAGGAGAAGAAGGGTGAGGAGGAGCATCCGCCGTGTCATGCGCGCACCGTACGTCACGGAGGCCGTCCTGGGTCGGCGCGCGCAGGTAGTGTCACCGCCATGACACCTCTCGAGACCGTGAACGAGTTCGTCCGGCTGATCAACGCCATGGACATCGACGGCGCCGTCGCGCTCTGCAGCGACGACGTGGAGTACGACAACGTCCCGATGGGCAAGAACATCGGACCGGCCGCGGTCAAGGAGTTCCTCGCCCCCATGGTCGGTGGGGTCGACGCCGTCGAGTTCATCGTCCACCGCGAGGCCGCCACGGGCAACGTGGTGATGAACGAGCGGACCGACCGCTTCGTGAAGGGAGACGCGTCGGCCGACATCGCCGTGGCCGGGATCTTCGAGGTCGACGCCGACGGGAAGATCTCGCTGTGGCGGGACTACTTCGACATGGGGTCGGTCGCCGGCGTCATGGAGTTGTTGGGCGCGGGCTGAACCGGGGCGGCCTCGGGGAGCGCTGGGGACACCTCCGCGGAGAAGCTGTTCCTCGAGCAGGACGACCATTCTCGGTCGGCCTGAATCTCCGTTCCATCGGCGGCGGCTTCGCGGAACGCGAGGTCGTCGTGGGTGTCGGCCACCACTCGACCCGACGGCCGGGGACCCCGACGGGCAGTGACCTGAAGTGGCCGTTGAAAGGCTGCTCCGGGTGTCGGTGGGTCTGACTAAGCTCCGCGTCGAATGTCTGCATCGTCGACCCTCAGCCATCGCATCGGCCCACGCGTGCCGAACTGTTCGGTGCTCGTGGTGGCCACCGGCTCGACCGAGCGCATGCACAGCCGTCGACCACAGCCGCTGCACCTCTTGTGTGGCCGCCCCATGGTCCAGTACGTCGTCGATGCCGTCCGGGATCTGGAGCCGGACCGCATGGTCGTCGTCGCGGGCGACGGTGCCGATCGCGTCGAGAAGCGTCTGGCCGAATCGGTGGCCGATCCGCGCCTCGTCGTCGTCGAGCAGCGATCCCTGCGCAGCAACGCCGAGTCCGTGCTGCTCGGCCTCGAGGCGTTCGCGGACGACCTCGGCGAGGACGACCTGCTCGTCATCCCCGGCAACATGCCGCTTCTGCGTCCCGAGACGGTGGACGCACTCCTGTCGCGCCACCAGGCTTCGGGCAACGCGGTGACCGTGCTCGGCGTCGAGCCCGCCCGAGACGAGGCCTCGGGTCATCTCATCGCCGGATCCACCGAGGGTTCGGTCGATCGCATCGCCGGACCGGAGGAACTGGTGCTGGAGCCCTGGTTGGTCGCCACGGGGGTGTTGTGCGTCCGACGCCCGTTGCTGGCACCCGCCATCCGACGCGCCCGACCCGACGAGTTCACCGGTGCGGTCGAGTTGCACGGCATCGTCGAAGTGCTCACCGCTGCCGGTCACCCGGCCGGGGTCATGGAGCTGACCGATCCCGGCGAGGCTCGTGCGGTCACCGATCGGGTCCAGCTCGCGTCGGCCGAGGCCGTGATCCGGCGCCGGACCAACGAAGGGTGGATGCGGCGCGGCGTCACCATGGTCGACCCCGATCGGACCTACGTCGACACCACCGTCCGGCTGGCCGCCGACGTGACCTTGTTCCCGGGCACGATGCTGCAGGGCGCCACCAGCGTCGGTGCGGGGTCCGAGGTGGGTCCCGACACTCGCCTGGTCGATTGTGCGGTGGGCGCATCGGCGCGAGTAGAGAAGACCATGGGCCGCGAGGCCGAGATCGGGGAGGGGGCTCGCGTCGGGCCTTTCGCCGTGCTCGACCCCGGCTCCAGCGTGGGACCCGGGGTGGCGACCGGTCCCTTCTGCCACGCCCGTTCCGACGGGTCGACCCAAGCCTGATCGCCCGACCACCCAGGACTCACCATGGAACTGATCACCAAGAAGCGCCTCCACCTGATCTCGGGGCGCTCCAACCTCCCGTTGGCGACCGAGATCGCCGAGCATCTCGGCGTCACCCTCGGTGACCCCAACCTCGGTGAGTTCGCGAACGGGGAGATCCACTGCAGGTTCGGCGAGTCCGTGCGCGGTGGCGACGTCTTCATCATCCAGTCGCACACCGCTGCCGACGGCAGGACGATCAACGACTCGATCATGGAGCAGCTGATCATGGTCGACGCGGCGCGGCGAGCGTCCGCCAAGCGGATCACGGTGGTCTGCCCGTTCTACGGGTACGCCCGTCAGGACCGGAAGGCCGAGGGCCGCGAGCCCATCACGGCCCGGCTCCTCGCCAACATGTTCTCGGCCGCCGGCACCGGCCGGATGGTCAGCGTGGATCTGCACAGCGGTCAGATCCAGGGATTCTTCGACAAGCCGGTCGACCATCTCACCGCGATGCCGGTGCTGGTCGACTACATGCGTGAGCTGGGCGACGACCTGGTGATCGTCTCTCCCGATGCCGGCCGCGTGAAGGTGGCCGAGCGCTACGCCAACGACCTCCATGCCGATCTCGCCATCGTGCACAAGCGGCGGGTGAAGGGTCAGAAGAACATCGTCGAGGCCAAGGACGTCGTCGGTGAGGTGGAGGGTCGCACCTGTGTCCTGATCGACGACATGATCGACACCGGCGGCACCATCGTCGGCGCCGCCGAACAGCTCGCCGAGCGCGGCGCCGCAGCCGTCTACGCGTGCACCACCCACGGCGTGTTCTCGGACCCGGCGATCGATCGCATCAAGAACTCGGTCATCGAGAAGGTCGTGATGACCAACACGCTGCCGCTCCCACCCGAGAAGGAGTGCGACAAGGTCGAGGTCCTCTCGGTCGCTGCCATCATCGCCGCGGCCATCGACGCGGTGTTCGAGGACACCTCGGTGTCCGACATCTTCGGCGGACGGAACCTGAGCTGATGGAACTCCGAGGCGCACGAGTGCTCATCACGGGTGCCTCCAAGGGCATCGGGGCGGAGATGGCCCGCCATTTCGCGGCTGCGGGCAGCGAGGTCGTGCTGTCGGCCCGCACCGAGTCGGCCATCGTCGAGCTGGCCACGGAGCTCGGCGGCCACGCCGTCCCATTCGATGCGGCCGACCGGAGCAGCGTCGACGGGTTCATCGATCGCGCCGAGGCCGCGGCAGGGCCCATCGACGTCCTGATCAACAACGCCGGGATCGAAACCAGCCAACTCATCGAGGACACCGACGAGGACGACATCGAGCGGGCGATCCGCATCAACCTCATCACCCCCGAACAGCTGACTCGGCAGATGCTCCCCAGAATGCTCGACCGAGGGAGAGGGCATCTCGTCTACACGTCGTCGGTCGCCGCCACCATCGGCCAGGCCGGCATGTCCGTCTACTGCTCGACCAAGGGCGGCCTCACCCGCTTCGCCGAGGCGGTACGTGGCGAGATGAAGAACACCCCGATCGGTGTGACCATCCTTCATCTGGGACCCATCGACACCGAGATGTGGGACCGCCTCGAGGACGAGGCCGGCATGCAGCGTGTGGTCGAGCGAGGCATCAAGCTCGGGGCCATGACCAAGGTGCGGCCGGAGACCGTGGCCGCCGAGACCGTCAAGGCGGTCCAGAAGGGCCGCCGGGAGGTCCGCTTGCCCAAGCGGATGGCCGGCGGTGCCTTTCTGAACGGCCTCAACACCCGGTCATTCGAGGCGCTCGGCGCAGGTATCGATCCCAGGGCCGAATTCGGGAAATAGTCGATAGCATCGGTGGTCGGTTTCAACCCACCGGAGAAGTGTCGTGGCCCAACTGGTTTTGCAAGCAGAGCTTGGTCGTGAGCTCGGGTCCAGCGCGACCCGGCGCCTGCGGCGCGAGAACAAGATCCCGGGCGTGCTGTACGGCCTGGACGACGAGCCCGTGGCACTCGCGGTCGCCTACGGCGATCTGCGCGCTGCGCTGAGTGGCGAGGCCGGTCTGAACCAGCTGATCAGCCTCGACATGGGCGCTGACAAGCAGCTGTCCATCGTCAAGGAGCTCCAGCGTCATCCCGTCCGCGACGAGGTCGTGCACGTCGACTTCCTGCGGGTCGACGCCAACCAGGAGCTCGCCGTCGATGTCCCGATCATCATGGTGGGCGACGCCAAGAAGGTCACCGACCAGAACGGCATGGTCGACCAGACGCTGTTCATGCTGACCGTCCTCGCCACCCCGACGACGATCCCGAACGAGGTCGAAGTCGACATCTCGGGCCTGGACATCAACGAGTCGGTCCGGGTCGAGGACATCGTTCTGCCGGCCGGTGTGCGCACCGATGTCGACCCCGAGGAGACGGTCGCTTCCGGGACGGTCACCCGCTCCACCCTCGAATCCATGGCCGCCGACGAGGCAGCCGACAGCGAGGACGGTGCCGACAGTGGTGGCGACGCGGGCGACTCCGGCGGCGACGCCGATGCCGGCGGCGACGACTGAGTCACGGGCTCATGCTGCGGCGCAGCCGCAATGACCGCAAGACCAAGGAATTCTCGTCCACGCCGGCGGATCTGCTGGTGGTGGGGCTGGGCAACCCAGGTTCCAAATACGAGCACACCCGTCACAACATCGGCGTGGAGGTCCTCGACGTCCTGGCCGAACGCCACGGCGGTCGGCTGAAGAAGTCGCGCGAGATGGCGTTGGTCGACGAGCTGCACATCGGGCTTGCCCGGGTCGCCATCGCCTTCCCGCAGACCTTCATGAACGAGTCGGGCCGATCCGTCGCCGAGCTGGTGCGCCGCCACGGCATCGACGACCCGCACCAGCTGGTGGTCGTGCACGACGAGCTCGACCTGCCGGTGGGACGCTTCAAGGTCAAGCTCGGTGGTGGCCTGGCAGGCCACAACGGCCTCAAGTCGATCAAGCAGCATCTCAAGACCGATGACTTCGGGCGCATCCGGGTCGGCATCGGAAGCCAGCACGGCAACCAGCGGGGTCCGAACTACGTGCTGGGGCGGCCCTCACAGCGTGAGTGGGAAGAGCTGCACGTGGTGATCCACGAAGCCGCCGATGCGGTCGAGCTCATCCTGGCCGAGGGCTACGACACCGCCATGAACCGCTACAACACGGGATCGTGATCGTGGGCGCAGCGGACCGCTCCGACGCGTCGATGATCGGAACCTGAGCGTGGGCTTGCTCGACCTCGCCACGTCGCTCGCCGATCAGCCGGCCATCCTCGCCGCCATCGGCCGCACACACCCGGTGGTCGCCGTCCCCGAGCCGGCGCGTGCGTACGCGCTCGCCGCCATGGCGGCATTGGGCGAACGACGCCCCATCGTGGTGGCCACGCCCTCGGGGGTGGAGGCGGAACGCATCGAACGCGACCTCGCGACCTTCCTGGGTCCCGACGCCGTCGCACTGTTTCCCGCCTGGGAGACGTTGCCCTTCGAACGCGTGAGCCCCGGGATCGAGACGATGGGTCGCCGGAACCGGGTGCTGTGGTCCATGGACGCCCGACCACCGTCGGTCATCGTTGCTCCGGTGCGGGCGCTGGTCCAGCGGCTGGCGCCGGGAAGCGGCGGCGATCCGCTGGTGATCGGGGCCGGCGACGTGGTCGACCTCGACGAGGTCGTCGAGCGGCTCGTCCTCATGGGCTACCGGCGTGACGTTCAGGTCGAGCACCGGGGCGACATCGCCGTGCGGGGATCCATCCTCGACATCTACCCGTCAACGGCCGACGCACCGGTCCGGGTCGACCTGTGGGGCGATGAGGTCGACCGCCTCAGCGAGTTCTCGGTCTCCGACCAACGCAGCACCGCGTCGTTGGCCGAGATCGAGGTCTTCGCGTGCCGGGAACTGTTGCCCGACGGCGATGTGCGGGCACGTGCCGAGGAGCTGATCGCGACCGAACCGTGGGGCCGCGAGCAGTGGCAACGGATCGCCGACGGCGAGCTGTTCGACGGCATGGAGTCCTGGCTGCCGTGGTTGGCCGAACGAGACGAGGTCTTCTTCGACCGGGTTCCCGGCGACGCCCTCGTCGTCCTGGTCGAACCCAACCGGGCTCGGGACCGCGCCGCCGATCTGCTCGCCGAGGAGGCCGACCTGGCCGGGTCGCTGAGCCGCACGTGGGGCATCGAGGACGCCGACCGCGAGTTCCCGCACCTCCACGTGCCGTTCGATCGTCTCCTCGCGACCACCGATGCGCCGCTGGTCTCGATGACGTCGATCCCGGAGAACCCTGAGGTGCCGGTCCTTGCCGCGTCCGGCTGGGATCCCGGCAGCGGCCGCACCGGCGACCCGGTCGCTGCCGTCTCGGACTTCCTGGCCGAGGACTACGCGGTCGTGGTCGCCGCCGACGGGCAAGGCTCGGCCACCCGTCTCCAGCGGTTGTTCGACGAGGCGGGCCTCGAGCTGCCGCTGACCGACCAGGACGATCCCGGCCTGCTCCGCCCCGGCGCCCGCATCGTGGTGGCCCCGCTCGAACGCGGGGCGGTGTTCCCCGAGACGTCGATCGCGATCGTGACCGAGGGCGAGCTGACGGGCCGCCGCCGCAGTCACCGGCGCCAGCGGGCGCGCCGTCGCGACGCCCAGGGCTTCTTCGACGATCTCCGTACCGGCAGCTACGTCGTGCACCGCCAACACGGTGTGGCCCGCTACGCCGGCATGGTGACGCGCTCGATCGGGGGCATGGAGCGGGACTACCTGCTGCTCGAGTACCGCGGCGGCGACAAGCTCTACATCCCGAGCGACCAGATCGACACCGTCCGGCACTACACCGGCGGCGACACCCCGACCCTGTCGAAGATGGGTGGCGCCGACTGGCAGAAGTCGAAGGCCAAGGTGCGCTCGGCGGTCCAGGAGATCGCCCAGGAGCTGGTGGTGCTCTATCAGAAGCGGGTCTCGGCCGACGGCCACGCGTTCGCCGAGGACACGCCGTGGCAGGGCGAGGTCGAGGCCGCGTTCCCGTTCCAGGAGACGCCCGACCAGCTGGTGGCCATCGACTCGATCAAGTCCGACATGGAGCGCAGCGTCCCGATGGACCGGCTGGTCTGTGGCGACGTCGG
The DNA here is from genome assembly GCA_965262315.1 of Acidimicrobiales bacterium. Taxonomy (GTDB): domain Bacteria; phylum Actinomycetota; class Acidimicrobiia; order Acidimicrobiales; family UBA8592; genus JBCCFK01. The sequence goes on from CBDHFJ010000007.1 coordinate 53,028, forward strand.
CTTCGGGAAGACCGAGGTGGCGTTGCGGGCCGTCTTCAAGGCCATCCAGGACGGCAAGCAGGTGGCGCTGTTGGTGCCCACGACCTTGCTGGCGCAGCAGCACTTCCAGACCTTCAGCGATCGGTTCTCGCCCTACCCCGTGCGCGTCGAGGTGCTGAGCCGGTTCCTGACTCCCGGCCAGGCCAAGAAGGTGCTCGAGGGCGTTGCCGCCGGCGAGGTCGATCTGGTGATCGGCACGCATCGCCTGCTGTCGGCGGACGTCGAGTTCAAGAACCTGGGCCTGCTGGTGGTGGACGAGGAGCAGCGGTTCGGCGTCCAGTCCAAGGAAGCGATCAAGCAGCTCAAGACCAACGTCGACGTGCTCACCCTGACCGCCACCCCAATTCCGCGGACGCTCGAGATGAGCCTGACGGGGATCCGGGACCTCACCATCCTCAACACGCCGCCCGCGGATCGCCAACCGATCCTCACCTACGTGGGCGAGTACGACGAGCGAGCCGTGGCCGAGGCCATCCGACGCGAGCTGCTCCGGGAAGGTCAGCTCTTCTTCGTGCACAACCGGGTGGCCGACATCGAGGACGTCGCCGCCGGGTTGCGTGAGCTGGTGCCCGAAGCCCGGGTCGCGATCGCCCACGGGCAGATGGACGAGGGCACGCTCGAGCAGGTGGTCATCGACTTCTGGGAAGGTGAGTTCGACGTCCTCGTCTGCACCACGATCATCGAGTCCGGGATCGACATGCCCACCGTCAACACCCTGGTCGTCGACCGGGCCGAACTGCTCGGGCTGGGTCAGCTGCACCAGCTGCGGGGCCGGGTCGGGCGCGCCGGCCAGCGGGCGTACGCCTATCTCTTCACCCCGCCGGACCGCCAGCTCAGCGAGGAGGCCTACGAGCGGCTGAAGACCATCGGTGAAGCGACCGAGCTGGGTTCCGGCTTCAAGATCGCCATGCGCGACCTCGAGATCCGCGGCGCCGGCAACCTGTTGGGCACCGGCCAGTCGGGCCACATCGCCGCGGTCGGCTACGACCTCTACTGCCAGCTCGTCACCGAGGCCGTCGCCGAGCTCAAGGGCGAGGTGCCCGAGGAGATCCCCGAGATCACCGTCGAGCTCCCGGTCGACGCGCACATCCCGGCCGCCTACATCCCCAAGGAGGAGCTGCGCCTGGAGGCCTATCGTCGCCTGGCCGCGGCCATGTCCGAGGAGGCGGTCGAAGACGTCCGCGGCGAGTGGGTCGACCGCTACGGGCCGGTGCCCGAACCGGCCGAGGCGCTCTTGGCGATCGCTCGCCTGCGGGTGGAGTGCCTGCGGATCGGCATCACCGAGCTGGCGATGACGCAGGGTCCCGGGTTCGGCGGGCCGAAGTACATCGCCAAGATGTCGCCGGTCACGATGCGGATGAGCAAGGCGGTTCGCCTGGACCGTCTGTACAAGGGGTCGCTGTACAAGGAGGAGCAGAAGCAGCTCCACCTGGCGCTCAAGTCCAAGGCGGACGCGCCGCAGTACCTGGTGCAGACCTTGCAGGATCTGTTCCCCATCGAGGATCCGGCCTCCGCGACGCAGTAGGCGCGGGGCGACGAGATCGACATCGGGTGTTCGGGCGGCCCCGTCGAGGAACCGGCACGGGCCACCCAGTAGCCTGACCCGTCGTGAAGCGCCTCATCGTGTCCATGCTGCTCCTCGCCGTCGTGGGGACCGCGTGTGCCGACGTCACCACGTCGGCCATCGAGGTCAACGGCGAGACCTTCGGTCGGGGCGAGGTGGTCGGCCTCCTCTCGGACATCCAGAGCGAGATCGACGCGGAGATCCGCCGGGCCGAGGCTGCCGGCGACATCAACCTCGCGGCCCTGACGGAACAGTTGGGCTCGGCTTCGGGGACCATGGACGGCGACGTGTCGGCCCAGATCGTCAGCATCGTCGTCTGGAACGAGGTGTTCCGCCAGCAGCTCTCGTCGGAGGGGCGCGACGTGACCGAGTCCGACATCGCAGCCATGGCCGCAGAACAGCAGGCCTCCGGGTTCGACACCTTCGACGAGCTCACCGCGGAGTTCCAGGCTCGGCAGGTCATGCTCGACCCCCAGACCATCGAGCGCGTGGTCCTGGAGGCCGACGTCGAGATCGACCCCCGCTTCGGGGTGTGGCTCGACGGCCAGGTGGTCCCCAACTACGCGGTCCCGGTCGAGGGCGCGTCGGACGCTCCCTGAGCCCATGTCGGAGCTCCCCCGGGTGACCATCGTCGGCCTGGGGCCGGCGGGCGCAGATCTGCTCACCCCGGCGACGCTCGCCGCGATCGAGGCCGCGCCAGTGCGCATCCTGCGAACGGCGGTGCACCCGGCTGCCGCGGTCATGGTCGACGCCATCAGCTGCGACGATCTCTACGAATCGGCCGACACCTTCGACGAGGTCTACGCCGCCGTCGCCGAACGGGTGGTCGCGGCGGCGCTGGAGCACGGTCATGCGCTGTATGCCGTGCCTGGCTCGCCGCTGGTGCTCGAGCGCAGTGTCGACCACCTCCGTGGCGACGAGCGGGTCGAGGTGGAGCTCCTCGCCGCGATGTCGTTCCTCGACGTGGCCTGGGCCCGGCTCGGGATCGACCCGGTCGAAGCCGGTGTCCGCCTGGTCGACGGCCACGTCTTCACCACGGCCGCTGCGGGCGAACGCGGCCCGCTGCTCGTGGCACACTGCCACAACCAGCGAGTGCTGAGCGACATCAAGCTCGCCGTCGACGACCCCGGCGACGAACCCGTGGTCGTACTGCAGGGCCTCGGCACTCCCGACGAGCGGGTGTTCGAGCTGTCCTGGGCCGACCTCGACCGCGACGTCGACGCCGACCACCTGACCAGCATCTACATCCCCAGGCTCGCGTCGCCGGTCGGCGCCGAGCTGCTCCGCTTCCAGGAGTTGGTGGCCACACTGCGCCGCGAGTGCCCCTGGGATCGCGAGCAGACCCACCTGTCGCTGCGACGTCACCTCATCGAGGAGGCCTACGAGGTGCTCGAGGCCATCGACGGCTTCGACCCCGAGTCGGGCGACGGCGCCGAGGACCTCGAGGAGGAGCTCGGCGATCTCCTGTTCCAGGTCTTCCTGCACTCGGCGATGGCGGCGGAGGCGGGTTGGTTCGAGCTGGCCGACGTGGCCCGCACCGTCCACGACAAGCTCTACGACCGACACCCCCATGTGTTCGGTGGCGAGACCGTGAGCGGCACCGACGAGCTCATCGTGTCGTGGGAGGCTCGCAAGGTCCAGGAGAAGGGGAGGGCGTCGGTGCTCGACGGTATGCCCGCCGCGCTGCCGGCGCTGTCGCTCGCCGAGAAGACCGTGAAGAAGGCGGGGGCGATCGGTGCACCGATGCCCGACGAGCTGCGTGCCGTGCTCGGCCGGCGGCTCGCGGCGGTGGCCGAGAGTCCGCGCGACGACACGGTCGGCGCGGCGCTGATGTCACTGGTGGCGCTGGCTCGCGGTGCCGGCGTCGATCCCGAGATGGCGCTGCGCGAGGCGATCAAGGACGTCGCCGCCGATGTCCGCGCCTTCGAAGCCGGCGGCTCCGACTGAGCCATCCGGCTTGACGCAATCGCGCGGAAAGTGACATCGATGTAGTTTCGATGTCCAACGGCCCATCCTCGCAGGTCACGGGCGACTTTGGCAAAAGCCCCCCTGAGCAGGGGTTCGAGGGCTACGGTTGCGCACGTTCCCCAGGAACCACAGCAGCCACAACACGGGCGTTTCCCCAGGTCGGCAGGCAATTCGCGCGGATCGCGCGAATCCATCCGCCGGTCGAGGACGCTCGGACCCGAGCCAAGCCGAAGGGGGCAACGGTGAACGGTGAACTGATGAGCACGATCGATCACGTCCACGGACGTGAGGTCCTGGACTCCAGGGGCAATCCGACCGTGGAGGTCGAGATCGGTCTGGTGTCGGGGGCCAGCGGCCGAGCCGCGGTCCCATCGGGTGCGTCGACCGGCCAGTTCGAGGCCGTCGAGCTCCGAGATGGCGACGCTGACCGCTTCATGGGCAAGGGTGTCCTGGAGGCCGTCAGCCACGTCAACAACGAGATCGCGGACCTGCTCGTCGGCTTCGACGCGCTGGACCAGCGCGGGGTCGACGAGGCCATGCTGCTGCTCGACGGCACCGACAACAAGGCCACCATGGGCGCCAACGCCATTCTCGGTGTCTCGCTCGCCGTCGCCCACGCGGCGGCGGAGGAGACCGGTCAGCCGCTGTATCGGTACGTCGGGGGCACGAACGCCCACGTCCTGCCGGTCCCGATGATGAACGTCCTCAACGGCGGCGAGCACGCCGACAACAACGTGGACCTCCAGGAGTTCATGTTCATGCCGGTCGGAGCCGCCTCGTTCTCCGAGGGACTCCGCTGGGGCACGCAGTGCTACCACGTGCTCAAGAAGGTCCTGCACGACCGTGGCCTCAGCACCGCGATCGGTGACGAGGGCGGCTTCGCTCCCGACCTCGGCTCGAACGAGGAGGCGGTGCAGCTGCTCGTCAGCGCCATCGAGCAGGCCGGCTTCACTCCGGGCGACGACATCGCACTCGCGCTCGACACCGCCAGCACCGAGTTCTTCGCCAACGGCACCTACAACCTCGCGGGCGAGGGCAAGCAGCTCACGCCCGAGGAGATGGCGGCCTACCTGACCGACCTCTGCGACAAGTACCCGATCGTGTCCATCGAGGACGGGATGGACGAGGAGGACTGGGCCGGCTGGAAGGCCCTCACCGACAGCATCGGCGATCGGGTGCAGCTGGTCGGCGACGACCTGTTCGTCACCAACACCACTCGGCTCCAGCGCGGCATCGACGAGGGCGTCGCCAACTCGATCCTGATCAAGGTCAACCAGATCGGCACCCTGACCGAGACTCTCGACGCCGTCGGTCTGGCCACCCGCTCGGGGTACACCTCGGTCATGTCCCACCGATCCGGGGAGACCGAGGACACCACGATCGCCGATCTCGCCGTCGCCACCAACTGCGGCCAGATCAAGACCGGCGCACCGGCTCGCTCCGATCGTGTGGCCAAGTACAACCAGCTGCTCCGGATCGAAGAGGAGCTCGGGCAGGCGGCGGCCTACTGGGGACACGCGGCGTTCGGCCGCTGACTCGACCTTCGTGACCGCCGCATCGCTCGACGCCGGCGAGGCCTCGCCTCGGGACGACCGCCAGCCCAGCACGCTCGTGCGGGTGGGCGGCCGCGTCGTGCTGCCCGCGGTGCTGATCGTGGCCGTCCTCGTGGTCTTGGCCTACGCCGTGTTCCCCATCCGGACCTGGCTGGACCAGCGGGCCACGATCGCTGAGCGCCAGGCCGAGCTGGTCGAGATCGAGGCCGCCAACGAGGCATTGCGCAGTCGTGTCGAGCTGCTGGGGACCGACACCGAGATCGAACGGCTCGCCCGGGCCGATCACAACCTCGTCCGGCCCGGTGAAGAGGCGTATGCCGTGCTGCCGCCGGCGCCGCCACCGGTGCGGTTGCCGTTGGCGTGGCCGTTCACCGAGCTCGCCGGGGCGCTCGACAACTGACGGAGTCCCACTCGAGCGCGGTGGCGACGAGCCCCCGAATCGCCGATGTCGCTCGCCTCATCGGTAGGGTGCCGAAATGACCCGACCGATCGAGACCGAGGGGCTCGAGCGCTCCTTCGGCGAGCTCCGAGCCGTCGCCGGCGTGGACCTCGCGGTGGACGCCGGCGAAGTCTTCGGGTTCCTGGGCCCGAACGGCGCGGGGAAGTCGACCACCGTCCGGATGCTGACCACCTTGTTGCGGCCGACGGGAGGCCGTGCACGGGTGGCGGGCCTCGACGTGGTCCAGGGTGCGTCCGAGATCCGTCGTCGCATCGGGGTGGCACTCCAGGACGCCGCCATCGACCCGCTCATGACCGGAAACGAACTGCTGCGACTCCAGGCGGTGCTCCACGGCCTGTCGCGCAAACAGACTCGCGTTCGCTGCCCCGAACTCCTCGAACGGGTGGGTCTCACGGCGGCCGGCGATCGGCGCGTGGGCACCTACAGCGGCGGGATGCGGCGGCGACTCGACCTGGCGCTCTCGCTGGTCCACGAGCCCGAGATCCTGTTCCTCGACGAACCCACCACCGGGCTCGACCCCACCAGCCGCATGGCGCTGTGGGAGGAGGTCCGTCATCTCAACAACGACCTGGGGACCACGGTCTTCTTGACCACGCAGTACCTCGAGGAGGCCGACGCGCTCGCGGACCGCATCGCCATCATCGATGGCGGCACGATCGTGCGCGAGGGCGAGCCCACGGCGCTGAAGTCGGCGGTGGGGGCGCCGACGCTGCGCGTCGAGGTCGGCGAGGCACAGCTCGCCGTGGCACGCGAGGTCATGGTCCAATTCGGCGACGAACGTCCAGCGCGCCACGGGCGGGTGGCCATCGGTCTCGAGGGAGGCACCGCAGGCGTCTCCGCCGTGCTCGGGGCGCTCGGCGAGGCCGATGTCGACGTCCAGCACGTCGAGCTCGATGAGCCCAGCCTCGACGACGTCTTCGCCGATGCCACCGGTCGGCGGCTCGAGGGCGGCGAAACCGAGTGATCGCCGCCCACATGCGGGAGCTGTCCCGCCGGTCGATCCTGGGCGCCGCCCGCCAACCCGGCAACTACATCCCCGGCCTGTTCTTCCCCTTCATGTTGACCGCGGTGTACGCCTCGCAGTTCGCCAAGGCCGTCGACATCCCCGGCTTCCCGTTCCCCGATGCCACCTTCCTCGAGTTCGTGCTGGTGGGCTCGGTGCTCCAAGGCGTGTCGTTCGGCGCGATCAACGGCGGCTCCGAGCTGGCGCTCGACATCGAGAACGGGTTCATGGACCGACTCCTGTCGTCGCCGGTGGCTCGCCCGGCGATCATCGTGGGCCGACTCGCCGGGTCGATGACCTACGCCGTCGTTCTCTCGTCCATCCTGACGACCGTCTTCGTCGTCATGGGCGCGGACATCGCAGGCGGCGTGCCCGCCGTGGTGGCGCTGCTCGTGACCTCGATCTTCCTGGCCCTGTTCCTCGGCGGTCTGGGCGTGGCCCTCGGCCTCAGAACCGGTTCCCAGGAAGTCGTCCAGAGCATCTTCCCGCTGATCTTCGTCGCCGTGTTCGCCAGCTCGGCCTTCTTCCCCGTCGACCTCATGGACGGCTGGTACGGCGCCATCGCCCGCAACAACCCGATCACCTGGGTCATCGATCCGCTGCGACGACTGACGGTGGTCGACTTCTCCTG
>CBDHFJ010000008.1:0-11688 GCA_965262315.1 Acidimicrobiales bacterium
ACAATACGGTGGCGGCATCGTCCACGCCATCGCGGGCACCCGTGGTGCCCATGGTCGAGACCACGTAGACGAAGCCGCGGGCCTGGTCGACGATGCGACGGAGGCGATCGTCGTCGGTGACCGGAGCAGCCAACAGGATGTTCTCGATGCCGGCAGCCTCGGCCGCCGAGTTCCACTCGCCGGCGAGCTCCATCGGCAGGTCGGGAAGGATCGTGCCCCGTCCACCGGCAGCCGCCAGATCGCTGGCGAACCGTTCGTGGCCGTACCGGTACACGAGGTTGTAGTGGGTCATCGCGATGAGCGGGACGGCGAACTCGCGGTCGCGCAGCTCGCGCAGCGCGGCCGCCGGAGTCATGCCTGCGTCGAGCGCGACGACCGACGCCTCCTGGATGGTCGTGCCGTCGATGGCGGGGTCCGAGAACGGGATGCCGATCTCGACGGCGTCCGCGCCGGCCTCGATGACCGCCTCGACGAGCTCGACCCAGTCCGGGCACAGCCCGGCGGTCACGTACGGCAGGAGGAGGCGCCGCTCCCGGCGACGGTCGGTCAGGTGGTCTTGGAGCGACTGGTGGGCGACGGTGGTGCTCATCGTTCGAGGATCTCCTGGACTTGCTCGACGTCCTTGTCACCGCGGCCGGACAGGTTGACCAGGACCGACTGGCCCTGCATCTGGTCCTTGTACTTGTCGACCCAGGCGATGGCGTGGGCGGACTCGAGCGCGGGAATGATCCCCTCGGTGCGGCTGAGGAGCTGGAAGGCGTCGAGGACCTCGTCGTCGGTCACCGGGTGGTACTCGGCGCGCTCGGTCTTGGCGAGGTGTGAGTGCTCGGGGCCGAGGCCCGGATAGTCGAGGCCTGCCGAGATCGACTCGGCCTCGAGGATCTGGCCCACTTCGTCCTGCATGAAGTAGGCACGCATGCCGTGCACGATCGCCGGTACGCCACGACCGGCGGCCGCACCGCCGGCGGGCTCGGCGCCGATGAGCCGGACGGACTCGTCGTCGGCGAAGCCGGCGAACAACCCCGCGGCGTTCGATCCCCCGCCGACGCACGCCACCGCGACGTCGGGCAGCTCGCCGGTGAGCTCCAGCATCTGGGCTCGGGCTTCGATGCCGATCACCTCGTGGAAGGTTCGGACCATCCACGGGTACGGGTGGGGGCCCATGACCGAGCCCAGGCAGTAGTGGGTGTCGGTGACGTCGAAGACCCAGGCGCGCATGGCCTCGTTCACGGCGTCCTTGAGCGTGCGGCTGCCCGACATCGCCGGAATCACCTCGGCGCCGAGCAGGCGCATGCGGAAGACGTTCAGCGCCTGCCGCTTCATGTCGACCTCGCCCATGTAGACGGTGCACTCCATGTCCATCAGCGCGGCAGCGGTGGCGGTGGCGACGCCGTGCTGGCCTGCCCCGGTCTCGGCGATCAGCCGCTTCTTGCCCATCCGCTTGGCGAGCAGCGCCTGGCCGAGCACGTTGTTGATCTTGTGGCTGCCGGTGTGGTTGAGGTCCTCCCGCTTCAGCAACAGGCGAAGCCCGAGTTGCCGGCCGAGGTTCACGCACTCGGTCACCGGGGACGGTCGTCCCGCGTAGGTGCGCAGGATCTCGGAGAAGTCGTGGCGAAACGTCGGGTCGGCCCAGGCGTCGACGAAGGCTCGTTCGACCTCCTCGCAGGCGCCGATGAGCGGTTCGCCGACGTAGCGGCCTCCGAACTCGCCGAAGAATCCGAGGTCGTCCGGCGCGCCCATGTGCTCGGGTGAGGCAACGGGCGCCAGCGTGTGGGTCGATTGATCCATAATTCTAGAATTAGCACACGAGAACGTTCCCCACAAGCGGGTTCCACCCCCGGCCGACCCCAGTCCGCGCCGCGGGGCGGCAGCCCAGGCGGAGCTGGGTCTCAGGCGACGCCGTAGTCGAGCGAGAGCCGACCGGACGTGCGGTTGGCGGCAATGGAGGTCCGAGCACCGACCAGGACGACCTCGTCGTAGAGGAACGGCCGTCCGAACTGGTTCACCGACGTCCGCACGGAGCACAGCGCCGGTTCGCCGGCACTGGCGTCGAGGAGCGCGGCATCCCCCGCCTCGAGGGCCACCGCGGTGATGGACTCCCGCGCCTCGGCCACCGTCCACCCGGTCGCAGCCTCGATCGTGTCGTACAGCGACTCGCGGCCCACCGAACCGCCAGCTGAGAGCACGCCCGCCTCCTCCTCCAGATAGGACCGCTGGAGCGCGAACGGCGTGCCCGCCGTGGACCGGCGACGGGTCACGCAGACGACCGGCCCGCCGACGTCCAACGCATCCGCGGCACGGCCCGCCGATTCCCCCTCGGCCAGCTCGACCGCGAGCACCTCGGTTCGCAGCTCCAGACCGGCGGCCCGCATCTGCTGGGCGAAGCTGGAGAGATTCGACACGGTGATGTCGACGGGTCGATCGGCCACGAACGTGCCGCGCCCCCGAGCCGCCCACACCAGCCCGTCGGACTCGAGCGCCGCCACCGCCTGCCGCAGTGTCATCAGGGTCACGCCGAACGAGGCCGCCATCTCCTGCTGGGGCGGCAGCCGGCTGCCCGGCTCGAGCTCACCGCCGAGGATCTGCTCGCGCAACACGCCGTAGATCGCCTGGTACTTGGGCACCTGCGGGGACGGCATCGCGCCAACGTACCTCCACCCTGCGCAGTCGGCGACGCACGGCCGGGAGGCTGCTCGGCCGGTCCGGTGTCGCGCCGACGGGCAGGCGTCGGCGGATCACAAGGCGCCGGAACCGATCCTTCTCGGCGCCGGATCGAGGTCTCGGGAGCCCAGCAAGCAGCGGCGCAGAGCGGTCGAAGCGGCGTCGACGAATCGCTCAGCCACCCAGCCGGTCAGGGCCCGGCCATCGCGGCGCTGATGGCCGATGCGGCGGCCGTGACCGCGGACGCTGCGTCGTCCCTGCGTCGTCCCCGCAGTCGCTCCACCGGCCCGAGCACCGAGATGGCGCCGACGACCCGGTTCGGGCCGCTGACCGGCGCGGCCACCGCCGCCACATCGGCCTCGACGGCGCCCTCGTTCAGGAACACCCCGGCGTCGGCTGGATCAGCGGTGAGCGCGGCACCGACCGCGGTCCCCTCGACCGGGACCGAGCGGCCCACCCAGCCGACATGGCGGATGGCTCGGGGGCTCTCGACGGTGGAGATGTAGACGGCCTCGGTCCCGTCGCGCACCGCGAGGTACGCGGACTCCTCGGTCGCGGCGACGAGCGCCTCGAGCTGCGGCTGCGCCGCCGCCGTCAGCCGGGCGTAGGGCCCGGTCCGGAAGGCCGCGAGACCGAGGCGGATCAGGCTGGGCCCGACCACGTAGTCACCGTGATCGTCGCGGAGCACGTAGCCGTGGTGGCCCAGGACACGGAGATGGCGCAACGCGGTCGACGAGGGCAGGTCGGCGGCGCGGGCAGCGTCGCGCAGGGACACGGGCCCGTCGGTGGCCACCAGGTCGAGCAGCGCGAGCACCCGCTCGGCAGATCGTGAGCGGTGCAGGGTGGGGACCTCGTCCGACATGGAAAGGATTTCAGCACATGAAACGAGATCTCGCACATTGACACCCCCGGGCAACGCCCGGCACACTCACCAACGGTTCGTGGGGCTGACTTCGCAGGAGCGAAACGGGTGGCTGGACACCGGTCGAGGATTGGGAACGGGACCCGGCCATGACCCGCGACCCGATGCCCACGCCGCACCGCCGCGGGGGTCGAGCAGCACGGGCGGGCGACAGGTCGACACCAGCGCCGCAGCCGCCATTCGCGCAGCCGCTCCGCACCTGGACCCCCGTTCGAGGCGTGTCCGACGACGAGCTCGAGCGGATCCACCACGCATCCCTCACCGTGCTCCGCGACACCGGCATGGACGTCCTGTGTCCGTCGGCGCGGTCGACCCTGGTGGCCGCAGGCGCCGAGCAGGGCGACGCCGATCGCATCCGGTTCGACCCGGACCTGGTCATCGAGTTGGTGGCGCAGGCGCCGCCCGCCTTCGAGATGCGCGCCCGCAATCCCGCCCACGACCTCACATTCGGCACCGGCCGAGTGGCGTTCTCCGCCGTCGCCAGCGCACCGAACGTGTCGGGGCTCGGCCACGACCGCCACCCCGGCACCGCCGCCGACTTCCGTGACCTCGTCCGCCTCACCCAGCGCCTGTCGGTGCTCCACCTCCACGGCGGCTACCCCGTCGAGCCGATCGACTGGCACCCCGGTGTGCGACACCTGCTGGCCACCGACGTCCTGCTTCGGTGCAGCGACAAGGTGCTGCACACCTACAGCCTCGGCCGCCAACGCACCCTCGACACCCTCGAGATGGTCCGGCTGGCTCGCGGGTTGACCGACGACGAGTTGGTGGCCCAGCCATCGATCTACACCGTGGTCAACACCTCGTCTCCGCTGCGTCTCGACGTCCCGATGGCAGAGGGCATCCAGGAGCTGTCATCGCGCGGCCAGCCCATCGTGGTCACGCCGTTCACGCTCGCCGGAGCCATGGCACCGGTGACCCTGGCGGGAGCCCTCGTCCAACAGAACGCCGAGGCGCTGGCCACGATCGCGCTCACCCAGGCCGTCCGTCCGGGCGCCCCGGTGATCTACGGGGGCTTCACGTCCAACGTCGACATGCAGTCGGGCGCGCCGGCCTTCGGGACTCCGGAGTTCGTCAACGCAGCACTCATCGGAGGGCAGCTCGCCCGCCGCTACGGACTCCCGTACCGCTCATCGGCCGTCAACGCCGCCAACAGCCTCGACGTCCAGTCGAGCTACGAGTCGATGTTCTCGCTCTGGGGAGCGGTCCTCGGCGGCGCCGACCTCGTGGTCCACGCTGCGGGCTGGATGGAGGGCGGCCTGTGCGCCTCGTACGAGAAGATGGTCCTCGACGCCGAGGTGCTGGAGATGCTCGCCACGGCGCTGACACCCATCACCGTCGACGACGCCAGCCTCGCGGTCGACGCCATCGCCGCGGTCGGTCCGGGCGGGCACTTCTTCGGCACCGACCACACCCGCGCCCGCTACCGGAGCGCCTTCCGGCAACCCCGGGTCTCGGACTGGCGCAACTTCGAAGCCTGGGACGCCTCTGGGCGACCGACCGCCGTCGACCGCGCCACCGAGATCGCCCGTGACCTGCTCGCCCCCGACATCGACCCCGACATCGACCCCGACCGCAGCGACGCCCTGGCCGAGTTCGTCGATCGCCGCGTGGCCGAGGGCGGCGTCGACACGCCCTTCTGACCGACGACCACGATGACGACCGCACCACCGATCCGACTCCTTCCCGACCAGAACCCGGCCGACCACCCGTGCGCGCACACCGGCCAGTACCAGTCGGACATCGCGTTGTTGAACTACCTCCTCCAGGACCTCCGGGCCCTCATGCGACGCGCCGCCACCGGCCACGTCCGGCTCCTCCCCCACCAACGGGTGACCTGGGAGGTGCACGGGCTCCAACGCCGCACCGTGGTGTGCGACCCCGATCGACTGCTCGGCTTCGACGACGTGCACGTCGTCGGCTTCTTCGGCGACCGTCGTCCCACGGCCGACGTTCCCGCCGTCGATCAGGTCGAGACCGCGCTGCTGGAGGAGTTCCGGACCCACCCGGGAATCCTGAGCTACAGCTCCGTCGAACTGGTCGACGACCAATGGGCGAACCTCGTCGTCCACACCGACCCCGACGACCGTGAGGCGTGGCGGTCGAGCGCGGTACACGTCGAGGCGGTGGACCGCATCGCGCCCGTCACCTACCGCAGCGTCCGGATCCACAACGGTTGCATCACCGGAGGGGTCATCGGTCCGGAGACGATCACCATCCAGAGCACGAAGTACTGGGACTACGACTCCGCTCCGCCCTGGCACGCGTTCCGCGAGCTGCCGGGCGGCGCGACCGAGACCCTGCAGAGTCCCGGTGCCGATCTGACCAACCCGATGCCGCCACCGATGCCGTGACATCGACCGCGTCCACCACACCGAGAGGAACGCCATGAGGAGGAACGCCATGAGCGCCCCCAATCCCACCGAGCACAACCAGTGGTACCCCTTCGCGAACCGACCGGTCCCACCGCCCGGTGGACCCAACCCGGCCGTGATCCCGGTGTTCGACGCGGCACCGCTTCCTGCGAGCGCCCGCTTCGTCGTCGTCGGCGCCGGCGTCCACGGCCTGTCGACCGCCTACCACCTGGCGATGGCGCTGGAGCGCTCTGGCACGGGCTCCGGCGCCGACGTCGTGCTGATCGACAAGCAGGGACCCGGTGCCGGCGCAACGGGTCTGGCCTGTGGCTGCGTCCGCAATCTGTACATGACCGGACCCCTGCACGCGATCCTGCGTGCCAGCGTCGAGGTCTGGGAGTCCGATCCGGTCAACCTCGGCTTCCAGCAGGTCGGGTACGTCTCGGTCGGCGAGGCCAACCAGGAAGAGGACTACATCCGACTCAACGAGTCACAGATCGCCAGCGGCTACCCCTCGGATCTCTACACCGGCGCCGAAGCGCACGCGTTCCTCCGCACCATCTGGCCCGACTTCAAGACCGACCGGTGCGACGTCGTGCTCCACGAACATCGATCCGGCTACGCCGGGACGCACATGGCGGTGTGGGGCCTCGACCAGAAGTGCCATCAGTGGGGCGTCCAGCGCGTCTACGGGACCTCGGTCACCGGGTACACCCTCGACGCCTCGGGGTCGGTCACCCACGTCGAGACCGACCAGGGGGCGATCGCGTGCGACCAGGTGGTGGTCGGCGCCGGCGCCTGGACACCCGACCACTGGGACTGGCTGGGAGGCCCCTCGGCGCTCGACGTCGTCTACCCCGACGGTCATGTCGAGCAGCAGATGGACATGTGGACGTACTGGCGGCTGCTCGAGGGCGAGGTCTACCTGCCCGACGGCGTCGACTTCCGGACCGCCGACCACAAGGACTCACCCGTCCTCCACGTCGAGCTGATGAACACGCCGGTGCACGGCCCCGACGGCGAGATGATCCAGGACCACTTCTACAGCTACACCCGCTACGCGGCGGAGCGGGTCGGCGCACCCGGCCTCCAGGGCGGCACCATCCCCGTCAAGATCGGGCCGAAGGCAGCCGTCGAACCCTACGGTCACCTGAACGACGACTGGCAGGCCGACGACTGGTTCGCCGACTACTACTGCGCGACGCTCGGCATGCTCTTCGAGCGCCTCGAGAACATCCGCCCGCACTTCAAGGAGCGTCGCAACGGTGGTATCGGCGCCTTCACCCCCGACAACGTGCCGGTCTTCGACCACGTCACCGACAACGCGTTCGTGATCGCCGACTCCAACCACGGCTTCAAGATGATCGGGGTCGGCAAGCTCACGGCGCAGATGCTGGTGCACGGCGAGAAGCCGTGGGAGCTCGAGCCGTTCACCCTCGACCGCTACCGGACCGGCGGCACGTTCGGCGACCGCAACTCGAACTGCCCGTGGGTCTGACCGCTGCCACCTACCTGGGCGACAACACCGTCCCGATCCTGGAGGCCCTGGTCGCCGACCTGGTGGCGACCGGGGTGGACATCCGGATCGATCCCGCCGCCGGTCGGACGTCGACCGAGGCCCGGGCCGGCGCGGCGAGCGTCGACCTGGTGTGGATGTGCGGCAGCCTGAGCGCCGTGCTTCGGCACGAGGGCGTCCTGCCGCACGAGGTGATCGGCGCGCCGGTCTTCGCCGGCCAGCGGGCGGCCCACTACCACTCGGTGTTCGTGGCCCGGAGCGACGGGCCGGCGACGCTGGACGAGGCGCTGCTGGGGCGGATCGCCCTGAACGAGCCCGAGTCGTGGTCCGGAAACCACGGGCTGCGACACCACTTGGGCGACGCCTGGTTCACCGACGAGTCGTGGACCGGGGCACACCGGGCGTCGATCGAGGCCGTCGCGTCGGCGCGGTGTGACGTCGCGGGAGTGGACGTGACCGTGTGGGAGCACGTCTCGACCAGCGAGCCCGAGCGAACGTCAGGGCTGCGGGTGATCGATCGAACCACGAGCTGGCCTGCGCCCCCGTTCCTGGTGCATCCGCGCGTGGGTGTCGATCGAGCGACGATCGTGGCCACGCTGTTGCATGCGACCCCACCCGGCCTCGCCGCGATCACAGAGACCACCCAGGCCGCCTACGACACCCTCCTCCCCCACCGCCCCTGACCCCACCTGTCCGCGCGACCACGCGGACTGGTCGGGCGGGTCGGGGGCGGGTCAGGTGCCGCGGGAGCGGCGGCCGCGAGGGGGCGGGCCTTCTTCGCGGGGTACACCGAGTGCATCGAGCTGGTCCTGGACGAGACCGCACGTTGCCTCCACCAGCGGCACCGGTGGCGGTGCAGGTGCCGTCGGGGCCCAGGTCGCGAGGGCCTCGGCCAGGTCGTCGAACTCCAGCGCGACGGCCAGCAGCGGGATCGCGTGCTGCTCCTCGGCATCGAGCTCGACGACAGCGACGTACGCGTCGACGACGGCATGGCCGTCGGCGCCGGCCGAGCGAGCCAGGCGAACCAGGTCGGCCACACGCGTGTCCGGACTCGGCTCGTGGGGACCGCGGAGCGTGGTCCGAGTGTCATCGAGCAGATCGATCGACATGGCCCGGTCGCAGACGACACTCCGACGCTCGAGCGGTCGGGCGAGCTGGTGCAGCACGGCGTCGAGGCGGCGCACGAGCTCGAGCACACGGGCGACGAGCGCCGGCTCCGGCAGCGCCAACCGGACCAGAGCGGAGCGCAACGACCAATCACCTGCCCGGGGCGCCTCCGCGTAGTTCACCAGCGAGGAGGAAGGCGCTGGGTCGACCAACCCGGCGGCCACATGTCGTGCGGCCAGCAGTTGGCCGGCGAGCCGGGCCCGTTCCATGCCGCGCAGCGTAGTCCCGCCCCGACGTCCGATCTCCCGCCGGGTTCGACGGATCCGGGGTACGTTCCCCGCCGTGATCCGTGACGTGGCGAGCGCCTGGCTCGGCGAGGGAGAACTCGACTACCGGACCGGCGCGCTCATCGTGGCGGGCTCGGGCGTTCTCTTCTCGTTCACCGGGATCCTGTTCCGCGGCGTCGAGGACGCCTCGGACTGGCAGTTCCTGGTCCTCCGAGGCGGCGGGGCCACGCTGGCCATGTTGACGATCATCGCGCTGCGCGCCGGTCGCCGACCCGTTCCCCTCCGCAACGTGGGACTCCGCACCGGGCTCGCGGGCGTGCTGCTGAGCGGCATGTCGATGCTGTACGTCCTGGCGTTCGCTCGCACGACGGTGGCGACCGTGACCTTCCTGATCGCCGCGGGCCCGTTGTCGGGAGCACTCTTCGGACGGGTGATCCTGGGAGAACGGCTGACCCGTACCACGGTGATCGCGATCGGCCTGGCGGCCAGCGGCATCGCCGTGATGGCGATCGACGGCATCGACGCCGGGGCGATCGACGGCTTCCTCCTGGCCGCTGCGATCCCCGCGATGCTCGGGCTCTACAACGTGCTCGTGCGGTCCACGCCGACGGTCGATCCGGTCATCCCCGCGCTGATCGCCAACAGCATCGTGGTCGTGGTCGCAGCGTCGGTGGCTCTGGCCGACACCGGACTGGCCATGTCGCTGCGCGACGTCGGACTGGGGTTCGTGGCGGGCTTCGTGCTCATCGGGGTGGGGTTGCCGTTGTTCAACCTGGGTCATCGATCCGTGCCGACCGCACAGATCTCACTGCTGATCATGACCGAACTGGTGCTCGCCCCCGTCTGGGTCTGGGTGTGGCCTGGCGAGCGGCCGTCGGCGGCAACCCTCGTCGGTGGGTCGGTGGTGCTCGCCGCCGTGGTCTTCCAGATCCTGGCGGCCGACCGCGTCCCGGTGCGCCAGCCTGCGGTCTGAGCCCCTCGCGGTGAGCCCCTCGATCCGGGCCGCGCGACCCTGCCCACTTCAGCTCGACCTGCGGTCGCACGATGTCCGAAGCAGGGGAAGCCCACCACAACGCCGACAGAGACAGGAGGCGACGATGCAGCGGACCGTCGTCCAGATCGCCCGGATGCGTCTGGCCAACGTCAGGCCCGGCGACGTCATCAACGGTCACCCCGAGGAGGAGTTCGGGTGGTTCGTCGTCCGAGGCTTGCGCCAGCTGCCGAGTGGCGATCTCATCGCGTCCGGCGATTCCACCAGCCAGTCGGTGAAGGGTTCCCCCGTCGACCTGGTCGGCATCCAGGTCACCAAGCTGGTCGACGTCCCCGAGCTCGAGGTCGACGTGAGCAGTCCCCTGGCTGCCCTGAACTGACCGCCCGGACGGCCCGCGCCGGCGAGGCTCCGTAGACTCCGGGTATGACGCTGTCGCTCGAGCCGCACTCCTCGTTCGCCGGTCGCTCCGGTCCGGTCCTGGTGATCGTCGCCGACGGAGTCGGGATCGCTCCGCCGGGGCCGAGCAACGCCGTGACCGAGGCGTCGACACCCACGCTCGACGCGCTGACGGCGTCGGAGTGCTCGTGTGAGCTGGCTGCCCACGGCGTGGCCGTGGGCCTGCCCACCGACGACGACATGGGCAACAGCGAGGTCGGCCACAACGCGCTCGGTGCGGGCCGGATCTTCGCCCAGGGCGCCAAGCTGGTGAATCAGGCGATCGCCAGTGGCTCGATCTTCGAGGGCGAGAACTGGAAGGCGGCGGTCGAGCGTGGACGTGACGCCACGCTGCACTTCCTGGGTCTGCACTCCGACGGCAACGTCCACAGCCACACCGAGCAGATGTACCGCCTGATCGAGGCCGCGGCGGAGGCGGGGGTGCGGTCGATGCGCGTGCACATCCTGCTCGATGGTCGCGACACCCCGCCCCGGTCGGCGCTCGACTACATCAGCCAGACCGAGCAGGTCATCCAGAAGCTGAACGAGCTCCACGACGCCGACATCCGGATCGCCTCGGGCGGCGGCAGGATGACCATCACCATGGACCGGTACGAGGCGGACTGGCCGATGGTGCAACGCGGCTACGAGTGCCACACCCACGGCGTCGGGCGGCCCTTCGCCTCGGCCACCGAGGCGGTCGAGACGATGTACGACGAGTCCGACACCGGCGACCAGTACCTCGACGCCTTCGTGATCGTGGACGACGAGGGGGCGCCGGTCGGGCGCATGCAGGATGGCGACGCGGTGGTGTTCTTCAACTTCCGCGGCGATCGAGCCATCGAGATCTCCCAGGCCTACGAGGACCCCGACTTCTCGGCGTTCGACCGTGGCGATCACCCCGACGTGTTCTACGCGGGCATGCTCCAGTACGACGGCGATGCCCTCGTTCCGAAGCACTACCTGGTCGATCCTCCGTCCATCGACCGCACGATGGGCGAGTTCCTGTGTGCCGAGGGCGTCCCCAGCTTCGCGGTGTCCGAGACCCAGAAGTTCGGACACGTCACGTACTTCTGGAACGGCAACCGATCCGGCTACCTGGACGAGGAGCTGGAGACCTACGTCGAGATCCCGTCGGACAACGTCGAGTTCAACGAGGCTCCGGCGATGAAGGCCCGGGAGATCACCGACGTCCACCATCGAGCTCCTGCGCTCGGGGCGGTACCGCTTCGGCCGAATCAACTTGGCCAACGGCGACATGGTGGGCCACACCGGCGACCTCGAGGCGGCGATCACCGCCATGGAGGTCGTCGACGAGTGTGTGGCTCGGCTGGTGGAGGTGATCGACGAGCTCGGCGGCGTGCTCATCTACACGGCCGATCACGGCAACGCGGACATCATGTTCACCGAGACCA
>CBDHFJ010000009.1:0-13386 GCA_965262315.1 Acidimicrobiales bacterium
GGACATCCCGTTCCAATTCGAGCCAGAGGATGGCTCCCCGGCAGAGCGTCCCAGCCCGGGCACCTACGCGTACATTCCAGCCGTCGCGGGCGGAACCTCGTTCGTGTACAACCTCAAGATCAACGGGCAGCAGGTCACGAACCTACGGTTGTCAGGCGAAAACGTCGCCAAGATCTTCACCGGGCTCATCACTCTGTGGAACGACCCCGCCCTCGCGTCCGACAACCCCGGCCTCACCCTGCCGGCCCGGCCGATCGTGCCCGTGGTGCGTAGCGACGGCGCAGGTGCCACCAACCAGCTCACGGCATGGATGATGGATCAACACAGCAGCCTGTGGCAGGGGTACTGCGAGCGCGTCGGACGTGGGCCTGCCTGCGGCTCAACGTCGTTCTACCCGAGGATCGACGGCATGATCGCACAAGCCGGCGATCTCGGCGTCGCCGCGTACGTCTCACAGGACTTCGCAGAAGGAGCGATCGGCTACATCAACTACTCATACGCCCTAGGCGTCCAGATGCCGGTGGCCAAGGTCCTCAACGCCGCCGGGTACTACACCGAACCAACCCCCGAGAATGTTGCGATCTCTCTCCTCGCGGCCCGTGTCAACCAGGACAGGAACAACCCCGAAACGTTCCTGACACAGGACCTGTCTGGTGTCTATGTCGACACCGATCCGAGGAACTACCCACTCTCGGGCTACTCGTACCTCATCGTCCCGACAACGGTGCGAGGGCAGTTCACAGAGAGCCGGGGCCGCACGCTGGCTGCGTTCGCCTACTACTTGATGTGTCAGGCACAACAGCAATCCGCGTCGCTGGGTTATGCGCCGATCCCCATCAACCTCGTCCGGGCCGCGTTCGATCAGATCCGGCTCATCCCCGGCGCCGAGGCCCAGAACATCAACATCCAGGAGTGCAACAACCCGACCTTCTCCACGGACGGCACCAACACCCTCGCCGAGAACGCCCCCCAGCCCCAGTCCTGTGACCAACAGGGGCAGTTCCAGTGTCCCGACGGCACCGGTGGCGCCCGCTTCCCCACCCAGACCAACAACCCCGACGGCAACAACGGCGGTGGTGGCTCGGGTGCCGTGTTCGCCGGGTCGCTGGAGGTCTCCGATCCGGCGACGGGAGAACCGCTGCGGTCGGGAGGCAGCCAACAGTCGTTCCTCCTCGCCCCTCCGAGTGAGCGAGATGCGTGCCCCGGCGACAGCGCGACCGACAACTACGTGATCCTGTCCTTCGTCGTCGACCCGTCGATCGACCCGGGCTCGCTCACCTGGGAGAGCTCCGGGCTGGCCATCACGCCCGACGGCCAGCCCCTCGTCCCGTTCCTGACCGAGGCGGGCGACACCTTCCCGTACCTCGGCTTCACGGAGGTCGACACCGGCCGGATCAGCCCGCCCCCCGAGGTCGACCTGGCGCTCTTCGCGTCGAACCTCCTCGACGAGGGCCCGGCGACGATCGGGCTCGCGTGCGCGCCGGCGGCAACGATTCCGTTCGTCCCGGAGGTGTACTGGACCGCCACCATCGACATCGTCTTCGATCAGGGCGATCCGGCCGGCTGGCGGTTCGACGTGATCGACCAGCCCGCCCCCCGTCCGGGACTCGCCCAGGACACCATCGTCAACCTCCCCCCGCCCGTCGGACTGATCCTGACGCAGCGATGCGGGGTCCACGGCGCGCTGCCGGCCGAGCCCGCCCTCCCCGCGTTCCCCGGCTACCCGTTCGACCTCCCGGCGCTCGACGCCACCGCCGACGAGGTCGGCACCGCACCCGACATCGACCTGACCACCGAGGCCGTCGAGCCGGACCCGGAATTCGATGCCTACCCGAGCCCGTTCCCGCAGACGTACCCAACGCGCTGTGGCATCGAGTTCGGCGCAGCGAACGCGATCCTGGATGGCCCACTGGCCGGCCGGTTCTTCGCCGCCGACGCGCCGCTCAACACCGTCACGGTGCTCGACCTGCGCCCCACCGACGCCGGCTGGATCCTCCTCGGTCGTGCCTCGGAGTTCCGGACCGTCGGGGACGGGTTCAGCGGCAACCATCTGGGGTGGACGCCCGTGGTCTCGTCGGTGTCGCAGCCGGCCAACGGCTACCAGCAGGTCGTGAGCCCAGGGCCCACGATCTTCCCCGGGACCGGCGTGCAGAGCGGCGCCGGACTGGGTTCACCCGCGGGCAGCGTGCTCGCGCGAGCACTCCCCGGCCAGGGCCTGGGTGCCGCGGAGATGGACGCTCGGCTTCGGCTGCTCTCGCCCATCGACGCCGAACCAGGCGTCTACGTGGCGCGCATCACTCTGACCGTCATCTGAGCTGCGTCAGCCCAGACTCCATTCGCCGGGTTCGCGGCCCAGCTGCACCAGGCGCTCGGTGACCTGGAGCGGTGGTTGGTAGGCCTCACCGGCACGGATCGCGGCGACGTGCTCACCCTCCTCGTCCCAGACGTGGCAGGTGTTGATGTTGCCCATGATGCGACGCTCCCGATCGGCGCTGTCCGGGGCCCCCTCGGGCAGGCCCTCCTCGCGGGCCTTCTTGACCGAGACCGACCACGTCGACTGCACCACCGCCGGGCCCATCGCCTGCAGGAGCGCGGTGGTGTGGGTGCAGCCACGCGGACCCCCGAAGAGCTCTCGCACCTTGTGGGTGAAGCCTCGGGCGACCTTGAGCCCGACCAACTTCTCGTAGTGGGCGGCGATCCCGGGGCAACTCGGATGCGGGTGCGTCTCGAACACCACGCCGGCCTCGACGATCTCGAGCTCGGGCAACTGGACGACCCACTGGACCTGCATCTGGTGGATCTCCAGTGGATCGGGATCGTCGGCGACGTAGAGGCCTGCCGGCTTCATGTCACTGATGGCGCCACGGACGAGCAGACGATCCTCGCCGTAGCCGTAGACCTTGACCTCGTAGTTGCGCGTGTGCAGCAGCTCGAGGTCCTCGTCGGGGGGAAGGAGGCTCATGGGCCCCGGTTGTACCACGGCCGGTCGGGAGCGTCCGGCTGGCGCAGCGGGTGCCGGTCGGCCAGCCTGGGGCGCGATGGTCATGCAACGCTTTCGCCTCGACGGCCGGGTCGCCCTGGTCACCGGTGCGTCCAGAGGGATCGGCGCCGCCATCGCCGTTGCCATGGCCGAGGCCGGTGCCGATGTGGCCATCGGCGCGCGCGACCCTGATCGGCTGCGCGAGGTGGCGTCCGCGATCGAATCGCACGGACGTCGCGCCCACGTGGTCGCCGGCAGCCTCCACGAGCGGGCGGCCCTCGAATCGCTGGTGACCTCCACCGCCGACACGCTCGGCCCCGTGGGGATCGTGGTCAACAACGTGGGCGGATCGCCCCCGGCCGCGTTCCTCGACATCACCGAGGCCCAGTTCGGCGCGGCCCTGCGATGGAACGTGACCACGGCGTTCAACCTCACCCAGCTCGCCGTGCCCTCGATGCTCGAGGCCGGGGATGGCGCCGTGATCAACATCGCCTCCGCAGCCGGTCGCCACGCTTCGCGTGGCTTCTCGGCCTACGGCACCGCCAAGGCCGCCATGATCCACCTCACCCGCACCACCGCCGCCGACCTGGCGCCGCGCATCCGGGTCAACGCCATCGCGCCCGGTGCCATCGAAACCGACGCCCTGGCGAGCGTGATGACCGACGAGCTCCGCGCCACCATGGAAGCCGGTACCCCGATGCGCCGTGTCGGGCGCGTCGACGACATCGCCGCTGCAGCCGTCTACCTGGCGTCCGACGCCGCCTCCTACGTCACCGGCCAGACGCTGCCCGTCGACGGCGGCATCCAGAGCACCAACTTCGACATGGGGATCCCCGACCTGTGAGCACACCCGTCGACCTGAGCAGCATCGTCAGCGGCTGGCCCGACCCCGCTGCCACCAGCCTCGGCGTCACCGACGCCACCACCACCCTCGGCACCGCCGGCGACACCACGCGGGTCTCCCGGCTCGCCTCGATCAGCAAGGTCACCGCCGGACTCGCGGCGATGGTGGCCGTCGAGGAAGGCACGATCGTCCTGGACGAGCCGGCCGGACCGCCGGGATCGACGGTGCGTCACCTCCTGGCTCATGCCGCCGGGTACGCCTTCGACGGCCCTGACCCCATCGCCGAGGTGGGCAGCCGCCGGGTGTACTCCAACACCGGGATCGAGGTCTTCGCCGATCACCTGGCGGCCAAGGCCGGCATGCCCTTCGCCGACTACCAACGGGAGGCGGTGTTCCGACCCCTCGGCATGGACCACACCGAGCTCATCGGTTCGCCGGCATTCGGCGTACACAGCTGCGTGGACGACCTGCTCCGGCTGGCCCGAGAATTGCTGGCACCAACCCTCGTCGCGCCGGAGACGCTCGCGGCGGCAACCACGCCGCAGTTTCCCGAGCTCGGCGGCGTCATCCCGGGCTTCGGACGCCACGACCCCAACCCGTGGGGTCTCGGCATGGAGATCCGCGGCGCCAAGCAGCCGCATTGGACCGCGCCGGGCAACTCCGCCCGCACGTTCGGCCACTTCGGCGGCACCGGCACCTACCTGTGGGTCGACCCCGACCTGGGGATCGCAGCCACGGCCATCAGCGGTGTGGACTTCGACAGCTGGGCCACCGAGATCTGGCCACCGACCAACCAGGCCATCGTCGACCGGTTCAGCTGACCGCAGCCGTCACGCAGGATCATGGACGAACCACGATCGTCCGAGGTCCATCGTCCGGTGCGGGTCGATCACTCGTGGGCCGTCACGGCGCACCTCGAGGTGAGCCACCTGCCCGTCGTGGATGCGCCGCTTGCGCTCGCCGTCGAACGCCAGCAGGACCGGACCGGCGACCTCGACGGACTCGCCAAAGGAGAGCCGCCGCACCTCGGCAATACCGATGCGATCGTGATGACCAGGGGCAGTCGGCGCGGTGACCACGATGCCGTCGTGGCCATCCGCCGGCGTGAACCGGAGGAACAGCGCTTCGTCCTCGGCAGCGGCGAGCGGGTCGAGCAGACCGCCGACCACTGAAAACCCGATCGACGCCGGATCGGCCCTGGTGAGCACGGCGATCCGCATCGTGTCGGGATCGAACAGCTCCAGTGACCCGACGTAGGGGTCGGCGACGGCCACCGCGTCGATGAGCGCGATGTCGGGGTCCCGGTCGAGCTCGGGGTGACCGCCCTCGACGGTCACGTGCACCAGCTTGGCGGGCGTGGCCACGGCGTCGAGCTCGACGACACCCTGCGCAACCAGGCCCAACGCGGTCCCGGCCACGGTGGGCTCGATGAACTCGGGGAACGCGTTGTTCGTCCCGGTCGACACGGGGATGACCGGCACACCCGGCCACCCCTTGGTGACCGCCCGATTCGTTCCGTCGCCGCCCAGCACGGCGATACAGGCACAGCCGAGCTCCCGCATCTCGATCGCGGCCCGGGTGCTGTCGTGCTCGGTGAAGCCCAGCTCCCGCGTCACCGTGGTCAGCTCGATCCCCTTCAGGGTCTCGGTGGCCCGCCGGACGATCTGATGCGGATCGTGGTTGACGGCGATCTCGGTGACCCCGACGGCCCGTGCACCCAGCACCAGCCGGCGCACGATCGAGACCTTCTCCTCGATGGTCGATCGCCCGGCCGCAGCCACGGCGCGTCGAAGGTCACCGCCCGATCTCGGGTTGACCAGAATGCCGAGCGACGGACTCATTGCTTCATCACCGAGGCGACGGTACACGGCCGCGAACGAGACGGCCTGGCCTCCGGGCACCCCACCCGGTCGACGCGAGCGCACACCGGTGCGCTCGGGCGATTGTGCCCATCGCCTGTGGGCGGCACTACACCTGCCGATGGAACGACCATGATCTCGTTCGCCCGGCGTCGGCGATCGCTCAGCATCCGCGCCACCATCGCGCTCGTTGCCATGGTGCCGATCGCGAGTCTCGCCCTCTTCACCGCGCGCATCGTCGACGACGCGAACACGGACCGTCAACGCGCCAGCGAAGTGCACGAGCTGAGCACCAATCTGGCGACACTCGCATCGGTCCGCACCGATCTGCGCGTCGAGTCGTACTGGGCCGGAGCCATCGGACTCGTCGGAGGCTTCGGCGTCCCGGACGACATGCTGGTCGACATGATCGGCGTCGACCTGAAGGCCGAGTTCGGCGCAGCCGCAATCGACACCGACCGGCTCCTGCCCGAGCTCAGTGGAGCGATCGCGACCGTCCAGACCGATCTCACCGATCTGCGATCGATCGTCGAGGGAGAAGCACCCGACGGCGAGGCCATCCTGGCCGGGTACGAGCAGCTCGACCAGCGTCTGTCGCGAGCGATCCAGGCCGACCTCGATGGGCTCGTCGACGTCGCAAACACCATGGCCGCCCGCGACGCCGTCATCGCGACCACCACCGGCCTCGGTCTCGCCGTGAACTTGAGCAACGAGATGTCGACGATGGCCTCGACGCTCTTCGCCACCAGGTTTCCGGCCGAGTCCGGGTGGGCGTTCCCGGCGGGCGAGCTGTACGCCACCCGAGCTGCCTACGAGGACACGATCCAAGCAGCACAGGCGGCCACGATCGGTCGCACGCGCGATGCGATCGACCGCTTCGCAACCGCCCCTGCGGTGCAGCAGCTGGTGGCCGACGTGGACGAACAGCTCGAGCTCGAAGCATCCGGTGGGTCGACAACCGGGTTCTCGTTGGACCTCGAAGTCCAACTGGCGGCGTTCGAAGCAGCCGTCGGCAGCCTCCGAGCGAGCGCGAGCCTCGTCGAGACCGCGTCCGCAAACCTCGACGCCGACGCCACGACACTCGTCGATCAGGCCGGCAGCGACCGTCAGTCGGCGATCGCCATCGCCGTCGCCATCACCCTCGGCACGCTCAGCATCGCGGTCTTGACGTCACGCTGGATCATTCGCCCGCTCCGGGACGTCGCAGACGCTGCCGCCCGCATGATGGAGGGTCACCTCGAACACACCGGGCGGATGCGGGGTCCGACCGAGATTCGGGAGGCGGCGCAGGCGCTCAACGAGGCCGCTCAACAGCTCGAGCTGGCAGAACGCCAGGCCCGGGCGCTTGCGTCCGAGGAGCTGGACGATCCGTCACTCGCGGTACCGGCATCGGGCACGCTCGGCGCCGCGCTCCAGTCGGCCATCGGCCACCTCCAATCCTCGATCGAGAAGCGAGAGCAGTTCCGTCAACGGCTCAGTCACGAAGCCAGCCACGACGGGTTGACCGGCCTCCCCAACCGGAACGCGGTCACGAGCGCGTTGGAGCAGGCCCTGGCCCGCGCCGACCGCGCCGGCTCCAAGGTGGCCGTCCTGTTCATCGACCTCGACCGGTTCAAGCGCATCAACGATCTCCAGGGCCACGCCGCCGGTGACCGGGTCCTGCGCACCGTCGCCCAGCGGTTGACCAACAGCACTCGCGCCGGTGATCACGTCGGACGTATGGGTGGCGACGAGTTCATCGTGGTCGCCGAACCGGTGCAGGACATCCACGACGCCCTCCGAGCCGCCCAGCGGATCCGCGACGGCGTCGAACAACCCCTCGAGTACGGGTCGGTCACCGTCACGCCCGCCCTGTCGATCGGAATCGCCATCAGCAACGGTGCCGAGCTCACCGCCGACGAGCTGCTGCGCGATGCGGACCTGGCCGTGTACCAGGCCAAGAACGCCTCGAGTTCCGGCATCGAGGTCTGCGACGTCGGCCTCCGCTCGCAACTGACCTGGCGTTATCAGATCGAGGCCCGACTGTCCGAGGCCCTGGTCAACGACGAGCTCATGCTGCACTATCAGCCCATCGTGGCCGCCGACGACGGCCGGCTCGTCGCGGTGGAGGCCTTGCTGCGCTGGCCCACCGACGGCGGGTTGCCCCCTGGAGAGTTCATCCCCATCGCCGAGCGCAGCGACCTCATCATCGACGTCGACCGCTGGGTGATCGAGCACGCGATCCACCAGCTCGCAACGTGGCGAGACCACCCAGCGATGGCACCGATCAGCGTGTCGATCAACATCTCCGCCAAGCACCTGGCCGCAGGCGGCCTGGCGCACCGAATCTGCAGTGCCCTCGACCAGCACGACGTCGCCGGCGAACGACTCATCATCGAGATCACCGAGTCGGCGATCGTCGACGACCTCGACACCGCGGTGATCGAGCTGAGCCGCATCCGAGACCGGGGCGTCAAGGTCGCCATGGACGACTTCGGCACCGGCTATGCGTCGCTCACGCATCTGCGCCAGCTGCCGCTCGACATCCTCAAGCTCGACCGGACGTTCGTGGGCGAAGCCGAAGCCACGGGCGACACGGCACTCCTCCAGCTCATCGTCGAGACCGGCCATCTACTCGGCACCACCGTGGTGGCCGAGGGTGTGGAGACGCGGGAGCAGGCACACCGCCTCATCGCACTCGGCTGTGACCGGATCCAGGGCTTCGGCTTCGGCCACCCCATGCCCCCTGACGACGTGGCGATCCACGGCCTCCAGCCGGCCGAGTCCGTCTGACCCACCTCGAATCCGACGGCCGACCCGCTTGCCGCCAAGCCGCCGGTACGCCGTAAGGTGATGGGCGTGAGCACGGACGAACGGATAGCCGACCGCACGGCCGACGACGTCGCCGCCGAGGAAGAGGCCCAGCGGACCTTCAGCACCTCGGTGGTCATCTCCGGCATCCGGTGCCTGTTGACCTATGTGGTCTTCCCCTTCGTGGCACCGATCGTCGGCATCGCCAGCGGCGTGGGCTCGACCATCGGCATCATCACCAGCGTGATCGGCATCGGCGCCAACCTCTGGAGCATCCAGCGGTTCCACTCGTCCAACCATCCGTGGCGCTGGCCGATCACGGCCATCAACGTGGGCATCATCGTCCTGCTGTCGATCCTGTTGGTGATCGACGTGGCCGACCTCACCTAGCTCAGCTCAGCCGCCGGCGGCGCGGACCAGCGCGGTCGCGGCCGCTGCGGCCACCACCGCCACCACGAACGGCGCCTTCAACCGCAAGGCGACGGCGGCGACGGCCAACCCGACCAGCCGAGCGTCGAGGACCAGGTCCTTGCCGGACGCCACCGTGCTGGTGATCACGAGGGCCGCCAACAGCGGCGCGGGCAGCAGCGACGCCAGCCGTTCGAGCCATGGCGCGAGCGTCCGCTCACCGCCCAACAGCAGCGGACCGGCCGCCTTGAGGGCGTAGGTCCCGCCGGCCAGCGCCAGCATGACCACGACCGTGGTGCTCACCGAGTCTCCTCGGCTTCGAACGACTGCCACGGGCGAGCGAGGACCACCGCCCCGGCAGCGGTGATGATCGGCACACCGGCGGGCGCCACGGGAACCAGCGCGAGCGCGATGCCGGCGCCGACGAGGGCGATCAGACGTTGCACCGGATCGGACAGCCGCGGCCACAACAGGGCCAGGAACGCTGCCGGGATCGTGGCGTCGATCCCCAAGTCCTCGATGAGCTGCTCGCTCGATGACAGCGCTGACGCGCCGAGGATCGTCGTCAGGTTCCACAACACGAACACCGCGATCCCACCGGCCAGATACCCGTAGCGCCGAAGCGCATCGGTGCGTTGCACCGAGCCGACGGCGGTGGACTCGTCGATCATCAGCTGCGCCGTCAGGGCTCGCCACCAGAGCGGCCCCCGCAACGCACCGGCCATGGCGACGCCGAAGGCAAGCGACCGCAGGTTCAGCAGCAACCCGGACGTGATGGCGGCAACTGCCGTGCCGCCGTCGGCGAGCACCGACACCGCCGCGAACTGGGCGGACCCGCTGAAGACGAGGGTGGAGAAGCCGATCGCTCCCCAGACGGACAACCCCGCCTCGGAACAGGCGACACCGAACGCCACCCCGAACGGCGCGACCGCGAGCGCGATCGACAACGCCTGCCCCCGAATGGCGCGCTTCTGCTCAGCGGTCGTGTCCGTCACCAGCGCGGCAGCGTACCGGGGTCGAATTCCGTCGATTCATCCAGCCGGATCCCGACAGAGCCGTGGCTCAGCCCGACCCGATGAGCGCGTTGATCGCCCGGACGAAGCGCATCGGGCTTGTTCGACGGTTGTGCACCAGCGACGGAGGAGCGACGGGCCGGCGCCTCAGGCGTAGCCGCAGCGTGGCCCGAGCCCGCCAGGGCGAAGCCACGATCTCGGGAAAGCTCAGTCGCTGTAGTTCATGTCGTCGATGAGGTGCTCGGCGACGAACCCGCCCTCGGGGTTGAAGCGGAACGCCTCGAACTCCTTCGCGAATTCGAGATCCACGCCGGCCGGGCCGTCGCGGTGCTTCTCGATGGTGAAGAGCGTGAAGTGGCGAGCCTCGTCGATCTGGCGACCGTCGAACGCCGTGTGCACCCGCGAAATCGCCGGGGCCTTCTCGTTCATGACGATGGCACAGTCGGCCTCGTGCACCAGCGGCGCGTTGCTGGCGAGATGCTCGGGGCGGATACGCCGCTGACCCAGACCGTCCATACCCACCGCCGCGATGGCGAGCACGGCGACATGGTCGCCCATCGCGATCTCCTTGAGCGCCGACGCGATCTCGGGTGCTCGGCCCAGGCTGGCCCCACCTTCCACCGGCACCTTCTGGAGGTAGTCGACGATCATCAGGCCACCGGGACCGACCACGTGGCGAGCGATCGAGCTCAACTCGTGTACGTCGGTCGTCACCGCAGAGCCCTGGATGAGGAACATCCGCGAGGCGTAGGACATGAGGTCTTCCACCGCAGCCTCCATGGCCGGATGGGTGCCGGCGAGACTGTCGAAGGTCAGCCGTCCCGCCGCCCAGGCCTTGATCCGGCGGCGCATCGTCTCGAGCGCGGTCTCGTCCGCGTAGGCCGGCGTCTCCGAGAGCTGCAGATTCAACAGACGACTCAGCAGCGACTGCTCGCTGTGCTCGTAGCTGATGTAGGCCACATGCCCGCCGTTGGCCGCGATGTGGCGAGCCCACTGGAGCGTCGCGATCGTCTTGCCCACCGACGGCTTCCCCGCCAACAGCGTCAGATCGTGCGGGTGGAGCCCACCGTCCAACATGGCGTCGAGCGGGTTGAAGCCGGTGGGAAGCGCCTGCGAGCGCATCATGCCCTCGTCCTCGATCTGCGCGAGCAGACCTCGGATGGGCTTGTACTGGCTACGTGGGAGAGACGAAACGACCATCAGTGCATCACCACAGAACCAATCGGCAGGCGGGCGTCGGTTTGGAGGGTCATGGCGAATCCGTGGCCCGTCTCCAGGCCACCGAACCTCAGAGTCCGGAGTCCGCGATGCGGATGATCGCGGGGCCGATGATGACCACGAACAGCGCGGGGAGGATGCACAGCAGCAGCGGGAAGACCAACTTCACCGGGATCTTCAGCGCCGTCTCCTCGGCACGCATCCGGCGCTTCTTGCGCATCTCCTCGGCCTGCACGCGGAGCACGTCGGCAAGCGGCATGCCGAGGCGCTCGGCCTGCGTCAGCGCGTTGACGAACTGCTTCAGATCGGCCGAGTCGGTGCGCTTCAGCAGCTTGTTGAACGCTTCGCGGGCGAGACATGCCGAAGCGGACGTCCTGCAACACACGAGCGAGCTCGTGTGGGAGGGCACCCTCGTTCTGCTTCGACACCCGGCTCATCGCCGCCTCGAAGCCGAGGCCGGCCTCGACGCTGACCACCATCTGGTCCAGCAGGTCGGGCAGTTCCTGGTCGATCTGTGCCTGGCGCTCGGTCGCCCGACGGGACAGCACGAAGTCCGGGACGATGAAGCCGCCGCCGGTGAAGGCGAACGCCAGCAGGACGTTGGTGACCGTCGGCTCGTTGAGCACCGTGTAGACGCCGAAGAGACCGCCCGCGCTGGCCAGCAGCACCTTGGTCCCGATCAGGCGATCGACGGTCCAGGTCGCCCGGGCACCGGCGATGTCGATCTTGTGGTCGAGTCGCTCGAGGGCACCGGACGGGGTCAATGCGTGCGTGGCGTCCGAGATCCGCTGGAGCACCGGCCCCAGCAGACGCTTGCGGGCCCGCTGACGCAGGACCACCTGACGGAGGTCGGTCGAGGCCGCTCCCCCGCGGTTCGGTGTGGCAGACAGCAGGGCGGTGCCCAGCAGAATCACGCCGGTCATGACGGCGGCCGCTCCGGCCCAGAGACTGATGGTGGCGCTCATCTCAGAACCTCACGTTCACGATCTTCTTGATCCATGCGCCGCCGCCCACCATGGCGACCATCGCGGCGACGATGAACACCAGGCCCACCGTCGACTGGGTGAGCTCCTCGAGATAGCCGGGATTCGTCATCTGGACGAACGCGGCCACACCGAACGGCAGGATGTACAGCACCATCGCAGACAGGCGACCCTCGGCCGAGAGCGCCTTGACTTGGCGTCGGAGCTGGTTGCGCTCACGGATCGTGTCGCCGACGTTGTCCAGGACCTCCGACAGGTTGCCGCCGAGCTCCCGGTTGATGGCGATCGCACGGACGACCCAGTCGAAGTCGTCGTTGCCGAGACGGTCGGCCACACCCTGGAGGGCTTCGACCAGATCTCGCCCGATCCGGGTCTCGGCCACCACTCGGGTGAACTCCTCGTTCGTGGGTGTCTCGGATTCCTCGGCCACCGCCGACAGCGCCCGCTGCACGCCGTGTCCGGCCCGAAGGCTGCTGGCCAGCACCAAGAGGGTGTTGTCGAGCTGGGAGGCGAACAGGTTGCGACGACGCATGCCCAGATAGGCGACGAAGAACCGGCTCGAGACGGCGATGGCCACCGCGATGCCGATGCCGATCAGCGGGTGGATGAACCACCCGAGCGCCAGGCCGGCGAGCGACACGCCCGCGGTGAGGACGATGAACTCGCCGGGGCGAACGTTGAGCCCCGCTCGATCGAGCGCCGCGTTCATGGCGCCGCGACGGTTGCCGTCGAGGAAGAGCCGGTCGACGATCGAGCTCGCCCAGTCGGCGAAGCCACTGAGCTTGCGGTCGCTGCCGGCGCCCTGACGGGCGCGGGCCTCGGCCAGCGCCCGACGCTGCGGAGGCTGACGGGTCATCCCCAGCACCGAGTAGGCGATGACGCTGAACGTGAAGAACAGTGCACCGACCCCGGCCCAGAAGACCCAGCCGGCCTGGAACCGCCCGGGTGCGATGACCTCGCTGATCTGGGCGATCGTGGTGCTGGGCTCGAACTGTTCGACCGGGACGGCGGTCGGGTCGGGCGACACCGTGACCGCTGACGGCGCGAGTTCGGCCCGAGTGCTGGCCACTGCCAGGTTTCCGTCGGAGGCGACCGAGACCTGGATGTCGACCATGCCGGTCGAGGTCGCTTGGAACGACAACCGGTACTGGTTCGCCAGGCGGGCCGCCAGATCGTCGTAGACGGCCCCCAGCTGACCGAGATCAGTGGCAGCCAGATAACGACCATCGGCCTCGGCGGTCAGTCCGCTGAGCTCGGTGAGCCGGCTGTCACCGGTCTCGAGCCCGATCGC
>CBDHFJ010000010.1:0-13399 GCA_965262315.1 Acidimicrobiales bacterium
GCCGTCGATGGTGACTCCCGTGGTGGCCCAGGGCACGGCCTGGTCGAGGTGGAGCTCGATCAGACCGCTGCCGTCCGTGGTCGACGAGCGAAGCACGGGCGCCGGGGTCGGGGTGGGTGTCGGAACCGCGGTGGCCGTCGGTGGCGCGGCCACCACATCGGGCGGCTCGGTGGCCGGCGGAGCCGGGGTCGCCTCGGCCCCGTCTCCGTTCGAGCAACCAGCGAGCGCGATCACGACCCCGACACCGCAGCTCGCGAGGAGCCTGCGGGCCGTCTGGGGTCGAGAGAGGGGCGCCGCCATGGTCGCTCCACGCTACCGGGGCACCGTGCAGCGACGAGGGCAGACGCCCCTCCGGTCAGGCCGGGGTCGCCATGTCGATCACATCACCCCGGTCACATCACGTCGTCGCCGTACATCTCGCCGAGCGGGTCGGCGAGCAGCTCGAGGCGTTCGCAGTCGGGACCGTTGAAGTAGATCGACGACTCGTGCTCGAACATGATCTCGTGGCCGGCGGCTTCGAGCTTCTGCTTCAGGTAGGCCTGCTTCTCGGGTGTGACCGAGATGGCCAGGTGATGCATGCTCCCCAGCACCTCGGCGTACGGGCCGAGGTCGAGGCCGGGGAAGTCGAAGAAGGCCAGCAGGTTGCCGTGGCCGATGTCGAAGAAGAAGTGGGTCGAGCCCTGGTAGTCGCGGTTCTCGAACAGCTCCGTCAGGGGGAACTCGAGGATCCCCTGGTAGAAGTCGATCGTCCGCTCGACGTCGGACGACAGCAGGGCCAGGTGATGGACGCCCCGGGCCGTGCTCTCCGCCCGTTCGGCCTTGGGGAGCAGGTGCTTCTGGCGCATCCGCTCCCACTCGTCCTCCCGGTCGATCCCGGTCATTTCCTTGTTCGGGGACTGGCTCATCGGGTGACCTCCGCGTCGGTTTCCCAGACGATCACCTCGGCGTCGGAGGTGGCCGTCAGCTCGATCTCGCCGGCGCCGGTGAGGCGGGCGGCGGCTCCTTCTTCAAGGTAGTCATCGCCGAACCGGACCGAACCCCGGGCGGCGAAGACGTGGACGAAGGGTGCGTCCGGCACGGTGACCGTGTCGCCGTCGGCCAGGCGGGCCACCGACATGGCGGCACCCTGCTGGTTGAGTCGGATGGCGCCATCGGTGCCCCGGCCGGAGGCGACCTCGACCAGGCCGCCGGCGTCGAGGGCCTCGTTGACGTCGAGCTGCTCGTAGCCGGGATCGATGCCGGCGGTGTCGGGCACCACCCACATCTGCACGAAACGCACCGGCTCGGACTGGCTGTGGTTCATCTCCGAGTGGGTGATGCCGGTCCCGGCGGACATGCGCTGGGCGAGGCCGGGGTAGATGACGCCCTCGTTGCCAGCCGAGTCGCGGTGTTCGAGTTCGCCGTCGAGCACCCAGGTCACGATCTCCATGTCGCGGTGGGGGTGGGTGCCGAACCCGCCGCCGGGGGCGACGATGTCGTCGTTGGAGACGATCAGCAGGCCGTGGCCGACGTTGTGGGGGTCGTAGTGGGAGCCGAAGCTGAAGCTGTGCTTGGAGTCGAGCCAGCCGAGGTTCGTCTTGAACCGTTGGTCGGGGCGGCGGATGTCGATCGTGGTCATGGTGCGGGGACGGCCTGGATCTCGAGGGTGATGTCGATCTTGTCGCCGATGAGCATGCCGTCGACGCCCAGGGGGGCGTTGAAGTCGATGCCGAAGTCGGAGCGCTGGATGCGGGCTTCGGCCGAGAAGCCCGCACGGGTGGTGTCGTAGCCGTCGATGGCCACGCCGTGGAACTCCAGGTCGAAGGTGACCGGCTTGGTGACGCCGTTGATCGTCAGGTCGCCGGCGAGGGTGTCGTCGGTGACGCTCGTGGAGGTGAACAGCATCTGGGGGTGGGCGTCGGCGTCGAAGAAGTCGGTGCTCTGGAGGTGGGCGTCGCGGTCGGCGTTGTTGGTGTCCACCGAGGCCATGTCGACGGTGGCCTGGACGGCACATGCCGTGGCGTCGTCGCCGATGGTGAGGGTGCCGGCGAAGGTGTTGAAGCGGCCGCGGACCTTGGAGAGGCCGAGGTGACGGACGCTGAATCCGACTTCGGAGTGTGCGGGTTCCACGGTCCAGGTGCCGGGCGTGAGGGTGGGGGTCGAGGTGGTGCTGGTGTCGGTCATCGGGGGGCTCCTGTTCAGGGGCTGGGCGGAAATGCTTAAGGCTTGAAGTAATATACTTCAAACTTGAAACAATGCAACCCGAGATTCGCTGACGGAGGACCTAAGGTGACGTCCCGATGACAGAGGACACCCGCTGGCTCGACGAGCTGGAGATGCGTGCGTGGCGCGGCTTCGTCGAGGTCAGCGGTCGCGTCGTCCAGGCGCTCGACGCGTCCCTCAAGGATCGGGTGGGGATGACCTTCGACGACTACGAGGTGCTCGTGCACCTCTCCGAAGCCGAGGGCCGCCGCCTCCGCATGACCGAGCTCAGCCAGCGCCTGCTGCATTCGCAGAGCCGGCTGACCCAGCGCGTCGATCGTCTGGTCAAACGTGGCTGGGTCTGCCGCGAGAAGTGTGACGAGGATCGGCGTGGCACCTTCGCCGTTCTCACCGCGGACGGGTTCGCCGCCATCGCCGGTGCCGCCCCGGTCCACGTGGCCGACGTTCGCCAGATGCTGCTCGACCACATCGAACCCGGCGAGCTGGCCCAGGTGGCCGACATCTTCGAGCGCATCGCGGCGGCCGCACGCGAGGACTGAGGCCAGAGGCCAAAACCAGCAGTGGCCGGCCCCGAAGGGCCGGCCACCGATGTGGAGGGGTTCTGGGCCCCGGGGCGATCAGCCCGGGAGCAGGACGGTGTCGATGACGTGGATGACGCCGTTGCTGGCTTCGATGTCCACCGTGACGACCGTGGCGTCGTTGACCATGACGGTGTCGCCGTCGACCGAGACGGCAACGGTGGCGCCGTTGACGGTGGTCACGTCCTGGCCGTCGAGGGTGACGACGTCGGCGGCGAGGTTCTTGCCCGCGACGACGTGGTAGGTCAGGACGCTGGTCAGCAGCTCGGTGTCGGCCAGCAGGTCCTCGGCGGTGATGCCGAGCGCTTCGAGCGCAGCGGCGAAGGCTTCCTCAGTCGGGGCGAACACCGTGAAGGGGCCCTCACCCTGCAGGGTCTCGACCAGGCCGGCGGCCTCGACGGCAGCAACCAGGGTCGGGAAGTCGCCGGCGCCCACGGCGGTGGCCACGATGTCGAGCATCTCGTCGCCGGCATCTTCGGTGACCTGCGGCTCACCCGTGGCCACGGGCTCGTCGTCATCGTCGCCGCAGGCGGCGGCGATCAGCACGAACGCGAGCAGCGTGGCGAGCAGCTTGAACAGGGGGGTACGCATGATGGAGATTCTCCAAGGGGGGTTGCTTCGGGGGGATTGCTTCGGGGGGATTGTTTCGGGGGGATTGCTTCGGGGGGATTGTCGGGTTCTACGTCATCCCCCGATCGGTGGATGCACCGATGCGGAGATTTTCGGCATGGTGAGGAATCCGACTCCATCACCGCGAGGTTCCGTTCTCATGACCGATCTGCGCATCGAACCCAACCCCAAGTGGATCCGCGGCATCGCCGACGGTCGGACGGTCGTGGACACGCGGGACGCGAAGTTCGTGTGGACGCATCCGTACTACCCGTGGTGGTACATCCCCGAGGCAGACATCGCCGACCCCGACCTGCCGGGCGAGACGCTCGACGAACTGCCCGGGCATCGCAGGATCGCCTGGGATGCCGTCGACCACTGGTTCGAGGAGGACGTGGAGGTGTTCGTGCATCCTCGAGACCCGTACAAGCGGGTCGACACCCTGCCGTCGTCCAAGCACGTGGTGGTGCGCATCGACGGCACGGTCGTGGCCGACTCGCACAAGCCCACCATCCTCTACGAGACGTCGTTGCCGCCTCGGTACTACCTGCCCATCACCGACGTCCGCCTCGATCTGCTCACCCCCACCGACACCAACACCGGCTGCCCGTACAAGGGGTGGGCGCACTACTGGAGCGTCACCGTCGACGGGGTCGCCCACGAGGACATCGCCTGGGGCTACCGCACCCCGCTCCCCGAGTCCGAAGCCGTCGCCGGCATGGTGTGCTTCTACAACGAGAAGGTCGACATCGCCGTCGACGGCGAGGCGATCCCCCGGCCGCAGACCAAGTTCAGCTGACCTCGACGGCCAGGTCGGCGAGCCAGCCGGCCAGGTCGATGTCGCCCACGCCGATGGCCACCAACCGGTTCGGCGAGGCGGCACCGCTCGGTCCGGGCCCGATGTCGACCCGCCGTCCGACCACCTGGACGGTGATGCGTTGGCCGTCGGTGTCGGTGAGGACGCCCTTGGCGCGGACGACGAGCTCGGGGCGATCCTCGAGGGCCCGGCGCAGGCGATCCCGATCCACGGGGCCGAGGTCGACGCCGCCGGTGTGGAACGGCTTCGCCAGCTGAGCGGGTGTGGGCGGGTCATCGGCGGCCGTCGCGTCGAACAGCACCGTGGGGTCGATCTCCGCGCCGTCGACCACCGGCACCTCCGACGTCTGGTGGATCCACGCTCGGAGCTCGTCCGTTGGTTCCGCGTCCGCGAGATCGGTCTTGGTGGCCACGACCAGGTCCGCGGAGCGGAGCTGGGCCACGACCACGTCGCCCACGTAGGTGTCGGTCGCTCGGCGCCGGATGTCGGCGGCGTCGGCGGTGACCACGATGCCGTCGAGCCGGAAGCCCGGACGATGCGCGTAGGCCGCGGCGGCGGCTGGGTCGGCGACGCCCGAGGCCTCCACGACCACCCGCGACGGCGCCAGGGGGGCGATGGCGTCGAGGGCGTCCACGAACCCGTCGGCCATGCTGCAACAGATGCAGCCGTTGGCCAGCTCCATGGTGTCGCCCGCGGCGCCGACGATCAGGTCTCGGTCGACGGTGATGTCGCCGAAGTCGTTCACCAACACGATCACCGGTTCGGTGGAGGCGGCCAGGAGGCGGTTGAGCAGCGTGGTCTTGCCGCTGCCCAGGTAGCCGCCGAGGACGGTGACCGCCTTGTCGGCCATGGGCTCAGATGCCCTCGGCCTCGAAGAAGCGGCCGCCCAGCACGGTGCCGGCGACCCCGATGTCGGTGAGGCCGTCGGGGTCGACCTGGGTGGGGTCGTCGTCGAGGATCGCGAAGTCGGCCAGCTTGCCGGCCTCGATGCTGCCCACCAGATGATCGAGGTTGAGCTGGTAGGC
The DNA here is from genome assembly GCA_965262315.1 of Acidimicrobiales bacterium. Lineage (GTDB taxonomy): Bacteria > Actinomycetota > Acidimicrobiia > Acidimicrobiales > UBA8592 > JBCCFK01. Next base: position 5,232 of record CBDHFJ010000010.1, read on the forward strand.
GCCGCCGATGGTGGTGGCCGCGAGCGCCTCGACGGCGTTGATCCGTTCGTCGGCGCCGAGGACCTGGCCGGACGCGGTGGTGCGGGTGACCGCACACCACATGGTGTGCAGGTGACCCATGGGTGTGATGGGCGCATCGGAATGGATCGACAGCGGCACCCCGTTCCGCAGCGCGGTGGCGCAGGCATCCATGCCGGCGGCGCGCTCGGGCCCGAGCGTGATGTCGCGATGCTGGTCGCCCCAGTAGAAGATGTGGTTGCTGAAGATGTTGGCGCAGAGCCCCATCGATGCCATCCGCCGGTACTGGGCCGGGGTGGTGGTCTGGCAGTGTTGCACCGTGTGGCGGTGGTCCCAGCGGGGGTGGCGTCGCAACGCCTCTTCGACCGCATCGAGGAACACCTCGGTGGCCTGGTCGCCGTTGCAGTGGCAATGCACCGTGAGGCCCGCCTGGTGGTACGTGCTGACGATGTCGGCCATCTGTTCCGGGGCGATCAGCCACAGGCCGTTGCCCGGGTGGCCCTCGGGCGCCGCGTAGTAGTGGGGCCAGCTCAGGCGGGCCGTGAAGCCCTGGATCGAGCCGTCGAGGATCAGCTTCACGATGCCGAAGTGCATCTTGTCGGTGCTCTCGGACCGGAGGCGCAGGGCGAGCTCGGCCAGCTCCGCCGGGTCGGCGCCGCCGCCGAACGCATTGCCCACCGCCGCCATGACCCGAACGGGGAAGTCGGGGTCGTTGACCGTCGTCTGCCAGCTCTCGACTGCCGCGGGGTTGTGCATGGGGGACGTGCCGAGGTCGGTCACCAGGGTGTGGCCGGCGTTGCGAGCCTCTCGGGCGAGGTTCCACTTGGCCTCGGTGCTCCCGAAGCTGCGGCCCAACGTGCGCCAGGCGGTCGCGGCCAGACTCATGGCGGCCGGCTCTTGGAGCTCGCCGTTGGGCTCGCCGTCGGGGCCGAGCGCGATGCCGGGGGTGGTCGACGCACTGGTGATCTCAGACAGCCGGAGCAGGGCGGTGTTGGCCGTCGCCAGGTGGCCGCTGGCGTGGTAGACGAAGATCGGGCGGTGCTCGGAGACGCTGTCCAGGTGGGCGGCCACCAGGCGTTCGCCGGGCAGGTAGATCGGGTCGAGGCCCCAGGCGATGAGCTGCTGCGCCGGGTCGGTGATGGCGGCTTCGGCCTCCCGGAGTCGCTCGATCACCTGGGCGGTGGACTTGCACCCCGGCCAGATCCTGCCACCGGGGTCGCGTCGATCGAAGTAGCCGACGTAGGTGTACTCCCACATCCCGCCCGCCATGCCGTGGCTGTGGGCCTCGACGAACCCGGGCGTCAGCACGTGATCCTGAAACCTGGTGTCGATCGTGTGGTCGCCCCAGGACGCGAGCTCCTCGACACTGCCGACGCCGAGGATTCGGTCGCCGCGGACCGCGACGGCATCGGCGCTGGGGTGGGCCGCGTTCATGGTCACGATCCGGCGGGCGGTGTAGATGGTGGTGTCACTCATGCGGCGCCGAGACTACCCGTGTGTGAGATTTTCCTCGGATTGTGCGTTTCCCTTTGGCGCTGGGGTTCGAATCGCATACAGTGTCGACTCGGCCTTCGGGCCGAGGCAGTTCGCATGTCGACCACGTCGGGGTGCGGATGAAGTCCGCAGACCGGCATGCGTCGGGATGCGGGGCATGAAGGTCCCGTGGTGCAGTTTGGAGTGCACGCCGCCCTGTCAAGGCGGAGGTCGCGGGTTCAAATCCCGTCGGGACCGCGGAACAGAGATTTGGTCGGGTAGCTCAGTTGGCAGAGCGTCCGCCTGAAAAGCGGAAGGTCACCGGATCGACGCCGGTCCCGACCACCACCGATGTACGAAAGACCCGACACCAGTCGGGTCTTTCGTCGTTTTGGGCGGCTGCAGGGGGGCATTCGCCGAATCTCCGCAGCGCGGGAATAAACGATACGGTACGACTCGTTTATGGCGGCATGAACCGCACGAACCTCCTCAGCAATCGCCAGACCCCCGAGCCCGAGACCGAGGCCGATCCCCGGCCTCGCTTCGCCATCGGGCACGTCTCCCTCCCTGCCGGCGACGTGGACGCCGTGGCCGACTTCTACGAACGGCTCGGCATGCGCAGCGTCGCCCGGATGAAGGGGATGGCCATCCTCGAGCTACGCGGCGGGACCCACATCGTCGTCAGCGATCGTGGCCAGCCGGTGGGCCGCCTCGACCTCATGGTCGACGACGTCGACGAGACCCGTGCCCTGATGGCGGAAGCGGGCGCCGACCCGTCGGAGATCACGAGTGGCGGCGTGCACCGCACGTTCACGGCGACCGATCCCGCCGGCAACGAGCTGGTGGTCAACTCCAGCCACGTCATGGGCCCGGTCTGAACCGGTCCTACGCTGACCCGATGCGTGTCGGACTCGCACTCGGCGCCGGTGGGCCGCTCGGCTGGGCGTTCCATCTCGGCGTGCTCGACGGTTGCCGCGCCGTGGGCCACGATCCGTCCGCCGTGGACCGGATCGTCGGCACCTCGGCCGGTGCCGCCGTGGCGTCGTCGATGCTCGCCGGCGCCGACACCGAGACCGTGCTGGCTGCGGTGACCACCGGCCCGACGCCCGAAGAGCGGGAGCGGTTCCAGGAGGCGTTCACCACGCTGCGTCGGCGGCCGTGGCGACTCCTCAAGCCGGTCGCCCCGGGTGCGTTGACCAAGTGGCGTCCCGAGAAGGGCTTGCGCCCACTGTTCGGGCTCGCACCCAACGGCATCTTTCCCACCTTCTCCCTCCGTCGCTTTCCCGGTGTGGTGGACCTGGACCCGTGGCCCGACTCGTTGTGGATCACCAGCGTCGACGTCGACACCGGCGACGTGGAGGTCTTCGGTCGCGACCGCGACGACGTGGCGGTGATCGACGCCATGGAGGCATCCGGCGCGGTGCCGGCGATGTTCGAGCCCAAGGAGATCGACGGGCGCCGCTTCGTCGACGGCGCCGTCGCCTCGTCCACCCACGCGGACCTGTTGGCCGACGACGGCTGCGACGTGGTCCTGGTGTCGTCGCCGATGACCAGGCCGGGGAACGGGCCCGTCCGTCAGCGAGCCCGGCGCCAACTGGCGTCCGAGGTGCGGGCGCTCGAGCGCTCCGGTGCTCGAGTGCTGGTGCTCGAACCCGACGAGGCCCTGATGGAGATCGCCGACGGCTTCCCTCGCTCGAACCCCGACGCCGGCCTCGCCATCGCCGACGCCGCGGCCACCATGGTCGAGCGGGCGTTCACCGACTGAGCGGCCGACAAGGCTTCAGCGCTCAGGACTCGATGAACCCGGTGATCGGGTCACGCTGGGTCAGGCAGTACTCGAGGCCGGCCGGGTCGGCGAGGGTCGACCACACCCGGCCCGGGTGCACGAACCGGGAACCGAGGGCCTCGTGGGTGGCCACCAGGTCGGCGGCGTCGGGGCCGGCGGCGATGTCGAGATGCGCTCGGACCTCGGTGCCGGAGTCGTCGTCACCCAGGCGCTGGAGCAGTAGCCGGATCGGCATCCCGTCGGGTCGATGGAGTGCCCGGAACTCGTGGTGGGAGGCGCCGATCACCGGCCACTGCGTCAACGTGGACCAGAACGCGACCTCCGCCTCGAACAGGTGGGCGGGGGCGTCGACGCACACCTGATCGAGGAGCGAGTCGGGAAGGCCCGGCGAGCGCAGCGGCGTGGGCCGACTGTGCTCGCCGTGGTGGCCGACGACGCAGAACCGCAGGCCGCCCGGTGATCGGAGGAGCACGAGCGTGCCCTGGTCGTCGGTCTCGACGGCGCCCAGCTCGACGGCGCGGCCCGCGAGTCCACGGACGTCGTCGGTGTGGAGGTCGAGGTGCACACCCGACGATCCGTCGTCGGTGGCCTGGATGCGTGCGAAGGCGTCACCGTTGGAGGGGAGGAGTGTCGCGAACTGGCCCGTCTCGCCCCGGCGCTCCGACAAGGTGCTCCCGGTGCTCCCCGTGACCGCGCACCAGAACGCCGCCGTGGCGTCGAACGCCATCGACGGGCACGTCGAGCCGCTGGGAACACAGTGATCCAGCGGACCGTCATGCCCGCACGCTACGGCACCGACACTCCGCACCGCGGCGTTCGAGTTCCGACGCGCCGAAGGCTCGCTCCAGGTGGGTTGGGCAGACCTGGTGCGAGCCTTCGATTCATCAGCCGCTGGTCCATAACAGCGACCGATGAAGTGCAGTCCAGGCTAGCTGCGGCGAGCCCCTCCCTCCTCGGGATCGCGCCGGAACGCGAAGAAGCGCTGCCCGAGAGCAGCGCTTCCGTGGTACCCCTGGCGGATCACTCGAGACGGCCGCGCTCGCCCGTACTCGTCGCCGCCTACTGCGTCTCGGTCGTTGACGTCACAATGCGAACCCTCATCTGGCATCCGAGTTGGCCACGTTGGTCGCCTGACCCGTGCGCCTAGGGTCTCTCCTGTGTGCCGTTCCAGAAGGCAGGGTTCCACCGGGTCTTCGTCGCCTCTGCCCGCCAGCCGAAGAACCACCCAGCGAGCTGTTCACGCCCGAAGTCGGACATCGCTGTCCCGTCCGCGGCCTTGAGGGGCAGCTGGCCGGAGTCGAGCGCATCAAGGATCGCGAAGAACGCCATGTCGACAATGTCGGGGGCAACGGCGCTGACAACCTGCTTCGCGTGGCGCAAGACGGTCCCATCACCGTCCGGCGCAGCCATGGCGTCGGTCCATGACTGCCGCAGTGTTCCCGTCCCTGGTGTGCCGTCAATTGAGAGGAGTGTCGCGTCGACGTCTCGAATGGCGGCGTCCCGTAGCGTGACTAGGGTGCGTCCCAGCGAGGCGAGCGCTTCGCTTTGGTCTTCGGGGAACTCGAATCGCTCAGTGCGTTCCCGTCCCTGGTGTGCCGTCAATTGAGAGGAGCGGGTGTCCTCGCTTCGTGCGCCCCGGCGTCGCACGGAACGGAATGCTCGCCAGTAGACGGCACAGAGGAAGCCGGTGACCAACGAACCTGCCATGAAGCCGAGGCCTGCCCCGATCGCACCCTGACTAGAGGAGAGGACGCCGCAGACGAGCGCCGCCACAGACGCTAGGCCCCAGCGCACTGCGAGCCCCGCATCAGGGCTTGACCAGAGGCCCTCGGGTTGAGCCTGTTTGCTGCGTCTATTCACCGTCACCTGTGTGAACCTCCATCTCGCGTGGTCAGGTGAGTCCGGGGATGAGGTCGAAGGCGTCGGTGTGAGCGGGGCGCACGATGCGGAAGTCTCGGTGGTCGAGGGTGGCGATGGTGGTGTGGCCGAGTCGTTCGGCGACGGCGACGAGGGAGGCGTCGGCGGCGTCGAGGCCGATGTCGTTGTAGGTGCTCAACAGCTCTGCGATGCGGGCCCAGTCGGTGGTGGTGAGATCAACGATGGTGATGTCGCCGGCCGCAATGGTCTCATAGAGCGCGGTTTCGGTGGCGATGTTGAGTTGGCGGCGGATCAGCCAGCCCGCTTCGGTGATGACCGGCGAGGTGGTGGCGAGGGGTCCGGGGTGGGTTTCGATCAGGGCCCGGCACACCTGGTGGTGGCGGTCATCGAGATCCGCGGCGGCGACGAACACGCCGGTATCAACCAACAACATTGGCCCGGGTCAGCGGTCTGCGGTGTCGATGCCGAAGCCGCCTTCTTCGAGGAGCTCTTCGGCTTCGGCACCGCCGCGTGCGCTTCCCGAACGGCCAGCAGCCACAAAACTCAGGGTGCGCCGGCGGGGCCCGAAGCGTTCCGCGAGCGCCTCAGCGGCGAGCTCGTCGACGCTGATGCCACGTTCGGCCGCAGCAGCGGCCAGGGCGGCGGCGACATCATCGGGAAGCTCGATCGTGGACACGCCCATCAGTGTAGGAGCCTGGTGGTGGCCGATCACCGGCGGCCAGCCGATCCCGCCGTCGCACAGCGGCTCGTGTACGAACCAAAGTCGTTGGGCTGAGAGGGGCTCTGCTCAACGCCGTCGAGGTCTTCGACGAGCGCAACTGGCAGCCCGGCGACGAACTCATCCCGCTAAGCAACGCCAGCGACACCAAGGTGAGAAACAGCGAACCCGAGCCACAGGGCTCGGGTTCGCATATGTCTCTATTGGTACCCCGTACGGGATTTGAACCCGTGTTACCGGCGTGAAAGGCCGGCGTCCTAGGCCGCTGGACGAACGGGGCGTACCGCCCCCGAGGGGGCCACCCGAGGATACCAAGGAGCCGAGCGGGTCCCCGACCCGATTCTCGACGTTCGCTCCCGGCCCCGGGGAGCTGACACTACGCTTTCGGCCCATGCGCAAGCTGGTGGGGGCCGTGGCATCGGCCGCAGCGGGGTACCTGATCGGCACGTTGCCGTCGGCCGACATCGTGACTCGTGCGGCGACCGGTGGGCAGATGAACATCCGCGAGGAAGGCACGGGCAATCCCGGCGCTGCCAACGTGGCCGGTGTGCTGGGGAAGAAGTGGGGCGCGATGGTCATGGTGGCCGACGTCGCCAAGGGCTTCGCCGCCGCCAAGCTCGGCGCCCGCGTCGGGGGGAACCCGGGGCTGCACATCGGCGGACCGGCTGCGGTGGCGGGGCACTGCTTCCCGGTCTGGGAGGACTTCGACGGCGGCAAGGGAGTGGCCACCAGCGGGGGTCAGGTCCTGGCCACGTTCCCGGTGTACTTCCCGATCGACACCATGGTCGGGGCCGTGGTGTCACGGCTGCCGGTCTTCGAACGCCAGGCCTTCGCCGCCACCGAGGTGGCGAGCGCCACCTGGGTCACCCTGTCCACGCTGTGGTGGCGCAAGAAGCTGCCGAACCCGGGTGCGCCCGCCGCCACCATCGGGCTGCCGTTGGCGGCCCTCGCCACCTCGGCCATCATCCGGTACCGCTTCGTCCAGACCAACGCCCAGGTCGACGAGTGGCGCGACGAGCAACGCTCGGCCGAGGTGTTCGAGCCGCTCGTCGAGATGGAAGCCTGAGTGACTCAGGCGGGTTGTCGCTGCGTGCACACGATCGTCACCGACTCCAACTCCCAGCTGCCTCCCGAGCTTCGTGACCGCTACGGGATCGAGGTCGTCCCCGTGACCGTCACCGTCGACGGCACCGAATACCGTGAGGGCGTCGACCTCGACGCCGACGACTTCTACGCGTGCTGGGCCGACGGCCACCAGCCGGAGGTGGCCACGTCCCAGCCCAGCCCCGGCGCCTTCATCGAGACCTACGAGCGCCTCGCCGCCGACGGCGCCACCGAGATCCTCAGCATCCACGTCGCCGCCGCCCTGTCCGGGACGCTCAACAGCGCACGTATCGCAGCCGAGGCCGTCGACGTGCCGGTCCGGCTGGTCGACTCGGGCACGATGAGCTTCGGGATCTCGTGCTGCGTGTGGGAGGCCGCCGAGGTGCTGCGAGGTGGCGGCTCGGTCGAGGAGGCCGCCCGCACCGCCGAGAAGCTGGCGCCCGCGATCGGGTCGGTCACCATCCTCCAGGCGCTGGACTTCACCCGAGGCCAGGGGCGGATGGTCGACCAGCTCCCCGCCGACGCCGACGGCATCCCCGTCCTCGCCTTCGTCGACGGCGAGACCGAGCTGCTCGGCGAGGGCCGTTCGATCGACGCCCTGAGCCACCTGATGGTCGACCGCATGACCGGCAGCGGCGAGCCCGTCCGGGTGGCGGTCTGCATCGCCGATGCCTCCGCTCGCCCGTTCTGGGAGGCGATGGAGGCCCTGTTGGCCACCCGCTCGAACGTGGTCGACCTCGTGCGCTACCGCGTCGGCCCCAGCGTCGGCGCCTTCACCGGCCCAGGCGCCGCCGGCGGCTTCTGGTACGGGGTGTAGTCACCTCTGCCAGACTGCGCACATGATCGTCACCATCAGCAACGGGAACGTGCTCGACACGACGGACATGACGTTGGTGGGCGAGCGGACGGTGGTGATCGAGGACGACCGGATCGTCGACGTCACCGATGGGGCCGGGCCCGCCGACGCCGACCTGGACATCGACGCCGGCGGCATGTTCGTGATGCCGGGCTTCATCGACGCACACGTGCACCACTTCATCGTCACCATGGACTTCCGGCGCCTGCACCGCATGTCCGAGGTCGAGCTGGGCATCAACATGGCGCGGCTGGCCGAGGCCGAGGTCAGACGAGGGTTCACGACGGTGCGCGACACGGGCGGCGACACCCTCGGGCTCCAGCGGGCCATCCGAT
>CBDHFJ010000011.1:0-112666 GCA_965262315.1 Acidimicrobiales bacterium
TTGATTCGCTTTCACCGCGCTCGCACTCAACCAACCCAAGAGCACCAGGGGTGCGACGACGAGCAGGAGGAGTGCGAGAAGAAGGCGGCGCGGCATAAACGACTACTTGGAACTCGGAACTTTCACCCGAAGATTCTGCTGGTTGGAGTTCTTCGTCTGTTCCTCCACCATACCCTTTCGAGACGCCTTCCACCGCTGCTTGTCGTCGATCACGGCCGATTGGGCACGATTCAATTCGACGTTGCGTTTGATCTCGCTCAACACCTGCATCCCGAGGTTCGCACCGTAGGAGTCCTCGATCTTGCCGAGTTCAAGACTGTTGTCAAACAAGAGCTGCTTTGCCTCCTGCACACGCCCCGCGTCACGTAACGCCGTCGCGCGGATGTTCTTCTCGTTCGCGCACTGGATGGCGCAATACGCGAAAGTCTCGGGGTCACGCGCCTTGGCAACAATTTCCTGGTCATCGGAGAAACGGATACGGGACGCCGCTGGTCAGCGTTTCCATCGTCTTGCTGATCATGTTCTGATACTCGACCGAAACGCTTGCCATTTGTCGCGACGAACCGGCTTCGCCAGGACCGACTTCGACTTCGACGACAAAATACCGCTGTTGTCGCGCATAGAGTTGTGCAGCGGGATCGAGATATTTTGGCCGCTGATGTCGGCTTTCGTGTTGAGCACGCGAACAGGACGAATCCCTTCGCCGATTTGACTCGAATCGCGAAATCACTCGCGACCACACTCATCAGATCATTGAATTCCTTCTGGAACACCGCAACCAGATTGTCGGCCTCTTCGACAAACATGTGGTTTCCACTCCCCGCCGCCGCCAAACGGCTCATCAGGTCTTCGTTGTAACCCAGTCCAAGTCCGAGCGTGCTGACGCTGATTCCTTCTTTGACCAACGAGGCGCCGAGTCGCTCAAGCTCGCGCGGACTTTGCGGACCGACGTTCGCCTGACCGTCGGAAAGCAGAATCACTCGATTGACTGAATCGCTGGCCAAGGAACTTTGCGAACCTCAGCCGCGCCTTTGCTAACGCCCGGCAAAGAGTGCCGTACTTCCGTCGGCGCTTGGATCGATTGAATCTTGCTCGATAATCGATTCTCGGTCCGTGGCTTTGGTGGCGGGAACCAAGACACTGGGCGGAATCGGAATAGAGCACAACCGAAACGATGTCGTCATCGCGAAGCCATCCGCACCGCTTCGATGGCCGCCCGTTGCGGGCTTGGATGATTTTTTGACCGCTCATCGATCCACTTTGGTCGATCACAATGGCCGTGTTGACCGGCGGGCGCTTCTTCGACGACGGTGTTTCGAAGCCGGTGAGCGAGATCTTCAGGACAAAGTTTGTTGCCTTCTCACCAGGCAACCATTACCGCGATCCGAAATACGCCAACATCCAAGGAGTCAGTTGGTCGGCGCGTAAGCTTCCACTGGGCCACGCGAACGCAAGGCATCCTACAAACACACACACCGCCACGAAGCCCGCCATCTTGTCTCCGATCATCGCAATCATCTTGAAACTCCCTTGAATTGAGTGACAACGGAAGCTGCGGCCGGAGGCGGAACAGTGTCGCCGAAAAGCCGAATCGAAAACACTCGCAACGGAACGTCTTCACCGCAGTCCCACCAATTAACGGCGATCAAGGGAAATCAATGGTCGGAAAAGACTCAAAACGTTGTAAAAGAAATGTGAGACGCCTCGGGCGACGGAGAAAGACACAGGAGATTCCCGTCGCATGCGTGCGCGACGCTGGTTTCAGGCGACGCTAGGCGACGCTGATCACCGCCTTGATGACTCCCGTTTCCGGCTTGGTGTACGACTCGAAATCGGTCAAGACGCCGTCCATGTCTGTCCGGTGGGTGATCCATGGATCGGTATTGATCAGCCCGTTTTCGATCAACTGAATGATCCGCGTGAAGTCGCCCGGCAATGCATTTCGAGAGGCCAAAATGGATGCTTCGGGTTTGTGCATGGTCGGATGACGAAACGTCAGCTCATCCGTCGTAATCCCGACGTAGACCAGCGAACCCGTGCTCGCGAGATAGTTCAGCGCCCCGCTCATCGAGTGCCGATTCCCCGTCGCGTCGACGATCGTCTGGTAGAGGTCGCCTCCGGTGAGTTCCTTCATTCGATCGACTTCGCTTCCGTCACCTTTGAACTCGATCGTGTTTTCGATCCCGTAATGATCGCGCACAAATGCGAGACGATCGGGATTCATGTCCATCACGCTGATCCGCGCCCCGGTGAACTTTGCAAACTCGAGCGTCGCCAGACCGATCGGCCCCATTCCGATGATCATCGAGTGATCGGCCGGTTGCGGGTTGGCGCGATCGTTCGCATGACATCCGATCGCAAGCGTTTCGACGAGAGCCAGTTGATCGAAGGAAAGCCTTGATGACGGATGCAACTTGTCCGCCCGGACGCGGAACGATTCGCAAAGTCCGCCGTCCATCATGACGCCGATCACCTTCAGGTTTTGGCAACAATTCGTAGCGCCTCGGCGGCAAGGGTAACAGGTCCCGCAGTTCATGTACGGCTCGACACTGCATCGGTCGCCCGCCGAAACATTTGAGACACCGTCGCCAACCGCGATCACTTCCACCCCCAATTCGTGACCGGGGATCCTCGGAAAATCGAAAAAGGGAAACTTGCCCAGGTAGCAGCTGATGTCCGTTCCGCACACTCCCATCCGGTGTGTTCGCACCAACGCTTCTCCGGGTCCCGGATCTCCGGGCGGATCGATTTCGAGTGCCTTGAGTGTCTTGAGATCGCTGATCTGAATGGCGCGCACGCTGTGGTTACTCCAAGTGATAGATGCGTCGGGCGGTTCCGCCCAAGATTTCGTGTTGTTCGTCGTCGGAGAGTTCGCTGACCAGGGTTTTAACGGTTTCGAGCCAACGCCCGTATTCTGTTTTCAGCAGACAAACGGGCCAGTCACTGCCAAACATGAGACGCGACGGGGTAAAGCTCGCCAGAACCGTCTCCCAAAAGGGCCGCACCGTGTCCAGATTCCACTCGGCATCGCGCACTTCGGTCGCGACACCGGAGAGTTTGCAAGTGATGTTGGAAAAGTGTGCCAGCTCTCGGATTTGGGCCGCCCACTGGTCGTCAAACTTGTCCGCACGAATCGTGGGTTTGGCGATGTGATCCAGAACCATCGGAATCTCTGGGTGTTTACCGACAAACTCGATCGTCGGACCGAGATGCTTTGCGAAGATCAAGACGTCGTACACCAGGCCACGACCTTTCATGTGGCCGACTCCCCGATTGAAAGCCTCGCCCAGAATAAAGTTGTCGTCGGGCTCGTCGTGAACCACATGCCGCAGCCCCTTGAGCTTCGGCTCCTCCGAGTACCGATCTAACTGGGCACCGATTTCGTCCGATCGAAAGTCGACCCAACCGACCACGCCTCGGATCAGCGGGGTGGCGTGGGCCAGATCGATCAGCGTGTCAGTCTCGACTCGATCGATTGTCTCGGGCCTGAACGGTGACGAATCCGTCGACACCATTCTCGTTCGGCGACCGCCTCAAGTTCCGCGACTCCAGAAGTCCCGTCGCAAAACCCCCATCTCCTCGCTGATCCAACCGTACTCCTCGTGTGAATACTTCCAGAGATGGTGGTGAGAATCGATCAACATTGTCGCGATCTTGGAGACCGTGGATACGTGGCCAGAAAGGACTGCGATTTCGCGAGCCGGCGCGGCACTGTACCAAAAACCTCCGCGGCCTGCCTCCCACGGGCATCGACTTTCGACCCAGACAGTTGCGCGATTGACTCTCACTCACCGAAGACGTCATAACCGGCATGCGCTGACAAACCTCCGACGAAATTACCGCAGTGCCTACTGCAGTAGCAGACGTCCTACATTCCGATGGTCCTACTGGAAACCCAATCCATCGCATTGACTCGTGAACCTCCCCGGGCTGCTGTCGCACCCTCCACGCGGCAGCACGCATTTTTCTTCGAGCTCATTGAAATCGCGTCGCTACCGAATTAATCCAGCACCATCCCATGTCCGATTTCTCAGCCCCGCACCAGCCGATCCCGATCTTGCCGAAGCGACTCGTAATGTTCGAGGACTTCCAGGCGGACCGACGCAGCACAATCTCCGCTCGAAACTTATCTACGCGAAATCAACGAGACCGCGTTGCTCACCGCGAAGGAAGAGCTCGAATTGGCGGCCCAGAATTGAACAGGGAGATGTCGAGGCCCGTGACCGTATGGTTCGCGCCAACCTTGCGCCTCGTCGTCAACATCTCGCGTGGATACACGGGCAAGGGACTTAGCCTTCAAGACTTGATCGAAGAAGGCAACTCTGGGTTTGCTTCGAGCCGTCGAGGGTTTCGACCCGACGGTTGGGACGCGGTTCAGCACGTACGCGAGCTACTGGATCAAACAGTCGATCAAGCGCGCCCTGATCAACAGTGCGAAAACCATCCGCATCCCCGCCTACATGGTCGAACTGCTCAGCAAGTGGCGTCGCGCAACGGCTCGGTTGAGCGAGGAGTTGGGACGCACCCCCACCAATGAAGAAGTCGCACGAGTACTCGGGCTCCCCAAGAAGAAGCTGCCGATCATCCGCAAAGCCATTCGGATCAGCAACAGCACCCCGCAAAGCGATCAGTCAGAGTCGGGTTGGTCGCTCGGCGAAATGGTGATGGATGAGCGTTTGAAAGCTCCCGACGAAATGATGCTCGATCACGACATCTTGCGTCACGCCATGGAGTTGTTGGACGACCTCGAGGAGCGGGAGGCGACCGTGCTCAAGCTGCGATTCGGCATCGACGGCAGCGAACCCCGGACGTTGAAAGAGATCGGTGCCGAACTCGGACTGACCCGCGAACGCGTCCGGCAAATCGAGACCGAAGCCTTGCGCCGACTCGCCGACGGACTCACCGATCCGCGCGAACGATTCGGCGTCTGACCGCCCCCGCTGCGCGTGGATACAACGCCTCGAGAAGTCGATCGACACGGTCGGTTCGACGGACCGCACCTAGCGGAGCAATGCCGAATTCGAAACCGAATTCCCCAGGTGCTCGAAGTCCATCATCGACCAGACGACGTTCTTGTCTCGATCGATCTCCACGATCTGAGGCTGTCCCGGCCCCGCGTGGCAATTGCCAACCAAAAGATTGCCGTTCTCTAAAACCTGAATCGTCGTGACCCAGGCAAGTGTGATCTTCGGCAGGTCGTTCTGATCGACCTTCCAGACGATCTCTTTCCCGGGGGTCACCTCGAGAATGCTGTGGCCGTTCCCCGTTCCGATAAGCGTGTTGCCGTTTTCTAGACGGACCGCGCTAAACACCGCGTCGCCGAACGCTTCCGGACCGTGACCACCCTTGGCCTCCTTTCCAAACATCGGAACGTCGTATTCCCAAATCAGTTCGCCGTCGCGCGAGTATTCTCGGACCATCCCGTCGCCTTCCTGCGCGACCAGATAGGTCAGCTTATCCCCGGTCACCACCGGACGGGCCAACCGGGTGTCGCGGTGCGGATGGGGATTGTCGCGTTTGAGCGCGAAGGAGTTGTGAACCTTTCCGTCGCGATCGATCTCAAAAATCTTTCCCTCGCCGCTTAGCGCGACCATCAGCAGTCCGTCGGCGAGCGGCGCGACCGAATGCAGTTCGACCTTCTCTGCCGTCGCCAAACTTCGGGCGTCGAACGACCAGACGACCTCACGCGTTTTCGAATCCAGCTCGACGATTTCGGTACGTTGGTGAGTCAAGATGTTGCCGTTCTTCAGGACGTGAATGTCATGGGGGGCGCCCTTGAGTTGCTTCGTCGCCGTCACGTTCCCCTCGGCATCGAACCAGCAGAGCTTCTTGCCTTCGTTGGCGACCAACGGGTGGCCGGCCGAAAGCGGAGTCACGATCGCGAAGAGCAGGACCAAATGAATCAGTGGACGCATGATAAACCCGGTGTGAAAGGAGTGGATTCGCGCTCGCTAGTGTAGGTGAATCCGAATTCAAAAGCAGCATGCGAGGTCTGTTTCAGCCGGCACACCTGTCGCGAAGTCACGGTCACGCGAGCCGCCTTTCGTAAGCGTCGCGAAGCACCTGCATCGTGTGCCTCACCTGAATGCCGGATTCGGCCACTCGAAGATGATTGGAAATTTGAGTCAGGCATCCGATGTTTCCCATCGCGACCACCGCAGACTTGGTCTCCATCACACACTCGGCCTTCTGCTTCCCCAGTGATTGGGCGATCTCGGGCTGATCGATGTTGTAGGTGCCGGCAGATCCACAACAAAAGTTCCCGTCGCGAATCTCAACGAGTTCGACACCGGGGATTGATTCGAGCAACCGCCGCGGTTCGTCACGGACGCCCTGTGCATTGGAAAGATGACAGGCGTCGTGATAGGCGACACGAACGGTCGCCCGACAGGCGGGCGGCGACTCGACGACCCCGATCCGATCCAGGAAAACCGAAACGTCACAGACTTTCTCGGCGAGCTTCACCGCAAGTTCTTCCTCGGGCTTCCCCTTGTTGATCAAACCGTACTCATGCATTCCGCTGCCACAGCCCGCAGCGTTTGTTACCACGGCGTCCACGTCATTGGAAAAGGCACGCAGGTTTTTGATCGAGAATTGCCTCGCACTTTCTCGGTCCCCGACATGCCACGCCAAAGCGCCGCAACACACTTGATCCTGCGGCACGGTAACTTCAACGCCGTTGCGAGTCAGCACGTCGATGGTTGCCAGGTTGATGTCGGGATCGAGCACCCGTTGGGCACAACCGGCCAACAGTGCGACGCGGGCCCGATGATTTCCTTTTGCCGGGTAAACCTCTCGCAGAGTCACCCTCGTCGGCAGACGGTCGGGCAAGAGTTCTAACATGGCTCGAAGCGGCTTGGGCAAAATGCCCGCAAGCGGTTTGACCAGTCCGCCCGTCAACGCAGCAAGACGAAATCGAAACGGATACGGAAGTGTTTGCGCCGCGAGTAAACGCTGCAGTCGGACCACCAACGGTCGTCTTCGTTGCGACTCGGTGGTGGAACGGAACGGACTGATCAGGTCACCGTAGGGAACCTCCGAGGGGCAGGCCGGGACGCAAGCGACGCATCCGAGGCAGGTGTCCAGATGAGGCGCGGCGGTCTCCAGTGGCATCGAGCCTTCAAGGACCTCCTTCATCAACAAGATTCGGCCGCGTGGCGAATCCGTTTCTTGCCCCAGCTCACTGTACGTCGGGCATGCCGGCAAACAAAAGCCGCAGTGCACGCAAGTGCTCACCGCATCAGCCATGACTTTGCCGAGCGGACCATGGTCTTCAGGTTTGATTTCGTGGCGCATCTTCGTTTTCGCGTGATTCAGGCCGACCCGGACAATGACTCGCCCAACGACCAGCCCGGAAATCGTGACGTGGGGTCCATCGCACGCTTGATCGCTCGCGTCGTCGGACGATGGAGATCGTCGATCGACCCGATCAAGCAGGAACCCACATCGCCGACGTCTCCTTTTATTACCAAGCCGCTCCGCCCGACCTTCGTCAGAAACGACGCGAACTCGGCGAGTTTGCCGGGTGGAAGTGCGACCCAGCAAACCCCGCCGGCCGAACTCGCATGCAACGCCGCCGGTCGATGACGGTCCACCCAGTCGGCAATTGACTCGAGAGTCTTCAACCGGGTCGGAACCTTGACGAAGTACGCGTGTTCGGATTGATCAAAGACCATCTGGCCCGTCAGCGTGTCCGCGATCGTTTCGTCGACCTTCCTAACCCGATGCTCCGAAAAGGCCTGCCGAATGTCCTTCGCGATCTCCTCGGCGATGGTCGCGTCACCGGCAAGCCGAATCCAAACCCGCTTGCGATCGGCCGTGCGGACGTAGTCGATGGCGTCGGCCTCCCAACGCTTGAGACCCACCAATGCCATCACGTTACAGGCTTCCTCGTCGCTCTCGCATTCGATTTCGTAGTTGTGAAACGACACGGGGCGGGGAAAGACTTTGAAAGTCAATTCGGTCAGAGCGCCCAGACGCCCACAACTTCCCACCATCAGCTTGGGAAGATCAAACCCGGCCGCATTCTTCACGACCTTTCCTCCGGCCCGAATCAACTGTCCGTCGCCGGCGACAAACTGGACGCCCAGGACAAAATCTCGGACGCCGCCGAAGCGATGGCGTCCCGGCCCGCTAAGGCCGGCCGCCAACGTTCCACCGATGGAAGCACCATCTTCGGTGAACAGCGGGTCGAAAGGCAAGTACTGGTTCTTTGCGGCAAGCGTCGCCGAGATTTCGGCGATGGTCGTCCCCGCCCGCGCCGTGAAGACGAACTCCGAAGGTTCGTATTCGATGACACCCGTCAGACCCGACGTGCTAACCAGTTGTGTCGTCTCGTCCACCTGTGACAACGACTCCTTCGTGCGTCGGCCCACGACCAGTATGGACCCGGCGTCTAACACGGCTTCGCGCAGTTCGTCGGCCGAAGCGATCGAGTGGACCAAGCTACTCACGGCAAATCACTCCGGCTTTCTCCAACGGATGGAGCCCGTGCTCGCGCAGCGCGGGCGCGTCCCCGCCAGGAAACATCTTGCCGGGATTGGCGATTGTCTTCGGGTCGAACGCGGCACGCAAACGGTGCATCAGATCCATTGTCGGACCGTCATACATGTCTGGCAGGAACTCGCGTTTTTCCATTCCGACGCCATGCTCTCCCGTAATCGAGCCGCCCATTTGAACGCACATCTGCAAGATTCGGCCGGCAAGTTTCTCGGCCCGTTCGAGTTCGCCGGGCACCGAGTCGTCGAACAGAATCAACGGATGGAGGTTCCCGTCGCCGGCATGGAACACGTTGGCGACTCGTAGACCCGACTGCTCGCCGAACGACTCGATCTTTGCAAGCGCCTCACCGAGATGTTTCCGGGGCACGACTCCGTCTTGCACGAGAAAGTCGGGGCTGAGTTTCCCGACCGCAGAGAACGCACTCTTGCGCCCGCCCCAGATCGCATTCCGCTGTCGCTCGTCGCGTGCGATCACCGATTCGAATGCGTCCGTTCCTCGATGACCGACTCGAGCAGCTCGCGTTCGGCGGCGATTCGCTCGCGGGGACCCTCCAACTCGACGATCAGAACGGCGGCGGCCCCCTCGGGATAACCGCAGGAAGTTGCAGCTTCCGCGGCTTCGATCGCAAGAGCGTCCATGATCTCCATCGCGCCCGGAAGAAGTCCCGAATCGATCACCGCCGAAACCGCGTCGCCGGCCGCCTTCAGAGACCGGTATCCGACCAGCACGGTATGAAAGATTTCGGGCTTGGGCAGCAAACGCAAGGTGACTTCGAGCGCCACGCCGAACAGGCCTTCACTGCCGACAAACAGCCCGGTGTGGTCCGGCCCGACCGACTCGACCGAATCGCCGCCGACCGTAAACAATTCACCCGCCGCCGTGACTCCCTTGATGCCGAGGACATGATTCGACGTCATGCCGTACTTCAAACAGTGGGCGCCGCCTGAATTGAATGCGACATTGCCCCCAATGGTGCAGACCTTCTGACTCGACGGATCCGGCGCGTAATAGAGTCCGAAGCGGGACGCGGCCGTGGAAACGTCCAAATTAACCACACCAGGTTCGACCACCGCGATGCGGTTGATCGGATCAAGTTCCAGAATCTTCCTCAACCGATTCAACGAAATCACGATGCCATCGGCCACCGGCATCGAACCGCCGGAGAGGCTTGTGCCGCTGCCCCTGGCGACGAAGGGCACTTCGTTATCGTGACACCAACGGATAACGGTGATGACCTCCTCGGCCGTCCCCGGAATAACCACCCCCAGTGGGCGCTGCCGAAAGGCCGTCAGACCGTCGGATTCAAAAACGGCACGGGACGCCGCATCATCGCTAAACCGGTCGGCCGGAAGCAGCGTTTTCAGTGTGTCGAGATCGGCCGGCGGCATCAGTTCTACGTCTTCAAGCAACTTCGGAGAGCGGCCAGCAGGGTCAGCACGTTGCGTTCGCTTGCCGACTCCCCCATCAGTCCGATTCGCCACGCTTTGCCGGCGAAAACCCCCAGCCCGCCGCCGATCTCGATGTCAAAATCGTCGAGCAGACGTTTGCGAACCGCGGCCTCGTCGACACCCTCGGGGACTTCAACGCAGTTTAGCGTGCACAGCGAATGATCGGGGATGTAGCGTAGTCCGAGATCCTCCAATCCGCTACGCAGCAGTTCGTGCATGGCGCGGTGCCTTGCAAATCGCTCCTCGAGTCCTTCTTCGACGACAATCGCCAGCGCTTCGCGGAGTGCGTAAACCATGTTGATCGGTGCGGTGTGGTGATACGCCCGACCTCCTCCGCCGCTGTAGTAGTTCTTCAACATCGAAACATCCAAGTACCAACTCCTAGACTTGGTCGTCCTGGCATCCATGCGTTCGATGGCGCGCTGCGAAAACGAAACCGGTGACAAGCCGGGCGGGCATGACAGGCACTTTTGGGTCCCCGAATAAATCGCGTCGATGCCCCACTCGTCCACCCGAACGTCATGGCCGCCCAGCGACGTTACCGCGTCGACGGCCAACAACATCCCGGCTTCGTGGACCAGTTCGCCCACACCTTCGAGTTCCTGCAGGGCACCGGTGGAAGTTTCGGCATGCACAATTCCCAGCATCTTCGCCGCAGGGTTGGCGCGGACCGCATCGGCGATCTGCTCCTTGGAAAAGGACTGCCCCCACGGGATTTCGACGGCATGGACCGTCGCACCACAGCGTTCCATGTTGTCCTTCATTCGGCCACCAAACACACCGTTAATCATCACGATGGCCTCGTCGCCCGGCTCGATCAAGTTGACGAGGATGGTTTCCATGCCGGCCATGCCCGTCCCCGAGACCGGAAAAGTCAACGCGTTCTCCGTCTGGAAGACCTGACGCATCAGTTCACACGTTTCGTCCATGTAACCGATGTACTGTGGATCCAGGTGACCGAGTGTCGGCGACGAAAGGGCCTGGAGAATCCGCGCGGGGACGGTACTCGGACCTGGCCCCATCAGGAGGCGTTGCCGGGGCTGGAGAGCGGCGACCATGAAGCGTATTTTGAGTTCGGGGGGAGTTGGCTGAAACGGCCTAAGTCTACGCGATAGACGCCTTCGCTTCGACCGACGTCACGAAACCGCCAGAACAGTCGCATGAAGACGCCCGAAGCACGAATTACCGAACTGGAAACGCAACTCGCTCATCTGCAGCGTCAGTATGACCTGCTGAACGAGGTCGTTACCGAACAAGCCGTCTGGCGGGACCAGACGCAAAAGCGAATCAAGCAGTGGGAAGAAACCATCGAACAGCTCAAACCTCAACGCGAATCGATGGGAGATCCGCTGGACGAGAAACCGCCCCACTATTGACGTCGAAACACGCGTGCCGGAGCAACGTTTCGACCGCTATTTCGAAATCCAGAGAAGTAGTTCGGGTTCCTCGACAAGCTCCTTGAGGTCACCGTCGCCCGTGCGGAAGAAATTTCCCACGGCGAAATCCAAGCGTCCGTCGGAATCAAAGTCGCCTTTTGCAACCGAAATATGAGTGTGCGACCGGCCGCCGATCTTTGTCTTCGTGAATCCTCCCGTTCCATCGTTCACCAACATCAGAATCGATGTCGTCGAAAGGGCGTCCCATTTTGAGGTGATGGCCCTCGGCAACAGTGCCGCCGCAACAAGGTCCTGGTCTCCGTCATTGTCAAAGTCACCCGGCAACGCATGCATGACGCCGGGCATGTGGCAGATGTGATGATGGACGAATGGAGTCGACCCCACGTTTTCTAACCATTGAATGCTATGACAGGGCTTGGGCCCGCGATCGAAAGAATCACCGTTCGCAAAAACCACGTCCTGATCTCCGTCGCCGTCCAGATCGGCCAGTTCGATTCCACAGCCGCCGTAGGCCGGGTCGGGCGCCGCCCAAAGCAGTTCGGGCTTGAATCGCCCCGCACCGTCATTGCGAAAGAGCTCGACGCGCTCGTGTTCCTGACTCAACAGAGCGATGAAATCCAGATCGCCGTCGCCGTCGAAGTCGAGCGGCGGAAGATGAACCGGCCCATGCCGTTCGTCGATGTCCTGCCGCACAAAACGCGGTTTTCCGTCACCGTCCGCTCCTTCGTTGACCAGCATCATCGTCGACCCGCTGTTCCGCCAGCCGAACGCGGCTACGAGCACGTCGATGTCGCCGTCGCCGTCAAAATCACCCGGGCGGGCGTCGGCGACACGGCTGAGCCCTTCGATCAGCGTGTGCGGGACAAACTTTTCTTCCCGGTCACTTCGCTGCAGCCAGACCACGCGTCCGAGGTCGCTGTCATCCGCGTTGAACTCCCCGATGTCCGACACCAGCAAATCGACACGCCCGTCTTGATCAAGGTCACACCGTTCGGCGTGGACCGGCTGAAAGAGTGTCGACAGCCGCTTGACGCCCACTTCGGGTCGGCTGGGCCAATAAGCGTTCACCGTCCCCGTCCCGATGTCGCAAGCCACGAGCGCCGGTCCTTTCACGGAGTCCAGTCCGAGATCGATCCAGCTCAGATGGGTGATGCCCGCCGGTCGAACCCGTTTTCTCTTGAGGGAAGAAGCCTTGTGAGTCGCCGACACCGGACAATCATAGAGACCCTCCGAAAAGACCAGTTCGTCGGGTGCCTGCGAGGCAAAGTATCGCACCGATTCATCCAATGGTGGCGGCGTCAGGTCCTGGCGACCCGACGCCCGATAGAGCGCGTACCCCTGCTCGGTTTCCATCTGCCAGTCATCGGCCGGCGAACTCTCGGGGCGCGGCATCACATGGCAATCGCCGCAGAACGCCCGGACGGCAGGTCGAATTCGGTCGAGATCTCGTGCGATGTCGTTCTTCGACCCGGCGAGCCCGGGCGCCGGTTCCCCTTGCTCGACTTCCGAGCCTCGCTTCAACGGCGACGGGCGACCGGTTGTTTCAACATCCGTTGACTCGCCGGAGCACCCGACCACGAGCGCCAGCGAACAAGCCCAAATCATCCGAGTCGGGGGTTTGTTCGCTCGCGGTACAAGTTGTCTCATGACGTTCAAGCGTTCGTTCAAAAACTCGCCAACCTTTAATCCGCAACTTGGGTTATAACAAAACCGTGGATTCATCAACACGGCGGCCCGGACGCTTGACGGTCGCTGCTCCCCCATCAGGCCGCAATGGTACCTTCTCGCTTTTGTCCGAATCACATCGGGCTGGTCCTTGTCTTCGCGACGCTGCTCGGTGTCGTCGGCTGCGGAAGTGAGCGGCCACAACCGGTACGCGAGTCCGGCAATGGATCGTCGATCCCAGGCGCCGGTTTGACGCAGCCGGAACGGGTCAATCCGGAGGGAACGATCAAGCTGGCCGTCCGCATCCAAAACTGGGGCAAAGCTGGCGACGCCACCCACTACCTTCTCGACTCGAGATCGCTCGACCGTGAAACCGGCAGTCCCCTGGCCGACCTCCCCGGGTCGCAAGTCGAATCACAGCCCATCAAAACCGACACGTGGGTGGCGATGGCTCGATTTGCTCACCATGAGGGTCAGGGCGATCGATCCGCGAACTTCCTGCAACGAGCCTGCGAGACGGAGGAATTTGCGAGCCCCGAACGTGTGCGTCAAACCATCATCGCTTTTGTCGGTGTCGGGCGGTTTTACGAGGCCATGGACTTCATCGAGGAGGTTCTTCGAACGCGTCCGGATCAACATGAAAATCGTCGTTGGCTTTTCGACTTCTACGTCGGTTCGGACGATCGTGTTGCGGCCGCGACTCACGGCCGACGTCTCGTTCTTGCTCGAAAGTTCGACGTCGAGCTGCTCAATGCGATCAGCAATAGCGAGCGTCGGAGATTCGATGAAAAACCGCTCGACGAAATGGTTCACCGAAACCCGAACGACAAGCGACCGCTGCTGGGCGTCGGGAAGATGCACTTCGACTTGCGCGAGCTCCCACGCGCGATCGGAGTCTTGGAAGAGGTGGTTGCGGCTCACCCCGACTACCAGGCCGCTCAGGCGATGCTTGGACGGGCCTACGCGGCCGCCGGTCAATTCGGCGCGATCGAATCCTGGGCGAAACAACAATCGGCAGGGATCGAACGGTATCCGAGTTACTGGATCGCACTCGGCGAGTGGGCTCGCACACGAGGCGAACAAGCAGCCGCCATTCGAGCCTTCGGCGAAGCCACCCGCGCGAAAGACCCCGACGTCCTTCAGGTCTGGCTCCGACTTGCCACACTGGTGAACGAAGCCGAAGTGAAGGATCTCATCGACGCGGAAACGGTCGCGGCGGTGCAAACCCGCGCGCGGTTGCTCAGTGAATTCAACCGACACAAGACGCGTTTTGAAAAGACCGGAAGCATCTCACGCGCGATCGCCCTGGATCTTGCAAAAACTCTCGACCAACTCGGAAGATGGTGGGAGGCCGAAGCCTGGGCGTCGGTCGCGCTGACCATGCCGGAAGACGACGCGGTGGACGTTCACGCCTTCCGACAAGATCTTGTCCGTCGACTGTCCTCGGAAACCCCCTGGCAGGTCGACACCGGGCATCCCGAATTCAAACTCGCGTTGCACTCTTTTCCGCTGCCAGAGATCGAGTCGGTCGTCTCCCGAAGCCTCGAATCAGGCGGAGAACGTGTCGCCGGCGATCCGCCAACCGACAACACGGGGGCCGGGCCCCGTGTGAAAATGGACGACGAGGCCCTGGCACGTGGCTTGGAATTCCACGGTCACACCGCAAAGGTTCTCGACCAACCCGGCATCATGCTTTTTCGGACCCTCGGTTGCGGAGGTGGCGCAATCGACTTCGACCGCGACGGTTGGAGTGATCTCTATCTGGCCGCCGCCGGAGGCACGCCGCCCGAACGAGACTCGTCACCGAACGAATTGTTTCGCAACCTGCGAGGCACGTTCGTTCCGGTGGCAGATTTGGCAGGGGTGGGCGACACCGGTTTCGGCCAAGGAATCGCGGTGGGAGACGTCAACGAAGATGGCTTTCCCGATCTCCTCTCACTCAACTACGGTCCGAATCGACTGTACGTGAACAACGGAGATGGCACCTTCACCGACGTCTCGGCGCGTCTGCAGACTCAACCCTACGACGAGTGGTCATCCAGTGCCGCAATTGCCGACATGGACGGCGACGGCTTGTCGGACATCGTTCTGGTGAACTACTGCGAAGGATTGGGACCGGTGATCCAAACCTGCCGAATGAATCGTGATTCGGACCAGGTCGCCTCCTGTTCGCCCATCAAGTTTCCGCCGGCCGCCGATCGTTTCTTGAGACAAACGGGCGACGGATCTTTTGACGACGTAACGCTCGCCTGGTTGGGTGCAAACGCGGACCGCGGTCGAGGTCTCGGCATCGTTGCGGGCAACTTCGATCGGCGCCCCGGTAACGAATGCCTGGTGGCTAATGACATGACCAACAACCACTACTACGTCTTTGGAACCGAAGAAGCCTCGCCGAAACTCTCCGAGTCGGCCATGATCCGTGGCGTGGGCGCGGACGATCGAGGCATCGCGCAAGGTTCGATGGGCATCGCCGCGTCGGATCTGGACCTCGACGGAGACCTCGATTTCTACGTCACAAATTTTTTCGAGGAATACAATTCGCTGCACCTTCAATCGTCCAGCGGACTCTGGGACGATCGGACGTCGACCGCAGGACTGATCGACGAGACGCTACCCTGGGTCGGCTTTGGCACCGAAGCGGTGGACCTTGACAACAACGGCTCGACCGAAATCCTGATCACCAATGGCCACGTCGACCTCTTCTCGCGTGAGCACGAAAAGGCTCAATACAAGCAACCCCTGCAGTTGTTTCGCCGAGGCAGAGGATCGCGGTTCGAGAAAGTCGATAGCCGCACGTTAGGTGACTACTTTCGTCGCTGGCACGTCGGACGAAGTTTGTGGACCGTCGATGCCGACAGAGACGGCCGCATGGACGTCGTCGTCACCCACCAGACCGAACCTGCCGCGTTACTGATGAACCGTACGGAGATGGTTGGCAACTGGGTCCGCCTCGAACTCGTCGGATCCGAATCCGCACGTGACGCCATCGGAAGCATTGTCGAAGTTCGATACTCCACCGGGACACGATACCTCTGGCAAAATGCCGGTGACGGTTATCAATGCAGCAACGAGAGGGTGCTGCATCTCGGTCTCGGAGACGTTTCCGATCAAACGGTCGACGTGCAAGTGACTTGGCCCGGTGGCAACATCCAGCATTCCAACGTCCGCACTCGACGGCAAACCGTGTTGGTCGAACGGATCAACTAACAAGCGTTCCCGGGTAGTCCCGCGGGCGCAGGCCGATGGCTCTAGCCCGCCATCGCGTTGCCGAAGCGAAGGATGGTCGGCGACGCCACCGCCGGCGTCTCGTCAACCAGCCGACTGGTCAGCGTCATCTTCAATGCGGCAACCTGGTCGGGCTCGATCAATATCCGACTCTGAACAAACCAGCCCACGTGCTCCGATTGGGTTTCCTGACGAAGGACAAGCTGACTGGTCCCGTCATCCTTGAATTCCTGAGCGAGCACGAGACGGCTTTCTCCGCTCTGGCTGGGAAACACATTCAAAATCTTTGGGGTCATCGTGATTTCCGTATGCCCTTCGCATTGCGACTGATTCTCAATAACAGCCAGTCTACCAGATTGGATTATTCGGTCAATATTGCAAATGCGTGTAAAGTCTTCCGGCGGTGCACGATTCGACGATCCAGGCTCTGCGCTGGCCCGCGCCCGAAACGGTTCCCTCAAAAGGACTTGCGAAGAACCGGCCGACAACCACTCGAAGTTTGGCACATCAAGTGCTTCTAGCAGCGGTTGCCGTCAACCTCGTCGCGAGCACACGCGACGTCCCTCCCAAACGCCCTTTTCAGGCAAAGGAAACTGCCATGTTGGTCTTATCGCGCAAAGTCGACGAACAAATCATGATCGGAAACGACATCACGCTTACGGTCGTTCGGATCGACGGAAATCGTGTCCGGATCGGGGTCAACGCACCTCGAGAGATGCGAATCCTGAGGGGAGAAATCGCCAGCAAAGAGGCCGCGTCGCGCGGCGATGACGTTCCCGAACCGCCATGCGAAATGGACGTCTTCGCTCACCCGCAGCCTCTCGCGGCATCTGCCTCGATTCAACATCCGTCCCGGCACGACTCGGGCGAAATGCCCAGCCCGCGGGTCGATCCCGGCGAGGACCCGAAACTCTTCGCCGGCAAGTGTCGCGCCGATGGAACAGGCCTCACGTTGAGCCGGGACCGGAGTCACGAGTCCATCGCCGCTCCGTTAGCCGCCTTCGTTTCCGCGACCTAGCGAACGACCGACGGATCGTCCGTGACATAGGCGACGGGGGCAACGCCCCACGGTTCATCAATATCTGCGACGCGGTCCGTGGCGTCGATCTCGTTGAGATGTTCCAACAAGATCCGCCGCACCTCGAAGATGGCTTGCCCGGTCATGTGAATCACAGTGTGCTCGGCATCGACGATCAATTCGCTTTCGGTATCGGGCATCGTCGCGCTGGTGTAGGCAACCACACCATCGCCGCGTCCCGCTTTCTTCTGAATCAACGTCGGGTTCTCGAGCACTCCCACGATGTTGTGAAACCGGACTTGCGGAGAGTACTTTGCCCGCTGCATCACCGGAAAGATCGGCGACTCCGGTGCAAGCGAGTCGATCGCCGTCGACATGGTCAAAAGATCGGTGTCGCGGAACAATCCCGGATTGCTGCGAACGAGGTCCTCGCTCGTCGAGACCGCGACCGTCGGCAGTTTGATCAGCTTCCTTGCCAACCAACGCGTCAGGTCATTGGCGAATCGGCTTCCCCGGTGAGGTGTGCCGATCGTGATGACTCGGCGGACGGCCTGGCTGGGCTTGAAAAAGAGCGTGCTGACCAGCTTTGCCCGTTTCTCCTGGTCGCCTCGAAGGTTCTCGGTTGGTTGGTCGCTGACGATCCGCCAAAAGTCCTCGCCGCTGTCGATCGTTTGCAACCGGCTAACGAGTCCGCCCATGCTATGTCCCACCAAGACCATTTGATCCATCCGGCGGTCGCGACGTCCGGGATCAAACGTTTCCCGCATGTCGCGAAGGTCTTTTCGCATCTGGCTCGCGCTGATCCAAAAGGGCTGTCCCGAAGGATAGAGATAGAACCAAAACTGATACCTTTCCCGGAGTTCGGGAAAGCTCCGCAGATCGTTGAACATGTCCATCCAGGTTCGCGGGCTGGACCAAAGCCCGTGCACCATCAAAACGGGAATCCGATTCGGATCGTACGGCTCCAACATGTACAGTCCGCGGTTCTCCTCGACACTTGCGGGCCGAAACAAACCGGCATTCTCGATGTCGCGTGCGCGGAATTGTGGGGTATCCAGAAAGAACGCCAACGGAGTCGTCAAATCGGTTTCCAGTGGCACCCAATGGTTAGCGAGTCGAACCTCGTTGGCGGATAGCGGATCGAAGAATTCGAGGACGCACTTGTTCTGGGTTCCCTGCTGGCCCGTCTTCATCCCGTCGCAGCGGATCATCGCCGTCACCGCATAACTGAGTCCTTCGGGATAGTGCTTTTCACGAGGGTCTTCCGGGTCACGATTCTTCCGAACCGCGATCAGTGGGACGCCTAGTCCGAACGTTGTGTGGCGGCTTCGCAGCGTCTGGATGTCGTAGTCGCTCACGAACTCGTAACGGTCGAATTCGTCGGGCCTCCAATGACCACGAAGTTGTGTTTCAATCTCGAACTCTCGGTCCGCGGTTTTCACTTGATAAGTTTGCCCCGGCCTGATCTGATTGTCGCGGCAAAGCAACCGCAAGGTGTCTTCCAGCGATTCGTTGTACACGTCGCAGGTCGCGCGAAACTGGGGATCATACTGGTTTCGGTTGGCGTCCAGATCTTCCGAAAACAGGTAGTCGTAACTGCTTGTCAGTGCGATCCCGAAATGGCCCAATGCTTCGCCTCCCCGGCCCTGCTTCTCCGCTTTCTTGCCTTCCACGTAGGACAACTCGGCAAGCGCGTGGATCAATTCGGGGTCACGATTCTCTTGGATCGTCTTTTGTATGCCGGCCAGACAAACAACGGCATCCTCTTCGTAGGCCTCACGTAGCCCGTATCGCCGTAGCGTGTTCCAGACTCGATCGCTGACGCGCGGCCCCTTGAAAGTCATCAACCGCAGGGGCGCGGCGAGCGGGTTTTCGCGTTGCTGACGGTAAGACAAGTATCGCGTCGAGCGGCACCCCGTGGTTGAGCCGATCGCGACCAGAAGCAAGATCACGAGGCAGACCGGCCGCGCGCATCGAAACACTGTCGCGTCGACGCGGTTAATTTGGAACGTTGCGGCACGGTCGGGTTCGAGCAACATCCTGTCATTCGAATGCGAGGGAGACGGCGCACCTCCGGCGCGGCCGGCTCGCAGGCTATTGCGCGACGGGCCCCCATGTCAACAAGAACCGGCCGAAGGGTTTCACGCGAGTTTCGCGCCTTGGCCGTTTGTCCGCGGCGGCGAGTTTCATTGCGACCACGAAAACGATTTTCGTCGGGTCCGGGGACGAGCGGTGCGACCGCCTGAAGTCGGCTCGCCGATCAAGCGGACCCGGCGAGTGACTCCGCGAAGACCTTCTCCAAATCGGACTTGGCTTGTTCGGCAAAATCGCTTCCGATCACGGCATTCACTTGCAGTTCACTCGTGCCGATCATCTCGACGTTGATCTCGGTTTGCGCGAGAGTTTTGAACAACAGCGTCGCCACGTTCGTGTGGCTGCGGAGTCCGATTCCGCTGACGGTGACCTTGGCGATGTCGCCGCCGCTTTGAACGTCGCGCATTCCATGGTCCTTCGCAATGTCTTTTGCAACTTCCAGGCTGGACGCCAGTGAGCCCTGGTCGACGGTAAAGCTGACACTGGTCGAGCCGTCTTCACCGTCGAATCCCTGGACGATCATGTCGACGGAAATCCCAGCCGAACCGATTCGCTCGAACATTTCGGCGGCGATACCCGGTCGATCCGGGACGCCGAACAGCGTCACCCGGGCCTGATTTTCGGTCACCGAAATTCCGGTCAGGGTCAACGCTTCCAGGGCGTCATCACGCAGGCGACTGATCAACGTCTCCACTTCGACGCCGGACTCCCGATCCGCCTTGATTTCGCCCCACGATTTGGCATCGGCCGGTTTTTCATGGAGGGCAAAGGCTTGGTGAACCGCACGCAGCGCTTTGGCGGCTTGCTCCCGCGGAACGAGAGCACTGATTTTGATTTCGCTGGTCGTGATCATGTGGATGTTCACGTCCGCTTCGGCGAGGGCGCGGAACATCTCACTCGCGACACCCGGCCGAGTTGCCATGTTCGCACCGACAACGGACACCTTGCTGACTTGATCGTCATGAGTGACGGACTCGGCGCCGATCTGATCGATGACTCCCCCAAGAGCGGCGAGCGTGGTCTGCAGGTCATCGCGCCGGACCGTGAACGAGACGTCCGCTTTTCCTCCTGCGCCGACGTTTTGGACCACCATGTCGACGGCAATTTTTTTGTCGGCAATCACCGAAAAGATCTGCAAGCTTTTCCCAGGGACATCGGGCACACCCAAGATCGTCACACGCGCCTCGTCGGGCGTCATCGCGGCGCCACTCACTGGTGCCGTGGCAGACTCCTGCTCGGTCACGATCATCGTGCCTTCGGTGTCCGAGAAACTGCTGCGGACGTGGATCGGAACTCCAAACTTTTTCGCAAACTCGATGCTCCGGTTGTGCATCACACTCGCGCCAAGGCTCGCCAGTTCGAGCATTTCGTCGTAGCTGATCACGTCGACCCGTCGGGCTTCGGGCAACAACCGCGGATCCGTCGTGTAGACGCCGTCGACGTCGGTGTAGATCTCGCAGGCGTCAGCCTTCAAGACCGCGGCCAGTGCGACGGCCGTCGTGTCGCTCCCGCCACGCCCGAGCGTGGTAATGTTGAGGTCGTTGTCGATTCCCTGGAAACCCGCGGCGACGACGATCTTGCCTTCTTCCAAAAGTCGCTCGATCCGCTCGGTCGAGATTGATCGAATTCGGGCCTTGCTGAAACTGCTGTCGGTTTGCATTCCGATCTGTCCGCCGGTCAAACTCACCGCCTCGCTGCCGAGTTCGTGAATCGCCATCGCCACCAGCGCCACGCTCACCTGTTCGCCGGTGCTGAGCAACATGTCCATCTCACGTGCCGGCGGGTTCGGCCCTACCTCCGCCGCGAGTTCGAGCAAACGATCGGTGTTCTTGCCCATCGCACTGACCACCATCACGACGCGATGGCCATGCCGCTGGGCGCGAATCGCCTTTCGGGCGGCGGCGCGGATCTTTTCGACATCGGCGACGCTGGTGCCGCCAAACTTCTGAACGATCAATGACATCTCTTTGTGTTCCCAACCAGCAATCGCCGCCCGCCCGGTCGACAACGGCCCGGACGAATCTTCGTCGTCTTCTTGTGAAGCCCCGAATGGCCTACCCGACGCGTCAGCCACCGGGGCCTCGCTGACGCTGACGATTCGTGATGCAAAGTCATGGAGAGCCCGTCGTTCACCGACCACCGATCCGGGCCTCAACTTCGATTGATAAAAGCGTCCATCAAGTCCCAACCCTTCTCGAACCGCATCCCCGAAGCATCGGCCGCCACTTCGTCGTAGGTCGTTTGATCGTCCGGGTCAATTTGATTGCCCGCCATCGCGAGCGGAACCATCCCGTGCGCGTGTTTTTTGGTGCTGCAAAAGGTCGGATGATCGGGGGTCACCACGATGCGGTGATCTCCACGGCGTTCCAGTTCGGCGGCGAGTGGAGCGACGATCTGTCGATCAATCTGCTCGAGCGCTTCAATTTTTGCGGCGTGTCGGCCTTCGTGAGATGCCTCGTCGGGCGCCTCAATGTGCACGCAGACCAGATCATAGTCATCGAGTGCCGCAATTGCCGCCTCGCCCTTGCCGCGATAGTTCGTGTCCAGATAACCCGTCGCACCTTCGACTTCGATCCGTGGCCAGCCCGCCAGCGCCGCGATCCCGCGTAGCAAGTCGACGGCGGTGATCATCGCGCCCCGAACGCCAAAACGTTCCTCGAACGACGGCATCGCCGGCGCCCCGCCGAGTCCCCATAGCCAAACGTTGGTTGCGGGCCGCTTTCCCGCATCGATTCGGGCCCGATTCACGGGGTGATCGGCAAACACATCGGCCGACCCGTTCATCAGTTGGACCAAAAGGTCGCTTCCCGGTCCTCTAGGGAAATCTTCGGTCACCGTCAGATCGGTCAGATCGTGCGGCGCACGGGTTCGCGTTTCGGCCGAGAACGGCGCGGGCGTTTTCTCGTCGCCTCGGTAAATCAGCAGGTTGCGGTAGCTGACCCCGGGCACGAACTCGAATCGGCCATCCATCGATCCGAGCAGCGCCTCGCCCGCCGACTTGAGAAGTTCCGCGGATTCCTCGGTCGAGATGTGATCGGCCGTGAAATCGACCATGATCTGTTCTTCGATCGTGACCAGATTGCAGCGAACGGCAAAATCATGCGGGCCCAATGTGATCCCGCCGGCAGCCGCCTCCAGTGGAGCCCGCCCCGTGAAGTAAACGTTCGGGTCGTAGCCGAACAAGCACAGGTTCGCGACCTCGCTGCCGGCCGGAAAGTGGCTGGGAGTGTTGTTCGAAAGCGCGACCCTACCACGCCTGGCGATCGCATCCATGGCGGGCAACGAAGCCGCTTGCAACGGAGTCCTTCCGCTCAATGCCTCGATGGGTTCATCGGCGCAGCCGTCCGGGATTACGATGGCGTATTTCATTTGCTGAAGAGTTGATGAAGCGGGCACGCGATCGGAAATCAGAATCCGGTCCTACTGGCGGCATTGTCATGGAGAAGCCAGGCGTCCGAAAGGGGACGTTAGGAACCGGAATGACGCGGTCCACCGCTTGCGACAGATCATCTCATCTAACAGATCATCCAGTGCCGCGAGAATGAATAACGCATCTTGGAAAGCTCGCGTTGTGAGCTTTGACCCTCCCGCGGCGAGGGTCGGTTTTCGTTCATCTTCTGACGATCGGAGACCGTTGAACGGAAGAACGAGCGTGTCGGTCAGTCGCGGTAGGAACGGCCGTTACCGGCCGCCCCCCGCACAGATCCGCTCGAACACAGACGGTCGATGGCCTATTCACGCTGTTGAGTGAAACTCAACTTCAATGTCCTCGATCCCAAAGGCGTAACGCGTTGACTCGACGCAAGACGTTGTTTGCCACCGACGCGAGACCCACCACGGCACCCGGACCATGAGATTGGGCTACACTGGTCGCGTTTGATCACTTTGCACCGGAATCAGCGATGAGTCTTTCCCGACGCCGATTCGCCGCCGTTGTTGCGGCGGGCATGACTGTTTCGACGGCCCACACCGGCTTTGCCGCGGAGACCGACCCTCTCGAGACGTTCGTGCCATGTCGCGCGATAACCAAAGGCCCGAGTTTTCATTGGTTCGGCTACTACGACAAACGCGAGTTTGACCCGACCGGCAAACTCGTTCTGTCAAACGAGGTCTCGTTCGAAGGTCGCTCACCAACGGGCGACGATGAAATCAAGGTCGGCTATGTCGACACGTCCGACGGCGACCGATGGCACGAGATCGGAAGCAGCAATGCGTGGGGCTGGCAACAAGGTTGTATGCTCCAGTGGCTCGGCGACGATGGCAAACGCATTCTGTGGAACGATCGACAGGACGACTCGTTCGTGTGCCGAATCTATTCGACCGAAACGCGAACGGTTCGGACCCTCCCCAAACCGATCTACACGGTCTCGCCCGATGGCTCGTTTGGCTTGTCGGCCGACTTTCGCCGCATCGACAATCTTCGTCCCGGTTACGGCTACGACGGACTCGCCGATCCCAACGTTTCCGTTCGCGCACCGGAGGATTCGGGGATCTGGCGAGTCGATCTCGAGAACGGTGATTCGGAGCTAATCCTATCACTTGCCGACGTCGCCAAAATCCCATGGTCCGACGGAGACATCCACGCCCAGGCTTGGCACTATTTCAATCACCTTCTTATCAGCCCCGATGGCAATCGCTTTATCGTCTTGCACCGCTATCGCCCCGAGTTCGATCCCAAAACGCTCCGCTTTAAGGGAGGTTTCGTCACGCGGATGCTGACGGCAAACGTGGATGGGAGCGACCGATATGTCCTCGATCCTTCCGGTTACACTTCACATTTCATCTGGAAAAGCAACGATGCGGTGACCATGTGGACGCGTCCCGCCGGGCAACCGTCCGGCTTCTACGACTTCGTTGACAAGTCCGGCACGGTCACCGCTGTCGGGCACAGCAAAATGCCAACCAATGGGCACAACACGTACCTTCCCGCGCCGTATCAGGATTGGATTCTCAACGATACCTACCCCGACCGGAAAACCAGACGTCAGACCGTCTACCTGTATCACGTCCCCAGCGATCGACGCTTCGATCTCGGACACTTTCCTTCACCGCCGAAATACACCGGCGAATGGCGATGCGACACCCATCCGCGAAGCAGTCACGATGGAACGCAGGTCGCGATCGACAGTCCGCACGAAGGCGGTCGACAAGTCCACCTAATGGACATCCGCGAAATCCTGGCGCGGGCGTAGGCTTCGGAAGGTCGCCGCGCACCGTTTGAGCATCGCGACGACGAACTACTCTTTCTCGAGCTTCGCTTCCAGACGATCCAACTGTTCGCGAAGCCGTTTGATTTCGGTTTTCAGTTCCGAGTCGGCTTCGGCGGGTGGGAGCGTCGGTGGCGCGATGAACGTTGTGTCTTCTGCCATCGGTGCAAGCAGGTCATCTTTCGGTGCCGGCAACACGGGCTTCTTGACAGGCAACAACCGCGCTGGAGTTGGCAACTCTTCGGCTTTGGCAGTTTCGGCTTTGGCAACTTCGGCTGCGGCCGTCGACGGTTCCTGCGATCCGAAGACGCCGCCGAGGGCCGCCCCCAGTCCTCCCAGCAACGAGCCGTTCGGAGTCGGCCCGGAAGGCTCCGGTGTCGGCGCAAGAGTCGGCGATTCACTGGACAGCGTGTTCGGCGGTGGCGCGACCTTTGCCGAGGCGTTCGGACCTAAATCGACGCTGGCATCGATCAGTTGGTCATTCCGAACCAGCCTCATCAGGATCTCGTCGGTTGGAGCCGCGACCGAGAGCTGTTGAACCAGCGATTTTGTATCCGAAACCATTCGGTTGTTAATCGCAATGATTCGATCGTCGATCTTCAGACCCGCCGCCGCGCCGGGTGAACCGGGGCTGACGTTGGTCACCACCACACCACGAACCCCCGGCACGTCACGCACATCCGCTCCGATCTTGGGTTGCCCCGTCGACTCGGCCGCAGCGGACGTCTGCGGCGCGGGCAACGCCGACAACGATTTCGTTGAGTCCCTCAATGGTGCTTGGCCGACCAGGGGAACATCCAGATCACTTACCCGCCCATCGCGGCCGATCCGCAGTCGGACAATCGCACCCGGCCTCTTTTTAGAAACCTCGGAGGCAAGCGCTCGGACGCTCGGGGTTGCCATCCCGTCGACGGCGAAAATGTAGTCGCCGCTGCGAAGTCCGGCATCCTCGGCTCGAGACAATGCATTGAACCGGATTACCTTCACGCCCGGATAACCGGGGTTGGCATCGATCGCCTGGATCCCGATCGAACCCTGTGGATCATTCGCCGCAGCGCTTGTCGGCTCGTCCAAGTCCAAGGGCGCGAGGATGGAACGGCCCAGGGAGTTCCTTCCAGCGGACGGCGTTGTTGAGCGGGGGGAAATGCTTTTTTCGGCACTCGCCTGTTTCACGCCGGACGGACCGACGGCCGGCGTGGGCTCACCTTTCGGCGGTGTCACCGAAGGGATACGCGTCACGGAAGACCGAGTCGGATTGCGGTAGTTCGATGGAGGCGTCGCCTCGGCGTTACCGGCTCGGCGTTGAAGCGATGCGCCGGGCGCCGGAATCGGACGTGCCGGCAGCGGATTTGGGGTCTCGGCCGCAGCAGGCTGAATGCGGCGATTCCGCAATCGGCGAAGGCAGCCCCTGCCCCAAACAGTCCTCCGGAAAGAGCGACAGCGCGATCAACCCGAGCGACAATAGCCAGCAAATCACATTGGGACGCATCGTGGACTTCCGTGGATCGGGGCACCTATCACGGCAGGTACGCGAAACCTCACCGCCCCCTGCCGGACAACATCATACGCCGGGCAGACGAAAAAGCGAATGACCTGATCGACCGCGCGACATCGGGTCGGTACCGGGCCACAACGGCGACAACTGCATCCGGACGACGAATCGACCAAACTGATCTGGTAGCGGGAGCCAGATTTTCACTAGGACGACGAACACATATTCGACTGCCCGCATTTTCGCACGAATCCGTCACGGAGGACTGTCGTGCCAAACGATTAAAACTGCTGCCATCGTTGTCCTAATGCTCACCGTGCTTTATTGGCGGCTACGTTTCGCTTACCACACCGCCCGAACCGCTCCCCGACGAGGTCGGAGAATACCTGGTGATTGAAGAAGCCGGGGCTGCGCCCGAACTTTCGATCGACTCGGTCTCCCCCGGTCTTCAGCTCAGCGAACCTCCGGCCGGTTTTGCGAAAACCAATCCCGAAGAATCGATCGACTCGGAGTTTGCCGCTCCTCCGGCAACTCCGCTTCCTGAGCTTGCGATCCCCGTACCCACGTCGACCGAACCGGCGGCAGGTTCTTTCGCGGACCTGTCGCCACAACCGAACGTCGGGATCCCCGCCCAGCCGGCATCGTTCGGTTCACCCACCCCCCTCCGGTCGGTCCCAGCGAGTTGCCTCCGGAATCGAACGCTGCCAACGACAAGAACCTTGGCGCCGCCGGAAACTACGCGGCGACCGACGATGAATTCAATCTGCCCGATCCCTCGGTCGCGGCGACCAGCTTTGACCCTTCCAAAGGTGAACCGTTCCTCGGGTCCCCGGAGCCGGAAAACCCGAGCGGGCAAACGGATCCGTTACTTGATCCTTCGGCAACCGGAGAGGCGTCACCGGCCCAACCGAACACAGGACTGATCAACGCGTTCGCCACCGCCGACGAGCTGTTCGCCAAGGGACAGCTGAAAGAAGCACTCGCGACGCTGAGTGTCTTCTACGGAACCCCCAATCTGAACGAAACTCAGCGCGACCAGTTGTTGAGCCGCCTGGACCCGCTCGCACGCGAAGTCATCTATTCACAAAGGCATCTACTCGAACAGCCGCATCGGATCTCGGCATCGGGAACATTGGTCCAAGTCGCAGCTCGTTACGACGTCCCCTGGCAGTTGCTCGCGAACATCAACCGCGTCGAAGATCCGATCGCCATTTTGCCGGGAACGGAACTTAAGGTGGTTCGTGGCCCATTCCGCGCCGAAGTCAGCGTCACCAAGAAGGAACTAACGCTGTTCCTTGGGGATCTTTACGCGGGACGATTCAACATCGAAGTCGGCAACGATCCGCCGCCCGCCCCCGGAACCTACTCGGTCCAGGAAAAGCAGACATCCCACGTCTACTACGACCGAAGTGGCGCGCCTGTGGCAGCGGGCAGTGCCGAAAACCCCTACGGTAACGCGTGGCTCGATTGGGGCGGACAACTCTGCATTCACGGCAGCCCCAGTCCGACCGAGCCGAGCAAGCAGGGCTGCATCAGCCTTGCCGGCAACCAGGCCGAGGACCTTTATGGCATCTTGTCCCAGGGTTCTGCCGTCTCGATCCGTCGGTGATAATCGGCGTCGGGCCTCGACTGTCTCGGCCGAATCACGCGCACCTCTTGACCGGCACCGATGGACTACCGCAAAGACTCCCTCCTCGACCTGCTCGGTTCCGAAGCACTCCGACGTGGCGAGTTCACGTTGGCCAGTGGGAAAAAGGCGTCCTATTACTTGGACTGCCGCCGCATTACCCTCCATCCCCTCGGCGCCAATCTGGTCGCCGCGGGAATGCTGGAGATCATCCAGCAAGCCGACACGCTGCCCGCGGCCGTCGGCGGAATGGCGATCGGGGCCGATCCGATCACCGCATCGATCGTGACGCCTCGCGGGACAACGCGGTTTGCCGTTAAAAGGTTTCATTGGTTCGCAAGGAGCCCAAAGGTCACGGCACCGGACAGCAAGTGGAAGGTCCCGTCGAGCCTGGACAGGAAGTCGTGATCGTGGAAGACGTGATTACCAGCGGCGGCAGCGCGCTCAAAGCCGTTGACGCGGTCGAAGCATTCGGACTCAAGGTACGTGAAGTCATCGCGATCATCGATCGACTGGCCGGCGGAGAAGACGCCTTCCGCGCACGCGGGCTCGAGCTAAAAACCCTGACCACGATTCGCGACTTCGGCATCGAACCGGAATAGCGGCCCCAAGCATTTGGTGGATCGCAGCACCACGATCGCCGACGTCGAGACATCACCGGTATGGAAACCTCGCTACACCAGCACTTGAAACTCCACTATGCGAGCGACGAGGATCAAACCGAAGTCGTGGTGGGAAAATTCCGGATCGATGCGATTCGAAACGACGAATTGATCGAAGTTCAGTGCGCGTCGCTATCGGCCATCGGAACCAAGGTCAGCGCGCTGCTGAAGCGGCACAAGGTGCGCGTCGTCAAACCGATCGTGTTGCGTACCCGAATCGCCAAAAAGAAAACGGCAAAGGGCGCTATCGTTTCTCGTCGCCTAAGCCCGAAGCGAGGTGAACCGTTGGATCTGTTTGAGGATCTGATCTACTTCACCCGCGTCTTTCCGCATCACAATCTGGTCCTCGAAGTCGCGTTCGTCCACGTCGAACAAATCCGAGTCCCACGACGAGCTCGTCGCTGGCGTCAGAAGGAGTACCGCGTCCAAGATGTGGGACTCGAAAAAATCGAGTCGACGATGGAACTCCGCACGGCCACGGACCTATTCGACCTGGTTGGGATGACCGCCGACAAGGACTTCAACACGTCCGACATCGCGCGTGTCACCGGGCGTCCTCGATGGTTCGCCCAGAAGATCGCGTACGTCCTTCGAAACACCGCCGCGGTCGAAGCGATCGGTCGCGACAAGGCGGGGATTATCTATCGCGCAGGCCTAGAAAGGCGATCGATCCGCCGAACACGCTCCATGCCCCAGTCCGGAGACTCGGAGAGTCGTTCGGCGACGGCCTGTCCGTCCGCGGTCAGGGTTTCCTGACTGGCTTCCTGACTGGCTTCCGGATGCGCCCCCCGACACCGATCTAATCGGTTTCCTCTACTCGGTTTCCGCTGGGTCGCCGTTTTCTAACATCGATCCGAAGCTAACGCGAGAGTTGTTCTCACACCTTTAAGATCGCATCGATCTCGTCAAGCACCGCGCGCGACTCGGCAATCAGTTCGGGATCGCCGAGGTCGCCCGGAGTCAACTCATCTCGATAGCCTTTTCGGATGCATTGGGCGAGTTCGTCATAAAGCTGATCCGTCAACCAGATCGATGGCGACAGGTCACGCTGTTCCGACTCCGACAACGGCACTCGCAAGCGAAGACAGGCCGGCCCGCCGCCATTTTGCATGCTCTCGGTAAGGTCGACAAATTCACAAGTCGCGATCGGATTGTCGTCGGCGAGGATTCGATCCAGCACCCGGCGCGCCGATCGGGATCGTTCGCATTCGGCCGGACAGAGCATCATCATCTCGCCGTTCTCGACGGTGATCAGCTGACTGTTGAACAAGTATGTCTTGACGGCTTCCTCAAGTGTCAGCTCGTTTTCCCCGACCTCGATTTGAATCAAGTCTGGCCCTACCCGTTCGCTCAGTTGGTCGAGCACCTGCGATTGATCGGCGTATGCCAGCTCGTGCAGCAGATGAACCCGTTCGTTCCCCACCGCGACCACGTCGTTGTGAAAGGCACCGGCATCGATCGCGACTGGATTCTGACGCGCGAACACGCGGCGGTCGTCGGGCAATTGGTGCTGGTCGGCGACTTTCGCCGAAGCGGCGAACGTCTGTCTAGCCTCAAACCGAGAAGTCCCCGCGCCGTCGGCATCGCGGCCATAGACAAACAACTGCACGCCCGGTTCCCCGTGACGGACACACAAACGCGTTCCGTTCGCGGCGCCCTCGTCGGCCAAATCCGGGTCACCGGGAAGCGGGTCATGGACGACGAAGCGGTCCGTAGAAAAGATACGACGAAACAAAGCCGCCGTCTCCTCGGCTTCGAGTCGCCGGTGCGGCATGCTTTGCAAGTTGGCCACCGTCAGGTGAAGTCTTCCATCGGAAGTGTCGATGCTCGGTGAAACCGTTGCAGCGTTTGCGACCCACATCGCGGACGAACTGTAGGCGACGCTCAGCGAAAACGGATCCTGGTCGGCACAAGCACGGACGACCTCCGCGTCGCTCCCCTCCCAGCCTCGCTCGCGAAGATAACCCAACGCGGGGCGCCGCTGCGGTGGAAGGACGGCTTGGAGCAGCCCTCGGTCCGCAAGACGTTTCATTTTCAGCAGTCCCTGCAGTGCCGCCCGCTTCGGCGATGAGACCTGATCGCGGTGGACGGTCGAAGCGAGGTTCCCCGGTGACAGTCCTCCGTAGTGATGCGAAGGCCCGATCAATCGGTCGAAGTTTGCTTCCACAAATGTCACGGAGCGGACTCTCCCGTTCCCGGCTCGAGTTGGGCGACGGGCGTGTTGCAAAAGTCCACGGCGAAGTAGCCCGCCGGCCGGTAGTTGCCGCTATGCCCCAGGCCTCCGAACGGAAGACGCCCACTGGCGCCCGTCGTCGGAAGATTCCAATTGACCAGGCCAACGGAAAGGCACCGTGACGCTGGACAGCACTCCGGGCGACGGCACCGTGGTCACCCTGGCCTTGCCGATCCGGGCCCCGTCTGGGGATTCCGACTCAAGTTCCGACGACCCGGGTCGATAGACCCAGAGACAAGTCACTGCCGGCTCGGCCACGAGTCGGAGAGCGGATGAGACGGGACAGCTCATCGGCTCACGATCTGAAGGATCGACTGTGTTGCCCTCGCACGAAACTGTCCCGGAGTTGGTCTACGCGGTGTCGCACGACATCGGTGAACCGATCCGCGAGATCCTCGGCTTCGCCCAGCTCATGGCCCAGCGCGCTCCCGAGCACGTGGACGCCCAGTTCTGGGACGACCTCGGCCACATCGAGTCCGGGGCCGTCCGAGCCCGCGAGATGCTCGCAGCGCTCGTCGAGTACGTCCGAACCGACGACCTCGAACCCGTCGTCGCAGAGACCGATCTGCGGACGGTCTGCACCGATGTCCTTGCGACCACGGCGCCCATGCGGGCCCTGTTCCCGAACGTCGTCGGCCTCGACGTCGACCTGACCGTCGCCACCTACCCGCGGGTCGTGCACGACGTGCTGGCCGAGCTGATCACCAACGCCGTGCGCTTCGGCGCGTCGCCCGAGGACGACGTGGCCCACATCACCGTCAGGGCCTGCCCGGACGACGACAGGATCGTGCTGAGCGTCGAGGACCGTGGTCCCGGGCTCACCGACGACGAGCGGACCCGGGCGGTCCGGCTCTTCCAGCGGCTGTATCGCCGCACCGATCACGACACCCTCGGCGCCGGTCTCGCGATCGCCCGCCGACGGGTCGAGCGCTGTGGCGGCGCCTTGACCCTGGATGTCGGTACCAGCGGGCGGGGCCTCCGTGTCGAGGTCGACCTCCCCATTCCGATCATCGATCTCCGCGCCGACGTGGCGGCTGCGGACCTACCACTGGCGACCTGAGGAAGGGACAACTGAGATGGCGATGCAAGACCTCGTGGACACCCTCCACCTGCACAACCCCGACACGCCGACGGTCGAGGGCCACGATCGGCCCAAGCTGCTGATCGTGGATGACGACGAGCTCCTCCTGCGGAGCGTGTCCCGGATTCTCAAGGGCCGCTACGACGTCCAGGCCGAGAGCAACCCGTACCGGGCACTCGTGGCGATCGAGGACGAGGGTCCGTTCGCGACCATCATCTGCGATCTCACGATGCCTGGCGTCGACGGGATCGAGTTTCTCGAGCGTGCCTACGCCGAGATCCCCGACACCCCACGCATCCTGCTGACGGGCAACGCGACCGTTCCCGCCTCGATCGAGGCCGTGAACCGCGCCCGGATCACGTCGTTCCTCACCAAGCCCATCGCGCCGGACGATCTGGTGCGTCAGGTCGACCTGGCCGTCGCGCAGCACGCCGACCAGACCGACGAGACCGCCGACGGCGCCGAGATCCTCGAAGGCAGCGCGCTGGCGCTGATGGAGACCCTCGCCATCGCCAACCCGACCGCGTACTCCCTGACGAAGCGGGTCACGGACCTCGTCGAGCGGTACCTCGCCGCCAACGAACGCCACGACACCTGGGAGCTCCGGATGGCGGCACGCCTCTGCTATCTGGGGACTGCCGCCCTCGGCGCCGAGTTGTCCTCGCGAGTGCTGCACGGCGACGACCTCGCTGCCGGCGAGGACCTGCTGGTCGGCTGCGTTCCCGGCTTCACGGTCGACATCGTCGCCCAGATCCCACGGCTGGCTCGGGTCGAGAGCATCCTCGACCGCCATCGCAGCACCGAGCACCCGGCCCCCGCGGACCCGGCCCATCTGCTGGGCATCGCCACCACCCTGGCTGAGCTCGAGGCGACGAAGCGCTCGCGCCACGAGGCCGCTGCCGCCCTGCTCGCCGTCGAGCCCGCATTCGACACGGATCTCGTGTCGGCGATGCTCGACCTCTATCTCCCCGTCGGTGAATCCCGCCCCGACATCGACCTCACCGACGGGGACGACACCCGGAGCTGATCCTCCCTCAGCTCCACCCTCTCGGACGGGTCCTGCGCCGGCGCGGGTGCAGGACCCGTCCGTATCTCTTCGACCGGCGACAATCCACCTGCCTGGACCGCGCGCAGCGGACTATCGCTGCGCCAACGACAGTGCGTAGTCGCCGGCGGCGTCGGTCCAGAGCTCGACCAGCTCGAGGCCCGCTGCCTCCAGCTCGGCCTCGATGCCCTCGGGGCGGAACTTGGCGCTCACCTCGGTCCGCAGCTCCTCACCGTTCGCGAAGTCGACCACCAGATCCAGATCGGTGATCGTCACCCGCTGATCGGACAGGCTCCGCAGTCGGAGGTCCATCCACTCGTTGTCGGTGTCGAAGGTGGCGACGTGCTCGAACTCATCGAGGTCGAAGTCGGCGCCGAGCTCACGGTTGATCACGGCCAGGACGTTCTTGTTGAACGCAGCCGTGACGCCGGCCGGGTCGTCGTAGGCGAGCTCGAGGCGATCGATGTCCTTCACGAGGTCGGTACCGAGCAACAGCGTGTCGCCGGGCGACATGCGCTCGGCCAGCGATGCCAGGAACCGGGCCCGCGCCTCGGTCTTGTAGTTCCCGATGGTTCCGCCGAAGAACGCAGTGAGCTGCCGACCCGCGCCGGGAATGGTGGCCAGGTGGTGGTCGAAGTCGCCGACGACACCATGGACCTCGAGTGCCGGCCACGTGGCCGAGATCGACGCCGCCGCCTCTCGCAGCGTCGCCTCGCTGACGTCGAAGGGCACGAACCGCCGGAGCTGGCCGGTCCGCCCGAACGCCTCCAGGAGCACGCGCGTCTTGTCCGAGGTGCCAGAACCGAGCTCGACGAACGTGTCGGCGCCGGACAGGGCAACGATGAGTGACGCCCGGTCGCGGAGGATCTCGCGCTCGGCCTCGGTCGGGTAGTACTCGGCGAGCCGGGTGATCTTGTCGAAGAGCTCGCTGCCGACGTCATCGTAGAACCACTTCGGCGGCAGCTCCTTGGGGCTCGACATCAGGCCCGAACGAACGTCCTCGCGAAGCGCTCGTTCCATCCAGTCCGGGTCCAGATGAACGTCGATGGTGGGGGTGGTCGATGTGGTCACTGGAGATCCTTCGCGAGGCGGACGCCGGAGAACATCCAGCGCGAGTGAGCGGGGAAGAAGTTGCGGTAGGTCGCTCGGGCATGGCCGACGGCGGTGGCGCAGCAGCCACCGCGGAGCACGCTCTGGTTGATCATGAACTTGCCGTTGTATTCGCCGACGGCGCCGTCGGCGGTGACGAAGCCCGGGTACGGCTGGTACGCGCTGGCCGTCCACTCCCAGACGTCGCCGAAGAACTGACGCGGACCCGTGCCGGGCGCGGGGACGGGATGGAGCTCGCCGCTCTCGACGAAGTTCCCCTCGACTCCGACATCGGCGGCGGCATGTTCCCACTCGAACTCGGTGGGGAGTCGGGCGTCCGCCCAGCGGGCGAAGGCATCGGCCTCGTAGAGCGAGACGTGGACCACGGGTTCCGCGGGGTCGACGGGTCGGTTGCCGGCGAGCGTGAACACGTGCCAGGCACCGTCGACCAGGTTCCAGTAGGCGGGGGCCTGCCATCCTTCGGTGGAACGAGTGTGCCAACCCTCGGACAACCACAGCCCGACATGGTCGTAGCCGCCGTCGGCCATGAACTCGAGCCAGTCGCCACACGTCACGAGCCGGTCGGCGAGCGCATGGTCAGGCAGCAGGACTCGGTGACGGGGAGCCTCGTTGTCGAACGAGAAGCCGTCGCCGTCGTGGCCGATCTCGACCTCCCCCGCGCGGTGTCTCGTCCAGGTGAGGGCGTCGCTGTCGGCAGGCACACGCTGCGGGCGCTCGTGGTAGGCGGGCAGTGTCGGGTTGACCGACAGAACGTGCTTGATGTCCATCAGGATGAGCTCCTGATGCTGCTGCTCGTGGTGCAGGCCGAGCTCGACGAGATCGAGCAGCGGCCCGTTCTCGTCGACGAGCGTGGCCAGGAAGGCCGTCATCGCCTGGTCGACGTGCGACCGATAGTCGGCGACCTCGTCGACCGACGGACGCGAGACCAGGCCGCGTTCCGGTCGTGGGTGTCGGTCGCCCACGGCCTCGTAGTACGAGTTGAAGAGGTACTCGAAGATCGGGTCGGGGCTCTGGTACCCCGGAACGTACGGCTTCAGGAGGAAGGTCTCGAAGAACCAGGTGGTGTGGGCCCGGTGCCACTTGGTGGGGCTCACGTCGGGCATGGACTGGACGAGCTGATCTTCCGCACTGAGCGGCGCCGCGAGCTTCTCGGTGAAGGCGCGAACGTCCGCGTAGGCGGCGGTCAGGGTGGCAGCGCGCGATGCCGTGCGCAGCATTGGTGGTCTCCCCGTGTGTGGTTGTGTCGTTTCCGTCGACCCGGGCGGCCAGTGTCCAGAACCCCGGCGTGTCTGCACCGGGCGACGGAGAGCAGGTCTTGACGACCCGCCACGCTGAAAACCCCACTGTCGCGCAGATCATTCCCGGCCGGGTGTCGCCGAGGCCGGCTTCCGCGATCGTTCACCCGACCGCAACCTCGGCGTCGGACGTCTGGACGCGGTCAGCCCTCGGTGGACCGCTCGGGCCGGTAGACGACCACGTCCTGACGGAGGGGCACCAGCGCGTTCGACGTGCGCAGCTCGGCCAGTTCGGCCTCGAGCTCGGCCACCCGAGCCTCGAGCGCCAGCACTCGCTTCACGCCCGCGAGATTCAACCCCTCGGTGGTGAGCTCTTGGATCTTGCGGAGCCGTTCGATGTCGGCATCGCTGTAGCGGCGGCTGCCGCCGCCGGTCCGGGCCGGGTCGACGAGACCCTTGCGTTCATAGATCCGCAGCGTCTGCGGATGTACGCCGGCGAGCTCGGCCGCGACCGAGATGATGTAGACGGCCCGGTGGCGTCCTCGCAGGTCCACGATCAGCGCTCCAGGTGCGCCCGAGGCGACTCGCCCGAGGCCTCGGCGTAGGCGGCGAGCGCGGCCTTCTGCTGTTTGTTCAGGTTGGCCGGGACGGCGATGTCGACGGTG
Organism: Acidimicrobiales bacterium; assembly: GCA_965262315.1. Classification (GTDB taxonomy): domain Bacteria; phylum Actinomycetota; class Acidimicrobiia; order Acidimicrobiales; family UBA8592; genus JBCCFK01. The sequence continues at coordinate 35,707 of CBDHFJ010000011.1, forward strand.
ACCAGGAGGTCGCCCGCCCGTCCGCCGGTGTCGATGCCGTGGCCCTTCACCCGGAAGATGCGACCTTGCTGGGTTCCGGCGGGCAGGCGCAGCTTGACCGACTCGCCGCCATAGGTCGGGACCTTGATGTCGGCGCCGAGGGCGGCCTCGTCGAAGGTGACGGGCAGTGTCAGCGTGAGGTTCTTGCCATCGCGACCGAAGATGGGGTGCTCGTTGACGAGGACCTCGACGTAGAGGTCGCCCGCCGGCCCACCGCTGTGCCCGGCGCCGCCCTTGCCCTTGAGCCGGATGCGCTGGCCGTCCTCGACACCGGCGGGGATTCGAACCTTGATGGCGCGGGTGCCACCGTCGACTCCCCCGCTGATGGTCACCGACGTGGTCACTCCAGCGACGGACTCGTCGAAGGACAGTCGCAGCTGGGCCTCTTGGTCACGCCCGCGAGCCGGACGGGCACCGCCGCGGCCGAACGGACCGCCGGCGCCGCCGAACATGCCACCGAGCAGATCGCTCAGATCGCCCATGTCCCCGACGTCGAAGGTGAACCCGCCGGGCCCACCACCGAAGCCGCCCCCTCCCATTGCGCCCGGACCCATCTGGCGGGCCTGGTCGTACTGGGCTCGGGTGTCGGTGTCACCGATCACGTCGTAGGCGGCGGACACTTCCTTGAACCGCTCCTCGGCCGCGTCGTCGCCGGGGTTGGCGTCAGGGTGGAGCTCGCGTGCGAGCTTTCGGTACGCGGTCTGGATCTCCTTCTCGGACGCCGTGGGGGAGACCCCCAGTACGGCGTAATAGTCCTTGTCGAACCACTCACGTTTCACATCCATGGGGTGCCTCCTCTCCGGTCGTCGTCGAATGGTGGGGTCTGCGGTGCTCCAGTGCCTCAGCCCTGGACCCGCACCATGGCGGGCCGGAGCACTCGGCCGTTCCACACGTAGCCGGTGCGCATGACCTCGGCCACCGTGGGTTCGGCGTTGTCGCCGTCCTCGTGCATGACCGCCTCGTGGCGCTCGGGGTCGAACACCTCGCCCGCTTCGGTCACCAGCTCGAGGCCTTCCTTGCGGAGGGTCTCGATCAGCGCCGACTGGATGGGCTCGACATCGGTCGCGCCCTGGAGCAGTGCCGCGTCGCACGCGTCGAGGATGGGCAGGAGCTTGCCGGCGAGGCCACTGGCGGCGTGCTCGACGGTGTCGGTCTGACGCTTGGTGGCCTGGCGGCGGAAGTTCGAGAACTCCGCCGTGATTCGTTGGAGGTCCGCGAGGTGGCTGTCTCGCTCAGCGGTGACGGTCTCGAGGGTGGCGACCAGGGTCTCCACGTCCAGATCGTCCGCCGTGACCGGGGCAGCCGAGGCGTCGGTGGCGACCGATTCGGCCTCCGCCGCCGGCTCGTCGGCCGGCGGCGGGGTCGCCTCGGTGGTGTCGCTCACTTGTCGTCGTCCTCGTCGATGATCTCGGCGTCGACGATCTCGTCGTCCTCTTCGATTCCACCCTCGGCGGTCGCCGCGTCCTGGGCAGCGGCTTCGTACATGCGCTGGGCGTAGCCCTGGCTCGCCGTCATGAGTGCTTCGGTGGCGCCCTTGAGCGCCTCGAGGTCATCGCCGGACAGCTGCTCCTTGAGCGCAGCCAGCTTGGACTCGACGTCGTTCTTCTCGTCGTCGGTCAGCTGGTCGCCGTACTCCCGGAGCTGCTTCTCGGTCTGGTACACGAGCGTGTCGGCGGTGTTGCGGACCTCGGCTTCTTCCCTGCGGAGCTTGTCCTCGGCCGCATGGGCTTCGGCGTCCTTCACCATCTGATCGATCTTGTCCTTGTCGAGCGAGGACTGACCGGTGATGGTGATCGACTGCTCCTTGCCGGTCGCCCGGTCCTTGGCGGACACGTGCACGATGCCGTTGGCGTCGATGTCGAAGGTGACCTCGATCTGGGGGACGCCACGGGGTGCGGGCGGCAGGTCGACCAGCTGGAACTTGCCCAGGGTCTTGTTGAACTGCGACATCTCGCGCTCGCCCTGGAGCACGTGGATCTCCACCGACGGCTGGCTGTCCTCGGCCGTGGTGAACACCTCGGTGCGGCGAGTGGGGATGGTGGTGTTGCGCTCGATGAGCTTGGTCATCACGCCGCCCTTGGTCTCGATGCCGAGCGAGAGCGGGGTGACGTCGAGCAGCAGGACGTCCTTGACCTCACCCTTGAGCACGCCGGCCTGGATGGCGGCGCCGACCGCGACGACCTCGTCGGGGTTCACGCTCTTGTTGGGCTCGGTGCCGGTGATCGACTCGACCAACTCGGACACGGCCGGCATGCGGGTGGAGCCGCCGACCATGATCACGTGGTCGAGGTCGCCCAGCTGGAGGCCGGCGTCCTTGATCGCCTGCTCGAACGGCTTCTTGCAGCGCTCGAGGAGGTCCTGGGTCAGCTCCTGGAACTTGGCGCGGGCCAGGCTGTAGTCGAGGTGCAGCGGACCGGAGTCGGTTGCCGTGATGAACGGCAGGTTGATCTGGGTGGTCTGCGCGGACGACAGCTCGATCTTGGCCTTCTCGGCCGCTTCCTTGAGGCGCTGCATGGCCATGTTGTCGGCGCCCAGGTCGACACCGTGGTCGCCCTTGAACGAGGAGACGAGCCACTCGATGATGCGCTCGTCCCAGTCGTCGCCACCGAGTTCGGTGTCGCCGGAGGTGGACTTGACCTCGAACACGCCGTCGCCGATCTCGAGGACGGACACGTCGAAGGTGCCACCACCGAGGTCGAACACGAGGATCGTCTGGTCCTGGCCTTCCTTGTCGAGGCCATAGGCCAGCGCGGCAGCGGTGGGCTCGTTGATGATGCGCAGCACCTCGAGGCCGGCGACCTTGCCCGCCTCCTGGGTGGCGGTGCGCTGGGCGTCGTCGAAGTACGCGGGGACGGTGATGACGGCCTCGGTCACGGTGTCGCCGAGGTAGGACTCGGCGTCACGCTTGAGCTTCATCAGCGTGCGGGCCGAGATCTCCTGGGCGTTGTAGCCCTTGCCGTCGATGTCGATGTTCCATGCCGTGCCCATGTGGCGCTTCACGGAACGGATCGTGCGGTCGGGGTTGGTGATCGCCTGGCGCTTGGCGACTTCACCCACCAGGACTTCGCCGTTCTTCGAGAACGCGACGACCGAGGGGGTGGTCCGGCTGCCTTCTGCGTTGGCGATGACGGTGGGTTCACCACCTTCGAGGACGGAGACGACGGAGTTGGTGGTTCCGAGGTCGATACCGACGGCCTTGGCCATGTGGGGATCTCCTGTTCAGCGCGACTCTGCGCTACTTCTGATGGGGCGGGTGCAACCGTTCTCATCGGAGCGACTGCGGGGGGATCAACCGCAGGGTACGGCCCCCCATTCCCGGATCCCACACTTTCTGAGCTCCCCGCATCAGAAAACTTGAGCGTATGACCAGTAGGGGTCTCCGCCGTCGGTCGAACGCCCGGCGCCTGGACGCGAAACAGCGCCGGTGCACGTCGCCCCGTGCACCAGCGCTGCTTCCTTCAGCCCGATCGTTCTCCGCCGCCTCGGACCTGTGTGGGTTCTGCGCCGGAGGCGGGTCGGGGGGGAAGGGACCCGCCTCCGGCAGAACGGTGTCGGGTCAGGTCACCCGTACTTGACTTCCTGGGCGTAGCCCGGGGTGCCGTGCTCGTGGAGGTCGAGACCCTCGAGCTCCTCTTCCTCGCTCACCCGCAGCAGGTTCATGCTCTTGAGAGCGGAGAACAGGATGCCGGTGGTGGTGAGGACCCAGGCGGCCACGATGAGCACGCCGAGGAGCTGCACGATCAGCTGCTCGATACCGCCGCCGTAGAAGAGACCGGCGTCTTCCCGACCGAGGAAGGCGTCGTCGTACTTGGCGAAGAGGCCGATGGCCAGCGTGCCCCAGACACCGACCACGCCGTGCACCGAGATGGCGCCGACCGGATCGTCGATCCGGATGCGGTCGAAGAAGAGGACGCTGAAGACCACGATCACGCCGCCGATGGCGCCGGTGATGACCGCACCGAAGGGGGTGAGGGCAGCAGTACCGGCGGTGATGGCGACCAGACCGGCGAGGATGCCGTTGGCGGTCATGGCGACGTCGAGCTTGCCGCTCTTCGCCCAGATGGTGCCGCCTGCGGCGAGGCCACCGGCTGCCGCGGCGAGCAAGGTGGTGACACCGGCTCGGACCACGACGTTGTCGGCAGCGAGTTCGGAGCCGGCGTTGAAGCCGAACCAACCGAACCACAGGATGAAGACGCCGATGACCGCGAAGGCCACGTTGTGACCCGGGATGGCCCGGGGCTTGCCGTTCTCGTCGTACTTGCCCAGGCGGGGCCCGAGGAAGTAGGCGCCCATGAGCGCTGCCCAGCCACCGGCCGAGTGGACGATCGTCGAACCGGCGAAGTCACTGAAGATGGCGTCGCCGATCTCGATGTCGGTCAGGATGCCGCCGCCCCAGAACGAGTGGACGACCATCGGGTAGATGAAGCCGGTCATGACGGCGGCGAAGATCAGATAACCCTGGATCTTCGTGCGCTCGGCCATGGCACCGGAAGCGATGGTGACCGCTGCGGCCGCGAAGACGACCTGGAAGAAGAATGGCGTGTAGCCGGAGTAGAGCCCGTCGAAGGACCCGTCGTCGAAGCCCGACAGGAAGAAGGCGTCGGTGCCCATCAGGGTGCTGTCGGACCCGAAGGCGATGCCGTAACCGACAGCCCAGAACATGATGGCGCCGACGCACATGTCGGCCATGTTCTTGGCCATGATGTTGCCGACGTTCTTGGCTCGGGTCAGACCGGCTTCGACGAGACCGAAACCGGCCTGCATCAGGAACACCAGGATGCCTGCGATGAACACCCAGATGTTGTCGAGCACGGCCTGGACCAAGGCAGCCTCGGATGCGTCCTGTGCCAGCGCCGGGGATGCCCCTACAACCAGTACGACCAGAGCACCCGCAACCATGGCGAGCAGCTTGCGTTTCATTGTCTCCTCCTTCTCGCCCCTGTGGACGCCAACGGCGCAGGGGTCCCTCTCTCGGAGACGCAAGCTATGGGTGACGGATTTCTGTCCTGTTCCGACACTGTGAACGCAATGGCACCAATTCCTGTCGGAAATCTGTCAGGAAGGGTTGTGAAGCTTTCCGTCTGCGCGCCGTGGCCGAGCGCCCGTCCCACGATTCCTGCGCGCGCCATGGCACGCGGCGACGCTCACCAGTGGGTTCCCCTCCCCGTCGCCCTGCCAGACGAGTCACCGGTTCTCCAGGTCCTGGTCCGCCGCCATCGGAGGCCCACGACAGACCCGCCGAGACAGCCCTGCCGTCCCACTGCGACCGGGCACCAGCCCCAGAGGGGCGCCGGTCCGAGAGCGGGTGACGGGAATCGAACCCGCGTTCTCAGCTTGGGAAGCTGATGTTCTACCATTGAACTACACCCGCAGGTGGGCCGACTCTAGCGGCTCCCGCTTCGGACGGGTACGGCGAACAGCGCACGGGATCGTGGCCAAACGACGCAGGAACCGAGGGCCCGCAGCGAGCGATCCGTGTCCGTGCGGCCTCGCGAGCTTCGGTGCGTGCTGCGGGCCACTCCTGGCCGGCGAGGCGCCGGCAGCGACCGCGGAGGCCCTCATGCGCTCGCGCTACACCGCGTACGCCCTCGGCGACACCGCACACCTGCGCCGGAGCTGGCACCCCGACGAATGCCCAGCGGAGTTGACCACCGATCGGTCGATCACCTGGTTGGGCCTCGAGATCCTCGAGACGCACGCCGGTCGCGCGCTCGACGCAACAGGCACGGTGGCCTTCGCTGCGCACTACGACGCCGGCGCCGGTCCTGCGGTGATGCGTGAACGCAGCCGGTTCGGTCGGATCGACGGCGCCTGGGTCTACGTCGACGGCGCTCCCCTTCTCTGAGCCGTCCGCGCCGAGATTCAAGATCGAGGCCGGATCAGCCGATCGGAACAGGGGTCGCCGACGTTTCGTCGATGGCCGCACGAGACGGCAACGGTCCCGGCGGGTGACCGAGAGGAGCAATCGAATGGCGGGGAAACAGCGTTCACGACGCGTCGTGCTCGGCCTGCTGGCGGGGGCGTTCGCCTTCGGGCCGCTGACGGCGGCTGCCGCGGCACAGGACGACGGCACCGACGTCGAGCCGGCCACCCCAGACGCCGTTCTCGAAGCGCTGCAGTTCTACGCCGACGAGATCTTCGGCCGCGATCTCGACGGCGACGGCATCCCCGACGTCGTCGACACCGACGGCGACGGCATCCCCGACGTCGCCTCCGTGGAGGAAGGCGAACCCGGCGACCGAGACATCCAGCCGGGAGACCCGGTGTTCCTCGCGGCCATCACCGACGAGTTGCAGGCCCGAGGCCTCGACACCATCGTCGCCAACACCGGTGGCTCCGACCTGCTGGGCGACTGCGGTGGTCTCGCCATGTCGTTCGACGGCGATGGTCAGCTGATCGACCTCGCCATCGGCATCCCGTCCAACGAGGGCGGCGGACCCGCCGGCCAGCTGATCGACGGCTTCGGTGAGAACGTGGGCGAGCGGGCCTTCACCACCGACAACCCGTTCATCGTCGACGACCGAGTGGTCTACATCGGCACCCTGCCCCGTACCGGTGACGGCGCCCGCGAGCACAACTGGACCATCAAGACCGCCGGCATCTCGATCGACAAGGGGGGCGATCCCAACGACAACGGCAAGAACCGCAACGCCGGCGAGGTCGACCTGGGTTCCGTGCCCACCGCCCTGCGCCCGGCCGGCATCTTCCCCGTGACCGGCGAGCTGACGTCCGAGAACGGACTGTCGTGCCTGGCGGACGGCTGGGTCAAGTTCGAAGGTGGCAACCCGCTGCTCTCAGCTCCGTCGGCGGTCGCCGCGGTCCTCGGTGGCGCCGGGATCGTCGGCCTTCTCTTCAACTCCCGACCCGCCATCACCTGGAAGGCGTGATCATGACCGCAACACAACACGGCACCCGAGTGCAACGACATCCCATCCGCGGTGGGTTCTACGGCCTGCTGATCGGCGCGAGCGTGGCCATCTACCTGGTGCTCTTCGCCGTGACCCCGTTCCGGATCTCCACGCTCGTCACCATCGTGGTGATCGGCGCCGTGGTGGGAGCGCTCTGGGGATCGGTCGCGCCCGCGAAGAAGCTCGACGAACCCGCGCCGAACGAGCACGCCTTCGGATCGGTCTTCACCAGCTCGGCAGCGCAGGGGCCGCCACCCACGTACGAGGAGACCTACGGCCGAGCCACGCAGGCCACCGATGACGGTGCGTTCGGTGCCGGCACCGCCGCAGACGAGGCGGCCGCCGACCTGCGGACCGAGGAGCGACCCGACGCCGCCCAGTGACCGCGGCGGGTCAGCGGCTTCAGCGGCCAACCGGGGTCCGGAGCGACACCAGCTCACGGGCGGCGGTGACGATGAGATCGAGCGCTCCGTCGAGCAGGCCGGCGCCGTAGTCGGGGTCACCGACCGCGACCACCATGGGGAGCACGCCCCGGACGGTCGCCGCGGCCAGATCCGAGACCTGTGCACGGTCGGCCTCGTCGAGGTCGGCCAGGCCGGCCGGGACCACCGGCCTCAGGATCGTGCCGATCGACGAACGCCACTCGTAGGGCGGCCCACCGGTGTGGAAGCAGGCCTCGGCCCACCGCGGGTTCTCGATGATCCAGGCTGCCACGGCGCGAAGGACGTGGAGACGGAACTCCTCGTCGAGCTCGTCGGGTGTCTGGTTGCAGCCTTTGGCCGCGCATTCGGCCGCTGCACTGATCGCCACCGATGCCACCTCGGTGCCGGCCCGCGACCGGAGCTCCTGTGTGAGCGCGCCGATGCCGCCCACAGTGGAGTGCACCGTGGACTTGCCGTAGTTGGTCTCGGCCGCCAGCGTCCTGATGGTCAGCGCATCGAGTCCGCGTCCGCGGACGATTTGCTCTGCGGCGTCGACGAGCATGTCTCGCGTCGAAGGCATTGCCGTGGATTCCCCACTTCGCTCGGGATCGTTGTCAAGATTCCGCCGAGAATCGTCCCGCGATCAACGCTAGCGGACATGGTCCGGTCGACCCGGGTCCTCCGTCCCGGCCGCTGTCCGGAATTGGCCAGCGGCTCGGGCTTTCCTCGCGACTCACACGCGTGTAGTTTCGCTCGCCATGGCGAAGCTCCGGTTCTTCTTCGGAACGATGGGTTCGGGCAAGTCCACGCAGGCCCTCCAGATCCGACACAACATGGCGGCCCGAGGACTGGAAGTGGTCCTCACCACCCAGCTGGACCGCCAAACTGGCAAGGTGTCGAGCCGGCTCGGCGTCGCCGCCGAGGCCGAGATCGTCGATCCGAGCCTCGACCTCTTCCGCCTCGCTTCGGCTCGAGCGGACCGGTCGGGTCTCGATGCCATGATCTGCGATGAGGCACAGTTCTACGAGCCCCGCCAGGTCGATCAGCTCGGGCGCGTGGTGGACGAGCTGCAGGTCGACGTCTACGCCTTCGGCCTCCTGACGACCTTCCAGGGCGAACTCTTCCCGGGCACCAAGCGGCTGCTCGAGCTGGCCGACGAACGCAGCGAGCTGCAGGTCGAAGCCCGGTGTTGGTGCGGCGACCGGGCCACGCACAACGCCCGGTTGATCAACGGCGTCCAGGTCTACACGGGCGCCCTCAAGGTGGTGGGCGACACCGCGATCGACGAGCCCCAGGAGGCGCCCGAGGTCACCTACGAGCTCATGTGCCGCAAGCACTGGCACGCGGGCCTGCGGGCAGCACAGGGAGACCAGCTCGAGCTGCTTCCCGAGGCCGCGCCGACCCCGGCGGATCAGCCGGTGACGGTGGTCTGAGGTCCGACCCTCTGCCACGATGGGTCCATGACGGACACATCGCCGCGAGCTGCGTTCACCCGAATGGACCAGTCCACCGCAGAGGACTGGCAGATCATCATGACCAACCTGCGTCACCACGCCGAGACCACGGTGGCCGATCGGGTGCTGGCCCAGCTGGCACACCTCGAGGGTGACCACGGCGGGTTCGCCGTCGACCGGCTCACCCACAGTCTCCAGACCGCGCATCTGGCCGAGGTGGACGGTCGCGACGACGAGTACGTCCTGTGTGCGCTGCTCCACGACGTCGGCGACGTCCTGGCACCGTTCAATCATCCCGAGATCGCCGCCGCGATCCTCAAGCCCTACGTCAAGCCCGAGAACCACTGGATGGTGCTGAACCATGGGACCGTCCAGGGCTACTACTTCTGGCATCACATCGGCCTCGATCGGAACGCGCGAGACGAGCTCGCCGATCACGAGTTCTACGACCACACCGTCGAGTTCTGCGCAAAGTACGACATGCCAGCGTTCGACCCCGACGGGACCACGCCGCCGTTGTCGCACTACGAACCGCTGATCAGAGCAGCCTTCGGCCCGGCCGCGTAGCCACCGGGCCGCCCGTCAGTTGTCGCGCTCGGGCTGACCGCCGACGGCGCGGCGCGATCGTTTCCAGACACCGGGGACGGGACCCTCTCGGCGGCGGATGGTCGGGTCGGTCCCGGCGTCAGCCGTCATCCAGGCGAGCTCGCCGGCGGCGGACCACGCCGGCCGCGGCGCCGTCGCGTCCGAGAACGCTCCGACCGGCGCGAGCACAGGTTCCGGCATACGGGGCGACTGCGGCCCATCGCGGTCGATCGGCGGGAAGGGTTCGGCTCGCGACGTGTCGAGCTCGACCCGCCAGGGCGGTGCCGGCTCGTCGTCCAGCGGCGCCGGATGACCGGTCGCAGGCTCCGCCATCCGGAGCGGTTCGGGCTCGGGTGCCGGCTCGACGCCATCGTCAGCAACCACAGACTCCGCCCCGAAGACAGGCTCGGAGCCACCACCAAACGCCGGCTCGGGTTCAACCAAAGGCTCGGGTTCAAACGCCGGTACGGATTCGCCCGGGCGCAACGGCTCGGCCCCGACCACCGGCACGGAACTCAGGCTCGAAGACCGGCTCGGCATCCACGACCCGCTCGGGCTCGAGATCGAAGCTCGGATCGACGCCGAACGCCGGCTCGAAGGCTCGGGTTCAAACCGGCGGATTCGCCCGGCAACGGCTCGGCCCCGACCACCGGCACGGAACCAGGCCGAGGACCGGCTCAACGCCGAAGACCGGCTCGGCATCCACGACCCGCTCGGGCTCGTGATCGAAGCTCGGATCGACGCCGAACGCCGGCTCGGGTTCAACCAAAGGCTCGGGTTCAAACGCCGGTACGGATTCGCCCGGGCGCAACGGCTCGGCCCCGACCACCGGCACGGAACCAGGCTCGAGGACCGGCTCAACGCCGAAGACCGGCTCGGCATCCACAACCCGCTCGGGCTCGTGATCGAAGCTCGGATCGACGCCGAACGCCGGCTCGGACCCGGACTCGAAGAGCGGCGCGGCATCAGGCTCGAACACCGGACCCGACTCGCCCACACCAACCGAATCCGCATCAACAGCCGACCCAGACACCCCACCAAACGCCGACCCGGACTCGACACGGCGCACGGCATCAGGCTCGAACACCGGACCCGACTCGCCCACACCAACCGAATCCGCATCAACAGCCGACCCAGACACCCCACCAAACGCCGACCCGGACTCGACACGGCGCACGGCATCAGGCTCGAACACCGGACCCGACTCGCCCACACCAACCGAATCCGCATCAACAGCCGACCCAGACACCCCACCAAACGCCGACCCGGACTCGAAGAGCGGCGCGGTGTCGGGCTCGACCGTGGGCCTGGGTTCGACGGGCGCAAGATCGGGCTCGAAGAGCGGATCGCCCGCCGGTGCTGGAGACACCGAGGGTTCGGGGGCGACAGCGGGCGCCGTTTCGGAGCCGTCTGCCGGCAGCCAGAAGGGTTGGCCATCGGTTTCGGCCTCCCCGGACGACCCGACCACGGCTCCGGGCGAGCCCTGCCACGAGGCAGCCACCGGCGTCGAGTCGTCGGTGTCCAGGTCGGTCCACGCGTGGAGCGGAACCGTCTCGATCGGCACCGACTCGAGATCGTCGGCCAGGCTCCATGCCGGCACCCCACCCGGCTCCGCGGCATGGGCCGGGAGCGCCCCGGCGAGACGCCGTCGAGCCTTGGCCTGCTCGAGCAGCTCCCGCGGGTCGGTCCGGGGACCTGAACTGGCTCGCGACCGAACGACGCGGACGACGGTCAGCACTGCCAGGACCAACGACACCGCGGTGATCGCGATGATGAACGACCGGCCAGCGTCGGTCCCGGCTTGGTAGCCGTGCACCGTGGCCATGACGAACAGCGGCGCGCTCAGCCAATGGACCCCGCGCCACAGCGCCTTCGGCAGACGCCGCATCGCGAACGACGTGAGCTCGATGGCAATCGCCAGATACGTCGCGATGATCCCCCAGGCCACGGCGCCGGGATTCCATTCCGACGCCCATGGGATCAGCACGTCGGTCCAACCGAAGGCGACGAAGTCGTCCAGCATGATGGCGGCCACGTGGACAACCGTGAAGATCACACTGAGGCCACCGAGGTAGCGGTGGATGGACAACATCCACGCCGGGCTCGCGCGCCGACCCAGCACTCGGCTCGACAGGAGCAGCCCCAGAATCAGACCGAGCGCCAACAGGACCCAGGCGACGATGCCACCCGACCGAGCGACGTACCAGGTGAGCTTCTCGGTGCTCATACGAGGAACCCGCCCATGCCGGGGCTGACGTGGTGCGTGCCGTCAGCGTCGATCAGCAACGCCTCCAGGCCGAGCTCGCCGATCATGTCGAGTCCCACCTCGACACCGGCGAGCACGGCGGCCTTGGCCACGGACTCCGCGAGCCAGCACTCGGCGCCGATCACGGTGGCGGCGGCGACCTCGGAGGTGCCGGGCTCCCCGGTGTTCGGGTCGATCAGGTGGTGCCGCTCCCGGCCGTCGGCGACCAACCAGCGCCGACGAGCTCGACTACTGGTGGCGACCGCTCCCCACGGCACGCGCACCGACGCCACGGTGGACGCCCGGTCGAACGGATCCTCGATGTCGATCAGCCAACCGCCCTCCGGGGCCTGCCCGGCCGTGGCGATGTCGCCTCCCAGGTCGACCAGGACCGCACTCGCGCCGCCCTCGACAGCGGCCCTGGTCACCAGGTCGGCGGCCAGGCCCTTGCCGATCCCGCCCGGGTCGAACTCCACATCGGGCGGCAGGCACACGGTCCCGGCCCCGCGGTCGAGTTCCACCCGGCTCGCCCGTGCAACCCAGTCGTGGACCGTGACGGCCGCTGACGCCGGTCGGCGTCGGTCGACGACAAGGACCAGCGGGCCGATCTCCGTGGCGTCCATCTCACGGAAGGTGCGGTCGTAGCCGGCGCTGACGAGCTCGCGAAGCAGTGTTGGATCGAACCAACCACGGGTGACTCGCGATGCCTGCAGCGCTCGATCAACGAGCAACAGGGTGTCGGCACCGACCGGTCGAGCGGTCCCCGGGGCCCGGTTCAGACAGGAGATGTCCGAGTCCGCGATGAAGCGGCTCCACTGCTGCTCCAGGTCGTCGATGCGCCCTTGCAGGTCGGCGAGCAGGCTCGCTCGACCGCCGGTGAAGAAGATGCGCACCGTCGTGCCCATCGCCTCCACCGAGGCGTCAACGACTGCTGCCACTGGACGGTGTCGGCGTCGGTTGAGGTGTCGGCTGCGCCGTGGCCGTGGGAGTCGGCGGCGCCTGCTCGGGCGTCGGGGTGGGTGGTGCCGGGGTCGGGGTGGGCGGCACCGGCGTGGCCGTCGGTTGAGGTTCCGGCTCGGGTTCGGGCTGCGGCTCGGGCTGGGGTTCGGGCTCGGGCTGCGGCTCGGGTTCGGGTTCGGGTTGGGCGGCCGGGGTCGCCGTGGGTTGCACCTGCTGCGGCACCGGGGTTGGCGTCGCTGCCTGAGGCGCCTGGGCCGGAGGGGTGGTGGCCGTCGGCGCGGGCGCTGCCTCGCTCCCGACGGTGGCCACCGGCGTCGGGGTGGGCGTCGGGAAGTCGAGGCCCTCGAGCTGCACGGTCGGGGTGGTCGGTGTGGGGGTGGCCGTCGCCGTGGCGGTGGGCGTCGGTTCACCGTCGAGGGTGGCCGCCTGCGGCGTCGGCGACGGGGCCGCCATCGCCAGGCTCTCGGGCGACTCGACCGGCTGCTCGTCCGTGGCGACGTTGTCGGACGCATCGGAGATGCCGATGGCGGCGACCAGGCCCGCGAACGCGGCCGTCGACCCGCCGGCGATGGCCGTGCGGCTGCGGGCGCCTGCTCGCTTGCGCCGGGAGAAGAGTCGTGACGAAATCATGACAATCGGTCCACGGTCACCATCGGCCCGAAGTGTTGCGCGCTGTTGGTCGAGTCGTGAGGAAACGGCGATGGGCCCGGGTCGATCGGATCAACACGGGACGCATCGGTGGCCTGGGTCCATGGGACCATGGACACCAGTCTTCCATGTTTCATTTGTGTTGCGGTCTCGCGAGAAGAGAAACATCGGGTGACACAGCGGCGACACCCGCATGGCGCGGCGGCCGGATCCGGCCCCACCGCGACCAGCTGGGGCCGCCGGCCGGTGGTCAGCCCGCGATCTGCGTCCGCAACGCCCGCTTGAGCACCTTGCCGGTACCGGTCTTGGGCAGCTCGTCAACCACGACGACCCGCTTGGGGCGTTTGGGGCCCGACAGGTGCTCGGCGGCATAGGTGATCAGTTCATCGGGGTCGAGGACGCCTCTGGGGACGGCGACGGCACACACGGACTCGCCCCACTCCTCGTCGGGCACGCCGATCACGGCGACCTCGGCCACATGCGGGTGCGCGTCGAGCACGTTCTCGACCTCGGCGGGGTACACATTCACGCCGCCCGTGATGATCATGTCCTTCTTGCGGTCGCAGATGTAGAAGTAGTCGTCCTCGTCGCGGTAGGCGACGTCGCCGACGGTCTGGAATCCGTCGCGGTGGTCGTCGAGATACCGGTCGTGCGCATTGTGGTACGTCTCGAACAAGGCGGGCGACCGGGCGTAGAGCTCACCGGGCTGGCCGGGCTCGGTGACCTCGTTTCCGTCGTCGTCGAACAACTTGATCTCCACACCCGGTGCTGCCTGTCCGCAGGATCCCGGCTTGCGGAGCTGGTCCTCGGGCCGGAGCGCGGTCACCACCGACAGCTCGGTCGAGCCGTAGACCTCCCAGAGCGAGTCCTCACGAAAGTCCCGGAGGTACGCCTCCTTGAGGGTCATCGTCCACGGTGCCGCGTTGGCCACGGTGCTGGCCAGCGAGGAGACGTCGTAGCGGGATTTCACGTCGTCGGGCAGTGCACAGATGCGCCGAACAGGGGTCGGAGCCGAGAACGTGGCCGTCACCCGATGCGTGTCCACCAGGCGCAGCCAGTCCTCGGGGTCGAACTTGTGCTGGGTGACGACGGTGCCGCCCAACGCCTGGGCCCGGAGTGCGAACCCCGAAGGCCCCGAGTGGTACAGCGGCCCGGTGGTCAGGAACCAGAGGCGTTCCATATCCGGCCAGCCGAGGTGGGCCATGAGCGCCGGTGCGGCACCGACCGCACCGCCGGTCTTGCGGACTGCCCCCTTGGGTTGGCCGGTCGTGCCAGAGGTGTAGATCATCGTCCGGGTCTCGTCCGAGGTGCCTTCGGTGGGCGGCGTGGCCGAGTCGTCGCAGATCTCTGCCCAGGCGAGCTGGCCGTCCTCCGCGTTGCCGCCATGGACGATCACGTGTCGAAGCGCCGGCAACGTTGGGCCGAGCTGCGCGACGAGGGGCGCATAGGGGGCCTCCACCACCACGGCCACCGCGCCCGCGTTCTCGAGCAGGTAGTGGGCCTCTTCGGCCGTCGAGCGGTACGGGATCGGGACCGAGGTGACCGCGGCCTTGCGGCAGGCGTGGACGGACACCATCGTCTCGAGTGAGTTGGCTCCCCACCAGGCGACAGGGCTGCCCTGCTCCACGCCCAGCCCGATCAGCGCATTGGCGAGCCGATTGATCTCGGCGTTGTACGCCGTGAAGGTCAGCTCTCGCGCGGGCTCGCCGGGCCGATCGTCGACGATGGCGACGTGGTCGCCCCTGGTCTCGGCGTAGTGGGTGATGTGGTCGACAGGCACGGCGGTCGAGAGTAGCCGGGGTGCGTCCTGTGGAACCTCCCGACGTGCTCGATCTGCGCCAGACGCTCGCAGTGCCCGAAGACCCGCTCGCCGACTTCTGGCGCTACGTCGCCGAGCCCGGCATCGGCGACGGCGCTCCGGTCTGTCGAGCAGCATGGAACACCCGGGAGTCGTCGACGTGCCCGCGCTCGAACCGCCGTCAGGTCCGGGCGTGGAACCGAGCTTGATCGGCCTCGTCCGCTTCGACGACGGCTCCGTCGACCGGCGCGCCCTCGGCTGGGCGCACCCGCACGGTGGGTGGCTCCGGTGGCAACGTCAAGGCGACGCGTAACCGGCGACCGCCATGCCGAGGTCGACGGACTCGCGTTCGGTGATGACCGTGTCGACCAGTCCGTAGTCGACGGCATCCTGGCCGCGCACGATGTAGTCGCGCTCGATGTCGGCGGCGACCCGGTCGATCGGTTGACCCGTGTGCAACGCCAGGAGCTCTTCGATCCGGCGCCGGGCGTGGCGCATCTCGTCCATCTGGATCTCGAGGTCGGACTGTTGGCCCTGCGCGCCGCCGTGGGGTTGGTGGATCAGCACACGCGAGTTGGGGAGGGTCAGTCGCTTGCCAGGGGCGCCCGCTGCGAGCAACACGGCCGCCCACGACGCGGCCTGACCCACGCAGATGGTCGAGACGTCGGGCCGGACGTACTGCATCGTGTCGTAGATCCCGAACCCGGCGGTGACCGAGCCGCCCGGCGAGTTGATGTACAGCTGGATGTCCTTGTCGGCGTCCTGGGACTCGAGGTGCAGCAACTGCCCGATGACGAGGTTCGCGGACGTGTCGTCGATCTCGGTGCCCAGGAAGACGACGCGATTGGCGAGCAGGCGTGAGTAGAGGTCGAAGCTGCGTTCGCCGCGGCTGGTCTGTTCGAGCACGGTGGGGACGAGGTAGTTGTTCACGGGTACTCCTTGGAGGCCTCGGGCAGCGTCAACGCGCAACCATTGAGTTGCAGTATGGCGAATCGGCTGGTGAAGTGCAACCAATGGGTTGCGTGTAGGGTGGGGGCATGACGGACGTGCACACCGACGCCGAACACGAGCTGCTCATCGACGCGCCGCCGGACGAGATCTGGGAGGCCCTCACCTCCGACGACGGTCTCGACGACTGGCTGGGCGAGGGCACCGAGGTCGATCCCGTGCCGGGAGGTGAGATCGTGACGCCCGACGTCGTCTCGGATCGACCTCGCCGGGGTCAGGTCGACGAGGTCGACCCCGAGCGTCGCTTCGCCTTCACCTGGTGGCCCGAGGACGATCACGACGACCGCAGCCACGTCACCATCACGCTCGTCCCGACCCACGCCGGCACCCTCGTGCGCGTCGTGGAGCGAGCCGCCGCCACTGCGTCAGCCACGCCGGCACCGGCCTGGGTCGACTGGATGTGGCGCGCCACGCTCGTCTCCGTCCGGGCTCAGAGCCACGTGCTCGTCCACGGATGAGCGACGTCTTCGCCGTCCTCGGCGACCCCACACGGCGGTCGATCCTCGAACGACTCAGCACCGACGGCCCGGCCACGGCCACCCGGCTCGCGGACGAGGTGGGCATCTCCCGCCAGGCGGTCGCCAAGCATCTCAACCTGCTCGCCGACGTGGGTCTCGCCGCCTCCGAACGACAGGGGCGAGAGACGTTGTTCCGTGCCGAGCTCGGCGCGCTCGACGACGTGGGCGCCTGGCTCGACCGAGTGCAGGGCGAGTGGAAGTTGCGCCTCGATCGTCTCGCTCGCCGCGTCGAATCCGCCTGACTCGCCCAACCCGCCGCGCGTGGTGCCCGCCACCGACGACGACCGGTTCGACAGCGTGTTGCCCGTGGTGAGGGCGCTGTAGTGTGCCCGCCGTGATCCTCTCCGACCGCAGCATCAACGAGCAGCTCGCCGCCGGCCGCATCGTCATCGACCCGATGGGCGACAACGCCATCCAGCCGAGCTCGGTCGACCTGCGCATCGACCGCCACTTCCGGGTCTTCCGCAGTCACACCCTCGGACTCATCGACGTGAAGGAGAACCTCGAGGAGCTCACCGAGCTGGTCGAGATCGGTGCCGACGAGGCCTTCATCCTCCACCCTGGCGAATTCGTGCTCGGATCGACGCTCGAGCGGGTCGTCGTCCCCGAGGACCTGGTCGCCCGCCTCGAGGGCAAGAGCAGCCTCGGGCGGCTCGGCCTGCTCATCCACTCCACCGCCGGTTTCGTCGACGCCGGCTGGGACGGTCAGCTGACCCTGGAGCTGTCCAACGTCGCCAACCTCCCGATCACGCTGTACCCGGCCATGAAGATCGGCCAGATCAGCTTCCAGCAGATGACCACTCCCGCCGAGAACCCCTACGGCTCGGCCGCCCTCGGCTCCAAGTACCAGCACCAGGTCGGCCCCCGACCCAGCCGCTACTGGGAGAACTTCGACTGAGGGGCGCGCCACGCACCCGGGGTGGGCGGCTGACGACTGACCTGAGAACTGCCGCCGACGTTCTCAGGTCTGCCGACCCCGCTGCTGCGGTGTCTCGCGGCATGCGGAGCCCGGTGGGATGATGACGGGGCCATGTCCCGGTCCGCCGCAGTCAAGCTCGGTGTCGTTCTCGCCATCGTGGCGGCGGTCGTCACCACCCTCGCGCTCGGCGGGTTCGACGCCCTCCGCGACCAGAATCGCGTCGAGGAGTTCCTGACCGAGTCGGGCCCGTGGGGTCCGATCGTGTTCATGCTCGCGTTCGTGGCCTTGCAGCCGCTCAGCCTGCCCGGTGCCGTCCTGATCATCCCTGCCACCTTCGTGTGGCCCTGGTGGGAGGTGACGCTCTACACCCTGGGCGGTGGGTTGCTCGCCAGCACCATCGGGTTCGTGCTCGCTCGATGGATCGCCCAGGACTGGATCCGGGCCAGGTTGCCCAACCGGATGCGGGCCTGGGAACAGCGCATCGCCGACCACGGCTTCCTGGCCACCGTCGCGCTCCGCTTCGTCACCGGGTACGCTCCCGCCGCCGACTGGCTCCTCGGGGTGAGCCGGGTGTCGGTCCCGGCGTTCCTGGCCGGCACCGTCGTCGGGTTGGTGCCCGGCACCGTCGCGATCGCGGTCTGGGGCGACGACGCCGTCCGTGGTCTTGGCGACACGCCGGTCCTTGCTGCGCTGCTCGGCATCGGGGTCGGGGCCGTCCTGTACGTCGCCGTTCGGCGGCGCAGCGCCGCGACGCCCGACTGACCGTCAACCCCCGCTGCCGACGTCGGCCGGGTTGCGCCGGCCTGCCCAGTGATTGAAGCCGACGAGAACAGCGCCGAGCGCGACCAACGGTCCACCGATCAAGAGGATCTGGCCCACTCCCCCACCACCCTCGTCTGCGTTCGGCTCCACGCAGTTGGTGGCCGACGCGCTGCGCGCGTCGAAGTCGAATCGCACCGAGCCGAAGTTGGGGTCACCGTCGGCGGAAATGACTTCGTAGGTCGCCGTGTGGTCGCCCGTCGTCAGGTCACCCAGCACATCGGCCACCAGGGCGTTGGCGCCGACGAGGATCACCGGACCGAGTGGCACATCGGTGCCATCGGGTCCGATCAAGCGAACGAACGCGGGTTGCTCGACGGTCACGATCAGCGGGCCATCGAACGTGAAGCGGAGCCGCGGAGCGTCCGACATCGCTTCGCCGTCCCCAGGGCACGACGACACCAGATCCGCGTGTGCCCCGGCGGGTGGAGGCGCGCCCATGACCGTCAGTACCAACAGCAGCAGCGCTGCGACGGCCGCCCGAGCCCGCCTCATGCGTCCATGGAATCAGTCGGGTCGCCGACACACCAATCCGGGTGGCTCCTGCGCTGATGCGGACAGCCGACACCGCGTTGACACGCGCGCTCGCCGTGAGACAGGGTGTGGGCGGGCAGAGGTCGATGTCGGACAACCGGCAACGCCTCCATGGGTAACCGAGTCGGCGGCCGTGGGCCGCCGCAGCCGCGGGAGAAGTCCTCTCGCGGGCGTGGCTCACTTGTGGAGGCGTCGATGGGCGGGACCGGGCGGATCGATCGACGAATCCACGTCGTGACCGCGATCGTGCTCGCGGTTGCCGTCGTCGCGTGGCACCAGCTCTGGCATCGGGTCGGCTTCGCCGGCCACGGCTCACATGCAGGGTGGGGGCATCTGGTGCGCGACACGGCGCTCGCGCTCCCCGTTGCCTACCTGGCGGTGGTGTTCGGACTCCGGTGGGCGGCCCATCGCCCGGTCACCGATGCCTCATCGGCGGCGCTCGTGAAGAGCGTCGCGGTGGCGGTCCTGTTCGCCGTGCTGCTCGTCCCGACCGTGGCAGTGCACAGCCTGATCGACGACGCTCTCGAAGACGATGCCATCCGCCCCGCCCCCGGCACCGCGTACCTGATCGAGGACTCGCTGGAGGACGACCGGAGCTTCCTCGGCCTGGCCACCCATGGGTTGCGCGACGCCGCCATCGCGCTGCCGGCGGCATTCCTCGCTGTCGCTGTCGTGTTCGGACTCGTCGCCCGCCGCCCGGCCCGGCAGGCACGGGCGGTCGGGCCCGCCGAGCCACGCATCCGCCCCGACGCTCGCGAGGCCGACATGCGGGCGCCCGGTTCGCTGACCAAGCGGGAGCTGTTCCGGTTGGCGGGCGGCGCCGCCGCAGCCGCCGCCGTCAGCTCGTCCGGTCTCATCGTGCTTGCCACCCGGCAAGCACACGCCGCCTCGCCGAGTGCGTCGACGCCGTGGTTGACAGACCGAACCGAGCTTTTCATGCGCGACGGCATCTACGAAACCATCGAAGGCCGGCCGGTCTTCATGTACGGGTGGGGGTGGAGCGCCGGTGGCATCGACCGAAGCGATGACTTCCTCACGCCGGGTCCCGTGCTGTGGTCGCACGAGGGCGAGACCATCGAGGTCACGATCACCAACACCAGGAACGCTCCACACGCCTTCGTGATCGAGGGGGTGATCGACTCGGGTCCGATCGCGCCGGGGGACACCGTGGACCTGGCCTTTCCAGCGCCCCCCGCGGGCACCTATGTCTACGCGGACACCAGCAACGGCCCGGTCAACAGGGTGCTCGGACTCCATGGCGTCCTGGTGGTGATGCCCGGCGACGGGACGATGCGCTCAAACGTCGATCTGGACCTCACGCACTGGGCGTTCGAGACGCAGTGGGTGTGGGTGTTCAACCAGATCGATCCCGCGTGGAACGATCGGGCACAGGCTGGCCTGAGCATCGATCCTGACGCGTTCATCACCGGGTTCCTGCCTCGCTACTTCACGATCAACGGCCGGATGGGCAGCCTGGCCGCGCACGAAGAGACCGCTCCGGACACCGTGGTTGCCGATCGGGTCGGCAACCCTGCGCTGATCCGCATCGTGAATGCGGGGGTGGCCACCCACGGGCCGCACTTCCACGGCAACCACGTCTATCCGGTCGCGGTCAACGGTGACGTGCCGCCGGTGATCATGTGGAAGGACACGATCATGGTGCGGCCCGCGGATCGGGTCGACATCCATCTGCCGTTCAACATCCCGCCCAACGCCGTCCACTTCCCGCCTCCACCTGAGGGCACCGCCCTCCTGGCGGAGCTGCACGGGCAGTCGACCGAAGGAACGTGGCCCATGCATTGCCACGTCGAGATGAGCCAGACCGCCGCCGGTGGCCTCTACCCGCAGGGCCTGCTCACGGATTGGAAGCAGAAGCCATGAGCGCACGCGACGACCGCGACGACGATGACGACCGCGACGACCGCGACGACCGCGACGACCGCGACGACCGCGACCGCGACGACCGCGACGACCGCGACGACCGCGACGACCGATGACGACCGCGACGACCGCGACGACCGCGACGACGATGACGAGCACGACCCGCATGGCGGCGAGGGGGACGACATCGAGCCCAGCGGCGACGGTCACCACGGCTCGTTCGACGACCCGCTCTTCTACTACGAGAACACCCCGAAGCTCGGCTCGCCCGACACGCCGGGCTGGACCCGACCCGACCGCGAGTTCGAGATGAGGGTCTACGGGCGAGACCTCGAGATGCCGGACGGCGAGGACGTCGAGTTCTGGGGATTCGAGGACCGCATCAACCGCGCCGACGAGGACGTCGTTCGCCCCTCATCGCCCATCCGGGTGACCGAGGGCGACATCGTCCACGTCACCATCAAGCCCTCCAAGCGACAGCACACCATCCACATGCACGGCATCGAGATCGACACCTTCAACGACGGTGTCGGTCACACGTCGTTCGAGGTGACCGGTTCGTACACGTATCAGTTCAGCGCCGGCGCGCCCTTCCGCCCGCTGGGCTCCACCGAGCCGAAGACCCGCGGCGCGGGAACGTACGTGTACCACTGCCACGTCAACACCACGCTCCACTACCAGATGGGCATGTGGGGGCCGCTCATCGTGGATCCCATCGAGGGCCGCGGACATGCGTTCCACAACGGACCGCAGTACGACGTGAACACCGAGCGCATCTGGGCCGCAGGTGACGTCGACCCGTCGTGGCGCGATCTCGGTCATCAGGCGGGCCTCCGCGGCGGGGACGCGGGCCTCAACGAGTTCAACCCGAAGTACTTCGACATCAGCGGCGTGTTCCAACCCATGCGGAACCGACGCCTCGACGCCGCCGGCAGTGATCGAGGACCAGCGCATCGCCGCCGAGGTCACGGTTGGCGGACTTCCGACGCTCGTCCGGTACATCAATGCCGCGTACGGACGGCAGACCGTCACCTTCGATGGGATCGCCGACGGCTCGCTCGAGGTGGACGTGATCGCGGCCGACGGACGCGGCTTCGACGGGCTCGGCCCGAACTTCGCCCGGCCGTACCGCCTGACCGGTCCGCTGGAGACGATCACGGCCGAGCGGTTCGACCTGCTCGTCACCGCCACCCGCCCAGGCACGTCGGTGGCGACGATCGAGACGAGGCACTGGATCACCGGCGCGCTCCTCGGGCTGTGCCGGACCACGGTGACGGCCAGCTGAGCCGGGACAACGAAACGAAACGGGGACAGGAGATCATGCGCACGGACAGTCGTCGACGGCCGATCGGCATCGCAGTGGCGGCGGTGGTGACCGCACTCGTCGCGGCAGCATTCGTCGGTTCCAATCTGGGTTCGTCTGCGGGGGCGGCACCGGAACCGGACTTCGTGCTCGAGTCCTACGCCACCGGCCTGTTCCTCCCGGTCGACGTCGAGTGGTCGTCGAACGGCCTGCTGTTCGTCGCCGAGAAGGGGGGCCGCATACGCGTGGTGTCAGGTGGAACCACCTCGACGTTCGCCGATCTCAGCGCCGAGGTGAACAGCGATGCCGAAGCGGGGCCTCCTCGGTGTTGCCGTGCACCCCGACTTCGCGGCCGGCTCCCCGTACGTCTACGCGCTGTATGCGTACGACCCTCCAGAGACCGCCGGACAGAGCGGCGCCGGCGGTCCCGACGGTGAAGGCCAACGCGTTGCGCGCCTCACCCGTCTCACGGCCGACCCGGCCACCGGCCTCACCACGGCAGTGCCCGGGTCAGCGACGACGATCCTGGGTGCAGGCGGTACCTGGGCCAGCGCCGGAGACCCGCTCTCGACGCCGGATCAGACCTCGTCCTGGGCGTGCGGCAATCCGCCGTCCGTCGACAACTGTCTGCCAGCGGATGCCGGGTTCCACAGCGTGGGCACGGTCGCCTTCGGTCCCGACGGCATGCTGTACGTGGGCAGCGGCGACGGCGCGAGCTTCTCCGCCGAAGCCCGTTCGCTCCGCTCGCTCGACCTCGACAGCGCGGCCGGCAAGATCCTCCGGATCGATCCGGCCACCGGGCTCGGGCTCCCCGACAACCCGCACTGGGACGGCAACGCCGACAGCACCCGGTCGCGGGTCTGGTACTCCGGACTCCGCAACCCCTACCGGTTCAGCTTCGACGACGGTGGCCAGGTGTGGGTCGGTGACGTCGGTGCCGGCGGCTTCGAAGAGGTCAACACGGGCGCTCCCGGCTCGGACTTCGGGTGGCCGTGCTACGAAGGCGGGACCGGCGGCGTCCTCCAGACCAACCCCGACTTCTCGTCGATGCCGGAGTGCCAGGCGTACTACGGGACCAACGACGCAGTCGCTCCGACGCACGCGTACAGCCACGCCGACGATTCCGGCGCCATCATCGGCGGCCCGTTCATCCCGAGCGGTTCGTCATGGCCACCGCAGTACCAGGGTGGCATGGTCATCGCGGACTACGAGCGGGCGACCCTCACCGTGCTGGACGTGTCCGGCGGACCGATCGTCGAGGTCCCGCTCGCCACCCAGATCGTGTCGGTCGGTGCGACCTTCGGACCCGATGGTCACCTCTACCTGGCGGGCATCGCCGACAGCGCAGTGCTCCGGATCCGCTATGCGCCGGGGGTGCAGACACCAGGACTGTTGCGGACGACCACGATTCCGCCCGTGCCGTCGCTCATCAGTCTGGACGGACTCCCGCGGACACAGTGGGGTGTCGACTGGCTGCAGCTCGACCCGGGCACCTACCAGCGATGCTTCTCCGACGTGCCCGGCTTCGTGACACCGGTGTGCGAAGACGTGGAGGTCGCGTCGACGGCCACCACGGTCGACGCCGCTGTGTTCGCAGCGCAGGCGACCCTCCAGGTCACCACCCGCATCGCGGGGACCACCTCGGGCGTCCCGTCGGTCATCTCGATCGACGGCGCGGCAGCGGACGACTGGGGCGTGTTCACCTCGATCGACCCTGGCCTGCACGAGATCTGCTGGGGGCCCGTGGCGGACCAGCAGCCGCCACCGTGCCAGACGGTCGACCTGGTCGCAGGCGCCCACCATGTCGTCGAGGGGGTGTTCACCCCTTCGCCCGGTGCACCGGGCCCCACCGAGCCCACAGGACTGCTCCGTGTCCTCACCACCCCGGCGGTGCCGTCCACGGTCTCGGTCAACGGGGTCGACACGCTGCAGTTCGGACTCCAGTGGGTGCCCACCGCAACCGGGACCCACACCATCTGCTTCTCGGATGTGCCCGGCTTCACCACGCCGCCCTGTGAGACGGTCACCGTGGTGGAGGGGCAGACGACGGTCGTGGACGGGATCTTCGGCGAGCAGAGTGCACTCCGTGCGGTGACCGTTCCCGCCACGGACGTGGTGATCACCGTCGACGGGGTGCCCCGGAACCAGTGGGGCCTGTTGACCGCGATCGATGTCGGCCCGGCGACGGTGTGCGCTCAGTTCCCGACCGGCGAGATCTGCGAGGCCATCAGCCTGGTGGCAGGCATCGAGTCCACGGTCAACCTCGAGCCGGGAGGAGCCGCCAATCAGCCTCCGGTTGCGGCTGCCGGGCCTGACCAGATCGTGGTCGACGCGGACGGTTCTGGTTCTGAGCTCGTCCCCGTCGACGGCACCGGATCAACAGACCCCGACGGCACGATCGTCTCGTGGACCTGGACCGACAACGGAACCACGATCGGCACCGGAGCCACACCCACACTCGACCTCCCCATCGGCACCCACACCATCGACCTCACCGTCACCGACAACGACGCCGCAACCGCCACCGACACCGTCACCATCACCGTCGAACCCCCACCCAATCAGCCTCCGGTTGCGGCTGCCGGGCCTGACCAGATCGTGGTCGACGCGGACGGTTCTGGTTCTGAGCTCGTCCCCGTCGACGGCACCGGATCAACAGACCCCGACGGCACGATCGTCTCGTGGACCTGGACCGACAACGGAACCACGATCGGCACCGGAGCCACACCCACACTCGACCTCCCCATCGGCACCCACACCATCGACCTCACCGTCACCGACAACGACGCCGCAACCGCCACCGACACCGTCACCATCACCGTCGAACCCGCACCCAATCAGCCTCCGGTTGCGGCTGCCGGGGCTGACCGGGTTGTGGTCGATGTGGACGGTTCTGGTTCTGAGCTCGTGGCGGTCGACGGCACCGGATCAACAGACCCCGACGGCACGATCGTCTCGTGGACCTGGACCGACAACGGAACCACGATCGGCACCGGAGCCACACCCACACTCGACCTCCCCATCGGCACCCACACCATCGACCTCACCGTCACCGACAACGACGCCGCAACCGCCACCGACACCGTCACCATCACCGTCGAACCCCCACCGGATCCGGTCATCTACATCAGCGCCACGGGTGGGGGGACGGTCGCCGGTGTCGGGTACGCCGACGAGGACGTGCTGGCATTCGACACCGCGACCGGGACCTGGTCGCTGTACCTGGACGGCGGCGACGTCGGTCTCACCAACGGCGGCGGTCGCGACATCGACGCCTTGTCGGTCATGGCCGACGGATCTGTTCTGGTGAGCATGCAACGTGACGGCTCCGTCAGCGGCGTGGGGTTCTTCGACGAGGCGGACATCCTGCGGTTCGTGCCCACATCCACTGGTCCGAACACCAGCGGCACCTTCAGCATGTACCTCGATGCGTCCGACGTCGGCCTCGGCGGGGGCTCCGAGGACATCGACGGGGTCGCCGTCCTCGACGACGGGTCGCTGCTGATCACGACGGTCGGATCCGCGACGGTTCCGGGTGTCTCCGCTCAGCCCGAGGACGTGATGCGGTTCGTTCCGAGCTCGCTCGGGACGACCTCCGCCGGGACGTGGTCACTCCACCTCGACGGCAGCGACGTCGGCCTCAGTGAGGATGCCGTGATCGTCGCCCTGACGACCGACGGCGACTCACCGGTGATCCGAGTGGACGGCGAGGCCGAGCTTCCCGGCCTCACGCCCGACCAGGACGACCTCGTCCGCTGCGGTGACCCGATCACGGGCCCGTCGTCGGCGTGCACGTTCGACCTCTACTGGTCCGCCGGTGCCGAGGGCTTCGGCGGCGCCATCGACGGCGCGTCGATCCGCTGATCGACCCGACGGGTCAGGACGGGAGCGGCTCCCAGCTGTCGAACCAGACGTCCCAGCGGTCGGGGCCACCGGCGAGGTTGCCGCCGACGCTGCGCTTGAACGCCGGGGCTGTGCCACCGCCTGTGACGGGCAGGTCGGGCAGGAGGTAGTAGTCCTCCTGCCATTCGGTGGTGAAGCCGGCGGCACACCCGGCGCTGCTCTGACCCTCGGTCCAGGTCGTCGTCTGGCGTGAGCGCACGTGGATCGCCTGCACGCCGGGGGCGATGTCCACATAGCCCTCGACGGTTGCGACCCACTCGTTGTCGCCGCGGCACACCACGGTCCCGTTCTCGGAGTAGGTGACCCCGGATGTTCCTGTCCTCGTCCAGTCACCACCGGGTGTCCAGACCTCCGGCATCAGGCGGATCGCCGGTCGATAGCGAACGCGTCGGGTGACGTCGCCGCACGCGTTCTGGGTGACCTGGTAGCGCAGGATCCCTCGGTGCCACTTGAGCTGGTCCCAGTGGCAACGGGTCTGTGGATCATCCGGCGCCGAGTTGTACTGGCGGAAGCGGTTCCGGCTGCGCTCCTCGAACCACAGCACCGATCGCGCCGGCTCGCCCGAGACGTAGTTGAAGCCCTCGAGGTAGTTCCCAGCACGAATCTGGTCGATGTTCGGGTAGTGCGACCGGAGGTTCTCCTGTGCAGGTTGGGCACCAGCACCGGTGCCCAGGCTCGCCACCAGGAGGACGAACGTGATGACGAAGCCGGTCCACGCGAGTGTGCGTCGAGGGGCGTGCTGGGTTGTGCTCATGTCGAACCTCCGACCATTTCGGTCCGAAGGCCCCTGACCCGCCCGCCCCCGAGTGTGGCACGGCCGCTACGCCGGGTGAGGGACCAGCGCCCACCGACCGAAACTGCCTGCGACCGCGCCGCGCACGGCCTTCACCGCGATTTGAGGTCTGCATAGGGCAGGATTGGGGCGGCCGCGACAACCATGGATGGATGTCTTCGTCAACCGACGAGACCCGCTCGCGGGCCAGCACACTGCTGCGCCACCCCTTCTTTCAGAGCGTGTGCGCGGGGATCGTGGGGATGACGCTGATCGTGGTGGTGTCCATCGTGGCGTCCCAGCGCGCCGGCGAGAACGTGGCGATGCGCGAAGCCCGAGAACTCACGGCAGTGGTGGCCCAGACCGTCGTCGGCCCGAACATGAGTGCCGGGCTCCTCGCGGGCGATCCGGCCGAGCTCGCACGGCTCGACGAGATCGTTCGTGAACGCGTCCTGCGCGGCACGACGGCCCGGGTGAAGCTCTGGGACGCCGAGGGCCGCGTGATCTACTCGGACGAGCAACGCCTGATCGGCGAGATCTATCCGCTCGATGGAGACAAGGTGGCATCCCTGTGGTCGGGCAAGGCCGTCTCCGAGATCAGCGACCTCCAGGGACCGGAGAACCGCTTCGAAGCGGACCAGGGTCGTTTGCTCGAGGTCTACCTCCCCGTACCCGGCCCCGACGATGTACCGCTCCTGTACGAGAGCTACTTCGACTACTCGGTGGTGGAGGGAGCGAGCGCGCGCATCCGCAACGAATTCCTGCCGATCGTCATCGGGTCGCTGTTGATCGCGCAGATCCTCCATCTCGTGCTCGCGTGGACCCTGCATCGGCGGCTGAACCGGTCGCAACGCGAGCGTGAACTGCTCCTGCAGCGAGCGATCGACTCCTCGGACCTGGCCCGGCGACGGATCGCCGGCGATCTCCACGACGGTGTCGTGCAGGATCTGGTGGCCACCTCGTACGCCATGTCCGCTGCAGCGGAGATGGCACGTCAGGAAGGGTCACCGGAGCTGGCGGGCGACCTCCGCATGGCGGCGGCGAACACCCGTCGGGGTCTCCAGTCCCTCCGCTCGCTGCTCGTCGACATCTACCCCGCCAACCTCCGCACGCAGGGACTCGCCGACGCGATCTCTGACCTGCTCGCACCCGCGGACAGCCTCGGGATCGCCGCCGAATGCGAGATCGATGGCCGAGTCGACGCGTCGATCGAGCACACGGCCCTGGTCTACCGCGTCGTCCGCGAGTCCGTCCGCAACGTGTTTCGCCACGCCGATGCCTCGTGCCTCCACGTCAAGATCCGCGGCGACGATCACGGTCTGTCCGCCGCGGTGATCGACGACGGCCGGGGTTTCGACACCGCCTCCGCGCTCCTCTCCGACTCGGAGGACGATGGCCACATCGGGCTGCGGCTCATCACCGACCTCGCAGCCGACGCCGGCGCCGAGCTCTTGGTCGAGTCCGGTGTCGGAGAAGGAACCAGGGTTCTCCTGGACGTGCCCCGATGATCCGCGTCGCCCTGGTCGACGATCACCGGCTGCTGCGATCCGCACTCGCTCGACTCCTCGAGCTCACCCCGGAGATGGAGGTCGTGGCCGTGGCGTCGTCGGGCGAAGAGTTCCTCCTGGTCGACCCCCAGGTCGAGATCGACGTCGTGCTCATGGACCTCTCGATGCCGGGCATGGGTGGCGTGGAGGCGACGCGGCGGTCGCGTCGCCTACGACCCGAGGCACGCGTGGTGATCCTCAGCGCGCACACCGACCGCGCAGGCATCGACGCAGCCATGGAGGCGGGTGCCTTCGGCTACCTGGTGAAGGACGCCGAGCCGTCCGAGCTCGTGGCAGGCATCCGCTCTGCATCCCAGGCGGAACCAGCACCCGAGGCTTCCCCTGCCCAGGTCCCGGGTACGTGAGCAGTCGGGTGTGCAGCCCGACCCCGGACCAGTTCGGGCAGCACCAGCTCCACGATCACGCCGCCGCCCGCCGGCTGGTTGATCTCGAGATGACCACCAACGCGTGCGGCCGTCCGCTCGGCGATCGCCAGACCGAGGCCTGAGCTGCCCCCGGCACTGCGCCCCGCGGTGACCAGCTCCGGCGAGAATCCCGGCCCGGTGTCCTGGACACCGATCCGGACCCAGCCCGGCTCCTGGTGGACCCACACCGTGAGGCCGACCCCCTCGTCGGTGTGACGAAACACGTTCTCGATCAACACGTCGACCGCCGCCACCAGCTCATCCTCGGTGAGCGCGACCGTCGCCGGACCGGTCGAGCGTTCGAATCGCCACGGGCGTTCCTGATCCGCGGCCAGCACGGCCCAGAACTCCACGCGGCGGGCGATCGCTGCCGACGGGTCGACCGCCACCGTCTCCGGTGCCGCCGGCCGGTTGCGGGTCTCGTCGATGAGCGCGGTCAGCTGGACGGTCAAGCGGTTGACGTCGGCGCTGAGCCGTTCGGCCAGCTCTGGATCCTCGATCTCCTGGAGGCGCATCCGAAGCGCCGTCAGCGGCGTGCGCAGGCGGTGCGACATCTCCGCCAGGAGTTCACGCTCCACCTCGAGCATCGTGGAGATGCGAGCGCCGAGTTGGTTCACCGCCTCACCCAGGTCCTCGAGCTCATGCGGACCCTGGGGCACGACCCGAGCCTCGAGATCGCCCGCGCTGAGCCGGAGTGCCGTGGCGGCGAGCTGACGGGTGGGGGCGACGACGCTCTGGGCCAAGCGGTCCGCGAGCAGCACCGACATCGTGACGAGCGCGGCAGTCGAGATGAGAAGCGTGGTCCATGCCCGTGCCTGCCCCGCATACAGGTCGGCGTCGGGTACGAAGACCCGGACCCCCGCCCGTCGACCGTCCACCCCGGTGACCACACTGACGACTTCGTGGCCGCCCGCGACCGATCGGTTCGTCGACACGCCGCCGCTGAGGGTCTCGGCGAGCGCCACGGGGTCGGCGACCTCGACGCCGAGGAGCGTTCCGTCGGAGAGTGCGACCGTCATCCTCCCTTCGGTGCCGGCACTGGTCCGGCGCACCGCCATGTAGATGTCGGCGCGATCGTCGCCCGCGGCCGCCACCGCCGCGGCCACCTCGGCCGCTTCGAGTTCCGCCTGCTGCACCGCTCGGTCGAAGCCGGTCTGTCGGATCACCAGGCCCAGCGGGACCACGAACGCCAGCGCCGCGATGACCGACACGGCCAAGAAGACCGTGACGAGGCGGCGTCTCACGACGGCGGGACGACGAGCTTCAGTCCCACCCCACGAACCGTGTGGAGGTACCGCGGTTCGGAGGCCGACTCACCGAGCTTGCGACGCAGCCAGGAAACGTGGACGTCGATGGTCCGGTCGGCACCCCCGAAAGGCTGTCGCCAGACAGCCACGAACAGGTCCCGTCGACTCACCACCTCGCCCACCCGCTCCGCGAGGTGGGCCAGGATGTCGAACTCCTTGCGGTTCAGGTCGACGGCCTGCCCGCCGTGCCAGACCTCTCGGGACCGGGTGTCGATCCGCAACTCGCCGATCTCGAAGCTGCGGGACTCACTGCCTCCGTCGAGGCGGCGCAGCAAGGCGCGGACGCGTGCTGCCAGCTCCGCGCCCGAGTAGGGCTTCACCACGTACTCGTCGGCGCCGGCGTCGAGCAGGCGGACGATGTCGGACTCCTGATCTCGCGCCGTGGCGACGATCACCGGGACCTGCGACACCGCACGGATCATCCGGAGCAGGTCGGTCCCGTCCAGGTCCGGGAGGCCCAGGTCGAGCACGACCAAGTCGGGCGGGTCCTCCACGATGGATCGCAGGGAACCCATGGCGGTGGCATCGCTCGCCACCTCGTTTCCGGCGTCCATGAGCGCCGCTGCCGCCAAGTCGCGGATCTCCCGGTCGTCCTCGACGATGAAGACCGATGCCATCAGACGTCGCGCTGGTGACGGAGCCGCAGCGCCCAAAAGGCAGCCAGGGGATCTGAGGTTCCGTTGAGGTGGACGATTCGCGCAGAAACGCCGCGTCGAGATCGACACAGCGTCCGCGGGGCACTCATGGCGGCGACTGTAGCACTCGGACCTGTGGAAAACCCTTGAGTTGCATGCGGCGACTCAGGCGGTGCCGGGCCCCCGCGCTCGGCGAGCGAAGACCAGCCCGCCAGCGGCACAGAGACCGGCCACGACAGCACCGACCACCAGCCACGAACGGCTGCCGGAGCCGTCCCCACCGTCACCCCCGACACCCGCCAGCGCCTCCTCGTCGCCATCGGCGGGTTCGTTCCCAGGCTCGTCCGCCGACGGTGCGTCCACGTTGTCCGGCGCATCCTCGGCGGAGGGATCCGCTGGGGCGGGCTCGTCGCCGTCGGCGGTGGTGGCTCGCTCCTCGGACGCTCCCGCGACCTCGGCGTCGTCGTCCGCGGTGGCGCCGTCCGGGTCGTCACTCGTCTCGGGTGCCGGGCCAACCGTCGGCGGCGGATCGTTGCGCACGGTCACCTCGGGCAACGGTGTCGGCGTCGGTGATTCCACGTCGGGACGCTGCGCGGTGGGTGTGGGCGCAGGAGCTGCCGGCTCGACCGGTACAGGGGTGGACGTGGGCGCCGGGAGTGCGTAGACGGTCATCACACCCGAGAGCTGCACCGTGGCCCCGTCGATGGCGGGTCCCGCCATGGTCGCCGTGTAGTTGCCGGCGGTGAAGCTGTCGGTCAGCTGGAGCTCGAAGCGCACGGCGCCGACGTCGTCGGCCTCGTCGGTGGTCTCGGCGGCCGCCTCGCCCGAGGCGTTGGACCGCACGGCCACCTGTACGGCGGCGTTGGGAGCGAACCCGCTGCCCGCGAAGGTGACCACCGTGCCCGGAGTGAAGTCCGTGCCCTCGATGTCGAGGTCGCCGAACTGTGGTTGATAGGGCGCACCGTCCTCTTGCCCCTGTGCCGTGCCAACGGCGGAGAACGCCATCGCCACGAACATGCTCACGAGGAGGCATGCGCCAAAGACCGCCCGTCTTCCGCCCATGTCCGCAAGGTTAGCCAGCCACGGTCGATGGGGCGAATTCCGGGTCGTCGTCCTATTCTGCTGCTCGCCTCACTGCGGACGGAGGATGAACCGGGTGGACAAACCGACATTGCGCGCCGGCGTGGTGGGCGCAGGATGGGTGGCGGCGGATCGTCACATCCCATCGCTGGATCGAACCGATGGCGTGGAGCTCGTGGCGGTCTTCGACGCGGACATCGAGCGTGCCCGCCGGACGGCCCCCGAGGGCATTCCGATCACGGACGACCTCGAGGTCCTGTATGACCACGACCTGGATCTGGTGTGTGTCTGCACCTCACCGTGGTCCCACACCGAGTTCACCATCGATGCACTCGAGCGAGGGGTTCACGTCTTCTGCGAGAAGCCTCTTGCGCTTCGCCCGGAGGACGCTCGGGCCATGTTCTCCGCGGCCGAGAAGGCCGACCGCATGCTCTGTCCGTCCCACAACTTCCTGTGGTCCGACGCCATGACCCGAGCCCGAAAGGCATTGGCCGCCGCCGGCCCACTCCTGTCGGTGTCGGGGCTCCAGCTCAGCAGCGACCAACGCCGACTGCCGACATGGCACCACGATCTCCGCGGCGGCCTGCTGTTCGACGAGATCCCGCACATGCTCTACATCGTCGCCGACCTCCTCGGGTCCGATCTCCGAGTCGAACACGTGCGAGCTGACTGGGCGTCTCGTACCTCCGAACCCCAGACCTGCGAGGTCCTCCTGCGAGGCGCCAACGGCCCGGGGCGTCTGTCGATGGTGTTCGGGGCCCCGCTGTCGGAGTGGCACGTGACCGCGGTCGCCGGGCGAACGGTCGTGGATGTCGACCTCTTCCGCGACGTGATGATCAGCTCGGGGTCCGACGGCGGCCACACCGCACGCGAGGTGCTCGCCACCAGCCTGCGAGCGGCCGGCCAGCACCTGGGCGGGTTCGCGGGCGCCGGCCTCCGGCTCGCTCGGGGTCGGCAGTTCTGGGGTCACGACGCCCTCGTGGCTGCGGTCGTGTCCGCCATCCGCACCGGCGCCGTCAGCCCCGTCCCGGTCGAGTCCGCGCTCGGCGTGGTCGACGCAACCGAGGCCATCCTGGCCGAGCTCGACCGTCGCTGATCGATCTGGGCGGCGGGCCGCGCCAACGTGACACCCCCGGCGGCGGTGTCACGGGCGCGTCGTTCAGTTCGTCGCCGATGGGGTCAGAAGAGCCCCGTGATCGTTGTCAGCGCACCCGCGGTGACCACGGCTGTCTCACATGGCGGGGCACTGGATCCGAAGGGTTCGAAGCACACCTCGTAGGTGCCTGCAGGCAGGTCCGTCCACACACCCCAGTCGTCGCGGGGGTAGCCGTCCACGGTGATGGTGGACGGCACCGCCGGTGCGGTGTCCACACGCAGTGCGCCGCGCTGGGAGTAGTTGCCGACGACGACGGTGGTGACGCCGTCGACGATCGTGACGCTCTCACAACTGGGAGTGCTGTAGCCCTCGAGGTCCGACCAGCAGACCTCGTGACTGCCCGGGGCGAGCTTGGCCCACGTCAGCGACCACGTGTCCATCGGAACGCCGTCCACGGAGATCTGAGCCGGGAGGGCCGGACTGGTGGTTGCCCGGAGCATGCCGTACCCGCTGGGCCCCGTAGCGCCGGAGGCGGTGAACGCGCCGGTGACCTGCGTCGTGACGCCGGCGGTCACGGTGACCGTCTCACACGGTGGCGGGTCGAACCCCGCCACCGCACCCCAGCAGACCTCGTAGTCGCCGGGGTCGATGTCGGTCCACATGCCCCAGTCGTTGCGCGGCTGGCCATCGACGGAGATCGTGGACGGCACCGCAGGGCTGGTGTCGACCCGCAGATAGCCGCGGGGCGTGAAGCTCCCCGTGACCGCGGTGGTGGTCAGCGAGTCGACGGCCACCGTCTCACACGGCGGGGTGGTGAACCCGGGCACGTCGGTGAAGCACACCTCGTACGAGCCGGGTTGCAGCTCCACCCAGGTGAGCGACCAGGTGTCCATGGGGACGCCGTCGACGACGATCTGTGACGGCACGGCCGGGTCGGTCGTCACCCGCAGCATGCCGGGCTGCGCCAGTGGCAACAGGTCCGGCTGCGGCGTGTCGTGGGTCCGCATGATGCCCCACAGGCCGGCCTCGTGGAACGGCATCCGCCGGTCCTCGAACAAGTAGTCGGCCCCCGTCGGGACGCCGCCTCCGGCGCCGCCGACCAGGTGGAAGTCGAACGACTCCGCCGGCAGGATGCCCTTGGCCTCGAGATGCTCGGACCACGCCAGGTTCACCTCCCACGGCGCCATGTGTCCATTCATGGCGAACACGTGCGGCTGTTGGCCGGAGCCGACGCCCACCCGGACACGGACCGGATCGCCCACGTAGGCGTGGAAGATGTTGGCCGGGTCGCCGTGGGTGTCCGAGTCGTAGACGAGCGACTGATCGGGGTTGACCTCCAGGCGGCCTTGTCCCGGCCCCTCCACGAAGAAGGGATCGGCCCGGTAGTTGAAGAACGTGGGCCCGCTGACCATGGTGGGGTACGGCATCACGTTCTGTCCGATGTCGTCGTCGTCGTCCTCGATGAGCAGGACCTGCTCACGGAACCCGGACCCGTCGGGCAAGAGGACGTCCGCGGTCACGCCGGCGTCGAGTGGTGAACCGTCCGTGGGGTTCCGCCAGGTCGAACCCGCGGGTTCGACGACGATGGCCCCGTAGGCGCCGTCCATCGCGGAACGCTGATCGGCGAGGCTGAAGAACATCGTCGTGCCCAGCTCCTGATCGGCGAAGACCCGGTACGTCCTCGACGCACCACGGTCGATGGTGGTGTCGAGGTTGAACCCGACGGCGGTGCCCGCCGAACCCTGCGGATCGGCGAGGAGCTTCGACGTGTTGAACGATGCCCAGTCGCCCGAGTTGTTGCGGACACTCACCTCGAGGCAGTCGCCGGAGTTCATGCGCAGGACCAGTGGTTCCGGTTCCTGGATGCCGGCCAGCACGTCCGCAGCGTCGGCGGCGAGCACGAACAGCTGGCGTCCGGTGAGCGGGAACTCGATCAGCTCGACATCTGCAGTGCGCATCGGCGCAGATGGCGGGCACGGGTTGCCTGGTGCAGTCGCGGGCGCCGGCGGACCACCGGTCACCGCCTGTTGCGGGAACCCGGCGCCGCCGGGCGGTGCCGTACCAGGCAGGGGCTGGAGGTCACCCTGTGCCGTGTCATGCACTCGCAGGATGCCCCAAGCACCCGCCTCGAAGTCCTCCTGCTTGGTGCTGTAGTAGAGGTAGTCGCCGGCGTACCCGTTGGGGCCGCCTGCACCGACCTCGAGCACCATGTCCTCGCGCTCGGAGACGCCGAGGTTCACCGTGTCGTGCAAGGTGCCGGAGCTGTTGTGCCACTCCTGGCGGAACCGGTGGCCGGTCACGCGGATGGCGCCGATGCGTTGGACCACGCCGAGGCCACGGAACACCACGCTGTCGCCGACGTACGCCCTCGTGACGGGGGTGTCCGGATCGCCGTGGGTCACCGACGAGAAGGGATGGTCTCCACCCCGCTCGGTCAGCGGCGCAGCTCGCATGTTGAACGTGGCGATCTTGCTCGGCTCGCCCTCGCGGTGGGCGTTGTGCAGGAACAGCATCTGCTCACGGAACGGACCCTGCTGACCCGCCGCGATGGACGATGCCGCGGGGGCGTGGATGTCGGCCCGGGCACCGGATCGGATCTCTGCGCCGGTCGTGGGGTCGTGCCACGTGGACCCGGCCGGCTCGATGATGTGGGCGCCGAACAGTCCGTGATCCCAGTTCGAGAACCGCACGTGGTCGTGGAAGAAGACCGTGCCGGAGTTGACGTCGGAGAACCACAGGTAGTTCACGAACTCCACACCCACGGCCTCGCCTGCGGCGTGCTGATTCACCAGTGGCGCGTCGAGGGTGATCGTCGTGCCGTTGATGGCGGTGATCGTCCGGACCTCGGTGCACGGCACGTCGGTCAGGTCGGGCGACGAGACGGGAAGACCGGTCGTCGGGTCGCACATGCCCTCGCCGAGACCGATGCCGATGGCGATGCCCACCCGCAGGCGGTCGACGTTGGTGACCGTGATGTCGGTCGCTCCGATACCCGGCGCTGACACGAGCGTCCGATTCTCGTTCTCGTACGGGAACACGGCCTGCTCGAACGCCGAACCGGTCACCACACCGTCGGAGGCCTGAGGGTCGAACTGGGTGAAGTGGCTGTGGATGTTGACCTTTGCCAGTCCCTCGTGGTTGGCGTCGTCCTGTTGGCTGGTGAGGAACAGGGACACGCAGTCACCGACGTTGCTCCGGATCACCAGCGGTTCCGCGACCTGAGAGCCCGCTCGTACGGCGGCGACATCGTCGTTCAGGACGTACAACATGCCGTTGGTGTCGGTGAGCGTCGGGCTGATCTGCAACGGCAGGTCGATGGCCGACAGCGGATAGTGCAGGATCCGTCTCCCGGGGATCACGTCGGTGCCGGGGCACAGGCCGTCCGGTCTCGACGTCGAACCGTGGGGGCCCAACCACGGCGCGCCCTGGGACGCTCTCGGCGCGAACGGTGGTCGTTTGCCGAGATGGGGTTCGAGCAACGGCCACGCGGGTCTGGCGTTGGACAGATTCCACCTGATGGTGGGTCTGACCCCCGGGTTCGGGGACTCCCAACCGGGCCACACGTCAGTGCTCGAGGGCTCGCCGAGGAACAACGGCTGGCTCTGGTCGCCACCGACGTAGTCGATGGTCCAGTCCCAGACCGTGGCGTCCGCGTCGTCGATCGGGACACCCTGGGGTGGCAGTTGGGCCGCGAGGTAGTCCTCCAGCGACGTCTCGCCGGGTTGGTCGACGTCGACCGTCGGGACGAGGGTCTGGCCGTCCGGCGTGGTGGTACCGATCAGGTCCAGCGACGTGCCGCCCGGCGCGATGGCGGGCGCCGTGTAGCCAGGGTCCGGTGGCATCTGCGCGAGGTCGGGTTGCGGTGTGTCGAAGACCCGCCAGTAGGCCCACATGCCGGCGATGTAGTGGTGGCCGATGTGGCAGTGGAACAGGTAGTCGCCCGCCGCCTGCTGGCAGCCGCCGGCGCCGCACTCGTGTTCGAGGTCGTAACTCTCGCCCGGACCCACGGACTGGCTGTCGAGGCGTGTCGAGAGTGCCTCGCTGGAGACGGTCTTGCGCAGGCCGGTCGCGAACTCGGTGGGCTCGGCCGCCGGGTTGCGGTGCCAGCGATTGCCGCCACCGTGGAGGTGGTAGACGTGGAAGACCTCGCTGCCAGGATGGCTGATGCGGGTCTTGGTGGGCTCGCCGAGGTAGGACCGGGGCGTCGGGGTGGCGGGCTCGCCGAAGGTGTAGGTGCTGTAGCCGAGGCCGTGATCGCCGCCCTGCGCGAGCCGGTGGCGGAACGGTTCGCTCCGGTAGTTCAGGGCTCGGGACGACGGCCGGTACACGCCGGTCTCGTCGTCGATCAGCGGCAGGGGATCGCCATCACCGTCGAGTACCTCGTAGTCCTCGTCGCCGACCTCGTGCATCATGATCACGAACTCGCGGAAGTCGATGCCGTTGGGGTCGACGATGATCGCCTCCCAGCCACTGTCGATCTGCTGGCCTGGGATGTCGGGGTGGTAGTAGGTCGACCCCGGCGGCTCGACGACCAGCGCGCCGAAGAGGCCGTGGGCCATCGTCACTCGCGCGTCGTAGCGGCTGTGGAAGTGGTGGGTTCCCTCGGCCGAACGGTCCGACGGGATGGGGAACGTGTAGCTGATGCTCTCGCCCGGGTCCGCGAGCGTCCCCGGGTTGTTGCCGACCTCGCCGCCGTCGTTGGTGGCGGTGTAGGCGAGACCGGTCAGGTGGAACGACGCCGGCATGCCGTTGGACAAGCGGTTGGTGAAGTTGATCGTGAGGCACTCTCCGGCGTTGGCTCGGATCGCCAGCGCCTGGATCGGATCGTCACGGAGCCCGGCCGTGACATCACCACTGGCCTCCTGCGCACGCACAGCAGGAATGTCCGACTCGAGCACGTACATCATGCCCAGCGGGTCATGATCGCCGTAGCGGTTGAGGACCATGTTGACGTTGATCGCCGCGACGTCGTAGGAGCGGGTCGGCGCGCCGGCCTCGCAACCGTTCGCCTGTACCTGCGCACCAGCTGAGTCGGGCTCCGGTGCCACCGGCAACACCACGGTGGTCGCCACGAGCGCGGCGACCGCGACAACGCGGACCGCTGCGCGGGCGGGCGTGGTGGCCACGATGGCGACCGCCACGAGCGCAACGGCGAGCGCGGCAACGGCCGGGCCGGCCACGTCGAGCTGCATCGCAACGAGCAGGCCGCCCGTGATGACGGCGCTCGTGGCCAGGACCCCACCCGTGGTGACGCTCGGGTGGCGACGCAGGATCCAGTAGGCCAGTGCGAGCGCAGGCAACGCGGCGACCTGACCGACGAGGCCATCGCGCACCGCGTGCTCCAACAGCCCGCCCTCGTCCACGTGGGAGGCACCGAGGAGCTCATCGATCCTCGCGTGCGCCGGAAGCGTGGCGGCACCCGAGAGCATGAGGATCTGGGTGATGACAGCGATGCGAAGCGCACGTGCCTGCCCCTCGGTCGCGGTCGGGATCGCGCGGGCGACCTTGGTACCGATCTGGACTGCCAGCAGCGCGAGCGGCAAGAGCAGTCCGATGTCGCGCAGGACGTGGGCGAGGTGTGTCTCGAAGGGAGCGTCGCTTCGGATGACGAATGCCGCGTGGAACGTGTGTTGCCACGCCACGACCAGCACGGCCAGCAGGATCGCGGGAAGCGCGGTCTGGACCGCACGAGACTTCCGTCGGTGGTCGCTCCGCATCAGTGGTGACCTCCGTCCGAGATCACGAACCGGGTGGTCGACCCGGCGTGCCGCCAGGTGAGGTACATCGTCTGGCCTGCGTCGCGTTCGGCGATGTCGAACGCGACGACCGTGTTCAGCAGGTGACCGTCGTGCAGATCGGTCGGGTTGAAGGTGCCGCCGAGCAGCGGATCCCACTGCCGACCGTCGGCGCCCTCGAGGGCGAAGCTGTCGGGGGACACCTTGGTCGTGGCAGCGTGGTTGAACATCGTCAGCTCGACCTGTAGGCGCACGAAGCCCTCGTCGGGGGTGCCCGGCATCATCGAGGCTGGCATGGCGAACCCGGACTCGAGCTCGTTGGACCCGAGCGCTTGCGCGTCCGGTCCCAGGTCCGCGTCACTGGTGGCGTTGTGGTCGTGTTCGAGCCACTCCGCGGCCTCCACCCAGGTCGAGAGGTCGCCGTGCCGTGCTTCGGTCTGCACGTCCACCACCGGCGCCTGGCCTCCGGCGGTCATGATCGTCACCGCCAGGCCGAGAATGCCGGCGATCACTGCGAATCCAACCAACAGCATCGGTGGACTCGAGAGGTCAGGAACGGCCGTGGATCCCCGCTGCTTCACGCCCGTGCCGGTCATGGAGCTGTCGGCCAGATGAGGAGAGATGTCACCTCATCGGAATATCAGGGGAACCTTTGGCAGACCTCAAACCCCCTGGCAGCCGAGGTGGTGCCGCGGTCAGCCGGCGACCCGGACGTCGAGCACGATGACGTCCTCATGATCGAAGGCGACGACGACATCGTCGTGTTCTTCGACCCAGGTCCGGATCGACTCCTCGTCGAACCACGCCCACCGGGTGGGCACGATCAGGACGTCGGTTCCGATGCTGCGAAGTGTGGCGGTCGCCTCGGCAGACGGGAACGAGGGATCGAAGATGGCGTTGGCCGTACGCGCACGCTCGACCTCGTCAGGGAAGTTGAGCCACCGCAGCGGTGAGCCGTAGTAGACCGTCCCATCGGTGAGGGCCTCGACCCACCAGCCGATCGGTGCATCACCCAACGACGGCACCGCCAGGACCCCCTCACGGCCCCCGATCTCGTCGGCCACGTCGATGGCGTCGATCATGCCCGGGGTGAGGACGCCGTAGAACTCGCGGTGTTCGCGGAACGCCCCGAGGCCACTCTGGAGCTGGATGGCAATCAGCACCGCGACCAGCGCGACCAGCGCCGCTCGCCTCCGGACGCCGGACACTGCCGTCGAGCGGCCGACCGCTGGGCCGAGCTGGGCGATCCACACCCCGATGCCGGTCACGCCCATGAGCGGGAAGAGATAGAGGTACCGGCTCTCCCTCGTCAGGAGCACCATCAACAGGATCACCGATGTGAGGACCGAATGGAGCCGCCAGACGGCCTCGGCGCGGGCACGCCAGCACAACAACGGGGTCACGATCGCGATCGGCAGGAGGACTTCCCACAGGAGAGGGAAGCCCGGGTAGATCAGCTCCAGCCGGTCGATGAGGTTCGACCAGGTCAGGTTGTCCAGTGCGGCGAACTCGTTGGGATGAAAGACCACAGCATCGATGAGCCGGAGGTACACGGGGATCAGCCACACGCTCGGCAGCATCAGGCCGGGGCTGGTCCGAATCAGGTCGACCGTGTGTCGCAGGCTGCGCGTCCGCAGGATCGACGCGGCGAAGACCACCGCCACGCTGACGACCACGACGATTCCCATGAAGTGCGACGTCGCCAGCGAAGCCATCGTCAACAAGCCCAGGCTCCAGGCGCTGCGACGCGTCGGCGCATCCACGTGGGACAACGCCACGGCCAGCGTGATGGGAAGCAGGCCGAGGCCGATGAGCTGCGGAAACCCGCCCCAGGCAGCGGCCTCCCCGACCGAGCTCGCACCGAGCAACAGCAGGCATGGCCCAGCCGCGATGTGGCCGAGCCCCGCCCGGCGCAGCCCGAGGTACATCCCGACCCCCGGTGCGAGGGACGCCAACGCGCCGACCAGGGCGACACCGAGCTGCAACCCCACCAACGAGGTGACCAACGTGACCAGGACCGGGACCAGCGGCGGGTACGTGATCGAGCTGTCGCGGCCCGACTGCCCGAGGAGCTGCTCGCCGAACGCCAGCCAGTTGCCCGAATCAATGGTGGCCGGCGCCCCACCCGAGAGGAGGATCGACAGCCGGTAGGCGCCGACGGCGACCACCAGCAGCCAGAACATCGCCATGAGCTGCCTGGTCCGGGGCGGCCGCAGACTGCGGAGCCGCTCGCGGCAACGAGCCAGGGCGACATCGAGCGATCTCGTGGCCGACGGTTGGAGTGCGGCGGCGGGGATGAGTTCCGGAAGCGGGTTGTACGTCCGCGCCCGCAGTACCCCTGCGCCGGCTCGGAGACGGACCGAGAACTCGAGGTGCTTCCGGAGGGGATCATCAGGGCCGTCGGGATCGAAGCCCGGTCCGGGGTCCGAGGTGATCAGATCGAGGAGGTCAGCGGGGGCCGACGTGACCTCGACGTCGTACTCGTCGCCCTCCAGGTCGACGTCGGAGTGGAAGACGTCCTGGTCGGCCACGACCACGATGAGGCGCGCGGTCGGCTCGTCGGACCGCTGCGGCTCGGCTTTGCGTCGATACATCCGGAGCGCGGTCGGGACGGCACCGAGCACGCCGGGACGTGGACAATCGGCGCGAGACTGCCCCTCCGGTGCCCGGTCGGAGCCGGAGCGCGACCGTGACCGGCGGCTCCCTGGGCCGCGTCGCGACGGACCTCCGGTGCTGTCGGTCAGCGACAGGGCATCCGTCATGCCGTCGCTGCCGCCTCGAGGACGACTCCCGTGGCGGCGGCCGCATCGTCCCACGAGGAAGCGGACGCGACCTCCCGCGCACGCTCGCCGAGCCGAGCACGAAGGTCGGCGTCGTGCACCAACGTCTCCAGGGAGGTCGTCAGCGCAGCCGTGTCCTCCGGGGCCACCAGCATTCCCGTGTCGCCATGGCGGATCAGCTCCGCGTTGGCGGGGATGTCACTGGCCACCACGGCGCACTCGGCCGCCATGGCCTCGAGCAGTGCCAGCGATCGCCCTTCGGTGGTCGACGGTCGGACGAAGATGTCGGCGTGGCCCAGGATGGCTGCCACGTCGTCACGGTGGCCGAGCAGACGAACCCGGGGGTCGTCGCGCACGCGCTCGGCGAGATCGTCACGCTGGGGTCCGTCGCCGACGTAGACCAGCCGGAGGTGGTCACCGACGACGTTGCGGAACGCGTCGGCCAGCAGCAGCGGGCCCTTGTTGTCGATCAGTCGGCCGACGAACGCGATCGTCACCACGGATCCGTCGCCGCGATTGGCGACGAATCGTGAGCTGTCCACGCCGTTCTCGATGACGTGGATGGCGTTGGTCGCGACGCCGAGTCCGGCGATGTGATCCGCCACGCTGTTCGACACCGCGATGACGCTGCG
Organism: Acidimicrobiales bacterium; assembly: GCA_965262315.1. Taxonomy (GTDB): domain Bacteria; phylum Actinomycetota; class Acidimicrobiia; order Acidimicrobiales; family UBA8592; genus JBCCFK01. The sequence continues at coordinate 77,660 of CBDHFJ010000011.1, forward strand.
GGAGCTCGACAGGATGAAACGGCCGAGCGTGCGCTCGTGCAGCGCCGCGAGCCGGCGAGTCCGCGGCGGGAGCGCGTCGAGGCCGGACAGATGCGCCGTGGTGACCAGCGGAATGCGGGTCGCCCGCGCCACTGCCGCAGCGACCACGGAGCCGAAGAAGTGGATCGACGACGCGTGCAGCACATCGGGTCGGGTCCGACGCACCGAGGCGATCGCACCCGCGATCAGCCCGGGCGACAGCGAGAGCTGGGCGCCAAGCAGGCGCGACAGGTCCAGGCCGCGATGGGCCTGGATCTCGAGGTCCTCACCTGCGCTGACACACCCTCGGCGGGTGTCGCTCACCCCGGTCAGGACCGTGATGTCGAACGTGTCCGTGGCCGCGAGCCGTCGATACACCTCGGCGGTGACGATCTCGGCGCCACCACCGAGGGGGTCAGACAGGTAGTCGCAGAACGCGAGGACGCGGACCACGTGCGGTCACGCAGCCAGCTCGGAGGTCTCTCTGACGTCCCGGCCGGCGTGGTACTCGGTCTGGCGCTGGAGGAGCCAGTAGAGGAACGAGGCCGCCATCCAGATCACGCCCGCAAGCGTCAACGCCTGAGCCAGGCCGGCCAACGCGAGGCTGCGCGACCAGGTGGTCGAATCCGCGACCCAGCGGGCGAACAGGACGGCATTGATCGCGATGCCGGTGCCCGCGAGGAGTGCACCGGCGGTTGCCAGCCGCGCCCTGAGCCGCCGATGCATCGCGGGTGTGGCCGGTAGCGCCCGGAGCGGACTGGCGGTACTGATCACGATGAAGCTCACCCCCAACAATGATGCCAGGACCAGTGCGATCGGACCGAAGAAGATCGGCTGCCACTGCAGAGCGCCGATCTCGAGACCGGAGGGGTCGATGAGCGACGCCGTGGTCAGGCCCAGGCCGAGCAGCGCCAGCAACACCGCCGGCCACAGCAGCGCCACGCGGGGGGCGAGCAGGGTCAGCAGCTTCAGATGGCGGAGACCGTCGGAGAAGGTGTTGAGCTTCGACTCGCCCACGCGGGGGCGATACGGGAGGCGGATCTCCTCCACCGCGTAGCCGTTGAGCGACGCCTGGAAGAGCATCTCCGACGCGAACTCCATGCCGCTGCCCTGGAGGCGGAGGGCGCGGATTCGTTCGAGATCGAACGCGCGGTAGCCGGACTGGCTGTCGCGCACCGTCACCGCACCACGGGTCACCCGGCGCAGGATCCAACTCAGCACGGGAGTGCCGAGCAGTCGGTGCAGCAGCGGCATGCTGTCGCTGTTCAGGCCGTCCAGGCGGTTCGCCAGCGCCAGATCGGCGCCTTCCTCCACCTTGCTGACGACCTGGCCGAGGTTCGGCAGGTCGTACGTGAGGTCGGCGTCAGCCATCACACCGATCTGCCCATGGGCTTCGGCGATACCGCGCCGCAGCGCTGCGCCGTAGCCACGCTCCTCCTCGCACACCACTCGGGCGCCGGCCTCGAGTGCCAGTGCCACGGATCGATCCGTCGACCCGTTGTCCACCACCACGACCTCGCCGTCGTAGCCTCCGGCTTCGAGGCCCTGCCAGGCCTCGGCGATGGTCTGTGAGATGGATTCCTCTTCGTTCAGGCACGGCAGGATCACCGATACCCGAGTCCGCCCGCTGTTCTGCACTGCTATTCCCCCTGTGATGGTGTGGTGGTGTCGATCAGTTGGTTGAGCCGCACGCCGTCGGAGTGCTGCGTCTCGTCCGAGCCGGGCTCGGAGGTGTGGGCCCAGACGGAGAGCTCGAAGCCGATGCCGGCCTCCAGCTCACCGTCGGCGGCGAGCCGGAGCGTCCGCTGCTCGCCGGGCTCGAGGCGCCGGCCGACCTCGAAGGATCGGGCCTCGGCGAAGTTCCAGGGCTCGGCTTCGCGGGGGGCGGCCAGCAGCCACCAGACCACGCCGTCGACGGCCTCGTCGGAGGTGTTGACGACCACGACCTCGACGATCGGATCGTCCACCTCGAGGTTGGGAGTGGCGTCGAGGATGGCGAGCGGCCCGACGGGCTGCTCGTCGCGCCGGATGTGGTCGGGTGGCGGTTCGACGGTGACGACGTCGGCCAGGACGATGGCGTCCAGCACCGTCTCGCCGTCGAGGATCTCGAGGCGGACGCGGTAGTCGCCGGGCTCGGGCACCGTCTGTATGTCCACCTGGAAGACCGACTCGGTGCCCCGAGTGGTGGCGTCGTCGAAGATGGTGGTGCTGATGGCGGTGGTCGCCCACCACGGAGTCGCATCGCTGCCGGGAATGAGATCCACCTTGAGCCGAGCGTCCTCAGGACCGGCGGCAGCGGCCACTTCGCCGGCCAGTTCGAGGATCGGGCCCCCGGTGAGGGAGATGTCGGGCGTGCTGACGTGGGGAGCGCCGTCGTCGACGGGTTTCATGCGCCCGATCCTGCCGTCGGCCACGTCCACGGCGAAGCCGGCCGTGGTATACGTCACCCCGTCGCTGGGCGCCTCGGTCTCGACCCAGGCCGTGAGCTCGTAGGACCCGTCGGCGACTGCGACGGGCGAATCGAAGACCACCAGCGCAGTGTGCCCCGACCGGATGCCCGCGGTCCGTGGCCCGATCTCTGCCACGCGTCGATCCCAGGGATCGGTGGTCCCGAACAGCCCGAGGGTCAGGGTGATGACCACGTCCTGCTGGCGGTTGTCGTTGTTCTCGATGTTCACCGCCGCCGCCAGTCGTCCATCGATCACGGTCGCTTCGAGCACGTCGATCTCGACGACACCCTCGGGCTCGGCGCCGCGAGTGGTGGCCAAGATGAGCACGGTCGCGAGAGCGACCGCTGCTCCGAGGCCGATCAGTGCCCGTCTGGCGACCACGGTGTCGAGGTCCTGCTATGCCGTTCGGAGTCGGCGGCCGACAACGAGGGTGACGGAGCCGGCGAGGACGAGGCCGATGGCGACGGTGACCAGCGTGCCCGTGCGGCTGGAGGCTCCGGTCAGTGCGAGTTCGCCCACCGAGCCGCCGGTGACGCGCACGCCGAGGACACGGGTGGCACCGTCGGCTCCGGTACCGCGTGCGAAGAGCACGCCGTCGCCGCCGAAGTCGTCCGGGACGGTCACGTCGACCGAGAACGATCCGTCGTCGCCCACGGTGGCGCTACCCAGAACGGTCTCGCCGGTGGTGGTCAGCACGATCTCCACCTCGGACCCGGCGGTGAAGCCCTCTCCCGCCACCGAAACCGTTTCACCCGCGGCGATGGTGTCAGCGCCGAGGTCGAGCGGTCCCTCGCTGGCCGAGTAGGGCTGGGCGCCTGCCACAGCACCGAACACCATCCACAGGGCGGCGGTGATTGCTACGAATCGCTTCATGGTTCCCCTTGGCGCCCGCTTGCGAATCGGACGCTATGTGTCGTGGTTCCTCGAGACCTAGGCCGATTCACCCCAATGGTTCGATCGACCCGTCCTGAGCTCTCGGGTCGTGACCCACTGTGGTGACCGGATCACGGGTTGTCGGTTGTCAGGGGTCACAGTGAGCGACCCGATCGGTGGTATCTCGGCCCGGGTGGGCCTGGGTTGGGCGTGGCCCACCCGGGCTCGAGACGGTGTGTCCGGGGCCTAGGTGAAGGTCCCGTTGATCGTGGTGTTCGCCCCTGCCGTCACCACTGCCGGCTGGCAGGGCGGAGCGGTGAAGCCGACGACGTCGCCGAAGCAGACGTCATAGGTGCCGGGCTCGAGGTCGCTCCACATGCCCCAGGCGTTCATCGGGACACCATCGACCGTGATGGTCGAACCGAGGGCCGGCGTCGTGGTGACCCGCAGGGTGCCCCGGGCCACGTAGTCGCCGACCACCACGGTGGTGGCGCCGTCGACGATGGTGACGACCTCGCACGCCGGGGTGGTGAAGCCCTGGACGTCGCCGAAGCAGACGTCGTAGGTGCCCGGCACCAGCTTGACCCAGGTCAGGGCCCAGCGGTCGGCGATGTCACCGTTGATGGTGATCTGCGCCGGCACCGCCGGGGTGGTGGTGACCCGGAGCATGCCGAACCCGGTCGGCGCCGGTGCGGCCGCGTTGGCCGTGTAGGTGCCCACGACCGGCGTGTTGGCGCCGGCGGTCACGGTGACCGTCTCACACGGCGGCGGGTCGAAGCCCTCGACCAGGCCGAAGCAGACCTCGTAGTCGCCGGGCGCCATGTCGGTCCACATGCCCCAGTCGTTGGTGGCCACACCGTCGACGGTGATCGTCGCGGGAACCGCTGGGCTGGTTGTCACCTGGAGCGACCCGTTCTGGGTGTAGGCCCCGTCGACGATCGTCGTCAACCCCTCGAGCACCTGCACCGTGGAGCACGCCGGAGTGGCGAAGCCCTCGATGTCGGTGAAGCAGACCTCGCGGAGGCCGACCGGGATCTCCACCCAGGTGAGGCCCCAGGTGTCACGCGGGAGGCCGTCGACGACGATCTGCGTCGGCAGTGCCGGGGTTGTCGTGACCCGCAGCAGACCCGTCACCGGCGGGACCGTGATGTCCATCGAGCCGTCGTCGAAGACCAGGGTCTCGATGTTGTAGAGGACATCGGTGCCCTGCGGGATGCCGGGCACGATGTTCCCGGCGACGTCGAGCCGATCCGGACAGGCGTCCTCGCCCAGTGGATCGCCGCAGCCACGGACGTGATCGACGACCCAGTGGTCGCCGGCGTCGATGATGTTGAAGTCCGCCATGGGGCCTTCGAAGATCGCGACGTCCACGTCGGTGCCTGCCGGCGCCGTGAGGATCTCTCGGATGATGTCGATGTCACCCGGGTTGATCAGGCCGGCGAACACGTCCTCCTGGAGGGCGCCGAGGCGATCGACTCGCTGCAGGCCACCGCCCGGAATCGGCGCTTCCAGCTGCACCAGCAGGTAGGCGTCGCCGTCGATGATGTCGTCGTCGCCGCGGCCCTTGAAGGTGTCGCTGCCGGCACCACCCAGGAGGATGTTGCCGATCCAGGTGCCGAAGCCCGGGTCGAAGTAGGCGTCGAGTCCGGTGATGAGTCCGACGTTCGCCTCGAGCAGCTCGTTGCCGCCGACGTTCACCGGATCGATGAACTCGGAGTCACCGAACAGGGTGTCGTCGCCGTCCCAGCCCGAGACCGCCTCGACGAGGCTGTAGCGGGTGGCCAGGGGTTCGATGTCCGGAGGCAACAGGTCGTTGCGTTCGAGGTCGATCACGTGATCGCCGGGGATGCTGTAGCCCGTCGACCAGTCGTAGCCGAGGAGACCGTCCATCGAGTTGGTGCCGGTGGACTCGATGAGGATGTCGTCGTCACCCTCACCGAGCATGTCGTCGGCACCGGCGCCACCGAAGATGACGTCGGGGCCGTCACGCTCGCCGATCTCGAACAGGTTGCCCTCGCCGCCCTGGAGCAGGTCGGCCTGACCGGAGCCCTCCAGCCAGTCCTCGCCGAGGCCGCCGAAGATGACAGCGCCCGACTGGCCGGCGAAGACGACGTCGTTGCCGGAGCCGGCGAAGGTCTCGGACAGGTCGGAACCGTGGACGATGAAGTCGTCGCCGGCGTTGCCCTGGAGGAGGTCGAACAGCGGACCGCCCTGGAGGGCGTCGTTGCCGGGACCGCCCTTGAGGACATCCTCACCGAACGAGTCGGTCAGGATGTCGTCGCCCTCGCCGCCGATGATGCCGTCGTTGCCGCCGTCACCTTCGAGACGGTCGTTGCCGTCGTTGCCGCGAACGGTGTCGTCGCCCTCACCCGCATGGATGAAGTCGTCCAGCGGACCGCCCCACATGTTGGTGTGCTCCGCGTCGTTGTAGCGGACCGAACCGTTGGGCATGCGGGTCAGCAGGACCTCTTCGTTGTATGGGGTGTTCGGGTCGTCGACGATCGCCGCCGATCCCGGACCCTGGAAGCCGACGTCGAAGTTGTACGTCGGGCGGCTGAAGATGTCGGCCGGCAGATTCTCTGCAGTGGTGTTGCGCTCGACCATCTCGGCCAGCGAGTTGCCCTCGAGCGAGGCCAGGAACGGCAGGCCGGCCAGACGGTGCAGGTAGTAGAACCGGTCACCGTTCTGGAGGAGCTCCATCTGGAGCTCGAAGATGTGGTTGAGCGTGGTGCCGAGCATGCCGCCGAAGATCTCGGGTCGTTCGGCCAGGCCGCCCACCCAGAGGTCGATGTCGTCGACACCGGTGTTGGTGGGAGCGCCCGAGGGGGTGCCCCAGGTGGCGCCGGTGCTCGTCATGAACTCGGCCGTGTCGACCGGGGCCGTGATGTCGTCGTCGACCATCAGCTGGGCCGCCGTCCGACGGGCCTCCATGGAACCGGCCAGGATGGGGCCGGCACCGTCGGGGTCGTGGGTCGTGATGAACGGGTGCGTGCCGTAGGCCGCGATGAAGTTCACCAGCGACTCACCGCCGCCGCGCAGCTCGAGACCGAACTCGACCCAGTTGTCGTAGGGCTCGAGGCTGGTGTCGCTGTTCGTCTGAACGAACAGCTGACGACGGATCTCGTTCAGCGGAGCGATGCCGGCTTCACGACCGCGGGCGATGTTGATCGCCGCGAGGTCGAGCGGGATGCCCAGGAGCTGGTTGCGCAGGTTCTCGACGACGAATTCGTCGATCTCCTGACCGACCGTCGACGTGCCGCCTCGGAAGATGGCGCCGGCGGCGTCGTTGGGGTCACCCGGGTAGGCGGCCAGGAACTCCGGCGGGTTCAGGAATGCCGTGAACAACGAGAGGCTCGTGTCGGTGCCGTCCTGGTCGTAGCGGACCACGTCGTTGTTCAACATCGAGTGGCCGAACCGGTACACCGACTGCGAGAACTCGACGGTGATCGCCGCGTTGATGGTGGTGTCGTAGCCGAGGAACTCGTTGATCAGGGGCTGGACCTTGCGGCCGAACTCCTCGAACACGAGGTGCTGGTACTGCATCTCGGTGGCGAACTTGGCCGCCTGGAACAGGTACTCGCCGTTCCAGGTGCCCGGGCCGAGCTGCCACTCGGGCACCGCGGCCGGGTCCTGGTTCACGAGGACGTCCTGGATGTGGCCCACCAACCGGTTGTGCTCGCTGTGGAACACGTGGTGGACGGCCGTGAGTGCGACGTTCTCGTTGACTCGGCCGTCCCCGGCCATGAAGTGAGCATCGAGCATCTCGTCGTCGTAGGTGGTGCAGTCGCCGTCGTCGGTGGTGCCGGGATCGGTGTCGGGGGTCTTCGGGACCACTGGACCGGGGCAGGAGGCCGGGTCGGTCATTCCGGGCACGGCGTGGTGGGCGATGTCCACCAGGAACGAGTGTCCAGTGCGCACGGTGTTGGCAGGCAGCAAGAGACCGGCGCCGCCGTTGGCGCTGGGGTCACCCTCGACGAGCGAGGTGTCGTCGAGCACGATCTGCGGGTAGCCGTTGGGGCCGGGGATGAATCGGCCGTAGAGGTCGGTGGCCAGCAGCGGCACCGCGTGCACGTCCTCGTCCAGCAACTGGATGCCGAGCATCGTGGCGGCCTGCGCCTTGACGTCGGCCCACGTCGACATGCCACCGACGGCGCCCTCGATGAGGTGACCGGAGGAAACCGGACGACCGACGCCGCTGAGGACGTATTCCCGCAGGAACACCTGGTGCGACGGGTGCGAGGTGTACGTCTGGTTCTGGTCGACGAACGGAGACGTGAGGTTGACCGCAGCCACGGCCGGATCGGAGGAGCGGCTCACGATCATGAAGTTGGTGGGCGAGCCCGGCACGAACAACGGGTCGTCGGGCTGGAGCGGCATGTAGACCACCTCACCGGACTTGGTGGTGAGGTCGAGGCCGTGATCGAAGAACTGGCCGAAGAACGTGAACATGTCGTTGAACGGCGCGGACAGGCCCTCGTCGGGCGCCGTGTTCTCGATGCTGTAGTCGCCGGTGACCGGGTCGGGCGCGCCGCCGTCGGCGCGGGCCGTGGCGGCCGGGTTGTTGGCGCTCTGGTCGACCACGAGGTTGGAGACGATGCGGGGATGCGCGTCCTCGACCCAGGTGAAGGGGGCCGCGTAGGTCGAGGTGTCGCCGAGGTTCGGCGGCACCGGACCGTTGAAGTCCACCGGCGAGGTCACGACATCGGCGTCACGCCACACCGGCGTGGTGAGCCGCGGGAACGGCTGGTCGGTCGAGCCGAAGAGCTCTTGTCCGGGGACGAGGTTGTTGCAGATGCCGCTGACGGTCCGCATGCCCCAGGGCAGCTCTTCCACGTTGGGGCCGTCAGGAATCTGATTCGGCCCGTCGCCGATGAGGGTGCTGCACGGATCGGACGCGGTGGTCGTCAGCGCATGCTGCTCGGAGATCTTGATGCCCTGGAGGATGAAGTCCAGGTCCACTGGAGACAGCTCCAGGCCGGCGCCGACGGCGTCGTTGGCCCGTGCCCCGAGTGGCGCCTCCCACGGAAGGAGACCTCCTTCTTCCTGGGCGACGGCGAAGGTCGTGCCCGCAAGCACCCCCGCCAACATCGTCACCGCCAACATGATGCCGACGTGCTTGCTCGTCCTGCCGTGTCGATTCGGAAGCATTGGTTCCGCCCCACCCCTTCGTCCGGATCGGCGTCCCCCGCTCGGGCCCGACCACGCGTATGGATACAGACCTCTCGGCCCGGGGTCGGTCTACTGCGGGGACCTTAAAGAAACCTTTGAGTCCGAAAAGGAACCTTTGAGTCCGCGCCGGAGGCCGGGCAGGCGGACATGGGCAGCGTGTCAGTGCGTTCGAGCTAGACCGGACGGCCCACACCCGATAGGTTCTGCCCCCGTAACGACAAGACGGGCGGATCCGGGCGGGTTTGGTCGTGAACATCTCGATCCTCGGGCCGCTGCGCGTCAGCGCGGGTCAGGCCCAACTCACACATCAGGACTTCGGTGGAACGAAGCCGCGTGAGCTGCTGGCACTGCTGTTGTTGGCGCGCGGGCGGCCGATCAGCAAGGACGCGCTGGCGGAGCGGCTCTGGCCGACCCGCAAGCCCAAGAACGTCGCCGGCACGCTCGAGACGTACGTGTCCGGGTTGCGTCGAGTGCTCTTCCCCGACCGAGCGATGGCGCGAGAGGTGTTGCGCACGCAGTCGGGTGCCTACGCCTTCGACACGTCGGCCGTGACCCTCGACATCGATCGGTTCGACGAGCTGGTCAAGAGGTCGGCGAGGCCGGGCAGCGACCGTGCCGCATTGCTGACGGAGGCCACCGAGCTGGTTCGCGGCGATCTCCTCGAGGACCTCGGCGATGCGCCGTGGCTCCTGGCCGACCGCGAGCTCTACCGTGATCGCTGCACCCGTGCGCTGTTGTCGCTCGCTGAGGCGCACCTCTGTCTTGGAGCGTGGGCCGCGGCGCTGGATGCGTCGGAGGCGGCGTCGCGAATTCGGCCCTTCAGCGAGGAGGCCGTGCGCACGATGATGCTGGCCTACCACGCGCTCGGCCACGACGACGCGGCCCGGTTGGCGTTCGAACGGACCCGTGACCGCCTCGCCAGCGAACTCGCGACAGACCCGACGACCGAGACCGAGGATCTCGCGGGTGCCATCAGCGCCGGCGTGCCCGCTGCAGAGCTGCTGGCCGAACGCGGAATCGGCCCGGTGCCACCGAGCGCACCGATCGGCACCGTCGACGGTGATCGGCGCGACCCCGGCAGACAGCTGCCATTCCTGGGACGGGTGGCCGAGCTGGAACGGATCCGCGACCACATCGACGGATCGCGCGCTGGAGAACTTCGCGTGCTCGCGGTTCGGGCCGGCCGCGGCCTCGGCAAGACAGCACTCCTCGATCAGCTGCACGAGACGACGTCCGGGCGTGTGGGCAGGCAGAGCTACACGTTCGCCGACCGCGAACGCCCCGGCCTGCCGGTGGCTCGAGCGCTGCGGTCCGCGCTCGCCGGCGGCTCGGGGCAAGCCGACGCGGAGGCCTACGCAAACTCGCCCTACTTCGGTGACGATCAGGTCGCCCTGGATCAGCTCCTGTCGATCATCGATGCCCATGCACCGATGGTGTTGTTGCTCGACGACTTCGAGTGGGCCGATCTGGCGACGGTGACCGCCATTGCGTGGCTGGTGAGAGAGGCGCCGTCGCTTCCGCTGACCATCGTGGCCGCTGAGCGCATTCGCCGGCGGCGCGCGAGCCGGCTTCTCGATCTCGTGCACGTCGACGACGAGATTCGCCTCGGCCCCCTCGGCCCAGAGGTCGCAACCAACGACGCCGTCCAGCCCGACGTGGTGACCGCGACAGGTGGAATGCCGTCGCTGATGGTCGACACGGTTCGTTGGGTCCGCGCCGGCGGTGAGGGACCGTCGCCCAGCCTGCGGTATCAGGTGTTCCGGTCCATCAGGGGCCTGTCGGGTGGCCAGCGAGCGCTGCTCCAGCTGCTCGCGGGCATCGACGGAGGAGCGGACCCCTTCGAGCTGTCGCAGCGCGGCGTGTTGAGCCCGGCGGCCACGGTGGCCGCATTGGACGAACTCGTCGAACTCGAAGTCCTCGAGCACGTCGGTTCCCGGTACTGCTTCCGTGCCCCGATCGTCGGTGATGTCATCGCCGGGTCGATGCCCCGGCGCGCCGAGCCACGCGCGGTGGGGGCTTCGGAGCCCAGGAAGCGCCGGGGCCTCGACATCGCCCGCTGACGGTCGTCAGGTCGAGGCCGCGCCGTAGACGACCCGGTCGAGCACGAAGTACCGAGCGATCCACACCAGGCCGAACCCGCACAGGTTGGCCAGGTTCACCCAGAGTCCCTCGCCGATGGTTGATGCCGTCACCCACACCAGGGTGGTCGACACTGCGAGGCCGATGAGCGCGAGCAACACGAACGGCACGACCTCGCGGCGGATCGAGACGGCGTCGTCGACATTCCAGACCCAGCTGCGGTTGGCCACGAACACCAACGCCGTGTTGATCGTGGTCGAGCACAGGTTGGACGGGACCGGTGCGACGCCGAGCCAGACGTGAATGCCGTAGAGCAGCACGTGGCCGGTGATGAGGCTCAGCAACGAGACGACGGCAAAGCGACCGAATCGGGCGCGGTCGTCGCCTGGTACCAGGCGACGGAGGAGGGCTGTTCGTCGTGGGTCCGGCGCGAGGGCGGTCATGAGGGGGTGAGGGTCACGGTCGTGAGGGTGCCGGCTGGGGCCGAGACGGTCTGGCAGATGTAGCCGGCGGTGCAGATGGTGTAGGTGCCCGACGGTGCCCATGTCCAGAACCCGTACTGGTCGACGATACGTCCGTCCACGGTGACCGGCTGGCCGGCCGGTGGATCGGTCAACACGCGGAGCTCGGCCAACGGGGTGAACACGCCGCTGGTGACCGTGGTCGTGCCGGCGACCACAGTCACCGTCTCGCACGCCGGAGTCGCATAGCCCGGGACGTCGCTGAAGCAGACCTCGTAATCGCCGGGAGCGAGCTTCACCCAGTCGAGCCCGAACGACTGAGCGCCCACGCCGTCGATGTGGATCTGCGACGGCACCGCGGGTGAGGTGGTGACACGGAGGTTGCCGAACCCGTTCGGACCCGGCGCGCTGCCGTTGGCGGTGAAGGTGCCCACCACCGACGTGGTCGTCCCCGCGGTCACGGCGACGGTCGTGCACGGTGGCGGATCCCAACCGGGCACCGCTCCGAAGCAGACCTCATGACTCCCGGGGGCGATCCGGACGATGGCACCCCAGTCGTTGACCGGCGCACCGTTCACGGTGATCGTGCTCACCACTGCGGGCGACGTCGTGATGTCGAGCGTGCCCTGCACCACGTAGTTGGCCGACGCTGCAGTGGTGGTGTTCGGCACGACGGTGACCGTCTCACACGGCGGCGGCTCGAAGCCGGGCACACCGGAGTAGCACAGGGTGTGCTGGCCCGCCGGCGTCTCGACCCAGTCGAGCCCGAAAGCGTCGGTCCAACCGCCGTTGACGTCGATGACCGCCGGAACGGCGGGGTTCGTGGTCACCCGAAGCAACCCTGGCGCACTGGAGGGCTCCACTCTCGTCACGTGAAGAAGCTCGTCGTTCGGCCCCTCGCTGGTGTCGACGTCGACGAGGGTGACCAGCTCGACCGGGTCGATCACTTCGATGTCGTCGACGAACCAGCCGGGCCCCCCCATGGTGGCGTCGGTGCCCAGGCGGAACCGCAGCCACACGTCACTCCCGGCGTGCGCGGAGAGGTCGACGACCGTTTCGATCCAGCCGCCGCTGTCGCCGGTGAACGCCAGCCTCCCTCCAATCGGGTTGGCGGACATCTCGAGCCGGTCGACGTAGCCGCCCGAAGTCATCAGCGGACCGGCGTCGACCCAGTCGACCCCGTTGGTGCTCAGCTCGACCACACCGCCATCCCAGGTGTTCTCGGTGGTGTAGCGATGCGCGAACCGGAGCTCGGTGCGTGGGCCGGCGCCGACCGGACCGGCAAGCGTGAGGTACTGGTCGGAGGTCGCGGATGGAGCCCCGGACAGGAACGACTGGGTCCCCCCGTTCGCATCGGCAGCGGTCACCACCCAGTCGGCGGTCCCGGCGCCGTGCGTCGGGACGAGCGCGCCGAACCCGGCCTCGGCATCCTCCGCTGCGAGCGTCCAGGTGCCGGGGCCCGGATCGACGTCCACGGCGAGGGTGCAGGTGGTCGTGGAGGTGGCGGCGAGTGAACCGATCGGCAGCGAGACGATGCCGGCCGCCTCGGTACCCCCACAGGTGGCGCTACCGGGCACGTACGTGGCGCCGCTGGGGATCGGGAACGTGACGGTGGTACCGGTCAGCGGCGTCGCACTCGTGTTCGACACGTCGACGGTGTAGGTGACCGTGTCTCCTGGCACCGGAGCAGTGGGGCCGGCGGCGATGGCGAGGGCGATGTCGGTGCAGTCCGGAGGCAGGTCGAACGCCTCGGTCCCGTCGGTCTTGTCGTCGCCCGAACCCTGCACCGCACCGAACCCGAGGCCGCGACGAGCGAACGCCTCCCAGATCAGGCACTGGTTCGCACCACCGTTGGCCGCCTGATCGGCGGTCAAGATCGCGTCCCGGGCGTCCACGAACCCTGGCGAGCATGGCTGCAGCTTGAGCGCGTCGAAGACCAACTGGAGGGCGGTGATGTTCCCACCGGACCCGTTGATCAGGTCCGGCGAGAAGCCGTCGCGATCGACGAACGCCCACGTCAGGTCCCACAACATCGCTGCGAAGATCGAGCCCACACCGTGTGGCTCGCTGGCGGTCACGATGTCCGCGTAGGTGCGCGGGTCGATCGCGAGGTCCGTGCTGTACGGGACATCGCGGAGGCCTGTGCCCGTCGTCGGCTGACCGAGGAGCCAGGTGCCGAACCCTCTCGGCGCAGAACCGACCGCGCCCGGCTCCATGGTGACCATGAGCGCCAGCCAGTCCGACCAACCCTCGCCCGGCTGCTCCTCGTTCAAGAGACACGTCACGACTGCGGGTCCGCCGGTGAGCCGCTGGGTGACGCCGTGCATGTACTCGTGGGCGATCAGGCCGGCGTCGTACGCGCTGTCGCGCGCCGGCGACGTGTACGTGAAGCGATACAGCTGGAGTCGCGGCGGCGTGCCGTCCGGCGGTGTGAAGAAGGTGGCGTTGTTCGTGCTGAACCCGTCCTGGGCCTCGGCCCGGAGCGGGTCGCCTCCGAGACCACCGTTGCCGTAGTTGTTGGTCTGGAAGTTGCCCGACGGCTCATCGAAGCCGTGCGCGTAGGTGATGTCGTGCAGCACGTTCGCCCAGTAGAAGAGGTTGGTGATGGCTGCGGCCTGGCTGTCGATCGGCTCCTTGGCCAGGTCGAGCTGGTGATCGAACACCAGTCCCGCGCCACCGTCCGGGCGCCCGGGATCGGGCTGCTGGTCCGAGTCGGTGTCCGCGTACGCCGTGACGTTGTTCCCCTCGGTGGTGGTGAAGTCTGCGCCGGCGATCCCGTCGGTGTCGTGCCATCCGAACGGCGACGCGGTCGGATCCGCGGGGTCGACCACGAGCGTCCGGCCGCCGTGGTTGGGGCTCTCGGTCGGCTGATCGAAGACGCGGTACGAGTCGGCCTGTGTCAGCTCATCGCGGCTGATCTCGTTCCCGTTGCTGGCATCGATGTGGAACTTCCAGACGTCGCCTCCTCCCGGCGCCTCGACGACGACTTCCCAGGCGAGCTGGAGCCCCGAGGCGCCGTCGACCAGCACCAGCTTCGTGGCGATGTCCTTCTCGGCCCCGCCGGCATCGGCCTCGAGTGCGGCGGCCGGTTGCTCGGGGCCGAGTCGTTCTGAGCTCGCCGTCGGCACCACGCCCAGTGCGATCTCTGCAGTCTGGTTCGCGGTCTCGGCCGTGGTGGTCGGCAACAGCGCCGGCACCCGCTTCGCCGCACCCGTGACGGCCCGGCCGGTGACCGCGATGACGTCTCCCTGCTGATCCACCGTCACGGCGAGGTGCGCGTCGTCGATCGGGATTCCGGCGACGGTTTGCTGCACGTGCACGACCCAGCCGCCGTTCGACGTCGGGATCACGGTGGTGGTCCGCAGGTCGCCGACGTCGCGCTGGTTGAGTCCGACGACGAGTTGCTGATCGTCCAGGTGGGTCAACGCGACGGCTTCGGCCGCATTGGCATCGAGCTGTCGCTGCGCCGACGACGTACCGGTGGAGACGACCGCCGTCAGAAATCCGAGCAGGCACGCGACGAGCGCGACCGCCCGGTGCTTGCTGTACTCCATGATCCGCCCGGACGAAGAGGTGCACCTTCGGAGCGAACCTAGTGGCCAGCAGCGCCCGAAGGCAATGTCACCCCGCCCGTCGGTCATGTGGTGTCGCAGCCCCGGCGCGGTCCGCAACCAGAGCAGGGCCGAATGGCCCCCTGGCGAACCGGCGAGGTCCCCTGTTGCGACATGGAGGGTGAACCAACCCCCACCCTGAATCGAGGATCGATGTTCGGAACACGCAAACTCATCGCCGGCCTGGCGCTGAGTGCAACCGCCTTCACCGGGCTGGCCGCACCGGCAGCCTTTGCCGAGAGCGACGAAGCACCGTCACTCACCCAGACCGCCACCGAGGTCGTCGAGGTCGAGACCGAGGCGCCCGAGGAGTACCTCGCCGTCTTCTCGGCCGACGCCCGCATCAACGGCGAGCGGGTGCAGGACGAGTGGATCTTCGCCTTCGGGGTCGACACCGACTGGCCATACCTCGGCGGCCTCTGGCTGTTGACCGATGCCGAGACCGACGAGTGGATCCCGCTCTGCGTCGGCTACGTGTTCGGCGACGACGAGGGCGTCGTGTTCCTCGGCGAGAGCATTCACGGCGACGAGGGCGACGGCTGTGCGATGGTCGGCATCGGCGACGAGGGTGACGTCTACTTCGGCGCCATCGAACTCGAAGGCGACGAGATCCTGACCGCCGCGCTCTACAACATGGACTGACGAGACCAGAACAGCGAAGGCGCTCCCGCGGGGAGCGCCTTCGTCGCGTCTTCCTTCGGGCGCCCGACTACTCGTCGGCGAGCTGCCGAGCCTGTCAGTGTGGCTCGCTCGATGCGGAACGCTTCCTTCGTGCGCCCGACTACTCGTCGGCCGCCGAGCCTGTCACTGTGGCTCGCTCGATGCGGAACGCTTCCTTCGTGCGCCTGACTACTCGTCGGCGGCCGAGCCTGTCACTGTGGCTCGCTCGATGCGGAACGCTTCGATCGGGCGCCTGACTACTCGTCGGCGAGCTGCTGAGCTTGATAGCGCCAGCTGAAGCGGCCGAAGTTGCCCGGGATCCCGAACTCCTCCTCGATGGCTGCGACCTCGTCGTCGGTCAGCGCAGCCACGGCCGCGAAGGTCGTGATGCCTCGCTCGGTGAGACGCTGGGCCGTGTAGGGGTCGACGCCGCGGATGGCGGCGAGGTTGTCGCGCTTGCCGCCCGGCGCCGGAGCCGGCGCGGCGGTCTTGGCTTCGGCAGCCGCTTCGGCCTCGGCCTGGTTCATCGCGGCAGGCGACTCCTCGGGCGGCGCGTCATCGACCGGCTTCGGGTGGGTGTTCGCCAGCGTGAAGCCGGCTGCCTGCGCACTCTCCTCGGTGTCGAACCACACCTCGGCGATCGTCGCTCGATAGCTCCGGCTGTCGGGCCGGTGGTACAGCATCGAGTCGTCGTTGCCCTTGATGGTGAAGCCCTCGGGCGCCGAGTTGTCCGGCAGCGGCGCATGGGACCCCGCGCCGTACGGGCCGGCCTCCTCCACCTCGGGCTCGATGACCTCGACGTCGGCGTCGGCAACAGCCTCGACCTGGTCGGTCTCGGGAGCATCGAGCACCGCCGTGGCGGTCTGGGCCTCCATGAAGGTCTGCAGCGCCTCGGTGCCGGCCACCGCGTCGGCCGGCATGGCCTCCGCCCGAACCCGCAAGGGGTCGGTGATGTCGAGCTCGATCTCCTCGGCGGCGAGGCGCTCGCCCTCCTCGATGGCCTCGAGGATGTGCATCGAGATGTCCGCCACGCGGACCTCGTCCTCTTCCTTGCCGGCCGCCTTCACGCCGTCGTCCATCATGATGTAGCAGAAGGGGCAGGCGGTCGCGACCCGGCTGGCACCGGTCTCGACGAGCTCCTGGGCTCGGACGTCGTTGACCTTCGGCCCGATGTCCTCCTCCATCCACATCCGGGCACCACCGGCGCCGCAGCACATGCCCTTGGTACCGTTGCGTGGTGCCTCGACGATCTCGACGCCCGCGAGGGAGCCGATGACCTTGCGGGGAGCCATGTAGACGTCGTTGTGGCGACCCAGGTAGCAGGAGTCGTGATAGACGATCCGCTCGGTCAGGGTGGCCGCCGACATGTCCAGGCTGCCGTCCTCGATCAGGATCTCCAGCAGCTGGCTGTGGTGGATGACCTCGTAGTTGCCGCCCAGCTGGGGGTACTCGTTGGCCAGCGTGTTGAAGCAGTGCGGGCACTGGGTGATGATCTTCTTCACGCCCATGCCGTCGAGGGTCTCGATGTTCTGCATGGCGAGCATCTGGAAGATGTACTCGTTGCCCGAACGACGGGCGGGGTCACCGGTGCAGTTCTCGGCCGGGCCGAGGATCGACACCTCGATGCCTGCTCGCTGGAGCAGCTTGGCCATCGACTGGGTGACCTTCTTGTTCTTGTCGTCGAACGAGCCGGCGCAGCCCACCCAGTACAGGTACTCGGACGTGAGCGGGTCGCCGCCGTCGAGGATCTCGATGCCCTCGATGTCGTTGGCCCAGTCGGCACGCTCGCTCTGGGAGATCGCCCAGGGGTTGCCCGAGTTCTCCATGGCCCGGTAGGCGTTGCCCAGCTCGGACGGGAAGTCCGACTCCATCAGCGACTTGTAGCGCCGCATGTCGAGGATCTTGTCGAGGATCTCGATGTTGACCGGGCAGATCTCGTCGCACGCCTTGCAGCTGGTGCAGGCCCAGAGCTCGTCGTTGGTGACCCGGTCGAACATCCAATTGGCCGGGACCGTGATCTCGGCGTCGACGCCCAGCGGCGGGCTGACCTCGGGGTCACCGGTGCGCGCCATGACCTCGCCGGTCTTGAGGACGATCTCGCGCGGGTCGAGGGGCTTGCCGGTGGCGTGCGCCGGGCACACCGAGGTGCAGCGGCCGCACATGGTGCAGGCGTCGGTGTCGAGCAGCTGCTTCCAGGTGAAGTCCTCGATGGTGGAGGCCCCGAAGCTCTCGAGCTCGGTCTCCATCAGGTTGGGCATGGGCTTCATCGCACCCTTGGGACGCTCACGGTCCTTCAGGTACATGTTCAGGGGCGACGTGAAGATGTGGCGCAGCATCGTCATCGGCAGCAACAGCAGGAAGGCGATGAAGCTGATGACGTGGGCGTACCACCAGCCCTGGTGCCACCCACTCAGGTTGCCGAGGCCGTCGACGGCGAGTGCCAGCGGGTACCCGATGACCGACCACTTCTCGAAGTCGGGATTGCCGTCGTTGGCGATGCGGAACGCCTCGGCGCCGAAGCCGGTGACGGCGAGCGCGAAGAACGTGCCGAGGATGACGGCGTGCTCGGGCTTGGACTTGATGCGGATGCGGTAGGGCCGCATCGAGCGGGGGCCGTAGCGACGGACGATGGCCCAGGTGGTGCCGATCAACAGCATCGCGCCGGCGATGTCGCCCACGGCCGAGTAGCCCTTGTAGACGCCGCCGTGCAGGAACTTCAGGTCGTTGGGCAGCTGGTGATCGATCTCGAGCGTGGTGGTGACCCCCAGCAGGATGATGAAGCTGAAGTAGATCATCGAGTGCATGATCCCGGCTGCGGGCTCACGCATGAGCGTCTGCATGTAGAGGCCGGCGCGGAGGTCCTTCGCGCGGCGCTCCACGTTCTTGGTGGTCGTCGACCGGTTGTCGGGCGCGCCGCGGCCCCAGTTCTTCACCCGCTTCGAGAACTCCCACGCTCCCCAGATGATGATGATCGGGAGGATCGTGTAGAAGACCACCTTGGCGGCCGTCGGGATGTTGCCGAACACCGTGCGATGGATCTCGCTGTCGCCCTTCTGGTCGAAGATGGCGGCTGCGATACCCGAACCCGCGGTGAACAGGGCAACGCCGATACCCAACGCGAGCACCCAGTGCTGGGGCCGCATGCGGAACGACGTGGCTTCGGTCTCTGTGCTCTCGCTCATAGCTGCGACAACGGTAGTTGCCTCGACGAGGCGAGAGGGAGTTGTGACTCGGATTCGTGGCGGAGCGCCGAGCGAATCACTGCTGCCGTCGCTGATCGGGGCCGAATCTGTCGCGGACGTGTGAGTTCACACCGCCGAAACAAACGGGAAATGATGCCCTCGTAGGTTCGGCGCCATGGAGGTCGTGTCGCTCAGGTGGCCGTTGGAGGAGGACCGCCGCAGGGTCCTGTCAGGTGAGGGTGTTCCCCGCCTCCTCATCGTCGCGGGGGAGGATCCACCGCCGATGCTGGATGGACCGCTGGAGGACTGGATCCGGGTGCCCGCATCCGAGCTCGACCGCGCCGCTCGCGTGGAGGGCCTGCGCCAGCGTGCGATGGGCGAACGCGCTCGCGGTATCCCCACCATCGACGAGGACGGTCTCGTGCGCGCCGGACCGGCCTGGGTCGCGGTGCCACCGGTCGAGGCGCGGCTGGCGACCACCTTCATCGAACGGTTCGGAGCGGTGGTGTCGCGGCGCGACCTGACCGAGGCCGCCTGGCCCGAGGGAGTGGGTGAACGCAATGTGCTCGACGTGCGCATCCTCCGCCTCCGTCGCCGCCTCGACCAGATCGGTCTGGTGATCCGAACGGTCCGCAGCCGCGGCTACCTCATGGAGTGGGCCGTCTAGTCCAGCATCGCGGCTGACTTCACCCGGCGCGCCCTCGCCCGTCGCGACCGGTCGCTCCGAGGACGGTCTCCGGGGGGGTGTTCAGAAGTCGCGCAGCGCCTGCCACCACGCCTGGACCACCAGCGGATGGCCGGCCTGCTTCGAGCGCGTGAGCTCGTCCGCGTCGGCGGGAAGCTCCTGCGGCAGGGTCGGGCCCAGATCGGACGCACCCTGGATCGGGTCGAGCCACTCCAGTTCGATCGATTCCAGCAGGGACCGGAAGTCCGGCGCCTCGTGATGATCGCTGGTCTGGTGCGCCATGAACGCCACGTAGTCGTCGAAGGACTCGAGGCAGTAGTACGAGCGGGGCTCGGCGCCTCGCCAGTACTCGTACCGGCGGCATCCCGGCTCCTGGTTGGTGGCCTCGTACATCATCCTGGCCACCTCCTCGAAGTCGGCTTCCTTGCCCTCGAAGATCCTGATCTTGGCCACGAAGGTCGCCATGGTGCTCCTCTTCCCTCTCGCGAACGTGCGAGCGAGTCTTGCAGCGGGCGCGGCGGGTTGCTCAGCGACGCTCGCCGGCGTCCGCGGCGACCACGTCGGGCGGGCCCACGATCTGGGGATCCGGCGAGCCGACCACGGCCTCGTCCTTGTCGGGATAGTCGAGACGGTTCAACACGAACCGCATCGCTTCGGTGCGGCCCCGCTTCTTGTCGTTGGATCGCACGACGGTCCACGGCGCCAGGTCCGAATGGGTGTTCCGGAACATGTTGTCCTTGGCTTCGGTGTAGTCGCCCCACCGATCGAGGCTCGCCAGGTCCACCGGACTCAGCTTCCACTGCCGGACCGGGTCGATGCGACGGATGGTGAAGCGGGTGAGCTGCTCGCGGCGCGACACCGAGAACCACAGCTTGACCAGGATGATCCCCGACCGCACGAGCATCTGCTCGAGCTGCGGGACATCACGCATGAACTCCTCGTATTCGTCGTCGGTGCAGAAGCCCATGACCGGCTCGACGACGGCCCGGTTGTACCAGGAACGGTCGAACAGGACGATCTCACCAGCGGTCGGGAAGTGGGCCACGTACCGCTGGAAGTACCACTGCCCCCGCTCGCGCTCGGATGGCGCCGACAAGGCGACGACTCGCGTGCCTCGGGGGTTGAGGTGTTCGGTGAACCGCTTGATCGTGCCGCCCTTGCCGGCTGCATCACGACCCTCGAACACCACGACCAGACGCTGGCCGGTCTCCTGGATCCAGCTCTGTGCCTTGAGGAGTTCGATCTGGAGGGCCCGCTTGAAGACCTCGTACTCCTCACGGGTCATACGCTCGTCGTACGGGTATCCCTCCGTCCAGGTGTCGACCGGGAGCCCGTCGGGTCCGATCAGCACGGGATCGTCGACCTCGTCGAAGGTTCCCTCCACGAAGTGACCTCGGGCGATGAGCTCCTCGACGGTCAGCTCACGCAGCGCAGTGATGTGATCCTCGAGCTCGACGGCCTGCACGGGATCGTTGGGATCTTCGACCATGTCCCGGTCCTAACACGGCGCCGGCGCCGGACCAACCGGCCGGAGCCGGGCGCGTCGGGTGTTCACCTCGACGTCACCTCCCGGCAGCCGAGACGTTGCCCGTCGGGCCGTTGATCAGACCGCGGCGGGGGCGGCGTGCGCCGCCAGAAGACCCGCGGGGTTGACGGTCGTACGCCCATCGGCCTCGATGTAGAGATCCGGGGTGATGCGTCCCGTCCACCGCTCGACCAGCAGCGCCGTATTGGCATCGGTGCCGGTGAAGCGCTCGGGACCGCTGGCCGACTCGTGATGGGTGACGATGCTCGCCGGCTCGTACCGGATGCGACCACCGGCTGCCCGGAGCTGGAAGCACAGATCGACGTCCTCGAACCCGTTCCAGTACTGCTCGTCGAACCCGCCGACGGCGAAGAAGGCGGTCCGGTCGATGGCCATGCATGCGCCGGTCACGACGGCGACCTCGCGCTGGCGCTGCGCGAGGGGATGGCTCGGTGGCACCTGGTATGGCATGTGCATCGGCAACGGCGTGGGGTCACCGACCTTCTCGGCAATGACCACACCCGCGTGCTGGACGGTGCCGTCCGGGAACAGCAGCAGCGATCCGGCCGCGACGACGCCCTCGCCCTTCAGGGCCTCCAGCAACGGCGGCAACCATCGGGGCCAGACCTCGGTGTCGTTGTTGAGGAAGACCAAGCGATCGCTCGCTGCCGCGAGCGCGCCCTGGTTGCACGCCACGGAGAATCCGAGGTTCACGTCGTTGCGAATGACCTTCACGTCGCCCGACAGGCCGGCGAGCAGCGCCGGCGTTTCGTCGGACGAGGCGTTGTCGACGACGACGATCTCGTGGTCGACATCGGCCGTGTGCGCGGCCAGAGCGGCGAGACACGCCGCGGTCAGATCGGCCCGGTTGAACACCGGGATGATGACGCTCGCCTCGTACAGCGGCGGCTCGGTCGGGACGAAGGGCAGGTCGGATGCACCGGTCATGGGGACCTCAGTTCATGGCGATGGAGAGCTGGTCGGCGACACGCTGGTGGCCGCCCCCGCGGAGGACGGTCACGATGCCGTCGAGCTGGGTGGCGTCGACCAGGTCGAGGTGTTCGATGAAGAGCTCGGCGACGTCCTCGCGGCCATGGACCGCCGCGGTGACGATGCCGGTGGTGACGGCGTCGGCGTTCTGGCCGCCGGCTGCCAGGTACGAGAGGCAGGTGATGGCCGCTCGGTCGCCCGGCAACGTGTGCCGGGCGGCGTCGATGAATCCGGAACCATCGCTGGTCAAGGCGAGCTGGAGCACCGGCGCGAACCGGTCCAGGTCCTCGGCCGTTGCTTCGATCAGCTCGGGCCAGGCGGTCAGGTCGCCACCGGCACCGCACAGGGCCGCGGCCTCGTCCAGTGCCGGGCCGACCTCGCCGCGAGCCAGATGGGCGACCACCGAGACGTTGGCGAGCTCGTGGCCGAGCGGATCGGCGGGATCGAGATCGGTCGTCCTGACCGCGGCCACGATGTCCAGCGCCACGTCGGGGAGGCCCGACGCGGCAGCGCCGGAGGCGGCGATGATCCCGGCGCGGACGGCACCCGGCCAACGACCGAGTGCTTCGATCGCGTCGGTCACCGCGGCATCGCCCTGGCCGCGGCGCGCCCAGGCCTCTGCCGCGATGCCGAGCGCCTTCGCGCTCGTCCGGTCGGACTCGGCCGAGTCGAGTCCCAGCAGTTCGGCTGCGAGGTCTGCCTCTCCCTCGGCGACACAGCGTGCGTACTCGATCGCGTGATCCGCAGACGGCTCGTTCTGGTAGGCCTGTCGCCGCTGTGGCGCCTCTTCGAGGCGCTCGGTTCGCATGATGGCTCGCCGGAGCGGACCTTCGAGGCCCGACGAGCCGCCGAGTTCCTCGATGAGCGTCTGCACGGCGGCCAGGATCGCCGACGACGGACCGCGAGCGATCAGCTCGTCGACGAAGCGGCGATCCGCCGCGTCGACCGCCACGCGGGCAGCCGCAGTCAGGTCGAGCGTGTCGATGTCGAGCAGAAGCGGCCACGGGTCACGGGTGGCGCTGAGCAGCGGAACCTGCGCGAGACCGAGCTCGGCGTCGCCCAGCGCGACGGCAGCGCGCACCAGGGCCCACGCTGCACCCTGCTCGGCGGCCGCGTTGCGGGCCACGAACGGCGCCGGCGAGCCCGTCGCGTCGAGCGCTGCGGCGGCCACCGCGTCCTCGTGGCGTCCTTGTCGGACCAGCGCCTCGACGAGCACCGCCACCGCGGCACGATCGGCCGGCACGGCCTCCACCGCAGCACGCGCCGTGGCCTCGGCGTCGATCGGTTCGTCGATCGCCAGGCACACGTTGGCGCGCAGGGTCAGCATGAGCGCCTGCACGGCGATGGGGTACGGGGAGAAGTCGCTCAGGAGCTCGTCCATCTCGGCCAGGGTCTCCCGGGCCTGACGCACCGACTGTCCACCACGGGCGAGCGACCGGTAGAGGTGTGCCCGGCGTTCAGCCGTCGGATCGTTCTCGAACGCCTTGCGAGCGAGCGCCAGATTGCGTTCGAACTTGTCCTGGCCGGACACCGCCGCGCGCTGATAGCCGATGTGGTCGATCGACAGCTCCCGTGAGCGGGCCTCGATCAGCGGGGTGCCGTCGACGTGGACGACCTTCTCGTGCAACGCCCCCTCGAAGCGCACGTCGTCGGGGCGGAAGAGTCGAGGCTGCCACACTTCGCCGACGGCAGCGCCGGACTCGTCGACGTCCACCACCCGCGTCGCCACCAGTTCCCAGTGGTCGGCGAAGGTGTGCAGGCTCTGGCGGAAGCGTGCCGGATTCGGAACCTGGAGGCGCTCGTCGGCGTCGACCCAGAGCACGTAGCGGGCGTCTCGGCAACGGTCCAGCACCTGGTTGCGCGCCCATGCGAAGTCGTCGCGCCACTCGATGGACATGACATCCACCCCGGCACCCACCGCGATCTCGACCGTGTCGTCGATCGAGCCCGTGTCGGCGATCTCGATCCGGTCGACGACCGCGGCCAACGAGTCGAGGCAGGCGGGCAGGGTCTCGGACTCGTCCCGGACGATGAGCGCAGCGACGAGCAAGGGGCGATCGGGGTCGGGATGGGGCGAGGCCAGCCGACCGAGGCACACCTCGTCGTGTCGGAGCACCGTGCCTTCGACCGCGAGGAACGTGCCGACCGCCTCGACTCCAGGCCCGAATGCGCCGGCGTCTGCGATCGGTTCGAGCAGCGCGGTCGTGCCGAGCATGCAGGCGGTGGACGCCTTCACCACGGCGGCGTCGCCGTGACCTTCGTCGCGATGGGGAACGACCACCTGCTGCTTCTCGGCGTGGGCGACTGCGAGTCGAACCAACTCGTCCGCGGGAAGCTCCACGTCGTCATGGACGACGAGCACCACCTCGTCCGGGGCGAAGCCGGCGAGCGCGGCGCGGACGGCCTCGGGGCCGTGCCCGTCGACGGTCCCGATGCCGCGGTCGCGGACTCGGCGGACGGCGCCGAGACCCGGCTCGGTCGAGGCCACTGCCGTCACCGGCACACCGGTACTCGAGCGCAGGGTCCGACAGGTCCGGAGGGTGAGGTTGCTGGGGCCGTGAGCCAGGACGAGGACCTGGTCGACCGGGGTGGCGCGTTCGGAGGCCATGGCCTGTCCATCGGCGGAGCCCGGTCGGGGCTTTAGGTCTTTCGGCCCATGTCCGGTCGCGGCGGTGTGAGTCACCGGTCCTGGGTCGAATGACTCAAGTTCGTCACCGGGCAGGCCGAACAAGGGAGCGGGACAACGCAATTTCGACACTCGCACGATCGAGGCATTCGTTGTCCCCTGCGCCCCCTCCCATCGACACCGTCCTGGTCATCGACCCACCGGGCTACGCCCACGGTGCGGTCTTCGCCGAGGTCGCAGACGGCCTCGCCGGCGCGCTCACCGACCTCGGCTCTCACGCGAGGTGCGTGCGCGGCGGCGCCGAGTTGTCCGGCGCACGGACACTGGTCCTCGGCGCCAACCTGCTGGCGGCCGACCCCGCACTGGCCCGCGGACTCCACCCCGACGCGGTCCTGTTCAACCTCGAGCAGATCCAGGAGCACACGCCCTGGTGCGGCCCCGAGCTGCTGTCGCTGCTCCGACGCCACACCGTCGTGGATTACAGCCGGCAGAACATCGAGCGACTGCGATCGATGGGCATCCACGGCGTCGGACTGCTCGAGATCGGCCACCACTCGTCCCTCGAGCGAATCGAGCCCGGGTCCACCGAAGAGATCGACGTCCTCTTCTACGGGAGCCTCAACGAACGCCGCTCCCGCGTTCTCGCCGAACTCGAGCGGCGAGGCCTGCACGTGTACCACGCATTCGGCGTCTACGGCGCGGCTCGAGACGCGTTGATCGCCCGATCCAAAGTGGTCCTCAACGTCCACCACTACGACGCACGAGTGTTCGAGATCGTCCGGGTCTCGTACCTGTTGGCGAACGGCCGCTTCGTGGTGTCGGAGTCCGGCGGCGATCACGAGCTGGAGGCGCCCTTCTCGGACGGCCTCGCCTTCGCCGACTACGACGAGCTGGCGGACGTGTGCCACCGGTTCGTGCAGAACCCGGGAGCCAGGGCCGCAGTGGCGGCGCGCGGGCGAGAGCTCATGCGCGCCCGCCCTCAGACCAGCTACCTGGCCGCAGCGTTCCCGGCGACCGCAGGGATCCGCGCATGAGCCGGCTGAAGATCGCCGTGATCGGCGCCGGAGCCATGGGGGCGCTGCACGCGCGGTCCATCGCATCGAGCGATCGCGCCCACCTCACCGAGGTCATCGACGTCCGGCCCGACCGGGCGAGGGACGTCGCCGCCCGCTACGGCGCCGTGGCCCACGACGCCGGACGCACCCCGAGCGCCGACGCCGTGGTGATCGCGGCACCCACCGCGCGACATGTCGAGCTGGCCACCGACCTGCTCGGCCGAGGGACCCCGGTGCTGGTCGAGAAGCCGTTGGCTCCGCACGCCGACGGGGTGCGCCAGATCATCGCCGCGGCGAGAACCCACGACACCGCGGTGATGTGTGGGTTCGTCGAGCGGTTCAACCCGGTCGTCATCGCCGCGCAGGACATGATCGACGAGCCCTTCGTCCACTGGGTGTCGATGCGGCACTCCCCACCGGCGGGCCGCCAGACCAGCCACGTCGCGACCGACCTGTTGATCCACGACGTGGACCTCGCGTTGCGCCTCCACGGCACCAACCCCATTCATCTCCTTCCCGATCTCGACGGCCCGCGCCTGCCGGAGGTGACCGGCGCGGTCGGCCGACCCGGCGACCCGATCGCGGGCGAGGTCGCCGACTGCACCATCGTGATGGACGACGGGGCGGTCGCCACCATGTCCGCCAGCCGCATCGGCCAGCGCAAGGTCCGCGATGTCCGAATCATGACCGCCGGCGCCCTGTACGAACTCGACCTGCTCCGCCACGACATCACCATCTATCGCCATGTCCACCACGGTCCGGGCCTGCGCGACGCCAGCTACCGGTCCGAGACGGTGATCGAGGTGCCCTTCGTGCGCGCCCACCAGGAGCCGCTGGCCTCCCAGCTGGACCACTTCATCGATCTCGTGCGCGGCGACGCCGACCCGCTGGTGGAGATCGCCAGCATGTGGATGCCGCATCAACTGATGGAGGCGCTGTGCGGCCCGGCGACCCGTCCCGAGCTGGAGGTCCTGTCATGACCCTCGCCGACCTGATCCTCGTCGACCACGACACCCCCACCACCGACGTCCGCATGTGCGCCGACGCCGTCGCGCCCGGCGCTGCCGCGCTCGTCGCCGAGGTGCTGGCCAGCGGCCAGGTGGCCTCGGGCCCCAAGGTCGAAGCCTTCGAGGAGGCTTGCGCCGCGATGGCCGGCACCGAACACGCGGTGGCGGTCACCAACGGCACGGTCTCCCTCGAGCTCCTGCTCGACGGGTTGGGGATCGGTCCCGGCGACGAGGTGATCGTGCCCGCCTTCACGTTCGCCGCCACCGCGACGGCCGTCCTGCGCGTCGGCGCCACGGCACGCATGGTCGACGTGGGCCCCGACGGCACCATCGACGTCGAGGCCGCCGAAGCGGCCATCGGCCCGCGGACGGCGGCGATCCTGCCGGTCCATCTGTACGGCCTTCCGGCCGCGGCGCCGCGACTCGCCAGTGCGTGCGCCCGATTCGGCCTGGCGCTGATCGAGGACGCGGCCCAGGCACACGGCGCCGCGATCTGGGGCAAGCCGGTGGGCGGCTGGGGCCACGGATCCTTCTCCTTCTACGCGACCAAGAACGTCAGTTGTGGGGAAGGCGGGGCCGTCACCACCGACGATGCCGAGCTCGCCGACCGACTCCGTCTCCGCCGGAACCAGGGCATGCGAGAGCGCCACCTCCATGTCGAGGTGGGCACGAACCAGCGGATGTCGGATCTGCACGCTGCGCTCGGCCTGGCATCGATCGCCCGACTGGAGCGCAACGCCGCTCGGCGCCGCCATCACGCCGCCCGCCTCACCGAGGGCATCGGCGACCTCGACCTCGGAATCCCGAGCGAGCCCATGGGCTGGCGCCACGCGTGGCACCAGTACACGATCACCCATCACGATCGGGACGGACTCAGCGCCCACCTGCGATCGCGCGGGATCGAGACCGGTGTCCACTACCCGAGGCCGTTGCATCACCAACCCGCGTTCGCCGGCCACCGGCGCGTGCGCGCCGACTCCTGCCGGCAGGCCACCCGTTGGGCCGCCACCTGCCTCTCGTTGCCCGTCCACCACGACCTCACCGACGCCGAGACGGACCGGGTCGTGACCGAGGTTCGCCGAGCGCTGGGGGCCGCGTGACCATCCTGGACACCACCACCGTTGACCTCCGGATCCAACCGGACGAGACCGAGGCGCACCTGAACCTCTTCGCCACCCGGTCCTACAACGGGCGGAACCTCGCGGGCCGCCGACCGCTACCTGCGGATCGACCACCACGCCGACGGACGCCTCATCGGCAGCTTCGTCGGTGTGGCCACCGGCGACACGTTCTCGTCGGGCTTCAGCGCGCCGTTCTGTGGGCCGGACCTGGTGAGGAACCGAGAGACACCTGCCAACGTGCAGAGCCTGGTCGACCACACGTTGTCCGAGCTGCGCGATCGGGCCATCGCCTCGGTCCGCGTCAAGGCCCGCCCGATGTCGTATTCGGCCAGCGAGACCTACGTCGTCCACGCGCTCTTGCACCGCGGCCTGACCGTGGCGTCCAGCGAGCTCAGCTACGGCATCGACCTGTCCGGCATGACGGACCGCGACGCGTATCGCTCCTCGTTGAAGGCTCCGGCCCGCCGAGCCCTTCGCCACGCCGACGACGCCGACTGGGATCATCGGCTGGCGGTGACCGACGACGAGTTCGCGGTCGGCTACGACGTCATCGCTGCCAACCGGGCCACACGGGGCCACCCGCTCCGCCTCTCGCTCGACTACCTGCTTCGGTTGCGTCACGACCTCGGCGACCGCATCCGGTTCTTCGTCCTGCACCACGCGGGCACACCGGTGGCCGCTGCCCTGCTGTACCGACTTCGCCCCGACATCGAGTTGGTCGAGTATTGGGGCGACCATCACGACCTCCCCCGCTCGCCGATGAACCGGCTGGCCGAAGAGGTCTGCGGCCGGGCGATCGAGGAAGGCATCCGCCTGCTGGACCTGGGCATCTCCTCGGTCCACGGCGAACCCAACCACGGCCTGATCCAGTTCAAGCAGTCGATCGGCGCCACGGCCGAACTCCGCCTCGACCTGGAGGGCACCCTGACATGACCCTCCTCGACCCGGCAGGTCCGGTCGATGAGCCCGGCTATGCCGACCGCTACGACCCGGACACCCACTTCGACCGCTGGTACACCGATGCCACGGCCGACGTGATCGCACCGACGGTTCGCAACGGCGACCGTCTCCTCGAGCTCGGCTGCGCCACCGGCCGCATGACCGCCGCGTTCTGCGAGCGGGGGGCGGACGTCGTGGGCCTGGATCACAGCGCCCACTACCTCTCGCGGGCACGCGACCGTTGCCCCGATGCCGAGCTCGTCCAGACCGACATCGAGGCGTGGCTGCGCGACACAGCGACCGACCACGACGGCTTCGACCACATCGTCGCCGCGAACGTCGTCCACGAGCTGCGTTCCCTCCACGACGTGTTCGCTGCCTGCCGGCGTCTGATCCACAGCGACGGGGCGCTCCATGTCACCCTCCAGAACCCGCACTCGGTCCATCGGCTGACCGGCCGGGCGCTCGGCGTGATCACGCACCTCGCTGAGGTGACGCCCACCGGCCGAGACCTGCTGACTCTCGAGATCCACGACGCCGATCAGCTCACGCACGCGTTGACTCGCGCCGGCTTCGTCGTCGTCGCCCGCCAGGGCATCATGCTCAAGCCGTTCCCCAATGCGGAGATGGAACGCCTCACCGAGAACCAGCTGCGAGGCCTGATCGCCGTGGCGCGCGACTTCCCGGACCACAGTGCGATGAACCACCTCGTCGCCAGGCCGGCATGACCGGAAACGCGCGGGACCGCGCTGCCGGCTTCACGGGCGATGCGAGGGTGAGACGATGACCGACCACGTCGTGGTCGGCGCGACCGTCGCGGCCCTCGCCGCAGTGGAGCGGCTTGCGACCGCCGGACAGCGCGTCCGCTGGTTGTGCACCGGTCGACCGGGCGGTGCGTTCGCGCCGATGACAGTCGCCGGTCGCCGAGTGGGCCTCGGGCTCCGTCTCATCGAGCGTGAGTACGTCGCCGGCGAGAACGACCGGGTTCCCCCGTCCCCCGACGAGTACGTCCCCAGCCACGCCGGCCATCGGCCGTGGATGGGGCTCGTCGCCGACTATCTCGACGACCTGGTCCCCGTCATGGAGGCGGCCGAGACCCCCCAACTGGTTCGCGGCACGGCCCGTGTCGACGACTTCACGCTCACCGGGCAGCTCGGCGCACTCACCGGCCTGCTGGACCGCACCACCCTCGCCACGATCGCGGCCGAGGCCGACGCGATCCGCGAGACCGTCGATTCCCCGAGCGGGGCGCTGGCCCGCCCCGGCAGCGACGCCTCACTCAGGACGGTCTCGCTGGCCAACCACGGACCGACGTTCCATCAGCGGGTGGTCGAGCCCATCGCCGACGCGCTGGTCGAAGGCGGCTCCGCTCGGATCGAGGCCCGGCAGCGACACAAGGTGTGGGCACCCGTCTACTGGCCGCAGACCCTCTGGGAGGCCGCGAGCGGCAGAACCCCGGGCTTCGATCCTCGACGAACCTTCTGGACCGATCGACGAGGCGGGATGAGCGAGGTCGTCAGCGCGCTGACCGACCGGATCTCGACCCTGCCGACCGTCCAGCGAAGCAACGTCGGACGCCTCACCCACCTGGTGACCGAGGGCGAGACCGTCTTGCTCGCGTTCGAACACGGTCACGTGGACCGAGCGCACCGACCCGTGATCGCCACGTCACCCTCGGAATTGTTCCAGGCCGCCGGCCACATCCACGAGCCCCAGCGGGTGACGATGGGCTTCCGGTGGGTGGAGGTCGGCGAGACCGCCGTGCTTCGCACCGGCGCCACCACCATCCTCGACGACCCGGCGGGCGTGTTCCGCATCTGTGCCGGGTCGCCGCGCCGCGACGGCGACGGCCGCGAGCGTCGGGTGCTGTCGATCGAGCTCAGGCGAGGCGCAAACCCCACCGACGGGGCCGTCCTGGCCGCGTGCCATCGAGTGGGGCTGATCGACGCAGCCGCGCCCGCCCACGTCATCGGCGCGCGCACCATCCCGGCCTTCGCCGCGCCGTCGGCCGAGAACCGGCAACGCTTCGAGCACAGCCTGGAACTGGTCCGAGCCGAGCACCCACAGGTGGCGCTCCTCGCCGGTGCCGCCGCACACGGTGCCGATCCCCTCAACGAACAACTCTTCGCCGGCATGCACCACGCCATGGAGGTCTGCAGTGCTCTCGCCTGAGTCACTCGACGCGTTCGCGCACGAGTACTACCTGAACCAGGGAATCGACACGATCGACCTGGAGGAACGAGCGCAGCTCCACAGCGTGCCGCGGTTGATCGAGGCCCTCGACGGTCGGGCGCCCGTGCTCGAGATGGGGTTCGGCACCGGCCTCATCACCGCCGAGCTCCTGCGCCGCGACGTCCCCCTCGAGATCGTGGAGGGATCGCCGGTGCTGGTCGACGAGGCAAGGCGCCGCCACCCGACCCTGCCGGTTCACCACGCGATGTTCGAGTCGTTCGAGCCGACCCGTCGGTACGGCGCCGTCCTCGCGCTGCACGTGCTCGAACACGTCGACGAGCCCGTCACCGTGCTCGAGACGATGCGACCCTGGCTCGCCGATGACGGCGCGCTGGTGGTGGTCGTGCCCAACGCCGAGTCGCTGCACCGGCGGATCGCCGTCGAGATGGGGTTGCACGACCAGCTCGACGACCTCGGCCCGTCGGACCGACTGGTCGGCCACCAGCGCGTGTACGACCTCGATCGTCTCACCGCTGATCTGGACGCTGCCGGCTACGACGTCACCCTCGACTTCGGGTACCTGCTCAAAACGGTCCCGAACTCGATGATGCTCGACTACCCGACCGCGATGGTCGAGGCCCTCAACACCATCTCGGACCGGATCCCCACACGCGACCTGGCCAACATCGGGGTGCGAGCGATCCCACGCGGCTCCAGCAGGGCCCGGCCGGCCGCTCGCGGGACGGGCACGATCACCGCGCTGATCCTGGCTGACGGCGACGCCATGGCGGCCTCGATCACGGCGTCGAGCGTCGAGGACGTCGCCGACCACACCCGGGTGCTGGACCGTTCGGTCATCGACTGGACCGATTCGGTGGTGACCAGCCGGGTCATCGACGAGGTGACCGACGAGTGGATCATGGTCCTGGGGGCCGGGGAACGTTTGCGCGTCGGTGATCCGGCGGTGTTCCGGACCGAGGTCTTCGACACCGACGATGACGCCGTGACGCTCCACGTCGGGCTGGGCGCCGAAGTTCGGCTGCACCGACGTGGTCCGGCGGCGATGCTCGTGATCGGCTCACCCGACGGCGAACCGATCCGCTCGGCAGCGGTGGTCCCGGCGCACGTCGGCGGCGAGAGCGAGCCGGCGGTGTCGGTCATCGTCCCGACCTTCAACCGGCCGGAGCTGCTCGCCCGGTGCCTCCGCGGCCTGTGCACGCAGACCACCGACGACCTGGAGGTCATCGTCGTCAACGACGGCGGCCTCGACGTCGGCGACGTGGTGCGACCGTTCCGGCACCGGCTCGACGTGCGCCTGGTGACCCAGGCGTCCAACGGTGGCGCCGCCGCCGCGGCGAACGCCGGACTGGCGCTGGCCCGCGGGCGCTACGCCCACTTCCAGGCCGACGACGACACCGTGCAACCCCACCACGTCCAGCTGTTGCAGACCGTGCTGGACGAAGCCCGTGACCAGGGCGAACCCCTCACCGTCGTCTACGGGCCCGCGCTGATGTTGCACGAGGACCGGCGGGGCGAGGTCGTCTCCGGCGAGATCGTGTTCCAGGGCCACGACGACCCCGATGAACTGCGCTGGCGCAACGTGATCGTCGGCGGCACGGCGATGTTCGACCGCGAGACGGCGCTGCGGATCGGCGGTATGAACACCGACTACGAGGTGCTCGAGGACTGGGACTTCTGGCTGCGGATGGCGGCCGAGGGACCGATTCGCTACATCGATGCCGCGACGGCCGAGTACCGGATGCGGCCAGGCGCGGCGAACGTGACCAACCAGGCCAAGCCCCGCTTCTACGACAGCCTCCTCCGCCTGTACCGCGAGCACCCCGTTGCGGCCGGATCCGAGGCGGAGGAGCAGCGCGCCGCCGAGATCGAGCGGCAGGCCGACACCCATCGCGACGGGTTCGCCTGGGAGCACACGGTCGCCGTGATCGGCAGCGGCGATCTGCCGGCGCTGGTCGAGACCATCCAGCGCGGCATGCAGGAGGCAGCCACGTCGTCCATTCAGCTCATCGTGCACGAGCTGCGCTCGCCCCAGGCCGACGCCATCCTCCAGGATCTGGCCCGGGACGCAACGGTCTGCCTCCACGAGGTGCTCGACGAGGCCGCCTGTCGGGCTCGCATCGCTCGGCAAGCGGGTGGTCGCGAGCTGACGATCCTCACCGCAGGCTGAGCGCCGACGAGCGCGACGTCGACCGTTCAGGACCCGGGCGGGTACGCCTCGTCGAGCGCGGTCCGGATCTCGGCGATCAGCGATGCCGCCTCCTCCACCGAGGCGCCATCGAGGATCCGACGCATCAGGGCCGAGGCACAGATGACGCCGTCGGACTCGGCCGCAGCCACGACGGCAGTCTCGCCGTTGGAGATGCCGAACCCGACCAGCGCCGGCTTGTCGGTGATCGCCTTGACGCGTCGGGACAACACGGTGGCGGCATCGTCCACGCCATCGCGGGCACCCGTGGTGCCCATGGTCGAGACCACGTAGACGAAGCCGCGGGCCTGGTCGACGATGCGACGGAGGCGATCGTCGTCGGTGACCGGAGCAGCCAACAGGATGTTCTCGATGCCGGCAGCCTCGGCCGCCGAGTTCCACTCGCCGGCGAGCTCCATCGGCAGGTCGGGAAGGATCGTGCCCCGCCCACCGGCAGCCGCCAGATCGCTGGCGAACCGTTCGTGGCCGTACCGGTACACGAGGTTGTAGTGGGTCATCGCGATGAGCGGGACGGCGAACTCGCGGTCGCGCAGCTCGCGCAGCGCCGCCGCCGGAGTCATGCCTGCGTCGAGCGCGACGACCGACGCCTCCTGGATGGTCGTGCCGTCGATGGCGGGGTCCGAGAACGGGATGCCGATCTCGACGGCGTCCGCGCCGGCCTCGATGACCGCCTCGACGAGCTCGACCCAGTCCGGGCACAGCCCGGCGGTCACGTACGGCAGGAGGAGGCGCCGCTCCCGGCGACGGTCGGTCAGGTGGTCTTGGAGCGACTGGTGGGCGACGGTGGTGGTGCTCATCGTTCGAG
Source organism: Acidimicrobiales bacterium (assembly GCA_965262315.1). Lineage (GTDB taxonomy): Bacteria > Actinomycetota > Acidimicrobiia > Acidimicrobiales > UBA8592 > JBCCFK01. The sequence goes on from CBDHFJ010000011.1 coordinate 111,315, forward strand.
GATCTCCTGGACTTGCTCGACGTCCTTGTCACCGCGGCCGGACAGGTTGACCAGGACCGACTGGCCCTGCATCTGGTCCTTGTACTTGTCGACCCAGGCGATGGCGTGGGCGGACTCGAGCGCGGGAATGATCCCCTCGGTGCGGCTGAGGAGCTGGAAGGCGTCGAGGACCTCGTCGTCGGTCACCGGGTGGTACTCGGCGCGCTCGGTCTTGGCGAGATGTGAGTGCTCGGGGCCGAGGCCCGGATAGTCGAGACCTGCCGAGATCGACTCGGCCTCGAGGATCTGGCCCACCTCGTCCTGCATGAAGTAGGCGCGCATGCCGTGCACGATCGCCGGTACGCCACGACCGGCGGCCGCGCCGCCGGCGGGCTCGGCGCCGACGAGCCGGACGGACTCGTCGTCGGCGAAGCCGGCGAACAACCCCGCGGCGTTCGATCCCCCGCCGACGCACGCCACCGCGACGTCCGGCAGCTCGCCGGTGAGCTCCAGCATCTGGGCTCGGGCTTCGATGCCGATCACCTCGTGGAAGGTTCGGACCATCCACGGGTACGGGTGGGGGCCCATGACCGAGCCCAGGCAGTAGTGGGTGTCGGTGACGTCGAAGACCCAGGCGCGCATGGCCTCGTTCACGGCGTCCTTGAGCGTGCGGCTGCCCGACATCGCCGGAATCACCTCGGCGCCGAGCAGGCGCATGCGGAAGACGTTCAGCGCCTGCCGCTTCATGTCGACCTCGCCCATGTAGACGGTGCATTCCATGTCCATCAGCGCGGCAGCGGTGGCGGTGGCGACGCCGTGCTGGCCTGCCCCGGTCTCGGCGATCAGCCGCTTCTTGCCCATCCGCTTGGCGAGCAGCGCCTGGCCGAGCACGTTGTTGATCTTGTGGCTGCCGGTGTGGTTGAGGTCCTCCCGCTTCAGCAACAGGCGAAGCCCGAGTTGCCGGCCGAGGTTCACGCACTCGGTCACCGGGGACGGTCGCCCTGCGTAGGTGCGCAGGATCTCGGAGAAGTCGTGGCGAAACGTCGGGTCGGCCCAGGCGTCGACGAAGGCTCGTTCGACCTCCTCGCAGGCGCCGATGAGCGGTTCGCCCACGTAGCGGCCTCCGAACTCGCCGAAGAATCCGAGGTCGTCCGGCGCGCCCATGTGCTCGGGTGAGGCAACGGGCGCCAGCGTGTGGGTCGATTGATCCATAATTCTAGAATTAGCACACGAGAACGTTCCCCACAAGCGGGTTCCACCCCCGGCCGACCCCAGTCCGCGCCGCGGGGCGGCAGCCCAGGCGGAGCTGGGTCTCAGGCGACGCCGTAGTCGAGCGAGAGCCGACCGGACGTGCGGTTGGCGGCAATGGAGGT
>CBDHFJ010000012.1:0-17576 GCA_965262315.1 Acidimicrobiales bacterium
GCGCTCGACGTCAACGGCGACGGGCGGCACGAGCTGGCCATCGGGGTGCCGCGTGAGGACTTCGGCAACGCCCGCGACGCCGGCATGGTCACGATCGTCCGAGCCAACCGCAACGGCCTGACCGTGCAGCGGGACTATTCGTTCTCCCAGGCCAACCTCGCGGGCAAGCGCGAAGCCGGGGACCAGTTCGGGTCGGCCCTCCCGGGCTCCACGTTCTGAGCACACGATGACCGTCACCGATCACCAGCCCACGGACGCACCAGGCACCCCGAGAGACCTCGGTGCGGTTGTCGCGATCCACATCGCGGCCAGCGCCGGCGAACCCATGACCCCTCGTGAGACCGTCACCGCCGTCGCCGGAGTCGGCATCGTCGGGGACCGCTATCACGGCAGCCGCCACCGCCACGTCTCCGTCCAGTCGCTCGAGGAGCTCGCCGAGGCCGCGACCGCACTCGGGCGGGAGATCGACCCGGGGCTGACTCGCCGGACCGTCACCGTCGAGACCGGCCGCATCCCGACCACGCCCGGCAGCATCATCGAGGTGGGCGACGTCCGCCTCGAGGTCGTCCGCATCGCCGCGCCGTGCGCTCGCATGGACGACGAGATCGGCGTGGGTGCCCGTCCGGCGCTCCGGCGGCGCGGCGGGTCGATCTGCCGGATCGTCGACGGTGGCCAGATCGCGGTCGGGGCGCCCGCCAGGGCAATCAGCGCCCTGCCGTGACCGCGGTGCGGGCGATCCCGTCCGCAACCGCGAGCGCCATGACCGTCTGCACCACACCGGTGTCACCGCAGCGGTCACGCAGCGCCGAGATGTGATCGGCATCGATGGCGCGGACGTCGAGCAGGAACGCCTCGGTCAGCCCCACCACCAGCTCCTCCAGTTCGTCGGCGGGGGAGACCGCAGCACCCCACGACGCGCCGACGAGTGTCCCCACCCGCGCGTCGATCAGGTCGAGGCAGGCCGCGGGAACCCCGTCGAGACTCCGAAGGGCATCGGCCATCACCAGCCAGCGGGCGTGGAGGTCCGGGTTCGGCTCGAGCACGGATGCCCGCCGGTCGGGGCCAGCCTCTGCCACCACCTCACTCGTCGGCGCCGGCGTCGGCAGCACGGTGGTGTCCATGGCGTCGGGTTCCAGCCCGAGCGCGATGAGCATCTTGGAGAATCCGTGGAACAGGCCGAGGCCCAGCGCGAGCTCGGTGAGCTCGGCCGGATCGAACTCGCTGCGCACCTGCTCGGCGAGCGGCGAGGGCATCGGGCCGGGCGTCACCAGCATGTGATCGGTGAACGCCAACGCCACCTTCCACCGGTCGGGCAGTTCAGTGGTGTCGAATCCGTCGTCGACCAGATCGGCCAACTCCTCGGTGAGCCCCGCCTCACGGGCGAGGGAGAACCGGACGTTGCGTCAATAGCCGCAGTCGGTCACCCGGGCGTTGCGCAGCCGGACGACCTCCTTCAGCCGTTGATCGAGACGACCCTCACGCCAGAACCAGCCGTACAGGTCGAAGAAGGCCTCACCCGCACCAGGCGCGGCCGCGAACAACCCCGACCCACTCGATCGCTTCGCCTCTGCCATGGCCCCACGGTAGTCAATGGCCGGCCCGCGAGCCGTGGTGGCACGCTTGCAGGACGAGGTTGCGGCCTCGGCGGCGGTTCCGACGCCGTCAGAGGACGATGTTGACGAGCTTGCCCGGGACGACGACGACCTTGCGGGGCTCGCCGTCGCCGACCAGTTCGGCGATGCGCTCGTCGGCCATGGCGGCGGCCTGCATGGTGGCCTGGTCGGCGTCGGCCGCGACGGTCACCCGGCTGCGCACCTTGCCGTTGACCTGCACCGGGACTTCGACCGTGTCGTCGACCAGGAGCGATTCGTCGGCCTCGGGGAACGGCGCGTACACGACGGAGTCCTCGTGCCCCAGCAGCTCCCACAGCTCTTCGGCGATGTGGGGCACCAGCGGCGCGAGCATCAGCACCAGCGGTTCGGCGATGTCGCGGGGCGTCGGCCCATCGAGCTTGGTGAGCTCGTTGTTGAGCTCGGTGATCCGGGCGATCGCGGTGTTGAAACGGAGCCCGTCCATGTCGCTGCGCACGCTGGCGATCGCCTGGTGCAGCGTCCGCCGCAGATCGTCGGTGGGGGCCTCGTCGCTGACCAGCACCGCGCCCGAGTCCTCGTCGACCAGGTTCCGCCACACCCGCTGGAGCAGCCGGTGCGAGCCGACCACGGCGGTCGTGTCCCAGACACGGTCCTGATCGAGCGGACCCATGAACATCTCGTGGAGCCGCAGGGTGTCCGCGCCGTAGTCGTCGTACATGTCGTCGGGCGTCACCGAGTTCTTCAGGGACTTGCCCATCTTGCCGTACGAGCGGGTCACGGGCTGACCCTCGAAGAAGAAGTCACCGTCGCGCTCTTCCACCGCATCGGCTTCGACGTAGATGCCGCGCTCGTCCTGGAACGCGTAGGCCTGGATGTACCCCTGGTTGAACAGCCGTTGGAACGGTTCCGGTCCGGACACGTGGCCCAGGTCGTAGAGCACCTTGTGCCAGAAGCGGGCATAGAGCAGGTGCAGCACCGCGTGCTCGACGCCTCCGATGTACAGGTCGACGCCGCCCACCCGCCCGCCGGCATCGGTCATCCAGTACCGCTCGACCTCGGGGTCCACCAGATGCAGCTCGTTGGTGGGATCCAGGTAGCGCAGGTAGTACCAGCACGACCCGGCCCACTGCGGCATCGTGTTGAGCTCGCGGATGTAGGTCTCCGGGCCGTCGCCCAGGTCCAGCTCGACGCTGACCCATTCGTCGGCCCGGCCCAGCGGGGGCTCCGGTGGGCTGTCGACGTCGAGCGCTCGGGGTGCCCAATCGATCAGCTCGGGCAGCTGGACCGGCAGCGCGTCCTCGGGGACCGCCTGTGGCTCCTCGTCGGGGCCGTAGACGATGGGGAAGGGCTCACCCCAGTACCGCTGGCGACTGAACAGCCAATCGCGCAGCTTGTAGGTGATGGTGCCCTCGCCGGACCCCTGTTCCTCGAGCCAGGCGATGATGGAGCGCTTCGCCTCGTCGACGCCCAGGCCGTCGAGGAACTCGCTGTTGATCGCCGGGCCGTCGCCCACGTACGCCTTGCCGTCCCAGTCGTCGGGGGGCTGCACGGTGCGGATGATCGGCAGGTCGAAGACCTCGGCGAACTCCCAGTCACGCTCGTCCTGGCCCGGCACCGCCATGATGGCGCCGGTGCCGTAGCCCATCAGCACGTAGTCCGCGATGAACACCGGGATCTGCGTGCCGTTGACCGGGTTGGTGGCGAAAGCGCCGGTGAAGACGCCGGTCTTGTCCTTGTTCTCCTGGCGGTCGAGCTCCGACTTCTGGCTGGTGGCCAGCCGGTACGCCTCGACGGCCGCGGCCGGGGTCGCTGCCCCGCCGGTCCACGCGTCGACCGTGCCCTCGGGCCATGCGTCGGGCACCAGCTCGTCGACGAGCTCGTGCTCGGGGGCCAGCACCATGTAGGTGGCACCGAACAGCGTGTCCGGACGGGTGGTGAACACCTCGATGGTGTCGGCGGCGGTGGGGAACCGCACGTGGGCGCCCTCGGACCGACCGATCCAGTTGCGCTGCATCGTCTTGATGGCGTCCGGCCAGTCCAGCAGGTCGAGGTCGTCGAGGAGGCGGTCCGCGTAGGCGGTGATGGCCATCATCCACTGCTTCAACGGGCGGCGGAACACGGGGTGGTTGCCCCGCTCGCTGCGTCCGTCCGCGGTGACCTCCTCGTTGGCCAACACGGTCCCCAGGCCGGGGCACCAGTTGACCGGCGCCTCACCCAGGTAGGCCAGGCGATGGCGGTTCAGCTCGCGCCGCCGCTCCGTGCCGGACAACGCCGCCCAGGGGCGGCCGTCGGCGGTGACCCGGCCTGCCTCGAACTCGGCCTCCAGCTCGCCGATCGGTCGTGCCTTGGCCTGGTCGACGTCGTACCAGGAGTTGAAGATCTGGAGGAAGATCCACTGGGTCCACCGGTAGTACTCCGGGTCGGTGGTGGACACGCTGCGCCGCGGGTCGTGGCCCAGGCCCAGGCGCCGGAGCTGCCGTCGGTAGGTGGCGATGTTGGTGTTCGTGTTCTCCCGCGGGTGCTGACCGGTCTGGCGTGCGTGCTCCTCGGCGGGCAGCCCGAAGGCGTCGAAGCCCATCGTGTGCAGCACGTGGTGTCCGGTCATGCGCTTGTACCGCGCGTAGACGTCCGTACCGATGAAGCCGAGCGGATGGCCGACGTGCAGTCCCGACCCCGACGGGTACGGAAACATGTCCATCACGAACAGCTTCTGCGCGTCGTCGGGCGCCCGGTGCCCGGCCGTCAGAACGCCGGCGGTGTTGGCGGTCTCGTACACCCCCTGCTCGCTCCAGTGGTCCTGCCACTTGAGCTCGATCCGACCGGCCAGGTCGGCGTTGTAGCGGTGGCGAGGGGCGTCGGTCTGCGGGTCGGCGGCCATGGGCGACCAGGGTACGCGGCGCCCTCCCGCATCAGGCGGGTTTTGGGCGTGTCAGTGCGCCGGTGTGTGCTGGAGGTGATCGACGCCGCTGGCGGCCAACGCCTGGCGATGCCGGCCGTCCGCGATCGCGAGCGTCGAGCGTCCGGCTTGCCGAGCGGCGGCAATCACGGCGTCGAGCAGGCGCGGGTCTCGTCCCGGTGCGGTGACCGACGAGGCGAGGCTCAGGCCGTCCAACGGGAAGCGCTCGACGAGCGACAGGTGGCGCCGGCTCGACACTTCGTGAAGGAACAGCCGGGCACCGGCCGCACGGAACCGACGCAGGTTGTCCGTGGCGGCGCCGTCGGCGAGCGCGAGTCCGTGGTGGGGGACCTGGATCAGGCACGAGGTCGCGGACCGGCCGGCCATCGAGATCTCGTGCAGCAGCGACTCGGCCGTGGTCGGGCGAAGGAGATCGTCCCGTGTGACGTCGAACGCGAGGAAGGCTGGCTGCTCGTCGAGGAGCGCCAGTGCGCGAGCGGCACGGCTGAGCACAGCCTCGGTGCGCAGGAGGCCTCGCGGCCGCAGCACCGCCAGGCCGTGGTGGCCGAGGGCCGCGTCCGAGAGCGGCTCGATCGGGGCGAAGGCGACGTCAGCGTCGACATCGCAGACGAGGGACCCCTGGCGGGTCGCGCCGTCGGTGATCGCCACTGTGCCGCGCTCGTCTCGTCCCATACGTCCGTCCCGATGCCTTGCCCGTGTCTCGATCGGCGACCCTCGCGACGACGTGAGGAATTCGGGCCCTGTGGCCCGGGTCACCCAGCCGCGGTCGCCAGCGCCGGCCGTTCGACGACGTGCGGGCGCAGGCCCAGGATGCGACACACGCCTGCGGTGAGCTCGGGCTTGTTCATCGTGTAGAAGTGGAACGAACGGATCCCGTGCTCGGCGAGGCGCCGGCACTGCTCGGCCGCCACGGTCGCCGCGACCAGCGCTCGGACGTCAGGGGCGTCGTCGAGCCCGTCGAACAGCTCTCGGAGCCACGCCGGGACACCCGCCCCGCAGCGCTCGGCGAATCCCGCGACCTTGGCGAAGTGTGTGATCGGCATGATTCCCGGCACGATCGGTGCGGTGATCCCGGCGGCGCGGGCCCGCTCGAAGAAGCGCAGGAACACGTCGGCGTCGAAGAAGAACTGGGTGATCGCCTGGCTCGCGCCGGCATCGAGCTTGCGCTTGAGGTTGTCCAGGTCGGCGTCCGCCGACGCGGCTCTGGGGTGCACCTCTGGATAGGCGGCGACGCTGATCTCCACGTCCGACCGACGGCGGATACCCGCCACCAGTTCGGCGGCGTCGCGGTACCCATCGGGGTGACGGCCGTCGTCGGAGCCCTCCGGCGGGTCGCCACGCAGGGCCACGATGTGCTCGACACCCGCGTCGAGGTAGCGATCGACGACCTCGTCCACCTGTGCCCGGGACTTGCCGACGCAGGTCAGGTGACCGGCGGTGGGCACCCCCGCGGCCACGATGCGCTCGACGGTGGCGATGGTGCGGTCCTGCGTGGAGCCGCCGGCACCGTAGGTGACCGAGACGAAACGCGGATCGAAGGGAGCGAGCTCGGCCACCGTGCGGTCCAGTCCCTTCTCGCCGGCAGTGGTGGCCGGCGGGAAGAACTCGAATGACACGTCGATGCCCGGATGCAGCGGCGACGCAGGCCAGGGCCGGCGACCGAGGCGGCCGGCGGCCTCGTCGACGCCGTGGACGAGGGGGTCGTTGTCGGGGGCCATGTCAGGCCACCTCCAGGGAGTAGGTCGATGGTGCATCGGATCGTTGGACCGCCGTCCACAGGACGACGGTGAGGGTGTTCTCGTCGACGGTCTCGGGGACGAACCTGGTGGCCGTCACGGCCCCCAGCCCAGCCTCGCGACACCACGCATCCACCTCATCGGTGTCGAAGCCGAGACGTTGATGCTGGTAGTCCGTCCGAAGCATCTCCTCTGCGTGGGTCTCGAAGTCCACGACGACCAGCCGCCCGCCGGACCGGAGTGTGCGAGCCGCTTCGGCGATCGCGTGCCCCGGGTCGTCCAGGAAGTGGAGGACGTGGTGCAGGACGGCCATGTCGACGCTGCCGTCGGCGACGGCGACGTTGTGCACGTCGCCCTGCCGGACCTCGCAGTGCTGCAGGCCCGCTCCCTCGAGCTTGTGGCGGGCGACCGTCAGCATGTCTCGGCTGCGGTCGATTCCCAGCCCGGCCTCGATGTGCGGACCGGCGATCTCGAGGATCCGGCCCGTGCCGGTCCCGAGATCCAACAACGTGGCCACCTGGGCCGTCGCGAGGCTGTCGAGCAACGCGGCCTCGATGGCCGACTCGGCGACGTGGCGATGCCGAATGGCATCCCAACTGGTCGCCACGTCCTCGAAGTAGGACTCGGCCTTCCGAGCCCGGTTGTCACGGATCGTCTGGAGCCGACGGGCATCAGTGGCCAGCTCGGCGTCCTCGGGGGCGATCGCGTCGAGGAGCGACCGGACCACGGGTGCTGCGGCGGCGCCGCGATCGAGGCGAAAGTACGCAGCCCGACCTTCGGCGTTGCGGCGGAGGAGCCCGGCCTCCTGGAGCAGCTTGAGGTGGCGGGAGACACGTGGTTGCGACTGTCCGAGGACCAGCACGAGCTCGGAGACCGTCAGCTCGTGCTGATCGAGGATCGCGAGGATGCGGACGCGGCTCGGGTCACCGATCGCTTTCGCGACCACCACCGCGTGCGCTGCGGACAATGCCATGCATAGAAACATAAAGATGTTGTTATGTATTGTCAACGACCGGCGCGGACCGGCGACGACAGCTCGCCGGCGGACGCCGGCGCCCTGTCCCTCCTCGGCCGAGCGGGATACCGTGCCGCCATGACCGACCTCGCCGCTGACCTGCAGGCCCAGATCGACGCCCTCGAGGAGGTTGGTGCGGCCTCGATCGCGCTGGCCCGAGCACTGAGCGAGGCCGAGGCCGCCCGGGCCACCGACTGCCCCGGCTGGTCGGTCCAGGACCACCTCGCCCACATGGTCGGCCTCGAGCAGGTGCTCGACGGCGCTCCCGTGCCTCAGGTGGAGCTGCCGCCCTTCGATCACGTCGTGAACGACATCGACGCGTACATGGAGCGCCCTGTGCACGCCCGCCGCGGCCTTCCGATGGTGAACATTGCCGACGAGTTCGCCGGCATGTTGCCCCGCCGTCTGGATCGCCTCCGCGCCCTCGCCTCGGAGGGCGACCCCGACATGGCGGGGCCGTTCGGCGCACCTCGACCGATGTCGCAGGGTCTCCCGATCCGGGTGTTCGACCTGTGGACCCATGAGCAGGACATGCGACGTGCAGTCGGTCGGCCGATGCGGCTCGACGGCGTGTCCGGGCCGATCGTCGCCGAGCGAGTGGTTTCACTCCTGGCCGGTGCGCTCCCGGCCCGTGCCCCGGACCTCGACGCGAGCCTCACCTTCGTGGTCACCGGCCCATCCGTGGCCGAGGCCACGGCCGTCTTCGGCGACGGTCACGGGGCCGCAGCCACCATCGCCGCCGACCTCGGTGTCATCGCCAGGCTCGCGTGCGGGCGCGGCGACGTCGACGACCTCCTGGACGCCGCAGACCTCGATGGCGACGCCGCGACCATCGACGTGGTCAAGCCCCTGCTGGCGTTGACGCCCTGACCCAGGCGTCGGCCCGCCACCTGCCCACGCAGGCACCCCGACGTCCACCTCCTCGACCTGCAGAAGCAGGCGCCCAGGGGCGCGTCAGCGCGGCTGCTGGAGATGCGCTCGGCGAGCCTTGCGGTTCGGCCCACCCGCCCGCGGCGGCTTGGTCGTCCCGTTCCGCCCCCGCTTGGGGGCACCGCTGCTCTCGGAGCGCTTCGACGCAGCGCCCGATTTGGCACCGCCCGACCCGCCGGCCTTGCGCTGCCCATCCGAGTCGCCCTTCGCCGAGGAGCGGCCTCCCGAGCGCCGCTTGGCCCCGGAGCGTCCACCCTTCGCGTCACCACTGTCGGACCGGCGACGGTCGCCCTTGTCACCCTTGGCATGCCCACGGCGCTTGCCGCCACCAGCACGCCGGGACCGTGTCTGCTTCGACTGGGTCTCGCGCTCGCGCTTGGGCTCGGGCTCCGCCACAGGCGCCGGCGGGTCCGTGGCATCGAGCCCATCCACGTCGGGCTCGGTGATCTCGACGTCGAGCCCGGCCTTGCGCTGGGTCTTGCGGGTCTCTTTGACCTGGTCGGGCTGGACGAGCGAGACCACCATCCCACCCTTGCCCGCCCGCGCCGTCCGGCCAGCGCGGTGGATGTAGGTCTTGTGATCCTCGGGCGGGTCGAAGTGCAGCACCAGTTCGACGCCGTCGACGTGGATGCCGCGGGCCGCGACGTCGGTGGCCACCAGGGCCTCGACCCGGTGCGAGCTGAAATCCCGGAGCGCGCGGGTGCGCTGTGCCTGGCTGCGGCCGCCATGGATCGGCGCCGCCTTCACACCGCGCTTGCCGAGCTGCTTGGCGAGTCGGTCGGCCCCGTGGCGGGTCCGGCAGAACACCACGGCCGGCCACACCTTGGTCAGCAGGGCCGCCGCCACGTCGATCCGGTCGGCCCGGTCCGTGCGCCAGAAACGGTGGTCGGCGAGGGTGATGTCGGGGGTCTCCTCACCGACCTCGTGACGGACCGGATCGTGCTGGTACCGCTCGGTCAGGGTGGCGATGTCGCCGTCGAGCGTCGCGGAGAACAGCAGTGTCTGTCGGTCGGGGCTGGTCTGGTCGAGGAGTCGCTTGACCGCCGGCAGGAAGCCCATGTCCGCCATGCGGTCGGCCTCGTCGATGACCACCATGTCCACGTCTTCGAGCGACAGCCTGTCGTCACCGAGGAGATCCTCGAGACGACCCGGGCACGCCACCAGCAGGTCCACGCCAGCCTTGAGCGCGTTCACCTGCGGGCCGTAGCCAACACCGCCGTACACCACGCCGATGCGGAGATGGTCCGCGAACGTGCGGATCTCGTCGGCGATCTGATCGGCCAGCTCCCGGGTGGGGGCGAGGACGAGCGAGCGGGGGCGCCGCGACTGGGCGTGTTGTGTGCGCGCCGACAGGGGGATGCCGAAGGCGATCGTCTTGCCGGAGCCGGTCGGGGCGCGGCCGCAGACGTCGCGGCCGGCGAGGCCGTCCTTGACGGTCGCCGCCTGGATGGCGAAGGGATGCTCGATACCACGCTGCAACAGGGCAGCGACGATCGGAGCGGGCACGCCCAACTGGGCGAACGTGGGTGACATTGGAGTCCTTCCGGGGAGGGGCCGGCGCTGCCGCTACGAGCTCACACGAGGGGCCGGCCTCCCCATGGATGCAGGTTCCCAGGGTACCGACCGTCCGCGCCGGCCATGCGGATCGGCCCGACGAGGCCCAGCGCCCGGGGACGAACAGCCCGCCCGGTCACTGTCCGGCGCCGTCTGCGCGCAGGTCGTCCATGCTCATGACCGCTGCGGGCAGCGCGCGGGGCGGTACCCTGCGCAGTGCCGTCGCGCGCCGCCCCACCGAATCGAGAGTCACCGTGTCGTCACCAGCCGAGGCCATCGCCCTCGTCGAAGCCGTCGAGCCCGAGATCCGGGGCCTGATGGCGGATCACCTCGAACGCCGTGAACACTGGTACGCGCACGACGTGGTGCCGTGGGAGCTGGGCCGCAGCTTCCGCGACGAACCGTGGGCTCCCGAGCAGGCCTCACTGTCGCCCGAGGTGCGCACCGCGCTGGTGCTGAACCTGCTCACCGAGGACAACCTGCCGTACTACCACGCCCAGTTCCAGGTGTTCTTCGGTCCCGAATCGCCGCTGGCGGAGTGGTCGCGGCTGTGGACGGCGGAGGAGGGCCAGCACGCCATCGCCATCCGCAACTACCTCCTCACGTCGCGCAACTGCGACCCGAACATGCTCGAGGACGACCGCGTCGCCACCGTGCGCAAGGGCTGGGTGGGCGACATGGACACCGCGATCGATCTGTTCAACTACACCGCCGCGCAGGAGCTGGCCACCCGCATCAGCCACCGCAACGCCGGGGTGAAGGCCGACTGCGACGTGGCCCGCGAAATCATGACCCGGGTGGCGGCCGACGAGAACCACCACTTCCTCTTCTACCGCGGCGTCGTCACCGCCATGCTGGCCCAGTCGCCGGACGCCACGCTGGAGTCGATGGCCAAGGTGATGGGCGACTTCCAGATGCCCGGAACGGGGATCCCGCAGTTCCGACGTCGTGCCGTCGAGATGGCGAAGCTGGGCGTCTACAACGTGCGGATCCATCTGGAGAACGTGGTGTCGCCGCTGCTGCGCCACTGGAACGTGGACTCGCTGACCGGACTGACCGCCATCGGCGCCAAGGCGCAGGAACGGCTCATGGCCATCCAGGACGAGCTCACCGAGTCCAGGCCGAGAAGTTCGAGGCCCGACTGGCCAAGCGCTCGGTCGGCCTCGCCTGAGGTCTCGGCCGCACCTGGTAGAAACCGGGCGTGGCTGACGACTACCCGCTGAAGCTGGCCGACGCGACACCGCCGGTCCACCCACGCCCGTACGCACCCGACGCCCCCAACGTCGTGGTGATCGTGCTCGACGATCTGGGCTTCGCCCAGCTGGGGTGCTACGGCTCGGACCTCGACACCCCGAACCTCGATCGACTCGCGTCCCGCGGCGTCCGCTTCACCAACTTCCACACCACGGCCATGTGCTCGCCCACACGGGCATGCCTGCTGACCGGCCGCAACCACCATCGGGTGGGCATGGGCATGCTGCCCGACCTGCCGACCCCGTACCCCGGCTACACCGGCCGGTTTCCGCAGGGTGCGGGCACGCTCGCGCAGATCCTGTCCGCGCAGGGCTGGGCCACGTCGTGCATCGGGAAGTGGCACCTGGTCGGGCGGGACCAGCGGGCCAACGGGCCCTACGACATGTGGCCCACCGGGCTGGGCTTCGACCGCTACTACGGCTTCCTGAACGGCGAGACCAACATGTGGACGCCGAACCTCATCCGGGACCAGACCCACATCGAGCCCCCGGCCTCACCCGAGGAGGGCTATCACCTCGATCGCGACCTGGCCGACGAGGCGATCGCCCAGATCCGGGATCACCGGCTCCACAGCCCCGACCGGCCGTTCTTCCTCTGGTACGCCACCGCCTCGCCCCATGCACCGCACCAGGCACCTCCCGAGTGGATCGACCGCTATCGCGGCCGCTTCGATGCTGGCTGGGACGACTGGCGTGAGCGCTCGCTGAGGAGACAGATCGAGCTGGGCATCATGCCCGAGGGGACCGAGCTGTCCGAGCGGCCGCCGTGGATCGAAGCCTGGGCCGCGATCGATCCCGATCGACGACGCCTCTATTCGCGGATGATGGAGGTGTTCGCCGGGTTCCTCTCCCACGCCGATCACCACGTCGGTCGAGTGCTGGACGAGCTCGATCGGCAGGGGATGAGCGACGACACGGTGTTCGTGTTCCTGTCGGACAACGGCTGTTCCGGCGAGGGTGGCCCGAACGGAACCTGGAACCAGCTGCGGCACTACATCTCGGACCTGCCCGACGACCTGGACCAGGAGATGGCGCACCTGGGCGACCTGGGCGGGTTCCGGTCGTCGGGGCACTACCCGTGGGGATGGGCCCATGCGGGCAACACGCCCTTCCGGCGGTGGAAGCGGTACACGTTCGAAGGTGGGGTCCGGGATCCCATGATCGTGGCCTGGCCCGACGCGGGTGACCGCGCGGGCACGGTGCGGTCCCAGTACTGCCACGTGACCGATCTGATGCCGACGATCCTCGACCTGGCGGGGGTCGAACCGCCGACCGAGCTGGGCGGGGTGCCCCAGCTCAGCCTGGACGGCACCTCGCTGCGATCGACCCTCGAGGAGGCGTCCGCGCCCGCCCCGCGCACCGAGCAGTACTACGAGCTGTGGGGGAGTCGAGCGATCTATGCCGACGGATGGAAGGCGGTGACGAACCACGTCAACCAGCTCGCAGCGGCGGAGCGTGAGCACCTGATCGGCTCCCACGATTTCGACGACGACGAGTGGGAGCTGTTCGACACCCGCGTCGACCCGACCGAATCCCATGACCTCGCCGCGGAGCGACCCGACAAAGTGGCCGAGCTCAGAGACCGGTGGATGGCGTTGGCTCGCGAGAACCAGGTGCTGCCGATCGACGACAGCCGAGAGGGGCGGATCATGCAGATCCACTTGCCGTGGGCGGCCTTCCGGGCGACCTACGAACTGCGGCCCGGCGACAAGATCCACGAGTCCAACGGTCCGCTGCTGCTGGGCGGCTTCCGCATGGTGGCCTCGTTCCCCGACGGGATCGGCGCAGGTGGGTCCGGCGTGTTGGCGGAACAGGGCGACTGGATCTGCGGCTGGGCATTCGTGTTGCTGGACGGTGAGGCGTTGTGGGTGCTGAACCACGCAGGCCACGAGTTCCGAGCCAGGGGAGCGGTGCCGCCGAACACGCGGGTCCTGTCGGCCGACGCCGTGCCCTCGGATCGCGGCGGGTTCGACCTGTCGCTGCGGGCAGACGGCATCGCGGTGGCATCGGCACACCTTGCGATCTGGCCGGCAGCCTTCGCGCCTGACGGTGCGTTCATCACCACCGGGTACGGCCGTCCGTTTCCGGTGTGCGACGACTACGAGCCGCCGTTCGCAGCACCCGCATCGTTCGCCGGACTCCGCATCGACATCGGCGCGCCCCCGCCCCTCGACCTCGACACCGAACTCGCCCGCCTGGTCCGTCACCAGTAGCCCCGGAATCAGGCGCGCACTCGCCCGATGGACGCCCAGGAACCTGTAACGGTCTCTGAGACCGTTACAGGTTGCACCACCCTCCGCGACCACCCGAAGCCGGCCCGCCGCAGGTTTGTGGACAGCTGGCCACGCAACGTGAAGGACCTGTAACGGTCTCTGAGACCGTTACAGGTCCGGGCTTGCGGATGGGGGCCACACGAAGATGCGCGAGTCGGGGTCCTGCTCGGTGCCGTACCAGGGGTCGGCGACGACCCCGAGGTCGGCCATGCCGATCGAGGACGCGACTGCCGCCGAGGCGAGATTCTCCGGCCACATCACGGCGTACACCTTCGGGACCCCAGCAGACCGAGCTCGATCCAGCAGCAGCGCGGCCGCCTCGGTCGCCAGGCCGCGTCCCGTGGCGTCCGGGTGCAGGGACCAACCGATGTCGATCTGGCCGATCCGGCAGTCGGTGGAGCGACACGTACCCCGCCAGCGGCGAACCGTCGGCCGGCTCGATGGCCCACGATCCGCAGGGTGGGTCATCGGCGATGGTCCGGTTCCACCCCTCGATGGTCTCGACGGCCTGCGTCGGCTCGGTCCACGGGTCGGGGTCGGCGAGCCACTCGGTGATCTCGGGCCGCCGTCGGATGTCGAACAGGCGCTCGGCATCGTCGACGGTCCATGGGCGCAGGCGGAGGCGGTCGGTCTGCATGCGCAAGACGGTAGAGCCCTGGCCGCGCAGTGGCCGCCGGCTTCGAGCGACGAGCTGCGGTGCCAGGCAGGAGCGACGCAGGCCTGCCCAGGCGGACTTGTCCGACCCCCGCACACCACCGAGACTCGAGGGATGGCTGACGGATTCGTGATCGGCAACGTGCGGGTGATCGACGGGACGGCGGCGGCGTCGGTCGTGGCCGATGTCGAGGTGACTGGCGACCGCATCACCGCTGTCCGCCAGGCGGGGTCGATCGCCGATCCGACCATCGACGGCAGTGGTCTTGCGCTGACACCGGGCTTCATCGATGTGCACACCCACGACGACACTGCGGTGCTCACCAACCCGGACCACGGCTGCAAGACCCTGCAGGGCGTCACCTCGGTGGTTGTCGGCAATTGCGGCACCTCGATCGCGCCGCTGGCCGACCACGACCCGATGGCCTCCTTCGACCGGGTGGCCGACTACTTCGACGCGCTGGACGAGTCGCCCGCCGCAGTGAACGTCGCGGCCCTCGTCGGCCACGGGACCATCCGAGCCTCGGTCATGGGCCTGCGAACCGATCGGCGCGCCGACGACACGGAGCTGGCGGCGATGCGCGACCTGCTCGAGTCGGCGCTCGCCGACGGCGCGGTCGGGATGTCGTCAGGCCTGGCCTACGAGCCCGGCCGCTACGCCGACGCGGACGAACTGGCGCACCTCAACGAGCTCGTCGCGGACGCCGGTGCGATCTACACCACCCACATGCGCAACGAGGGTGAGCAGCTCCTCGAGTCGGTCGACGAGGCCATCGGTGTCGCCGAGACCACAGGCGTACGGCTCCAGATCTCGCACCTGAAGGCCGCCGGCAGACGCAACTGGGGTGCTGTGGTACCGGCGCTGGAGCGCATCGACGCCGCACGCGCCCGTGGCGTGGACGTCATGGCCGACCAGTACCCCTACACGCGCGGCAGCACCCTTCTCGAACAGGTGCTCAGGCAGGGGGCGATGGACGGCGACTCCGCGTTCGGCAGCCTGACCGGGGCCCAGCTGCTCATCGCGGCTGCGCCCCGCAATCGCGTCTGGGAGGGCCGGACGCTCGCCGAGCTCGCAGCCGAGGCCGGGGTGTCGGACCGCGAGATGGCCGACCGCGTCGTCGACGCCGAGGGCCGGGCCTGCATCGTGGTCCTGGACACGATGGACGAGGCCGACGTCCGCACGGTCATGGCGCACCCGGTTGTGATGACCGGCAGCGATGGCATCCCCTTGGGCGACCGCCCGCACCCCCGGCTGCATCACACCTACCCGCGGGTCCTCGGCCACTACAGCCGCGAACTGGGCATCTTCGGGATCGAGGAGGCCGTGCATCGCATGACGGGGATGCCAGCGGAGCGGTTCGGACTGACCGACCGCGGGGTCATCCGCGAGGGCGCCTACGCGGACCTGGTCCTGTTCGATCCCGACACCATCGGCGACTCCGGCACCTACATGGACCCGACCACCGTCCCCGACGGGATCCACGGTGTGTGGGCCAACGGCACCGCCGTCGCCGCCGACGGCGAGATCACCGGCGCCCGCCCTGGCCGGGCGCTGCGCCGGGCTTGAGCACGACGAAACCCCAGGCGACCCGAAGATCGTGGCGTGACCTGGAGTTTCGCTGCGTACTTCTCTGGGGTTTCGGTGTGTACGCCCCCTGGGACTTGAACCCAGAACTTGCGGATCGAGGAGCGGCGGACGGCGGTTCCGGAGCCGTCGCGGACCTCCTGTGACCACCACCTCGTGACCACGACGGATTGCGTAAGGCGTGGCCAGGGTGTCGCCGTTCAGCGACAGAAGTACGTTGTCGTCGAACGGCGACAGCAGTACAGTGTCTCCGTACGGCGACAAGATTCTCTCGTCACCGTCCACCGACACAAAGCCAGGAGGTCCCCATGCGGCCAATCCAGACAACGCGGGCGTTCGGGTCCGCCGTCCGTCGCGCTCGCACGACCCAGGGGCTGTCGCAGACGGAGCTGGCGGCCAGAGCGGGAGTAGGTCGACCCTGGTTGTCCGAACTCGAGACCGGCAAACGCACAGTCGAGCTGGGCCGAGCGCTGTCGGTGTTGAGCGCGCTCGATCTCGCCATCACCTTCGTCCCGTCGCCAACCACAGATGCTTCCGGCATCAATCTCGGCCAGATCCTCGGAGAAGACACCTGATGGCGGCGGACGCCCTGATCGTGGTTCTCGAAGGGCGACCGATCGGCGAGGTGGAACGCCTCGGCAGCGGCGCCCTGCGACTCCACTTCGATGACACGTACTCCAACGACCCGGACGCAACGCTCTTGTCCGTCTCGATGCCGCCCGGCAACAGCAGCCACGGCGATGCCCTCGTCACGCCATGGCTGTGGGGCCTGTTGCCCGACAACGCGGATGTCCTGAGCCGGTGGGGGCGCGACTTCGGCGTGTCCGTCTCGTCGCCGTATGCGCTGTTGGGGACCCAGGTGGGCCATGACTGCGCAGGCGCAGTCCAGTTCTGTCCGCCGGACGACCTGGATGATCTGGTCGCTCGACCCGGTGACGTCCAGTGGATCGACGAAGCTGAGGTGGCGGCGCGCCTGCGGACCCTGCGAGCCGACTCGACCAGCTGGTTGGGACCCGGCTTCACCGGCCAGTTCAGTCTCGGCGGAGCCCAAGCGAAGACGGCGCTGCACCGCGCAGACGGAGGTTGGGGCGTCCCCTCTGGCTCAGTGCCGACGACCCACATTCTCAAGCCGGCGGTGCCGGGCTTCGAGGCGCAGGACCTCAACGAGCACATCTGTTTGTCCGCGGCCAGGGCGCTCGGTCTTCCGGCCGCAGCCACGAAGATCGAAGCGTTCGAGGACGAAACGGCGATCGTGGTCGAGCGCTTCGATCGTGCAACCCGCGGCGGCAACCTCGTCCGTGTGCACCAGGAGGATCTCTGCCAGGCGCTCTCGGTCCCGCCGGCGCGCAAGTACCAGTCAGACGGAGGCCCGACTCCTGCCCAGATCGCCGAACTGATCAGGACCGCCATTCCTGGGATGGATGCCGAGACCGATGTGTGGCGTTTCGCCGACGCGCTGGCGCTCAACTGGCTGATCGTCGGCACCGATGCTCACGCCAAGAACCATGGCCTGCTGCTGGCGGGAACGCAGATCCGCCTCGCTCCGCTCTACGACATCGCCTCGTATCTGCCCTACGACGACAGCGACGGCTACAAGGTCAAGCTGGCCATGAAGACCGGCGACGACTACAAGCTCCGACGCACCGACCGCCGCTCGGCATGGGAGCACGCCGCCCGAGACCTCAAGCTCGACACGGACCGCCTGGTCCAGCGCGTCGTCGACCTGGCCGAGCGCCTGCCCGCCGCCGTCGAGAGCGCCGCTGCGGACGCCGGCGTCGCGGACCTGGAGTCCGACCTCCCGCAGCGACTCGTCGACCTCGTCACCGACAGATGTGAGCGGTGCGCCACGATTCTCAGCTGATCACCGTTCAGGTCATCCGCGTCACCACGCTTGACTCGAGCCCCCCTGGCTCGAGGCGATGTGGTCGCGAACGTTGGCTCAACCCGCTCGAGCGATGCTGCGGGCTCGATCGCAACGGCAAGGACGTGGACGATGTGACGCAAGCGCCCGTTTCGGCTCGCAACGACGAAACCCCAGGCCGGTGGCCTGGGGTTCGCTGCGTCTTC
>CBDHFJ010000013.1:0-27112 GCA_965262315.1 Acidimicrobiales bacterium
GATGAAGCGGACGACCGGCGTCGGCCCGAGCGCGACGGGACGGACACGCAGACGAGGCTTGCGTTCGAACGCCTCGATCTCGGCCGGGGTCTCCCGAGGGCCGGCGAACACGGCCCTGGTGTCGATGAGGACCCGCTCGACGCCCCGCCGATGCAGCAGATCGTTGAGCTCGCGCTCGGCGGCTGCCGTCGGCCTCGAAGGCTCGGTTGCGGACCTCGACGCCCCAGGTCCAGTCGGCGGGCATCTCGCCCAGGAAGCCGTCGAGCACCGGCAGATCCTCGGGCCCGAACGACGGCGGGAGCTGGATCCAGGTGGGTCCGAGCCTCGACCCCAAGGGTCCCGAGACGTCCGAGGAACTCGCGCACCTCGCCCTCGGCGTTGCGGAGCCGGCGGTCGTGGGTGACCGCTCGGGGGAGCTTGAAACAGAACCGGAAGTCGTCGGGCGTCTGTTCCCTCCACCGGGCCACCGACGCCGCGTCGGGAAGCGCGTAGAAGGTGGTGTTGCCCTCGACCGCAGTGCACCAGGTCGCATAGGCCGCGAGCTCCTCGCCCGGGCGAGTGGAGTTCGGGAAGAGCGTCCCCACCCATCGGCGGTCGGCCCACATGGGGCTGCCCACGTCCACTCGTCCGACCACGCCCCGACGCTAGGGAGTTCAGCGGACAGGCGCACTCGCGCGGCCGCTGCTTCGACGGTGAGGGTGTCAACTCCGTTGCGTCCCGGCCGATTGGGACCCATGTTCACCGAGCGTCAGCGAAGCGAACGCCGCCGGGCAGTGGGCGCCCTGTTGGCATGTGCGGCCGCCCTCGCCATCACCGTCAGCGCCACCGCAGGGGTCACCGGCGACGAGCTCGCGCCGTCCCTGAGTCCAGGCCTGCCGTCGATCGCCGACTGACACCGGGCTCTTCAGCCCAGAATGCGGCGGAACCGGCGCCACGGTGAGTAGGCTGATCCCCCGTGCAGCCGGTCGTGATTGGTATCGCAGGGGGCAGTGGATCCGGGAAGACGACCCTGGCTCACGCGGTGGCCGGTGCGGCTCCTGTGCCCTGTGCACGCCTGGCGTTCGACAGCTATTACCGGGACCAGCGCGACCGCACGCCCGAGGAACGGGCCCGCGTCAACTACGACCACCCCAACAGCCTCGACGTCGAACAGTTCGTCGCCGACCTGGCCACCATTCGATCGGGCCGCCAGCTCGCGGCGCCGGTGTACGACTTCGCCACCCACACCCGCAGCCGCGACGTCGACGTCATCGAGCCCCAGCCCATGGTGATCGTGGACGGCATCCTGCTCTTCGTGTTCCCCGAGGTCTGCGACCTCCTCGATCTGCGGGTGTTCGTGGACGTGAACGACGCCCTGCGAACCGAACGCCGGCTCTCTCGCGACGTCGCAGAGCGTGGACGCACTCGTGACCAGGCGCTCGAGCAGATCGAGCGCACCGTTCGCCCGATGTACGGCGAGTTCGTGCAGCCCTCGATCGACCACGCCGACGTGGTGGTCGACGGCACCGTCAACCCCGGCGAGTCCGCTCAGCGGGTGCTCGCCTCACTCCCCGCCGGGGTCCTGGTCGGCTGACCCATCGGCGCCGGGGGCGGCGCGGGATCCTCGACCTCGTCAGCCGCGTGAGGCGTCGGCTCTGGGGGCGGTGGGTCTGCGGCCGCCTCGGCCGCTCCCGCAGGTTCGACCAGCCCGAGGACCCGGCCGATGAGCCTGGCGTACGCCCTGCGGCCCTTCGTGCCCAGGTGCACGCCGTCGGACGCGAAGAACTTCGGCCGGTCGTTGCTGCGCTGGAACCAGTCGACCATCACGGCGTTGTCGTAACGCTCGACGCCTGCGGCGATCTCGTCGTTGACGGTCTCTTCCCAGCGGAGCGGCACCCGCACGGTGACGAAGACCACGAGCTCGACCTCGGCCAGCGGCTGCATCATCTCGTCGAAGAGCTCTTCGTTGATGGGACCGTTGTTGCCGAGATGGACGACGACTGCGTCGCCGAGACCATCCTCGCCGCGTCGCTCCTCGATCAGATCGGGCGTCTCGAACCATTGCCGGCCGACCTCGGTGTCGATCTCGGCTTCAGGGGCGATGGCGAGCAGGTCCTGGGCTGCCCCCTCCATGACCGAGTCACCGAAGAAGGTCACGTTCTCGTACCGGGGCGTGGGTTCGGGCGTCGGCACCGGTGTGGGGGTGGGTGTCGGCGCCACCACGTCGGCGTAGGGCTCGTACGGGGTCGATGAGGCCGCGGACTCGACCGGCGCAACGGCCGCAACGGTCGGGCTCGGTGTCGGGGCGACGGTGGGCAGCGGGGTGGGCGTGGCTGCCGGTTCGTCGGCGATGTCGGTGGTGGTCGCGGTGGCGGGCCGGACATCGGTGAGGACCCCGGTGGTGACCACGATGGCTTCCTCGCTGCCGCGCTGTGGCAGCGAGCTCTGAGCCTGGGTGACGGCGCCGATCACCACGAGTGCGACCACTGGCGCGGCCACGATGCCTCGAGCCAGCGAGGTGAGCGGATCCCGCCGCAGCGCACCCCACACCCCGTGGCGACGGATCGGGGTCTCCACCAGTCGGTAGCTCACCTCGGTGACCACGACGGTGAGGACGAGACGCAACGCGAGCGTCTCCCACTGGCCGAGGTCGACGTCGACCCGGGGTCGGGTCACCTGGAAGATCGGCCAATGCCACAGGTACAGGCCGTAGGACCGGGTGCCGATCCAGCGGAATGGCTGCAGCGACATGAGCGCACCGAGCGGGCTCGAGGGCACGGCGACCGCAGCGATGACGACCGCGGTGGCCCAGGCGGTGATCAGGAGCCCGCCGGGGAAGAGCGGTTCTGCGGTGGCCACGGCGAGGTCGTAGCGGCCCATCGCCCACACCAGAACGGCCAGCGCGGCGACGCCCGACACCGAGGTGGCCGTGGCGATCGAGCGGCGTGCGAGCGGGCGTCGGGTCCGCCAGGCCCAAGGCCGCCACACGAAGGCCAGCGCTG
Source organism: Acidimicrobiales bacterium (assembly GCA_965262315.1). GTDB lineage: Bacteria > Actinomycetota > Acidimicrobiia > Acidimicrobiales > UBA8592 > JBCCFK01. Next base: position 2,982 of record CBDHFJ010000013.1, read on the forward strand.
CGCCGATCAGCAGGCCGGCGGCGCGGGTGTCGGTGCCGTAGTAGACGCGGGTGGGGTCGGTGAGCGGTTCGTAGAGCAGCCAGGTGAGGGCGGCGGATCCGGCGATCAGGCCGACCGTGGCCACCAGGGTGCCCCGTCGCCCGAGCAACCGGAGGCCGCCCCACACGGCCAGCGGCCAGAGGAGATAGAACTGCTCCTCGACGGCAAGCGACCACAGGTGATGCAGGAAGCTCTTGCGGCCGAAGCCTTCCGCGTAGGAGATGTCGTTGGCGATGCCGAACCAGTTGGCCACGTAGAAGGTGGCCGCCAGCGCTTCCTCACGCCACTGATCGACCACGTCGTCGGCAAGGACGACCGCCATGGCGTAGCTGCCGGCCAGGAAGAGGCCGAGTGCCGGAAGGAGTCGTCTGGCTCGACGGATCCAGAAGGAACGCAGGTCGATGCGCCCGCTCCTCGCGTGTTCGGCGAGCAGCAACGACGTGATCAGGAAGCCCGAGACGACGAAGAAGACCTCGACGCCCAGGAAGCCGCCGGGGATCCACGCGAACTCCGCGTGATACAGCAGGACCGCCACGATCGCGAGCGCGCGAACACCGTCGAGGCCGCCGATGTAGGGCATCGAGGCCGCGTGGTGGTCCCGGCGGGAGGTGGGCTCTCCCATGGAGCCAGACGGTACAGATCCAGACGTGGTCCCGGACGTCATGAAGGGCCATCGGCACGGATGGCCCGGTCCTGACGGTTGCGGGCTCTCTTGCCCCGTGGCTCAGCGACCTGGCCACTCCGGTGGGCGTCGTTCGAAGAAGGCGGCCAGGCCCTCCTTGCGGTCCTCGCTGGCGAGGATGGTCGCCGCCGCGACCTCGGTGGCGGCCCAGCCGGGCTCGTCGTCGGCGATGGCGTCGAGGGCGGTGAGCGTTGCCCGGATCGAGGTCGGGGCGTTGAGCGCCATGCGTTCGGCCAGCGCGATCGCCGCCGCGACCGCACCGCCGGGCTCGACGACCTGGTTGACGACGCCGACTCGTTCCAGCCGGTCGGCCGAGACCGGATCGCCCGTGAGGAGCATCTCGCGGGCGACGTTGAGGGGCAGCGCCCGCGGGGCGCGGAAGAGCCCGGCGCTGGTGGCGACGAGTCCTCGCCGGACCTCGGGCAGCCCGAACGTCGCGGTCGACGAGGCGACGATCAGGTGACAGGAGAGGGCGATCTCGAACCCGCCGCCGAACGCCGACCCCTCGACCGCGGCGATGATCGGCTTGGGTGATCGACGGCGGATGATGCCGTACTCGCCGCCCCGCTCGGTTGGCGTGCCGGAGCCCTCGGCGATGTCGGTGCCGGCGCAGAAGACCGTCGGGCCGCCGGCGATGACCGCGGCTCGGACGGCGGGGTCGTCCTCGGCGGCGTTCAGGGCGGCGTCGATCGACTCGGTCATCTCGGCGTTGATCGCGTTGCGCTTCTCGTCGCGGTCGAGCTGGATCACGGTGACGCCGCCGTGGCGCTCGGTCTTCACTGGCATGGCGCCGACAGTACCGCCGGCCGGATCACTCCGATCGTTCGAACCGGCTCCACCGGTGGATGCCGAAGCTCTCCTCCACGTGGACCTCGCGGACCAGCTCGTACGGCCGCCCGAAGCGCTCGTCGAACTCGCGGACGAGGCGGTCCTGGATCTCCTGGTCGCCGACGGCATCCCAGGTCGCCTGGTCGGGCCACACGAACACGATCGTGATCTCCCCGGGTCGGGCATCGTTGAGCCAGACCTCCTTGGCGAGGAACGGCAAGGTGGCGGTCTCCAACGAGACCGCCTCCCCCAGCGTCCACACCTGGTGGTCCACCTCGAGGAAGTGCTCGACGTCGGCCGGATCGACCCGAAAGATCAGCACTTCGACCGGCTTGCGCTCGTCACGCACGTGCCGATGCGGCGGCATCCCCGGCGGCTCTGTCGGCATGGGCCGATCTTACGCAGCGGTGCTGCTGGAGCGACCCGCGTGGCGGCCGGGCCCTGGTGCCGACAGCCTCGGGTCGGTGGACACATCGGCGGCGAGCCCTGGGCCATCGTGCGGTGCCACCCAGGGGCGTCACCGCGCGTTTCGGTCAGGTCCGCTCTCCGCACCGCCCTTTGCGCCCCCGGCAGGAGTCGAACCTGCGACCTGAGAATTAGAAGTTCCCTGCTCTATCCAGCTGAGCTACGGGGGCCGGCACACCAGGCTACGGGGATGCCGCCGCACTGGGGTGCGAGTTCGACCCTCGTCAGCTCGATGGCATCCCAGTGGCCGGACCATCCGGTGATCCCGGAACGGAACGAGCCCGCCGCCGGCAGTGACCTCAGAGGTGGCAAGCGCCCCAGGCGATCCGACCGCACACCGCCGCCACGCCGGTGGCTCGGCGACGAAGGCCGGGTGGGCGGCCCGGAGTCGGTTCGGAGTTCGCACTCGACCCGGTCCCGCGGCCAGACTGCGGGCATGGCGTTGCGTGTCGGGCTCTCCACCCCGTGGGACCTCTGGGACCTCGAGGCCGAGGAGCAGCGAGAGCGGCTGTCGGCCATCGTCGACGCCGGAATCGATCACCTGTTCACAGCCGATCACATCAGCTTCATCGACGGCAGCGGTCTCGACGGGCCGGTCGCGTTGGCCGCCCTGGCGGCCATGGAACCCCGCCTCGACGTGTACCTCGGCGTGTACCTCCTGGCGCTGCGCCACCCGATGGTCGCGGCACGGCAGATCTCCACGCTGGCCCAGACCGCCCCTGGGCGGGTCACGATCGGGGTGGGTGTGGGCGGCGAGGACCGTCACGAGATCGAGGTGGTCGAGGTCGATCCGGCCACCCGAGGCCGGCGCACGGACGCAGCCATGTATCTGACCCGAGCGTTGTTGGCGGGCCACACCGTCGACGGCGACGGCGAGTTCTACCGCTTCCGCCAGGGCAGGATCCGCCCGGTCCCGGACCCGGCGGTGCCGTTCGTGGTGGGTGGCCGCAGCGACGCCGCCTTGGATCGCGCCGGACGGCTGGGCGACGGCTGGATCGCCGCCTGGTGCTCGGCTCGGCGCTTCAAGGAAGGGGTCACCCGGGTCGAGGAGATCGGCGCAGAACGCGGGCCGGCATGGCAGCACGGCCTCCAGGTGTGGGTCGGTGTGGGATCGGACCGCAACGAGGCCCGACAGTACGTCGCCGACGGCATGCAGAGCTTCTACAAGCTCGGCTTCGAGCTGTTCGAGCGCTACACGCCGTTCGGCACTGCACAACACATCGCGGAGTTCCTCGCCCCGTACGTGCGGGCCGGTGCCTCGGTCATCAACCTGACGCCGTGCGGTCCCGATCGCGACACCGAGCTGGGCGTCATCGCCGAGGTGCGCACGCTGCTCGGTGGCGGCTCGGGCGACTGAGCCTCAGCGGCGACCCGAGCCCATTCCGATCAAGGTCACCGAGACCAGGATCAGCAGGCCTCCGATGATGAGCGCGGCGGTCACCGCGTCGCCGAAGACCAACACACCGCCGATCACCCCGAACAACGGCACGCAGTAACCGATGACCGACACCTGGCCGGTGGTCCCGACCTCGTTGGCCTTCATCATCGAGAAGAAGCCGAGATAGGTGGTGACCCCGAACGCCAGCATGGTCGGGATGTGCCAGGCCTCGAACCCGCCGTCGGGCACGATGTCGCGGCCCGCCGGCGCGGCGAGCACCAGGGCGACCACACCGGCCACCGTCAGCTGGGGTGCGATCAGCGCGGTGGCCCCGTGCCGGGTGGCGAATCGGCGAGCGATGACCGCCGCTCCCCCGGCCAGCAGCGACCCGGCCAGGACGATGGCGAGCGCGCCCGCGGTGGCGTCGGCATCGGCCCCACCGAGACCCAGGATCGCCACCCCGACCAGCGCCAGGATGAGCCCCAGCGCCTTGATGCGGTTGAAGCGCTCGTCCTCGTAGACGAAGTGGGCCCCGACCGCGGTGAACACGGGGCCCAGCGAGATCAGCAGGGTGACCACGCCCGCCGACATGCGCTCGAAGCCGAGATTGAAGAGCAGCGCCGGTCCGGCCGACGCGGTCAGCCCGAGGAGCACCGCCGGCACCATTGCGTCGCGTTGCAGGTGCGAGCGGGCGATGGCCACGATCAGGCCGAGGATCCCGCCGGCCAGGAACGGCAGCCAGGTGACGGTGAACGGGTCGACGCCGTCATCGACCAGGCCCTTGGCCAGCAGGCCGCCGGAGCCGAAGACCACGCCGGTGAACGCCACGAACAGCCACACGCTGGGCTGGCGGTCGGTGGTCACGGTGGCGGTCACCGCTGCACTCTACGGACCGCCGCGGCCGACGAAGGGCATGTTTCGGTGAACGGTGGGGGCCGCCGATACTGGTTGTCCCATGGAGGGCCGCATCCCGTAAGATGGTCGCTCGCCCTGCTTCGGCAGGTCGTGGTGGCCGTAGCTCAGTTGGTAGAGCCCCGCGTTGTGGTCGCGGTGGTCGCGGGTTCAAGTCCCGTCGGTCACCCCACCGGAAGGGAGCGCCTCAGGCGCTCCCTTCGTCGCGTCACCGAACGGTTCAGGGCACGATGCCGGCCAGGACCCAGACCTCGGCCTGGCCGGGGCCGATCTCGATTCGCGTCTGTCAGCGAGCTGACACGGCGCGGCTCAGGCTCCTGCCAGCGACGCGACGCGGCGCATGAAGCCTGGCGCTCGCCGGGCCAGTCGCAGCGTGATGTCGTCGAACGCCGAGAGGGTCTTGTCGGGATCGGTGAGGTCGATATCGGCCGGGACGTCGTTGATCGAGACCAGCTCGACGGCACCCGGAATGCCCTTGAGCTCGTAGAAGCCCAGGTTGCTGACCAGGTGTCGGGAGCCGACCAACAGGTCGGCCAGGAGCCGTGACGCATAGGTCTGGCCGGCGTCGGCCAGACCGGAGATGCGGGCGGCCGTGTTCACGGTCATTCCGGCCACGTCGTGCACATCGACCCGCTCCACCTCACCGGTGTGTAGCCCCGCTCGCAGTTGGAGTCCGATCTCGCCGACCGTCTGATGCAGTTCCTGGGCGCAGCGAACGCCGCGATCCGGGGTGTCGAAGCAGGCCATGAAGCCATCCCCGGTGCTCTTGACGGCCCACCCTCCCGCTGCGTCGAACGCCCGACGGCACACGTCGGAGTGGTCCTGCATGAGCCGGGCCCAGTCCTCGTCGCCTCGACGAGCCAGCTCGACAGTGGAGTCGACGATGTCGGTGAACAGGACCGTGGCCAACGTCTTCGGCGTGGCCAGGTCGATCACCTCGTCGCCCGTCAGGAACTCGCCGATCGCCTTGATGATCGGGTCGCGGTCGCCCATCCACGGCATGTGATCGCTGCCCGACAGCTCGAGATGGCGCGCATCGGGCACGGCCGCGGCGATGGCCTTCGACCAATCCGGCAGGGCGAACGGGTCCTGGAGGCGGTTGACCACCAGCGTCGGCACGTGCAGGTCCGGCAGGATCGACGTCACGTCGCACGCCTTGATCGAGCGCAGCAGTGCCCGGGCGACGCCGGGGCTGGCCGCGGCTCGTTCGAAGAGGCCGGTGAACCGGCGCACGACCGGGCCATCGGACCCCGCCAGGAAGATGCCGGCCGTCTCGCCGTCGCCCCAGTGGTCCACCGCGTGCTCGAAGCGGGCCATCGTGTCGTCCTCGATGAACGAGCCGGCGGGGAACGTCCCGTACAGAATGAGCTGGCGGACCCGATCGGGGTGCGTGGCCGCGAACAGCGATGCCAGCGGCCCGCCCTCGGACATGCCGAACAGCACGGCGTCACCGGCGCCGGCCGCGTCCATGACCACCTCGATGTCCTGCATGCGAGCCTCGAAGTCCGCCGCGTCGAAGGACACGTCGGACAGGCCCGTCCCCCGCTTGTCGAACAGGATCACCCGGCCGAACCGCGACAGGTCCTTCACGAAGTCCACGTAGGACGGCATGGTCCAGTTCAGGTCCAGGTGCGAGATGAACCCGGGCGCGACGACGATGTCGATCGGGCCCTGCCCGACCGTCTGGTACGCGATGTGAAGATCGTCGTGACGCGCGTAGTGCGTCTTGGGGTTCCCTGCCATGTCGCCTGTGGCTCATCCGCCGAGCCGGTGTGCAGCAAATCGCCGCGGGTCGACAATACGACAACCCCCGCCGAATCCGCAGCGTGGTTCTCGTCACATCCCGCTACGATGGCATGCCGCACCAACACGCGCCTCTAGCTCAATTGGCAGAGCATCGGACTCTTAATCCGCAGGTTCTGGGTTCAAGTCCCAGGGGGCGTACACACAGAAACCCCAGGTCGGGCCCGCCTTTTTTGGGCCGCCTGGGGTTTCGTCGTTCCGAGCCGAAACGGGCCCGTGGTCACACGGTGGTCACGTCAGATCCGTGAGATCGGCTCGGCAGCGGCACGCACGTGGTTGCAGGCGTCTTCGCAGACCCTACGCGCTTCGACTCCCCCGGGAGTGTCACAGCGCGGTGGCATAGTGGTCGGATGGCGAGATCGGAGCAATCGTCGAAAGAGAACACCGCGGCCAGAGAACGCTGGTTCGTCTCCGATCGCGCCATTCAGGACAAGGACGAGGACCTCTTCGACCACAACGACGTGGCCGACCAGTTGGCCGACATCGTGCGAACGATCTCCGCACCGGCGACGGTCGGGCTTCTCGGGTCGTTCGGAGTCGGCAAGTCGTCGGTCGGCCGCATGCTCGAGAAGCGGCTCGCAGGCGATCCGCGGCGGTTGACCGTACGGATCTCGGCAGAGAAGCACTCAGGCGTGGCTCGACAACGGGCCTTGATCTACTCCGTGGCTGAGGGGCTGATTGACGCCGGTATCGATCGCGACGCTGTAGAAGAGAAGCTCCTGCCACTCAGGCAGTCGAAACAGGTTGTCCGAATCGACCCTGCGGAGATCGGCCTGGCCAAATTGCCGTGGCGAAGAATCGTCGCTGTGCTGAGCACTGTCCTCGTCCTGACGTACCTGGTCGGGGTGGCGATCGCCTGGCTCGCAGACGTCGATGGGTCAGTCTGGAAATGGCCTCTGGTGACGACGTGGGCCGTCCTGAGCGTCGTGGCGCTCGCATTCGCAGCAGTGTCGTCGGTGGTGCTTCCGGCGATCCAGCGGTGGCTCACCGACTCGGTGAAGCCGGCCGATATCACCGAGGCCGAGCCGCGAGCGGAGGCCGCCGATGAGTTCGAGCGGGCATTCGCCGATCTGGTCGGCGTCGTCGACAAGCAGCTGATCATCGTGGTCGATGACATCGATCGGTTGGGACCTGATGAAGTGCTTGAGGCGCTGCAGACGCTGAAGACCTTCGAGTCCGTTCCCGAGTCGAACCCGCCGATCTTTGTGGTTGCGTGTGACGAAGCCATCGTGCACTCCGCGGTGCGGCACGCCGCTACCCAGCATTCGCTGACGGCGGAACCCGGGGCCGCAGACGAACTCGCTCGGGCCTACCTCGACAAGCTCTTCAAGGTCCGACAACCGATGCCTCCGCACCTCGAGGTCGACATCCGAGCCTTCGCCTCCGACGTCCTGACACGCGAGGGACCTCACGCCGGGGCGCGTGCTCTGGGCGACGCACTTGATTCCGTTCTGGATGTCCTGATCTACGAGGCAGTCCATGACCCAAGGCACGCGATACGTCTCGTCAACACCTTCTTTGGGGACTACCGGCTCGCTACCAGACGAGAGTCGGCCGGCACGCGGCTTGGCGAGCGCGTTGTCACCGAACACCCCGAGGTTCTGGCGCGCCTCGCAGTCATCAAGGCTGACTTCCCTGTCACCTACGCCCGGGTGGTCGCCAACCCCGACCTTCTTCGAGTGCTGTCTGCCGCCAGTGTCGGAGAGGACGGGTCCGGCGCGGACGAGGAAGCCCTCCGCGCCGTTTGGACCGTCGATGATGACACCGCCCCAGCAACACCAACTGATCGCGAGAGGCACCTCCTTGAGAGGTTCCTGAGTCGCACCGCTCGCCACGTGCGGCGTGTGGATGACCTAGCACCTTTCATCTACCTCGGGCAGGACACAGCGGGTCGCGTCCTCGGCAGCGAGATCGCGCAGCGGATTCGTAGCGCACTCCTCAACGCGCGCAGCGACGAGTTGGAGGCCATCGTTGGCGGGATCGACGACGCCGACGGGGCCGCAGTCATCGACGCGGTGAGGAGCACACTCCGGAACGCGAGGTCGAAGCTCGAGTTGGCGAACGCGATCGAGACAAGCGCAACGGGGCTGCGCTCAGCCAGCCAACTCGACGGGTTGGCGGATGATCTCGCCACGGCCGCAGTACGCGACAGCCAACTCGACATCGGACCTGGCGCGCTCTGGCTGATCATCCGATCTTGCTCGGCGAGCTATCGCCCGGTGCTCCTCGGGCGCTTGGCTACGTTCGACGAGGACGAAGCTGAGGACCGGCGCGCCGATCGAGCCGATGCAGTCGCAGCGCACATTGCGGAGTTCGGACCCAGTCCCGAAACATCGGAGGCCGCGTCTGTTCACGCCGAGTGGCTGGCGGAGGAGGCGTCCTGGCCGACCGCGGCGCGGTGGGTCGGAACCGTTGCTGGGCTTCCGGAGCCCGAGCGGCAACGGATCGCACAATCGGAGTTCTTGGCTGCCGTACTCACAGCAGCGCTGGGAGCCGAGTCGGTCGATGAGACCACGGCCGGAGAGCTTGCGACGGTGGCATCGGAAGTCACAGAGCCATCCAGGGCAGTCAAGGATGCGGTCCGAGGGGGCCTCGGCTCGGAGAACCCGGAGGCTGTTCGTCTTGCTCTGGCGACCGTCGAATCGAACTCGTCTGCGGCGCCCGCTCGCTCGCTTGAGCTCTGGACACTGGCCACGGCTGTGGAGCGCCATGACGAAGTCCCGCTTACGGACGAGGTGATCAGACGAGTTGGCGCCGTCTTGGCCGACGGCGCCGCGGGCAACGTCAAGATTGGTGAGGAGTCCGAGGCAGTCGCACCAAAGCTCGGGATCGCTCTCACCGCTTCCGCTGTGTCGAACGCGACGACCGTAGCCAGCACCGTCCCCATGCTGGCTGCTCGACATCCCGAGGAAGTACCGGCGGTCGCGGAAGCGCTGGCGGAGGTCCTCGACGACCACAGACAGCCAGGAGATGCTGTGGGGCTCGCCGTCGCCGAAGGCCTCATCTCCGCGCTCGACGAGCTCTCCGAGCATGCCGATCCACTGGTGGACATCCTCACTCGACCAATCGAGCCGGGACCAGTAACGGAGGAGCGACGGTTTGCCCTCGACCTGCTGCCGAGGGTGCTGTCAACCAAGGGTGGCAGCGAGGCACGCAACAGGCTCGGGGACAGGTGGCTGCAGGTGTTCGCGTCGGCGCCGGGCGATGACAACCTGATGCCCGTAGCAGAGGCGATGGGCACCCTCTGGGAGGTCGACCGCGAAGAGGCCGAGAGGCTTGCCCCGCAAGCGATCGACCGAATGCTGCAGCTTGCCAATCAGGGCCGGCCCGGCGCAAGAAATGCCATCGTCACCTTGCCATGGCCGGAAGCACAACAACCGCAAGCACTGGCTGCGGTCGGCGCCTTCCTCGCCGAGGTCAGCGACCGGTCAGGCACGCGTTTCCTTCAGAACGCCGAGCGCTGGGTGCCAGATGGCGCGCCCTCAGAACTGAGTGGGCCGTTGCGCTCGTGGGTGCTCGACCCTACGAGATCGGGAGACGTTCGAAGCCAGTTCGGCACAGCACTTCGGTTGATGCAACCATCCGACCAGGCGGCGGCGGTCGTTGAAGCGTTGCGCATCGACGGGATGGCAACCGCCGAGCAGCTCGCCGACCTCGACGCCAAGACTCTCGCGGAGGCGGCCGCCGGCGCGATCGAGCAATCGGCTCTGCGAGATCTCTTGGAGGTCTCCCCAGACGGGCCGCTCGCGGATGCTGCAGCCGACGCGATGCGGTACTGCGTCGACCACGCAACATCTGCGACCGATGAGGATCTAGCACTTCTCGCAGAAGGGACTGCCCAAGACACAGGTCTCGGAGCCGACTTTGTGGAACGCCTCACCGAGGCTGACGAGGACGCCCTTCGAAGCGCGAGAGCGCTGGACGCCCTCCTGGACGCGGGCCGAGAGGTCTCAACGTCCGGTCTCCAAGCGGCCATCGCAGCTCGCCTGCGAGACGTCAAGAGCGAGCCGCTTGCCGAGTCGCTGGGCAAGCTGACCTCGAGGAACGGGTCGAACTCAAGCATCGACGACGCCGTCAAGGCGGCTCGGAGGGAGAAGGAGTCCAAACACCTCGCCACTGCCTTCGATCGCGGCCTTCGAGCGACCAAGTAGATCGTCAGTCCACCAGCCCCGCCGCAGCCCGGGCGGCTTCTCTCTGGTGGCCGGGTAGGACGTGGCCGTAGACCGGAGGGTGAAGGCGACGTCGGCGTGGCCGAGGCGTTCGCTGACCATCCGCGGGTTCTGGCCCATGGCGAGCAGGTGCGTGGCGTGGGTGTGGCGGAGCCTGTGGAGGGTGAGCTACGGGACGTCGGTCGTGCGGACGATGTCGGTGAAGCGCTTGCCGACGTTGTCGGGGGGCCGATGACGGTGGTGAATACGTAGCCGCTGTGGTGCCAGCCGTCGCCGACGAACTCGGCGGCCTCGGCCAGGTTCTCACGGTGGCCTCGAAGGATCTCGACGGTTCGCTCGTCGAGGTCGATGGTGCGTCGTGATCGTCGGGACTTCGGGGTGCCGAGAACGGGCTTGCCGTCGACGACGCCGAGGGTGCGGCGGACGCGGAGTTGCATGCCGGCGAGGTCGAGGTCTTCCCGTTTGAGGCCGCACACCTCTCCCCTGCGCATGCCGGTGAGGGCGGTGAGTCGGATGAGCGGGAACAGCTCGTGGCCTTCGGCTGCGGCGAGGAGGGTGCGGAGCTCGTCGGGAGTCCAACTGATGCGCGGTTGGTCTCGAGCTGGGCGGTGGAGGGCTTGTCGGCGAGGCGGGCGGCGTTGCGTTGCACGATGCCCTTGCGCTCGGCGTCGGTGAGCGCCTTCTGGATCATCTGGTGGACGCGTCGGACGGTCTTCGGCGACAGCGGCTGACCCTTGCGGCCGCCCTGCTTGACGAGGGTGCGGTAGAGGTGTTCGAGGTGCAGCGGGGTGAGGTTGGCGAGCTTCACCTCGGGCATGTGGGGTCGGACGTAGCGGCGGGTCTCGTTGCGGTAGTCGGCGATCGTGCGCGGCGTCTTGCTGGTGTTCACGAGACCGTCGAGCCACAGGTCGAGGTACTCGAGGAAGGTGATGTGTTCGAGGTCGAAGAGGTGGCCGCCGACTTCGATGGCTCGGCGGGCTTCGTCGAGGGCGGCGCTGGCGTCGGATTGGGTGGCGAAGCCTCGCTTGCGGCGTTGTCGGCGTCTGCCGGTTTCGGGGTCGTCGCCGATGTCGACGACGTACTGCCAGAGGGTGCGCCCGTCGGATGTCGTGTACTTGGTGACTCCGGGTTGTCGTCTCGGCATAGCTGGTTCCTGTCGGGTCGGGGTGCTGCGTCGATGTCCTGGTTGCCGGTCCTTCCCGACGGGGCGGCGGGGGCAAGTTGGAGCGCCCGGAGCGAACTCGCAGAGTTCGTGGACGAACGAGCTTGCGGCCGGTGCATCGTCGGGACACGCTCGGCTCAGGAGTCGATGTCTCTCCTGGTGAGGCGCCATCGCTTGGGGACATGGAAGATGGCGTGGATGTGGGCGGGCGGGGTGCTGCCGGTGATGAGGAGGCGGTCGTCGTCGCCCATCTGGCGCAGCACGTGGGGCGGGATCACGGGGACGCCGGTGGCGGTCTCTCGATGCGGCACGGCGAGGAAAGCCGGGCCCGGGACCATTGACGTAGCCGGGCTGGTGTTCGTTGCCGACGATGCGGCCGACGTAGTCGGTGGTCTCGGGGTCGCGGATGCCGGGGAAGAAGACCATGGTGCGGTGGTTGCCGAGAACGTTGTTGCCGCCGCGTTCGCCGTGGGCGTCGTAGATCTGGGCGAGGGTCTGCCAGACGGTGACGAGCTGGATGCCGTAGCCGGCGACGGTGGAGGTCCAACTCGGGAGCTGGTTGAGGGGCATGTTGGCGGTCTCGTCGATGAGCAGGAGCAGCTCGTGGTCGAGGGGCCGCCGGTCCCGGTCGAGGCGGAGGATGACCTGGTCGACGAGGTCGGCGATGAGAGCGCCGAAGGCGGGGGCGAGGGTCTGTTGGTCGGTGAGCGGCGCCGCCAAGTAGAGGGTGTTGTCGCCGGCGGTGAGCCAGTCGAGATCGATGGTGGTGGTGCGGGAGATGCGGCGGACCTCGTCGCGGGTCCAGGGCTTCACGGCTTGGCGGGCGCTGGCGTAGAAGCTGCCGGTGAGGCGGTCGTCCGAGCGCCACATGCCGGCGAGGGTGGAGGTGACGTCGGCGATGAGCTCGGGGTCGACGCCGTCGGTGGTGGCGATGGTGCGGAGGTAGGCAGCGGCCTTGCCGGGGTCTTCGGTGGTGGGTTGGTCGAGCTCCATGACCCAGCGGGCGACGTCGGTCATGGTGAGCCCGTGCGTGTTGGCGGCGAGCCACAGGAGGGCGCCGACGAGTCCTTCGCCGGCTTGCGACCAGAACTTGGCGTTGCCCGTGCGGTCGATCTCGACGGCGGCGAGGAGGCGGCCGGCGGAGCGTTGGGCGTCGACGAAGGTGTGGGCGTTGTGCAGCGGCGACCAGGAGTCTGACGGGATCGGGGTGAGCCGGCTGGGGTCGTAGACCTTGACGTCGCCGATGACCGACCGGGCGTCGAGGGTCGGTTCGATGAGGTCGGTCTTGGCCGAGGCGATGATGGCGGGGCCGGGCCAGAGCTGGGCGCCGACGATGGCGGTGAGGGACTTACCCGAGCGGCTGGGTCCGACGAGTGCGAGGGCGCCGGGGACCGAGCGTCGCTTGGTGCCGGTGGCGTGGCGGTGGGTGGCGAGGAGGTGGCGTCCGCTGCGGCCGTAGACGAACCGGCCGTCGGTCGGGGCGCTGATGCGTTCGCGCTTCAGCTCCCGCTTGGTCGCAAGGCGGGGTTGGGCTTCGACGTCGAGGCGGCGCCGCTTGTCGAGGCCCCTCTCCTCTGCTGCCGGCCCAGATGTAGCCCCAGGCGACGGCGAGGATGAGGAGAACGGCGGCGGTGGCCTGGGTCGGCCCAGTAGCCGACGGGTCCGGGGAGCCGGCTGGCAGCGGGTTCGGGGAAGGCGCTGGCGGGGTCGCCGGCCGAGGCGAAGGCTCGGGGCGCGGCTGACAGCACCTTGCGGAAGCCGATGCCGGGTCCCTGTCCGCTGGCGAGGAAGGCGGCCGGGTACACGAGGGCGGCGGTGAGCAGCCAGAGGCCACCGACGGCGATGATGAGGACGAACCAGAGGGTGTCGTCGCTCTGTTGGGTGTGGTCGGGTTGCATGGCGTCCTTTCGGGGTCGGCGGTCAGGTGAGGTCGGGGCCGCCGATGTCGATGGCGGCGCTCTTGGCTCGGCTGATGCCGAGGGCGCGGCGCAGGTCGATGAGCGGGTCGGGGGTGGCGCGGCCGAGGTCGTCTCGGCTGGCGACGGCGTAGAGGTGGTTCTCGTGGCGGCCGCGGGACAGGCCCGTGTAGCCGAGCTCGTTGAAGAGGCCGTCGTCGCCGAGGAGGTAGGCGGCGTGGCAGGTCATGCCCTGGGCCTTGTGGACGGTGAGGGCGTAGCCCTGGGTGAGATGGCCGGCGTCGATGTATGCGTTGGGGACGTCGACGTTGCGGCCGCTGTCGAGGCGGACGTTGAGGCTGCGGCGGTTGCCCCCGGTGACGGTGCCGCGGCTGCCGTTGAGGAGGTCGAGGTCGTAGCGGTTGCGGTGGGCGATGACGCGGTCGCCGATGGCGAAGTCGGTAGTGTCGTTGCACCACGATCGGCGGGCCGAGCTCCCCCTGCGGCTCGAAGGTGGGTGCGGGCCCGGTCGTTGAGGTCGGCGACGTCGCTGCGGTGGCCGGCGATCATCACTGCGTTGCGCCCGTCGCTTCGGGCGGTGTGCCAGTCGGCGACGAGGGCGGTGCGGACGTGGTCCGCGTTGTCGCCGAGGGTGATGCGGCCGGAGCGGTGGAGGTGGTCGATGGCCCGGTCGGGGTCGTCTTGGCGCAGGGCGAGGAGTGCGGCTCGTTCGTGGGGGTCGTGCTGGCGGCGGTTCTCGGTGAGAAGGATGGGGTCGATGCGATGGCCGATGGCGGAGAAGGTGCCGCCGGCGTCGATTTCAGGGAGCTGGCGGGGGTCCACCGATGAGGACGAGCTTCGACCGGGTCCGGTGGGCGTCGTCGATGAGCTGGGCGAGTTGGCGGGTGCCGACCATGCCGGCTTCGTCGACCACGAGCACCGCGCGCTCGTCTGAGGTGAAGTTGTCCGGCGGTGAGCTGGTTGAGGGTGCGGTGGATGGTCTGGCTGGGGATGCCGGCGCCGGCCTGGAGCTCTGCTGCGGCTCGGGCCGACAGCGTGGTGCCGAGGACGCGGTAGCCGCTGTCTTCGTATGCGGCGCGCAGGGCGTCGGCGGCGGTGGTCTTGCCGGCGCCGGCTTGGCCAACGACGAGGTTGATGGTGTCGCCGGAGGTGGCGATTCGTTCGACCATGGCCCGCTGCTCGGCGGCCAGATGGGGCCGCTGCTGCGAGGGCCGCCCCGACGGCAGATGGTTCGGCGAGACCGACGCCGCAGCCTTGGCCTTCGATGGCGAGCTGGGCGGCGCGGGTCTCGAGCTGGAGGATCTCGAGGAGTGGTGTAGATGCCGGGGAGGCGTTCGATGGCCTGGGGCCCGTCGAGATAGGTGTCGGAGCGTTCGCGAGGATCTGGCTCGTAGGAGGCGCCGTTGTCGGCGGATCGGGCGACGGCACGGATGACGTCGCGTCGGGTGTAGGTGGCGTCGTGCTCGGTGACCGCGAAGGCGAGGTCGTCGTCGCTCACGGTCAGGGTTGGTGCGCGCACGACGGTCGGGACAGTGGCGTCGTCGAATCCGAGGCCTCGGGCGCGGTCACGCCACTGCCGGCGCAGCACGTCGTCGGGGAGGTCGGCGTCCTTGCTGGGTCGGGTGGCGAGTGCGGCGACGCGGGCGCCTCGGCCGGTGGTGACGCCGCGTTCGGCCATCTCGGCTTCGATGTCGCGGCGGCGTTGGCTGAACTCGCGGCGGACGGCCAAGGGAACGCCGGCGACTTCGCCGACGCCGTGGCGGTCGATCTCGCCGTAGAGCAGTCCTTCGGAGCGGGCCAGCTCGTCGCGCAGCACGGCCTGGAAGACGGCTTCGGCGGTGTAGCGGATCCGGTAGAGCTGGCGGGTGTCGATGCCGGTGATGCGGCCGTCGGGTCCGCGGCTGGCGTTGATGACGACGAGGTGGCGGTGGAGGTTGGGATCGCCGAGGCGGCTGGTGCGGTGGTCGAAGCTGGCGACGATCAGGCCCGAGCCGTCGAGGTAGGTGTGGCCGCCGTGGCCGCGACGCACGATGGTGGCCTCGGACTCGAGAAGGGCGACGACGGCCTCCTCGGCTCGGTCGAGCGCGTGCTCGATGTGTCGGCGGCGGTTGGCATCGCCGACACCATGCAGGACCGAGAACGACTTGGGCACGCTGATGGTGGTGTCGAGCCCCGGCATCTGGATCCGGTGCTCGGTGAGCGAGGTACCGGTGTCGGGTCGGACGCCTTCGAGCACGGCGCGGAAGTCGTCGGGGTCGACGGGTCCGGTTAGGCCGAGCTCGGCGGCGAGGGTGCCGTGCCAGCGGCCCGAGCGTTCGAGGCTTCCGTAGTACTCGTAGGCGTCGTCGTGTTGGAGCTCGGTGAGGTAGTAGTCCGCGTTGCGGACCTTGCCGATGGTGATCATCGGCCCTCCCCTGCCACCGATCCGGCGGGCGGACTGGGGCGTCGGCGGAGCCGGCGCACACCCCTGGTGTATTGGTGTGAACCTCCATCTCGCGGTCCTTGTTGGGTCCGATGTGAGATGGAGAATGAGGTGGTGAGGACGCCGGTCACGGCGTGCTCTCGAACGGCAGCTCGAGCTGCGTCATCCGCTCGATCACCGCGACCGGGACCCGGAGGCAGCCGCCGATCTTGATGACCGGGAGGCCCTCGCGACCGCCCGTTCGGCGGTACCGCTGGGTGGCCAGGTACGCGGTGTTGCGGGAGACGCCGAGCCGCTCGGCGGCCTGCTCGACGGTCAGAAAGGTGGGTTCTCCGCCCGAATCCATGAGTACGCCCTTTCGCAAACTTCATCCCTGCAACTATGGGATTTGGAAGATCGCGCAGAATACGTACCTTGTCAACACGAGTACGCAGAATCGTGTACCGTGGCGCGATGCCGAGACGCAGGACCGATTCCGGCCAGAAGCGCGACACCATCGACGCCAACCAGGCAGTGGCCTTCAACTTCCGCCTGGCGAGAGAGATGCGAGGCTGGACTCAGGACGAGACCGCGCTGCGGCTTTGAGCCCTATCTGGGCCAGCGATTGCCGAAGTCCAGCATCTCCGCCATCGAGCGCTCAGCCGACACCGACCGCCGGCGGGTCTTCACGGTGCAGGAGGTCGTCGCCTTCGCCCTCACCTTCGAGCTTCCCTTCATCTGGTTCCTCATCCCGCCACCCGACATCGGGCTCAAGCTCGAAGGGCTCGACGGACCAGTCGCCCAGCTCTGGCGGATCGCGATCGGAACGGACGCCCAAGCCGACCAGATCGAGGGCCGGCTCGCTGCCTTCGCCGAGTACAACCCCGACGCAGCCCACGAGGTGGCGGCAGAAGCACTCGACTTCGAACTGGGCGTGACCATCGAGCACTACCAGCACCTGCGCCGAGACGCCCTGGTCGACATGGTCACCGAGGAGCGCGACGCGCTCGACGAACTCTTCGCCGAGATGCAACGGCTGCTCGATCGGTACCACCTGAGCGAGACTCGCTACGCCCTCAACAGCGACACACCGAGACGGGCCTACCGCCGCACCTCCGAAGTGCTGCTCGGCAGGAAGGTATGGGAGCTCATCGCCGACAAGATCGAGCAATCGGCGCTCCTCGAGCTAGTCGACCGTGACGACGTGCCGCTCGAAGCCCTGATCGACATCGACGATCCTAGGGTCCGAAGCGCCATCGTCGAACTCGCTCAGGCTGTGGAGCCTCGCGCAGCTGCCTACGCGGCTGACGCTCTAGCGGATGGAGGCAAGTAGACGGTGACGCTAGTACTCGCCATCCGCAACCGCCCGATCCCACGCATCGAGGATCCGACGAACGCGAGCGTCGACCTCTGCCGAGCTGGGAGGTGCAAGGCGGCTGTACACGCGGAACTGGTGGCTAGCGAATTGGTAAGAGGGCACCGGACCAGCGACTTCAAGGAGAATCGGCTCAGGATCCCACTCGACTAGCTTCTCAACAACTTCGCGCACTGCGCGAGAGGTTCGCTTTGCGACAAAAGACACGAAGGCCTCGGGATCAGAGTCTCGGGAAATCTTGCCAGGCAGCGTAGGACCTCTTCCCTGCGAGGCGCTCTCGCAGCAACAGACGTATAGAGCTGCGCGTATGTCCCCCTGAGTCGGCTATCGATGAGCGCCTGTTCAGCTGAGTTCAGTTCATTCGCGGTTACTCGGAGAATCGCTTCGTCGCTGTCGTTGACTGTTGAGAGGAGCGAATCCGCTTGGGCTTCGAGGATCTCGGACCCAATCATCTGGCAGTACCAAGGCTCACCAGCTGACAGCCTCAAGATCCGAGACACCACGGTCGGGTCGGGTATCCAGCGAATGTGGTCTTCAGCGAGCTTGTCGGCGGCTCGGTCGAAGAAGGCGCGAACGTCCTGCTCGCCCCATCGCTTGACAACAACGTCGCTTGGCCACCGGTAGTCGCCGTCCGGGCCGCTCCGGAGACGTTCCTCGGCGTGGTCGCGCATCGCGAGCATGAACCTGACACCGGCCGCGTCGAAGCTTCTCAAATAGCCGAACAGCTCTTCGAGCCAAGGCAGCTGCTCGCACTCGTCGAGAACGACGATGACGTCGGCTTCTTGCTCTGAGGCGTAGGACTCCAGCAACCGCACGAGCTGCTCACTCGACCCGGCGTCTGGCTTCTCCACGGCATCCAGCGTTGCCTTGAGAGACGCCAGGCCGAGATTCGCCTCAGCTGAGAACTCGCGGACCTTGTAGCGCCGCTGGGTTGGAGCCGCGTCGGCTGAGTGTCTCAGCCACCGGAGTACGCGGCGCGAGAGTTCGTCCTTGTCTGCGATCGAAGGCGAACACGAAAGCGTCACTATCAGCCGGTTGTGGGGCGCTGGCCGGAAGTTGCCGAGTTGAAGCTCATCGAGTACTTCGTCGAAGCCCTGTAGAGCACTCCGAACGATGTTCAAGACACTCGTCTTCCCGATCCCTGGAGGCCCCACCAACACCGGCACAGCCATCGGATCCCCAGCAAGCTTCGTGAGCAACCTCTGGACGGTCTCCTCACGTCCGATGAGGTCAGCGGCCTCTGTAACTGGGCTATCTGGAAGGAAGACGTGAGCCAGGTCCCCCCAGAACAAGCGTTCACCGTCTTGTGGCACGGGCGCAGACGCTACCACTCGTTGCTGCTGTGGCAGCAACATGGCCCGCTCATGTCGCAGGCAGGATCAATTCGCGACCGACGGCGTCATCCAGATCAGAACCCAGTGGATAGACCGGAGTGTAGGAGTCAGGGGATGTAGGCAACTTCGCTGAGTAGCGCTCGATGAACACGGGGTGAAGACATAGCTGCTCCGAATCCGTGACGTACATACGCGACGGATTCAGATACTCAAAATCTGCCTTGAGGTATACCCCCTTCGACTCGACCACCCTGCCCACGACACCAACTTCTATAAGCATCTGTAGCGCGTCATTCCAGTCGTAGCTGAGTGGATTGTTCTTGTTGAAGTGGGCGTGAAGCTGAGCAGTCGTCAGCGTGATGGGCATGCCGGGCACAAGCGCCTCAAGGAAATCGTGCAACTGCGGATACGGAACGGAGTACGCGTCCACTATCCCGTCCGCGATGATGGTCTCGGCCTCCTTCACGGCCGCAACGACCGTCGCATTGCTCACCTCGCCACGTGCGAAGTCATGGTCGCGGAGAATCGAATTGAGCATCTGGATCACATGCCTAGGGAGCAGCTGCGTGTGCCGCAGGAGATAGGAAATCGTCGGTTCACGGGAGGCCGACGCTGTTGGTCACGTTCTGAGGCAAGAAACGACCGAGAACGAATTGCGCATACCTCGCAGGCGATCTCGGAATCCCATCTCCACTGCTCGACTTGAGAAGATCGGGATACCGGAGGTCCAAGAATGTCTCGAGCCGCTGGGCCGCTAGTTGCAGGATCTCGCCGCCGCTCCAGTGAAGGAGCATGCTGTTGTCGAAGTCCTTGAGTGGGTTGATCGACAGCCTGTTGTAGAAGAACCAGAGCTCAGCCGGGAACGAGATCCGCACCTTGTAGTCGAGGTCCTCGCGCCGGCGAGTCTCTGAAGCTGCGCGGAACAGGGATTGCAGCGCGAAGGCGTCATATGACATCACGGACCCGCCGGAGTACAGGAATGTCTCGTACTGTCGAGGGAGTCCATGGAGATCATGGCTTGACACCCGTTCCGCCGCGCTGCGACGTGCAGATCCTCCCGAGCTTCCCAGAGCTTGACGCCGTTGATCTCTGTCTCGTCGAGCAACGTGTCGATCGACACGTAGTCATCGCCGGCGCGGGCGCGCACCGCGTGCAGGAACCGCAGAGCGGCATCAGTTCCATAGCCGACGGGCGTCTTGCGTTCCGCTCGACCAAACTCAAACGCAAGCGGACAGTCGTTCTCGGTCAAGCGGCAATAGTCAGACCAAACTCGAGCCGTCAGTGCAGTCGTGAAACAACCCCGCCAGAGCGGAACGATCAGTTCGGCAAAGCTCCGGGTCGTCTTCAGGTTCAGGGCTTCGAGTGTGCGAGCGACGCCGTCGATCAGGCTAGGCGAATCGAGCTTGACGTCGAGTTCGCCCTCGGGGTAGGTCGCCTGAAGCACGGCTGTCTTGCCGGAGCCACGGCGGCCGATTAGAAAGACAGGAGAAGTGCGACGCAGTGTGCCGTCGATCTCGTTTCGCGGGTCATAGAGGGCTTGAGCCACTCGGCGGCTCTGCAGGTCATCGGCCGATGCAGGCCCAAGTGGCGACCCTGGCGTCAACAATGCCAGTAGCTCTTCTGATGTAGCTGACGACATCGGGCCCCCTGATGCTCGGAACCAAAGAGTAGCGCAGAGCTCCGCCGGTGCTTGCATTTGACACTGACGGGCTCTCCGGGAGGCCCTCACGAAGCCGTGATCACGAGGTGGTCACATGAGATCCGTGACGGGCAGTTATCCACAGGGATGTCCCCACACGAGCCACACGGCAAGAATCCTCGTTTGGCCTGATCAGACGGCATTTTCCGGCACAACGCACGACCACTCGGGATCCCCTGGCCGCCGCTCTTAATCCGCAGGTTCTGGGTTCGAGTCCCAGGGGGCGTACCACTTCGATCGGTGTGATCTCGCGGATCTCGGGGCCTCGGGGCGCCACAGCCGTCACAGGGGGGCGCCGGCTCAGCGATGAGCGACGGCGGTGACCCCGGCCAGGTCGGCGAAGGCGGTCAGATCGGCGGTGACCACCGTGCGGTTCGTCGCACGCGCCGTTGCCGCGACGATCAGATCGTGAGCCCCCCGAGGGCGACCCGACTTCCGAACCGCGGCGAGCAGCTCGGCGTGCTCGACCGCGACGACAACGTCGTAGTCCGAAACCGGAATCGCAGCCATCACAGCGTCGACGTACTCCTGGCGGCGCTCGCGGTAGCGACGAGTGGCCAGGTTCACACCCGCGAGAAGCTCCGCGACCGTGACGGCGGCAATGGCCACATCGTCGTCATCGCCGATCAGCTCGTCGAGCACTGCCGCGTCACGCTCGGCGTCGATGAGGAAGGTGGTGTCGAGCAGCAGCAGGCTCACGGCCGCTCGTCGACCTCGAGCAGGTCTCGGACCTCGCTCAGCTGCCCAGCCCAGGACTTGTCGGGCCGTCGATCCCGAAGAAGGGCCTTCACGTCGGCCCCCCGGCCCTGCGACACCGGTTCGATGTGCGCGACTGCCTTGCCGCGACGGATCACGGTGAAGCGCTCCCCGCCATGCTCGACAGCGTCGAGCAGGTCCGAGAAGCGACGAGCAGCGTCCGTAGCACTCACCTCAGCCATGAGATCAGATTATCAGACTTCATCGCGGACGATACCCATGGCGATATTGCCCAACGAGCGCCACCCGGGCCCACATCGCCGAGACCGAACACGCCGATCAGCGAGCGGACGTCGACCCGTCGAGGTCGACGAGCGCTTCCTCCAGCTGCTCGGCCGACGGTCGCCCGCGGGGCGCCGACCCCACGGCGAGCCCTCGGCCACCGACCTCCTGCTCGTCGACCTCCCACCGATCGCCGAACACTTCGCCACCGCGCTCGACGAACGCTCATGACCCCGATCCCCGATCGACCCGACTACCGGGCCGTCCTCAGCGTTGGAACGCTCGTGCCCCGGACGCTCGTGACCGGCGTGCTCGAGGCCGACGGCACCGTCAACCTCATGAGCGTCCGCAGCGACCTCGAAGCCGGATGGTGACCGCCCGGCGCCGAGTCCCAGGGGGCGTACCGAGAGACTCGGGCGATGGCCCGGGAGATCAGCTGAGAACTGCCACTCATCGTGCGATGTCGTTGCCCTCGGCATCGAGCGCGAAGGCGTCGGGCGTGCGGTTCGCCAGGTCGACGCCGCGTACGGCGACAAGCGGACCCCGTCGCCGTTCGGCGACACCCTCCGTCGTCGCGGTCAGACGCCGTCACGCTGGAGGATCACGACGCCCGACGGGGTTCCCCCACCGGTCGCGACGATCGCGGTGCGAGCATCGGCGACCTGCCGGTCGCCCGCCTCGCGCCGGAGCTGGGTGACCGCCTCGTGGAAGAACCCCATGCCGTGCGTCCGGCCGGCCGAGAGCTGTCCCCCGTGGGGGTTGAGCGGCAGGGCACCGTCGAGCGCGATCGCTCGTCCTCGGTCGATCCAGTCCTTCGCCTCGCCGAACTCGCAGAACCCGGAGCGCCTCGATCCAGGTGATCGCGTTGAAGGTGAACCCGTCGTAGAGCAGCGCCAGGTCGATGTCGTCGTGGGTGAGGCGAGAACGGGACCAGAGGTGGGTCGACGGACCGATCACCTGCGGCTCGTGCGTCACCGTGTCCTGGTCCCAGGAGATCCGCTCGGTGATCTGGGTCCCCGCCGCCTCGACCCTGACGGCCGGCTTGGGAAGGTCGGCGGCGACCGCGGCGTCGCTGACGACCACTGCGACGGCGGCGTCGCACGGCACGTCGCAGTCGAGCAGCCCGAAGGGCGTCGTGATCATGCGAGCCCCCAGGTAGTCGTCCATCGTCATCGGGTCGCGGTAGATCGCGGCCGGGTTGCGGGCGGCGTTGGCTCGGGCGTTGACCGCGATGTGGCCGAGGAGCTCACGCGTCGCCCCGAAGCGGTGCAGGTACTGCGAGGCGTGCATCGCGATCCAGTTCGCTGCGCTGATCGCCCCGAACGGGCTGCGCCACTCCGACCCACCGAGCACCCGGTCGGGAGCGTTGCCGAGTCCGAGGGTGCCGGCCGTGGTCTGCCAGACGGTGCGGTAACACAGCACGTGCCGGCAGAGGCCGGCCGCCACCGCCATCATGGCGTTGAGGATCGAACCCCCCGGCCCAGGGACGTCGCCCCCTCCGCTGATCCAGGTCGGCCGAAGCCGGAGCGCCTCCTCGATGGGGGCGACGCCACCCTCGCTGAAACCGATCTCGTAGCCCACCCCGCCGGGATACGTGGCCAGCCCGTCGATGTCGCCGGGGTCGAGCCCGGCATCGGCGATGGCGTCGAGGCACGCGTCGACGGTGAGCGAGACGGGGTCCCGCCCGAGCCGGCGCCCGATGTCGGACCGCCCGACGCCGGAGATCACCGATCGATGCTCGTAGCGGTCGTCGGAGAGGGGGCGGTCGGACCGTGGGGCGCCGGGGTGGGGCCACCCGGTCCTCGGGATCCATCGCTCCGGTCGGCTCGAAGAGCGGGAGCCACACGTCGTCGACCTGCTCGAATCGGACGCGCACCTCCATGCCGATGCAGACCTCGTCGGGGTCACATCCCACGACGTTGGTGGTGAGCCGGATCGAAGGGTCGTCGTGCAGCGCGACGTTGGCGACGGCGTAGGGCGGCGGGAACCCCGGGAGCCACTGCTGGTGGTTGACCGTCACGCCGATCACCGTGGCTCGACCCGACATCGGGCGGGGCGACCAGGCCGAGCTCCGACAGACCGAACACACCGGGGTCGGCGGGTGGATCAATGCGCCACAGTCGTCACAGCCCTGGATCGACAGCCGCCCGCTGGCTCCGGACGTCCAGAACCACTCGGTCCAGGGGAGCAGTCTCGGCAGGGGCCGGGTCGGTTGCACGGGCGCACCTCGTGGTGGCGGGGAGGGCTCGCCGAGCGTAGCGGGCCCCGCCGGCACCGACCCCGTACCATGCCCGCAACCCGATCCGGGAGGTCCCATGGCCGGCGTCATGCAAGGAGTACGAGTGCTCGAGGTGGCCGAGCACACGTTCGTCCCCGCGGCCTCCGCACTGCTCGCCGAGTGGGGTGCGGAGGTCGTCAAGATCGAACACAACGAGCGGGGCGACGCGATGCGCGGCCTGGCCTCCAGCGGCACGGTCGACCTCGGTGGCGAAGTGCACGTACTGCTCGAGCACTCCAACCGCGGCAAGAAGAGCCTCGGACTGGACCTCGCCTCCGAGGAGGGACTCGACATCCTCTATCGGCTCGCCACGACCTGCGACGTGTTCCTCACCAACAAGCTGCCGAGCGTGCGGCGGAAGCTGCGGATCGACCTCGACGACATCCGTTCCCACAACCCCGACATCATCTACGTGCGGGGCAGCGGCCAGGGCGAGGGCGGACCCGACGCCGACAAGGGCTCCTACGACTCGCTGGCCTACTGGGCCCGCGCCGGCATCGCGGCGGGCCTCACACCACCCGACGCCGCCAAGGTGGCCGATCCGCCCGCACCCGCGTTCGGCGACTCGATCGGCGCCATGACGATCGCCGGCGGCATCATGGGCGCCCTGTACCACCGGGAGCGGACGGGCGAGGCCACCACCGTCGACGTCTCGCTGCTCGGCGTCGGCATGTGGTCGATGGGCGCGGCCATCGCCTTGTCACTCCAGCAC
>CBDHFJ010000014.1:0-16382 GCA_965262315.1 Acidimicrobiales bacterium
ATGTCGTCGAGGATCCCGGTGGCGGCGCTGTGGGGGTCGACCCAGGGCGTCATCAGTTCGTCCCGTCTGGCTTCGGCATCGGCGATGCGGTCGGCGATCGATCCGATCGCTCGGATCCCCAGCCACGCCCGGTGGAACGGCGCACAGCCCTCGGCCTGGGTGGCCCAGACCCGGGGCGCTTCGTCGAGTGCGCCCAGCGCCTGCGCCTCCAACAGGCCGATGGCGCAACTGGTCAGCAGGGCGCCACCACCCACTTGGACGAGCAGGTCGGCGACACCCCCGACCGCGCGCAGCTGATCGGCGAGCTCCCAGCCGATCGTGCGTCCCCCGTCGAGGGTGAGCACGTTCTCGGTGGCCTGCACCCCGAACGGAAGTGCGCCGTCGGCAACGGCCTCCTGGAACCGCAGCATGCACGGGTCACCGGCCTCGCCGGAACGTCGTTCACAGACGTGGATGGTGGCCTCGAGCCGGGTGAGCACGTCGACCACTGCGGGGTCGGCCCACGTCGGTATGAAGACGTCGATCGGGCGGTGGGCGGCCCGGGCGACGGTGGCGGCGCCGAGCGCGGCGTTGCCGCACGACGAGATGGCGAGACGGGTCTCGGAGGCCACGGCGTCGACGGCGAGATGGAGCAGCAGGCCCATCAGATGGCGGGCCTTGTGGCTGCCACCGACGTTCCCTGTCTCGTCCTTGGCGAAGACCATGTCGGGGGCACCGTCGCCGGCCAGCCCGGGCGCCCAGCCCGCCGGAGTGCGGCGGAATCCGGTGCCGTCGACTCCCGACACCGCGGCATCGACCTCGGCGACCATGGCGACGAAGTCATCGTCGGTCCAGCCGGCGGCCAACGCCCGCTCGTAGGAGGTCAGGAGGCGGCGGTAGCGGATGAACGGCCGATGGTCACCGTCGTCCGGCCAGACCGCCCCCGCGGGCGTGGTCAGCCAGGACGTCGGTGCCGGCATCAGACGGTCACACCGGTGGCAGCGTTGAACTCGTCGATCATGGCGTCCCAACCGGGCGCCATCGTGTGCAGGTGGTCCCAGAACGACTGGTCACGGCGCGCATCGAAGTCCTCGACACTGACGCCCTGCTGCTCGACCCAGGTGTAGTAGCCGAGGTTGAACACCCGGTTGCGGCCCACGGCGTCGAGCTCCTCGAGGTGGTCCGTGTCCGCGCCCAGGAGGTGGCGAGCCACGATCTCGGCTGCGTGGATCTCACCGAAGCCCTGGGGGTACTCGTCGGCCAGGAGCTGTGCCTTCTCGCTCTCGTAGAGCTCGCTGCCGTCGGTGGCCACCGAGATCACCACGTCGTCGGACCCGAGTCCGAGCTGCTTGGCGGTCTTGATGGCGGCCAGCGTGTTGCAGATCGACGAGAACCCGAAGTGCCGCAGCTGCTCCACGATCGCCTCCGGCACTCCCAGCCGGTCTCGCAGATAGGCCTTGCCGGCATCGGTGGTGAAGACCAGGTTCAGGCCGTCGGTGGCCTGATCGGAGATCCCACAGATCACGTCGGTGTTGGTCACGTTGTGGATCAGCGGGATGTGCTTGTCGCCGATGCCCTGGATGTTGTGCTCGCCGTAGCCGTTGTAGAGCATGGTGGGACACTCGAGGGCTTCGACGGCCACGATCTTGGCCCCGAAGTCGTCCTTGAGGCGGTCCCCCATGGCCAGGGTGCCCGCGGACCCCGAGGCCGACGTGACCGCGGCGAGCCGGAGCCCGGGCTCGGTGTCTCGCAGGGTCTCGAACACGTGGCCGAGCGCCCGACCGGTGACGGTGTAGTGCCCGATGTGGTTGGCGAACTCGCTGAACTGGTTCAGGATGAAGTTGCCCGGGTCCTGCTCGAGCTCGTTGCAGGCGTCGTAGATCTCCTTGACGTTGCTCTCCGAACCCGGGGTCCGGATCACGTCGTCGGGGTTGGGCACCCACTGGTCGAGCCAGTCGAAGCGCTCCTGGGACATGTTCTCGGGCAGGACGGCCACGCCACGGCTCTGCATCAGCTTGGAGATGGCGATGCCGCCCCGGGCGTAGTTGCCCGTCGACGGCCAGATGGCCCGGTGGCGGGTGGGGTCGAACTGGCCGCTGACCACCCGGGGCACGAGACACGAGTACGCCGCCAGGACCTTGTGGGCCCCGATCATGGGGAACCGGTTGCCGAAGACCAGCACGATCTTGGCGTCGACTCCGGTGAGCTCGGAGGGCAGCACGATGTGCTCGGGAACGGCGACCTGGTCCGGGTGATCCCACGCGTTGTACCAGTGGACCCGAAACAGGTTGAGCGGGTGCGCCGCGTTGCGATCGATCCCGCGCAGGGCGTCCTGGATGGCGCCGGGGATGGTGTGCGGCTCGGCGAGCTGGGCGAAGGTGGGCAACAGGATGCCCGCCTGACGGAATCGGTCGACCGACCGGCCGTAGCTCTCCTGGTCGATGACCGATTGCAGGAGCCCGTACCGGGCGGTGTCGATCGTGAGGGTCATCCGAACACGGTATCCGCATCAACAGAATGTTGAAGGGACGTGCGACGACACTTCGACGTCAGTGGAAACGTCCCGCCTCGATGGCTTCGGTGGCCGCCTCGTAGCCCCTGGTGATGATCATCTGTGCCGGTTTGGTGTCGGTCAGGCCGAAGCCACGCACCTCGGGGGCGATGACGATGTCGGCCAGGTGGCTGGCCTCGTTCTGGCCCAGCTCGGTGAGCCGCATCAACACCCGCGCGAGGGTGACGCCGCTGCCGCGCCGTCGACGCACGTTCCAGCCGCTCACGATGCCCGACCCGTCGATGCCCGTGTTGTCGATGCCGGAGGGGTCGCCGACGTCGACGGCAACGATGCGAGCGCCGGGATGGCGCGCTGACGCGATCCCGACGGGCAGGTTCGCCACCAGGCCGCCGTCCACCAGAAGGCGGTTGCCGATGGCCACCGGAGGGAAGAGTCCCGGGACGGCGACGCTGCACCGGATGGCCTGCCACAGCGGACCGCTGGCGTGCACGCACGGTTCGGCCGCGACCAGGTCGCAGGACACCGCCGCGTAGTCGACCGCGAGGTCCTCGATGTTCCGATCGCCGAAGAACCCGCGGAAACCCTCGGTCATGAACTTGCCGGTGGTGAGAGCCAGCGCCGGTGGGTTGAAGTCGCGGTGCCACCGCACCTCGTCGAACCACTGGAGCAGCGAGGACTCCACCTCGGACAGGTTGCCCACGCGAGCCAGCGCGCCACCCACCAGCGCGCCGGCGCTGGTGCCAACGATGGCGTCGATGGGGATCGCGTGCTCCTGGAGCGCCCGGATCACCCCGAGGTGAGCGAAGCCACGCGCTCCCCCGCCACCCAGCACCAGGATCGTGGCGTCACCGGTCAGCCGTCGCACCATGCGCCGCAGATCGTCGGCGGAGTCGGCACGCAGGTTGTGGTGGGTGAAGATCTTGCGACCGGGGAAGAAGGACGACGAGGTGGGGCGGCTGGTGTAGCGCATCACGAGCGAGACCGGCAGCTCCGCGAGCCTGGTCGCGCAGCTCTGGTCCATCTCCGTGGGAGTCGGGGCCGGCGACGCCCCCTGCGCGGCCACCATGAGGATCCGGTCTGCGTGCCGCAGGCACTGCTTGGTCCACGCCGTGGGGTGGAAGTCGGCGACGAGGAGCGAGACGTCGACGTCGTTCTCGAGATCGAGGAGCCAGGCGGCCGACGGCGTTCGTCCCGCGGCGTCGTCGGCGTTCACCACCGCCGTCCGGTGGCTGGTGATGGCCTCGGCGAGCTCGTGTGCGAACGGAGTCAGGTCCTCGTCGCGTGTCGGCAGGATCACGATCGTGGCGGGAAGCGAAGGTCGGGGCGGTCGGGTCAAGGTCTCGCGGAGCCGGGTCACCACCACCCCGGCGAACGGCCGCAGGACCGCGGGGTGCTCGGAGGTGAGGGTCAGGAAGGCAGCCGCGGGAAGCCGGTAGAGCTCGGTGTCCCGCATGGCTGTCACCGTGGCAGAACGCTTGTCGTCGGTGATGAGCGCCATCTCGCCCACGACCTCGCCCTTGCCGACCTGCCCCACGTCTCGGCTGCCGCCGTCGAGATCTGCAGCGGTGGTGCGCAGCCGACCGTGCCGGACCACGTACAACGCGTCGGCCTCCTCGCCCTGGCGCATCAGGACCTCCCCGGTCTCGATGCGCACCCCCTCGAATGCCGCGGCCAGCGCCGCTCGCGCATCCCCGGTGACGATGTCGAACACCGCGCACGCATCCAGTGTCTCGGCGACATCGCCCGCCCCAGGCGTGAACTGCTCCACGAGGCCGCATAGTAGGTCAGGAGGCGACCACTACGATTCGGCCATGATCGACCGGACGATCGACCTCCTCGACGGTGCCTTCTACGCCGACCAGCCATACGAGACCTACGCCTGGTTGCGGACGAACGCGCCGGCCTACTGGGACGAGCACAACGAGCTCTGGGGGATCTCCCGCTACGACGACATCGTCGAGGTGGAGAAGCGCAAGGACCTCTTCATCAGCTCGGACCGGGAGAAGGGCGGGTACCGACCCAACATCCCCGCCGACGCGTCGATCATCGGCCTCGACGACCCCGCCCACGCCGTGCGCCGGCTCCTGGTGTCGCGCCGCTTCACCCCACGAGCCGTGGCCGAATGGGAACCCCACGTCCGCGGCGCAGTGCGCCGCATGCTCGACGACGCGCTGGGCCACGGTGGCCCGATCGACGTCGTCAGCGAGCTCGCCGCGCCGCTGCCGGCGATGATGATCGGGCACCTGCTCGGCTTCCCGGACGAGCTCTGGCCGTCGCTCCAGGACTGGAGCGAACGCACGATCGCCCTCGGCGGCGGCCCCCGCTACCACGACCAGGACGGCATCGAGGCGGTCTTCGAGTTCACGGCGGCCTGCATCGAGCTGTACGAGGCGAAGAAGGCGGCGCCCGCGGCCGACGTCATGTCGGCCTGGATCGAGGCAGAGCGCACCGGGCTCCGCGACGGCCAGGAGTTCGGGCTCGACCAGATGATCAGCGACTGCCTCCTGCTGCTCGACGGTGGAGCCGAGACCACCCGGACCGTGATCGCCCGAACGCTCCTGAACCTGGCTGCTCGGCCCGACCAGTGGGAGGCACTCCGGGCGGGAGCCGACCTCGAGGTCGCAACCGAAGAGTTCATCCGCTATGTCACGCCGATCCACAACATGTGCCGGGTCGCCACCCGCGACACCGAGATCGCCGGGACGACCATCCGGTCGGGCCAGCAGGTCGTGATGATGTATTCGTCGGCCAACCGCGACCCGGCCCACTTCGTGGACCCCGAGACCATGGACGTCCGGCGCGCGCCCAACAACCACATCTCGTTCGGCTTCGGCACCCACTTCTGCCTGGGGGCCGCGCTGGCGCGGCTCGAGATCCGCGTGTTCTTCGAGGAACTCCTCCCGCGTGTCGCGGCGATCGAGCTCGCAGGCGACCCGGTGGAGATGCCCAACGCCTTCGTGTACGGCCTGCGCTCGGTGCCGATGGACCTCACACCGGCCTGACCGGCCTCGGCCCCAGATCACGAGCCGACCGGAACCGGACACGTTGCGTCACTGCACATGACAGAATGAGGGGGTCCGGTTCGGGCCGGACACCCCGGATGACATGACGTTGGCCGCCGCACAAGACCTGGCGCCCTACGTTCCGCGTCTCGCCACCGAGCTCGCGGGCGAGCAGGGCGCGTCCTGGACCAGCATCGAGGGCACGATGCTGTCTGCGGACATCTCGGGTTTCACTGCGCTGTCCGAGAAGCTCGCCGGCAAGGGAAAGGCGGGCGCCGAAGAGATCACGTCGCTGATCAACACCTGCTTCACCGCGCTGATCGACTCGGCCTACGACTACCGCGGCGAGGTCATCAAGTTCGGCGGCGACGCCCTGCTCGTGCTCTTCCGAGGCGACGACCACGAGCGCCGCTGTGCCAACGCATCGCTGGCGATGCAGATCGCCCTGCACTCCTCCCCTGCCGCCAAGCGCGCCAACCTGACCATGACCGTCGGCGCCTCGCACGGACCCTTCGACGTGTTCATGGTGGGCTCGGGATATCGCGAGCTGCTGATCATCGGGCCCGCGGCCTCCAACGTGATCTTCCTCGAGGGTGAGGCCGACAAGGGCGAGACCCTGATCAGCCCCCAGATCGCCGCCCACGTCCCCGACCACATGCTCGGCCGGGAACACGCCGGCGGCCTCGCCGTCAGCGGTGCGCCCTTCGATCCGCCGATGGCCCCGGACCCGCGGCCATGGCTCAGCGAGGATCTGACACCGTTCGTGCCGCCCCAGGTGGTCGAGCAGCTCGGGGCGTTCGCCGAGCTCGGCGGCGAGCACCGCATCGTGAGCGTCGGCTTCGCCATGGTGGCCGGCGTGGGCGAGCAGCTCGACACGGTGGGACCCCAGGCCACCGCCGACGCGTTGGGCCACCTGATCGACGGTCTTGTGGCCGCCGCCGCACCGTTCGGCGTCACCGCGCTGCACACCGACATCGCCGACGACGGCTTCAAGGTCGTGCTGTGTGCGGGCGCTCCCGTGAACCCCGGCGACACCAGCGATGCCCTGCTCCAGGCGGCCCTGGGCATCGCCGCCGTCGACTCACCGTTCGTCATCCGCCAGGGCTGTCAGACCGGTCGGGTCTTCGCCGGCTTCCTCGGCAGCCCCTACCGGCGGACGTACACGCTGATGGGCGACCCGGTGAACACGGCCGCCCGCATGCTGGGCAAGGCCGGAGATCGAGACATCGTGGCGGTGGGGTCGATGGTCGACGACACCCGCACCATCTTCGAATCCGAGGAGCTGGAACCCTTCCACGTGAAGGGCAAGACCGAACCCATCGTCGCCCACAAGATCCGTGGCGCCACCGACGAGGTCCGTCGAGGTGGTGCCGCGACCAGGCTGTTCGGGCGCGAGCGGGAGCTCGGGATCCTGGCCGCCGCCATCGGCGAGCTGGGCGAGATCGTCGACATCGTCGGCCCCGCCGGCGTCGGCAAGTCCCGGCTCCTGGACGCCGCCTGGGACGAGGCCGAAGGCCTCCGCTTCTTCCAGGGGGCATGCACTCCCTACGGCGCCACGTCGCCGTACTCCTTGTGGCGCCCCTTGCTGCGCAACGGGATCGGGATCGACGTCAATGCCGAACCCGGCGAGGCGGGACGCCTGCTCACCGCGTTCGTCACCCAGGCCGCACCCGACCTGGTTCCGCTCATCCCGCTGATCGCCGTGCCCTTCGGCGCCGAGGTCTCGAGCACGCCCCAAGCCGATGCGATCGACCCCGAGTTCCGCCGCCAACGGATCCACGAGACCATCATCGATCTCTACGACACCACCCTCGGTGAGACGCCGGTGTTCCTGGTCATCGAGGACCTGCACTGGGTCGACGACGCGTCCGCCGACCTGGTCAACTTCTTCGTCCGGGCCGCCGCCGACAGACCGTGGACCGGCGTCACCACCCGCCGCCCGGAGGGCGGTTGGGCCCCAGAGGACGAAGTCGAGCACGTCACCACCATCGAGCTCCAGCCACTGACCGACGACGACATCAAGCGGATTGCGATCGAGGTCAGCTCCAGGGCCCTGTCCGACCAGGAGATCGGAGTGGTGGTCGACCGGGCCAATGGCAACCCGTTGTTCGCCATCGAGATCGCTGCCGCGATGGCCGAGCTGGGAGGCGCCGCCCTACCCGAATCGATCGAGGGCGTGATCTCGACCCGCATCGACGGCCTCGACCCGACGCTTCGGCGGCTCCTGCGGATCGCAGCCGTCCTCGGGCGCACGTTCGACCTCGCCGACCTCGATGCCGTCGCCGGGCTCGGTCGCTCCGACGCAGACGCGATCGTGGCCGGGTCCGCTGGCATGGTCGCCGCCGGCGACGGCGACCGTCTCGAATTCGCGCATGCGATGTACCGCGACGTCGCCTACGAGGGGCTGCCCTACTCGCAGCGGCGGACCCTGCACGCGAGCGTGGCCCATCATCTCGAGGCCACCGCCGTCGGGCCCCCGCCAGCGGATCTGCTGTCGTTGCACTTCCACGCGGCCGGCGTGCGTGCGAAGGCGTGGAGCTACTCGGTAGCAGCCGGCGAGATCGCGCGGGAGCAGTACGCGCTGGCGGAGGCCGCCGCCGCGTACGAACGGGCGCTCGATGCAGGCAGTCGCCTGAAGTCCATCGCCGACCACGACCGGGTCCAGGTGGCCGATGCGCTCGGTGATGCCCTCGCTGCGCTCGGCCGCTACGACGAGGCCGACCGGTCCTGGCGTCGAGCCCGCCGCTACAACGACGCCGTCGAGGCAGACGTCGACCTCATGCGCAAGCTGGGTTCGATCCGAGAGCGGCAGGGCGAGTTGAGCGCGGCGGTCCGCTGGTACGCCCGCGGTCGACGGCGAGCCGAGCAAGCTCGGACGGCAGCGATGGCCGGGCCGCG
The DNA here is from genome assembly GCA_965262315.1 of Acidimicrobiales bacterium. Classification (GTDB taxonomy): domain Bacteria; phylum Actinomycetota; class Acidimicrobiia; order Acidimicrobiales; family UBA8592; genus JBCCFK01. Next base: position 8,392 of record CBDHFJ010000014.1, read on the forward strand.
GGCGCGGCTGGAGCTCAGCGACGCCGGCGTACGGTTCCGGCGCGGCGACTTCGAACGGTGCCGAGCGATGGCCAAGAGTGCCCTCGAGCTCGCTCGAGAGGCGGGCGACACCGAGGCCGAGGCACTGGCACTCGACCGAATCCACGTCTCCACCGTCTACCTCCGCGAACCCGACACCGACGGCGCCGGCGACCGTGCAGTCGCGCTCTTCGGGGGCCTCGGTGAGCTGGCTTCGAAGGCGCGGGTGCTGAACAACCAGGGCATCGAGGCGTACTTCGCCGGCAACTGGACGTCGGCTTCTGACTACTACCAGGCATCCATGCGCGACGGCATCGCCGCCGGCAACGTGGTCGAGGCCAGTCTCGCCGCGCTGAACAGCGGGGAGATCCTGAGCGATCAGGGCCGCTGGGACCAGGCGCTGGTCCTCCTGGGCGATGCGCTCCGCAACTGGCAGGCCGCGGGCTACCTGACGGGGATGGCCGCCGCCAACCTCTTCATCGGCACCACCCACCTCCGTGCGGGCGACCACGACGCCGCACAGGAGTCCCTCACCCTCGCCGTGGGCCAACTCGATGAGCTCGGGCTCGTCGAGCTCATCCAGGACGCCCGTTCGAGGATGTTGGAGCTCACCATCCTCCAGCGCGCAGCCGGTCCCGAGGAGGCTCGCGCGTTCCTCGACGACCTCGAAGACGACCACCCCCTCACCCAACGAGGACTCCGCCTCCTGGGCCTCGCCCACCTCGTCGCAGCCGACCACGAGGCAGCCGCCCAGGTCCTCGAATCAGCCGCAACCGATGACGCCACCTTCGAGAACCTGCTCGTCCATCAGCTGCTGACGAAGGCCAGGCCGCCCGAGCACCCCTCGCAGGGGGGCTGGGCCGACCTCATCGCTTCGACGATGGACCGGCTGGACATCGAGACCCTTCCGCGTCTCGACCTCGACTGAGTCAGCCCTCGGCGTCACCGCCGGCGAGATCCGGGAGCTGTTCCTCGTCGCCGCTGCCGTCACCCAGGTTCACCAGCACGGTCCAGCCGTCGAACCCGGGTGCCTGGCTGATCGCGACCTGCCCGACCTGGGTGTCGGAGGAGAACGTGAACACGGCGAACACATCGTCGACCACGTCGGACCCGAGGATCTCGAACCCGGCGGCGGGAATCCCTTCCTCGTAGAAGGTGACCAGGTCGGCGAATCCGGTGGCCGTCAGGCCGCTGAACCCGAGGTCGGCCTCGGTCTCGCTGGCGAGCTGGATCTCGAGATCGTCAGGGACCGGGAACTCGGCCGCGCCGTCGGGGATCTCGCCCGAGCCGATCTGCACGGAGCCCTCATCGGTGTCGAACTCCGCCTCCGTCTCGCCCAAGGGCCCGAACGTCTCCGTCGTGTTGCCGCCCTCGGGGATCGGCCGATCCAGGTCGGATGGCTCGACCGCGATCGGCGTGGGTGTCGGGGTCGGGGTCGGTGCCTCATCGGCCAGCGTCCGCGTGCCTTCCTCGGCGCCCTCGGCCTCGACCGTCGGCTCGGGAGCGACCTGATCCTCGCCCTGGTCCCCGCCGCTGCTGCACGCACCAAGCGTGCATGCAGCCGCGACGACCAGGGCTCCGAGGCGGTGAGGCATCGTCAGGATCTGATCCGGATGCCGCCGAAGAGGACCAGGTCACCTTCGTCGAACATCGCACCGTTGTCGTAGACGGTCTCGCCGGTGGCCTCGTTCCAGATCGTGATCTGCACGTAGTCGATCCAGCCGTTGTCGATGCCCTGGATCCGGAAGCGATAGCCCGACTGTCCACCGACCCGGCCATCACCCTCGGCGACGGCGGTGGTGTCGTTGATGATCAGGTAGTCATAGGACGTCGACCGGAAGAAGAACTCGCCCAGCAGGTGCAGCTTCGTCCGGCCCCGAGGCGTGTCCTCACCGCTGCGGTAGCGGGCCCGATAGCCGAAGAACGCCCAGTTGCCCCAGGGGTCGTTGTCCAGCGGGTACGAGCTGTTGTCTGACCAGAACCAGCCCGCACCGCTGACGCGTCCGCCCTCGGGGTCGTAGACCACCAGGAACTCGAACACCTGTGTGACGCTGTTACCGACGGAGTCGGTCACCGTGGCGGTCAGTGTGTACACGCCGGGCTCGGCATAGGTGTGTGACGACACGAACGTGCCGATCGTCGTGCTGCCGGCGTCGGGCTCGGCCACCAGCTCACAGACCGACGCTCCGCTGGAGGCGGTCGAACCGGCCGGTGAGCCGACCGCACACACGGTCGAGCTGCCCGGGGTCTCGTTGTCGTCGTAGTCACCCCAGTCGAGGCTGACCGTGTAGTCGTCGGCGATGCCGTCGGCATCGTCGAACTCGACCACGACCGTCGCCCCGTCGGTGATGAGCTGCGGCGTGGTCGGTGCGTCGACCAACGTGATCACCGGCACCTGATCGATGACGGCTTCGATGTCGAACATGCCCGTCACGGTGGTGACGTTGCCGAGAGCGTCGGTGGCCACGATCGAGAAGTTGTAGCCGCCGGGCGCCGCCGGCAATGGATCGCCCTGCTCGACGACGATGCCGCCGATCGTCACCACACAGTCGACCGGTGCGGTGTCGGCGCACCCGAAGTCCACGGTCCCGGTGCCGACCGGGTACGAGCCGCCGTTGACCGGCGTCCCCGGTGTCACCACCGGGTCGCCGGCGTCGATCAACACCGTGCCGGAGACGGTCTGCTGGGACTCGAGCGTGGTCACCGACCAGGTCTGCTGACCCGGACCGGGGATCGTGAACTGGCCGCCGACGACCGGCAGCGGATCGTCGTTGCCGATCACGTATTCGGCCGGCTCCTCGGTCACCACCACGACCGTGACCGGACCGTCGTAGAAGCCCGACGGGTCGAGATTCGACACGTCCTCGGTGGCCTCCAGGTCGGGGGTGGGCGGCGGCGGGGGCGGCGGGGGCACCGTCGTGTCCTCGCTGAAGTTGTTCGCCTTGTTGGTGGCATAGGCGACGTTGCCGACGCCGTCACGGGCCTGCACCAGGAACTCGACGATCTGGACGCCGGGATCGAGCTGAATGGAGCCCGTCCAGGAGTCGCCACCGGTGTTCTGGAGCTCGAGGCCGATCCAGTCGACCACCGTGCCCGGATCCTCAGCGATCAGCAGGTACACCTTGTCGACCGGGTTGTCGGCATCGGAGGCGGTCAGGGTGACCGTCAGGAAGCCATTGACCACACTCGACTCGACCGCACCGATCTCGGGTTCGGTGAAGTCGGGCTCGCTCGACGGCGCGTAGTACACGACGACGTCGATGTTGTCGTCGAGTCGCTGGCTGTCGTTCTCCGAGCGGTACTGGCCCGTGGCCAGCACGAGCGTCTGACGCTCGCCACCCGGGGTCTGCGACGTGTTGATCGACACCGGCTTGGCCGGGAACGTCACGTCGCCCGTCTCGGGCTCGGGTTGCTCGACCGATTCGTCGAAGACGGGCGTCGCCACCACCGGGTCACTGAGGCCGACGTAGGTCGAGGTCATGTCGAGCACGATCGCCCCTCGGGCGATCTCGCCGAGCTCGGTCGGATCCGCCGGGTCCACGACCGAGACGTCGATCGGCTCGCTCGGCTGGATCGGACGACCCGGCGCCACGATCGTCTGCTCGTTCCCCTCGTCGTCGGTGTTGAAGTAGTAGGTGCCACGGTCACCGGTGACCGAGGTGTTCTCGGGGTCGGCGGTGACGTTGATGGTCTCCACACCGGTGGAGTCGGGTGCCGTCTGGTTGACCGGCGGCGCGGGCAACGGCTGGGTCGGCAGCGCCGCTCGGTAGAACGGCAGACCGTAGAAGGTCGACTCCATGACGGCCTTCTCGTCGTAGACCGACAGGACCGCCAGCTCGGCAACGTACTGGTTCTTCGCGAACGTCAACGCCTGGCCGACGGTCGTCGGCTGCCCGCCGACGTCGAACGGATGCGTGACGTTGTAGGCGAAGTTCGCCATGAGCTGCTCGGTGTAGGCCACAGCTTCGGTGTCGCCATAGCCGAAGCCTGTGTTGCCCACGTATAGCGCGCCGGTGCCGGTCAGCTGCTGCGCCCAGTCGGTGTTCGTCTGGGCGATCTGGGAGTCCGGCACCGCCAGCCCCGAGTGACAGCCCATCGAGAACACCAGTGACTGACTGAAGCCCGTCGGACCGGCGAGGCCTGCGACGTCGGTGGCGATCAGGTTGTCGGTGAAGCCCGGAACCTGGTCGCCGGCAGCCGGCAGCGCCCGGTAGTGGTCGAAGTGGGCATTCAGCGAGATCAGCGAGTTCTGACCCGAGGCCAGGAGCTCGGCCTGTGCGATCAGCCGATCCCAGGCGGTTCCCCCGTTGTCGGGGATGGTGTCGGGATCGTCGGAGCCGTCCGCGAGGAAGTCCGACAACGGCAGGCCGGAGTCCTCGATGTTGTCGGCGATCTGGTTCGATCCGTCGACCAGGAAGTCGTAGCCCAGCACCGAAGCACTGGCGGTGTCGAGGCTGCCCTGGTTGGTGACGAAGTCGTCGAGGGACCGGATGATGTCATCCGGTGACTCCACCACACGACCGAGGCTCAGGTCCGACACGTACAGGAACCGGTTGCCCAGGCTCTGCGCCGCTTCCTCGCCGTAGGGCTCGTCCGACAGGAAGCGGCGCTCCCAGAACGACGAGGTGAAGGCGTTGGCGCCGTTCGCGTTCGGGCCGGCGAGGTCCCCGGCGAACTCGTGGCGGTAGTCGTACTCGTTGGCGATCGTGGTGTTGTCCTCGAGGCGAGCGAACGGGATCTGCTCGTCGCCACCGATGATCACCACGTACTCGAGCTGGTCGCGCAACGGGTCGATGATGGTCGTGTTGATGGCCGACACGATGGCGTTGGCCGCCTCGGGGTCACAGGCATCGTCGGCGACCGCAGGGTCGTCCCATGCCTCGTAGAGGGCCTCGATGTTGGCGTAGCCGTCGACGGGCACCACCAACGGGTCGATGCCCAGGCTGGGGGTGGCGTTCAGGTAGGCGACGAGCTCGCTGAGCTCGGCCATGACGTCGGTCCGTGCCTGTGCGTCGTAGAAGCGCTCGAGGCGCATCTCGTTGACCAGGAACAACGTGTTCGCCGTCGACCCGGTGAGGGTTGGGGCGATGCCAGGCTGCTCGGTGCCGCCGGGACCGGCGGGGACGCAGACGGGGCGATTCTCGGCCTCGTCCAGCTGCACCTGCAACACGGCCGGATCGGTCGAGCTGACCCCGTTCGCACCGAACACCTGGATGAAGTAGGTGCCCGCCTGCAGCAGGTCGGTCACGATGACCTCGTTGTCGAGGCCGGCGGTGTTCGACACCTCCAGGAGCTGGAGGCTGGCGTCGATCTGGTCCAGCCGCACGAAGTCGTTCAGCGGCTCCGAGTCGGCGCCCGTCTGATCTGGGTCGGTGATCGGGATCACCGCGTCGGCCCCGTTGGTGCCCGACAGCGGGGCACCCACCGGGCTTCCGGCGGGTGCCCGGTAGTACAGCGCCAGGTCGTAGTCGGCGGGCAGGCCGGAGAGCTCGACGGCGAGGACGTCGTTGTCCTGTGCGGTGAGCTCGAAGACGTCGATGTCCTCGCTGTCGGAGATGTAGGTGAGGTAGATGCGGTTCGGGTCCGCCGCCGTGGTCAACGGGAAGTCGTTGTTCTCGGCGCCCTCGGCGACGGTGACGGTCGCGAGGTCGCCGATGCTGACGGGGCTGCCCACCACTCGTGCGGTGCCGCTCAGCGACGTGGCCCCCAGGCTCACCTCCGGTCGGACGGTGAACGAGATGTCGTAGCTCGCACCCGGCACGACCCCCTCGATGAGCCACACCAGCTGGTTGGCGTCGATCACGGGCTCGAGCTCGGTGGTCCCGGTCACGCTGTTGAACAGCGAGCCCGATCCCGGCACGTAGGTCGCAGTGGAGGGAAGCACGACCGCGACCTCGACCACCTGGGTGTTCAGCGTGTCCGAGACCGTGAACGAGGCGCTGTAGGGAATGTCGGGCACCGTGCCAACAGGCAGTTGGCCGGTCTCGACCTCGGTGAAGTCGAAGCCGCCGAAGGGCAGCTGGCCGGCGTCCACGAGGCCGAGCAGCAGGTCGCCGAGCGAGAAGTCCGCGAGCAGACCGGCGTCGTCGAGCAGTTGCAGCAGCGCCACGATGTCGATGGTGCCGAACTCGTTGACCCCCACCAGGTCGCCCAGGGTCAGGCCCTCGAGCTCGTCGGCGGTGAGGTCGCCAAGGGTGTCGGTCAGCGCCCCGTTGAGGCTGCCGCCGACGGCGGGGTCGAGCAGCGATGCCAGCGGGATCAGGCCAAGGAAGGTTCCGAGTGTCTCGAGGGTGATCGTCGAAGACGCTGCGCTGCCGCCCAGCAGGTCGCCCAGCGTGATGTCCCCGGCGACGTCGAGGTCACCGATGGTGAGGCTCAACGTTGCGATGGCGGCTTCCAGAGCCGCATCGACAGCCGCGCTGTCGAGCGGCAGGCCAGTGGCCGGGTCGACCAGGGCCTGTGCAAGGTCTTGGAAGCTGACATTGAGCAGCGCGTCCTCGATGGCGCCGAGCGTGGCCGTGGCGAACGCCGGGTCGGTCGCCGGGAGGTCGCCCAGCGTCAGGCCGTCATAGCGGGACAGGTCGCCCAGCGTCAGCCCCTCGGCCACCAGGGCGTCGATGACGTCCTGCGGGGTGTCGTTGAGGAGGAACGAGGCGACGTCGTCGACCGACAGGCCGGCGAGTGCCGGCAGGAGGTCCTCGATCGTCACGTTCTGGAGATCCACGGCGCCCGCCGCAATCGCATCGCCCAGAGAGTCGAGCTCACAGTTGACGGCACCGGTCACGCAGTCGACGCCGATGCCCGCCAACGGGACCCCGGCCAGCTCGATGCCGGCCAACGGGATACCCGCCAACGGAGAGCCGAGGACGTCGATCCCGGCCAGCGGAATGCCCGCCAGCGGCGTCGTCCCGAGCTGGATGCCGGCCAACGGAATCCCCGCCAGCGGAATACCCGCCAACGGGATCCCCGCCAGCGGAATGCCGGCCAACGGCGTGGAGCCGACGTCGATCCCGGCCAGCGGAATCCCCGCCAGAGGGCTGCCCTGCACATCGATTCCCGCGAGCGGAATGCCGGCGAGCGGAATGCCGGCCAGCGGCGTCGAGTCGAGCTGGATGCCAGCCAACGGGATGCCGGCCAACGGGATGCCGGCCAGCGGCAGGCCGGACACGTCGATGCCGGCCAACGGGATACCCGTCAGCGGAATGCCGGCCAACGGGGTGCTCTCGAGCGGGATCCCGGCGAGCGGAATGCCCTGCGTGGCGATCTCGAACAGCGTGGTGGCCGAAGGATCGGCGCCGTTCTCACAGTCGAACCCGCCACCGATCTCCGACAGCAGGCCACACCACTGGTCGGTGGTGGTCGTGCCGTCGATACCGGCGAGGGGAATGCCCGCCAACGGCGTGTCCATCAACAGGATCCCGGCCAGCGGGATCCCCGCCAGCGGCGCCCCGGCCACATCGATGCCCGCCAGCGGGATTCCCGCCAACGGGATGGAGGTCGCGATCCCGGCCAACGGGATACCCGCGAGCGGGATGCCCGCCAGCGGCGTGCTGCCCAACAGAATGTCCTGCAGATCGATGCCGGCGAGGGGCAGCTGGGCCGGGTCGATGCCGGCCAACGGGATCCCGGCGAGCGGCGTGCCGGTCAAGTTGATCCCGGCGAGCGGAATGCCGGCCAGCGGGGTCGACTCGAGGCCGATGCCGGCGAGCGGAATGCCGGCCAACGGCGTGGCCGCGAAGTCGATCCCTGCCAACGGGATCCCGGCAAGCGGAATGCCGGCCAACGGCACGCCTCGGAGGGTGGCCTCCATCAGGGTGATGTTGAGGTCGGCTTCGGTGCCGGTCACCGAACACCAGGGCGCGTCCTCGGGCAGTTCGGTGTCGAGGATCGTGCACCACGACTGGCCGATCCCGGCCAACGGGATGCCGGCCAGCGGCGTGGTGCCGAGGGCGATGCCGGCAAGCGGGATCCCA
>CBDHFJ010000015.1:0-8479 GCA_965262315.1 Acidimicrobiales bacterium
CGGGAAGGTCGAGGCCGACGACGCCGGCCACTTCCGAGACCGAGTTCTGCACCGGGTCCGGCAGGGCATCGGCCGCAGCCAGACCACCCATGACCGAGACGCTGGCGAGGGCACCGATTGCGGCGCGCCCCCCGATCCGACTGAATGTCGTGGAAACCATTGTCTGCAACCTCCAGGAGAGACCACCCGGAACCGCTCCGGCTCGGGTGTTGGCGCCGGCGGTGGCACCTGCTGCGAGGGACGACTGGAGCTCCACGGCTCGGGCGGCCAGCACGTCGGCTGCGCCCGCGTCGGCGTCCTCGCGGAACGCCGAACTCAGGCTGGCCTCGACCAGGCGCTCGGAATCGGGGTTGGGGCTCAGTTCGTCCATCTCACCCGGGTCACCGTCAGGGTCGTTCATGGCGTTACACCTTCATCGCGAATGCTTGATTCGAGGGTCTGGAGGGCTCGGTGGGCGGCAACCCGGACCGCCCCGGGCCGACGCCCGAGCACCCGGGCGGTCTGCTCGATGGAGAGCCCCGCCACGTAGCGCAGGGCGGCCACGTCGCGCTGCTTCACCGGAAGGGCGTCGAGCATGGCCATCGCGGCGTCGCGGGCGAGCACACCACTGCTGTCGTGCGCATCGGCGTCCGTGGCGATGTCCGGGACGTCACGATCAGCGATCTGGGGCCTCCGACCGGCTTTGCGTCGTTCGTCGACGATCCGGGAATGGGCGATCGTGAACACCCAGGACCGGAAGGCCGGTTCGTCGCCGCGGAATCGTTCGATGCCCTTCACCAGGCCCTCGAGGACCTGGCCCAGCAGATCCTCCGGGTCGGCCATCCCCTGTGAGCGGGCGTAGGCCTGGACCGGGGGGCCGTACTCGGCCAAGAGGCGTTGCCAGCCCCACTCCGACCCGTGTTGGGCAGCAGCGACGGCGTCAGCGAACCCGTCCACGCCGTTCACGGCGGGAACCGAGTTGTTCGCTCGTCGGGCGCTCGGCTCTCGGAGATGCGCTGCGGATCGAGGATGGGGGCGATGGGGCACAGCCATGTCACCCGTGTCACCGTCTCCGGACCCGAGGGTGTTACACCCCGAACCAAAATCTTCACCGACCGCCGCTGACGTCGACAAGGGGCCCGGAGACGTCGGTCGCAGCCGCTTCCTGGGCCGCTTGGACGAAGTCGAGGGCGACGCCCCACCCTGCGGCTGCGCACGCCGACGCCGTCGCGGCGTCGATGCCCCTGCTCGCGCCCGTGATCACCACCGAAGCCATCACCCGGACAGTAGCGTCGTGCACGTCGAGGCCCGGCTCGACGGGACTGGCCCGCCCGCATCGGGACATCTGGCAGACTGCACTGATGGCGACCGCGTTCGGTGACGGGTACGAGCTGGACGCCGACGCGTTCGAGCTGCGACGTCACGGCGACACCATCGCGGTCGAGCCGCAGGTCTTCGACGTCCTCGCCTACCTGGTGGAACGCCGCGACCGAGTCGTCACCAAGGAAGAGCTGCTCGACAACATCTGGGGCGACCGTTTCGTGAGCGAGTCGGCGCTGACCAGCCGGCTCAAGTCGGCCCGCCGCGCCGTGGGCGACGACGGGCGTGCCCAGTCGGTGATTCGCACCGTGCACGGACGCGGGTACCGGTTCGTCGCAGAGATCCGGGAGTTGGCCGCGGTCGCCGCACCCGGTCCCACACCGCCGGGGCCGGTCGTGCCGTCCGTGGGCCCCGACGATGTGCCGCGCCTCGATGACGGCTGGCCGCTGTTGGGCCGGCGCGCCGAGCTCGAACGGATCTCCCGCCGCTTCGCGGACCCCACCGCAGGCGGGATGCTGCTGACCGGCCCCGCCGGCATCGGCAAGACGCGGCTGAGCGCCGAGCTGGTCGCCCTGGCCGCCGACGCCGGCATTCCGACCGCCCGGGCACGGGGGCACCATGAAGCCGGCGGCGTGGCGTTGGGTGCGCTGGCGCACCTGCTGCCTGGCGACCTCTTCGCCGCTGGCGGGCTCGACGGCGAGTTCTCACGCGGCATCCTGCTGCAGCGGGCCATGGAGGCCATCGAGGCCCGGGCCACGGCGAATGACCGGCTCCTGCTCTTCGTCGACGATGCCGACCTGCTCGACGAGTTCTCGCTGGCGGTGCTGTCCGCTCTGGTCATGAACGGTCGGGTGTTCCTGGTCCTGACGCAGCGGACCGACGACGACACCCAGCCGGCGCTCGGCCACCTGGTCAAGGGCGGTGCCATCGAGCGCCTCGAGCTCCGACCGCTCGAGACCGAGACACTGGACGTCCTGCTGTACCGGGTACTCCAGGCGCCGATCACCGGCCCGGTACTCGATCATCTCCTCCACACCTCGGGTGGGGTCCCTGGCGTGTGTCGACAGCTGGTCGAAGCGTCGATCGAGACGGGCGCGCTCACCTTCGACGACGGCGTCTGGCGCCAGCGCGGCGCGCTCTCGGCGCCCCCGGACCTCGCCGCGCTGGTCGAGGAGCGACTCGACGGTCTCGATGCCGAGCATCGGGCCGTCGCCGAGTTGTTGGCCGTTGCGGGTTCGCTCGATCTCGACGTGGCTGCCGAACTCGGCAGCGAGGAGCTCCTCGATGCGCTCGACCTTCGAGGGATGCTCGAGATCACCGACGTCGAGGGCCGGCCGGAGGTGTCGCTGGCGCATCCGCTGTTCGGCGAGGTGCTCCGCGGCCGGATGGGTCGGCTGCGCGGTCGACGGGTGCGAGAACAGCTGGCGCAGGCGCACTCCGGTCGGTCCCAGCGGCCCGACGATCGCCTCCAGCTCGCCCGGTGGGTCGTCGAGACCGGCGGCGACCTCGACGTCGAGTTGGCGCTGGAGACGGCACAGCTCGCGCTGATCCAGCGCGACGAGCAGACCGCTCAGCGACTGATCGAACGTCTCCAGCTCGAGGCGCCGTCGCCCGACGTCACGCGGGTCGCCGCGGAGATGCACTTCCGTGCCGGTCGCGCCGACGAGGTCGAGAAGCTCCTCGCTTCGGTCGATCTGTCGGCCTTCGACGAGGTCACCAGAGCCCAGGTCATCCGGCGACGGGTCACCAACCTCTTCTTCGCTCGTTGGGAGTTCGGGCGCGCACTCGACCTGCTCGACGTCCTCATCACCGAGGTCACCGGCGAGCCGCTGCGAACCCTGGAGTCCCATCGGGTGACCCTGGCGGCGCTCGCCGGCCGAGTGAACGACTCGGTCGCCGAGGCCGAACGATTGCTGCCCGAGGCCGAGGGACCTGTGCGGCTGGAGCTGCTGCGGGCCAGCGCGTTCGGTCTGATGAGCCAAGGGCGGCATGGGCTCGCCCTCGAACGGGTCGCCGAATGTCATCGAGTGGCCGCCACGTTGCCGCGCAGTCTCGCTCGTCCGGGTCTCGCGCTCGCCGAGTACACCGAGGTCATCGCTCGAATCGAGTTCGGTGACCTGGCCGGTGCCCGAGAGGTGGCCGACCGGGTCATGCCGCAGGCTGCGACCGTCGGCTGGCTGCCGATGGCGGTGTCGCGGGTTGCGTTCCACGAGGGTCGGCCATCGCAGATGAGGGAGCGGCTCCTCAACCCGTTGGGCCTCGCCGATGCCCTCGGCTTCGAGAAGATGGCGGGGTGGATGCGAGCCGAGTTGTCCGCGGCGGCACTGCTCGAAGGAGCCCACGACGACGCGATCGCCCACGTCAACCGCATGATTCCGCTGATCGACGACGACCTCGGTCTGGCCGAGCTCGACATGGCGCGGGCCATCGCCGAAGTGCAGGCCGCCCTGGGCGACGGGGTGCGGGCTGGGAGCAGCCTGCTGGAGGCTGCGGCGCATGCACACACGCTGGGGGCAGACACCATCGCGTTCGCCCTGTTGCACAGCGCGTCATTCTGCGGGCAGGCCGCTGCGGCCGTCGACGCCCTCGAGGCCATGGGGATCGAGCCCGAGGGGCCCGGAGGCGCCGCCCGGGTGCTCGAGATGCGCGGGCGGGCCGGCGGGGACGCTTCTGTCCTGGTCTCGGCGGGCCATGCCTACGTCGCCTGTGGCGCGCGGGTGCTCGCGGCTCGGGTCTTCCGCGCCGCCGCCGACCTCCTGGCTGAGACCGATCCGGCCGAAGCCGATCGTGTGCGCGCTCTCGCCGTCGCGCAGGCCACCGTCGACGGCGTCGAGGTGAGGGTCTGATCGGGTTTCAGCGAGCGAACAGCGCGTCGTTGGCGCCGTCGAGCATGGTTTCGGCGATCAGGTCGTAGAGGACGCCCCATGCCATGGCATGGGCATCGGTCCAGGCCTCAGCACAGCTGTGGGCGAGTGCCGCCAGGAGCGCCTCACGCACGACGGCGTAGTGGCCCTGCTCGGCGCCGTAGCCGTCATGGCGTCGCCCGAGGTCGCGGGCACGGTCGACGAAGTGGTCGAGGTCGGTGGCGGCACTGGTGAGGAACGCCAGCTCGTCGACCAGCTTGTCGCTCTGTTCGTCCAGGTCGGCCGGAAAGAGGGTCCGGACCTCCGGAGCGAGCTCGAAGAGGCGGCCGTAGAAGGCGGCACCGAACGCCTGAGGGTCTACCGTCGCCGCAGCCGCCGAGCCGGCGATGAGGTCGAGTTGCTCCGGTGTCATGACGCCAGGCTACCGGTCTTGTCCGCGTCGGCCGGACGCCACCGCCGACGAGCCGATGGCGGTCGCCGGTGTCGCGGCGTGGGTGCCGATCTCATGACGCGTGCGCCAGGCGCCCAGCGGTTGCGTCGAGGTGCGCTGCCAGGTGGGCGACGATGTCGCGTGCGTCAGCGCCTGCACCGTCGATGAACGTCGACTTGCGGCGACGCATGAACGGCAGGCCCATCACATAGGCGCCGGGAGTCGGGAGCACGCCACCGTCGTGGACCAGGGCACCGCGCTCGTCCTTGACCGGCAGATCCAGCCAGGGGTAGTGCGGCTTGAACCCGGTCGCCCAGATGACGGTTCCGATGCCGGCGGCCCGCAGGTCCAGCGATTCGATCCCGTGGCCGGTCTCGATGCTGGGCCCGCGCTCGGCCGGCGGGATGTCCACCAGCTGCTGCACGAACGCCCAGGCATCGATCTTGTCCAGCAGGCGGTGCATGCGCCGTTCGGCGTGGTCGACGTGCTGCTGCAGGTCACCGGCGAAGGTGGCGACGCCAGCCTCGATGGTGCCCAGCCGCCCGGCGAGACGGACGCCGTTGTCCTGGAGGACTCCCAAGTGCAGCGTGCGGTGATCCTCCGTGCCCACCAGCTGCAGTGAGGGTTCGCGTCGCGCCGCGGCGAGGTCGCGGACCTCGTCGTAGCGGGCGTCGAGCGTGCCGGTGGCGTCCAGCCACCACTGCATGTCCCGGCCCCGATAGGAACGTGGCAGCCGGGTGTGCGCGCCAACGGCCAGGGTGACGTCCCGGCCTGCCCGACGGATCTCGTCCGCCAGCTGGAGCCCCGATGCCGAGGCGCCGACCACCAGCACTCCGCCGTCGGGCAGCGCATCGGCGTTCCGGTACTGCGTCGGTGCGATCTGGAGCACCCCACCCGGCACGCCGCTGGAAGCGGTGGGGATGTTCGGGGTCGAACATGCACCGGTCGCCACCACCAGGGCGCGGCCCCGCCAGGTGCCCTGGTCGGTGGCGACCGTGTACCCGCCATCGTGCTGATGTGCCGAGAGCACCGTGGTCTCCTCGTGCACCGGCGCCCGGAACGACGCTGCGTAGGTGTCGAAGAAGCCCGACACCTCCGGCATCGTCATGAAGCCGTCGGGGTCCGGACCGCCGTAGGCGAAGCCGGGGAGCCGGGTCATCCAGTTGGGGGTGAGGAGTCGGAGGGAGTCCCACCGCTCGGTCTTCCAGCTGTTGGCGACCCGGCCCCGCTCGAGGAGGACGTGGTCGATGCCGCGATCGCTGAGGCAGCGGCTCGTGGCCAGGCCGGCGGCGCCGGCGCCGATGATGATGGTCGTGGTCTGCGGCATGGTGTCGGTTTCTGTGTGTGCGAGGGGACGTCCGCACCGGGACATGCGTCCCGGTGCGGGAACAAGAGGCCGTCAGCTGACGTCGACGGTGACGGCGTTGGTGAGGATGTCGTAGACCGCAGAGCGCTTCTGCGACTGGGCGACGAGTGCGTCGATCTCCTCCGGGGTGGCGTCGGCATCGATGTCGAAGCTGACCCGGACGTTGGAGTAGCCGTTGCGCACGTCTCGATCGATGCCGAGGATGCCGGCCATGTCCATGTCGCCTTCGATCGAGCTGGTGACGCTGCGGAGCTGAATGCCGCGGTTCTGGGCGACGCTGGCGATGCCTGCGGTGAGGCACGACGCCAGTCCGACGAGGATGTACTCGACGGGGGTGATGCCGTTGTCCTCGGCGGCGAACACCTGCGGGTGGTCCGCGTCGAAGGAGAACTGCTTCACGTGCGACTGTTCGGCGCCCACGCCGAAGAAGTCCTCGACGGTGGTGACACTGTGGGTGCCGTTGACCCAGGTGTTCTTGGCTCGCCAGGTGAACGCGCCCGCTTCGCGGGTGCCGCTGATGGCCTCGCGGGCGCCCAGGATGGCTTCCACGTTCACGCCGTTGTCGACAGGGTTCTCGGTGATGGTCATTGTCGGTTCCTTCCGTTGCCGACCCCCCGCCGTTCGATTCGGTGCGGGAGGTCCTTCCTGATGAACCACACGATGAAGGAACCGGCTCGTGGGGTCTTGGAGACGGCGTGGAGAGCTTCTGGAGAGGCCAGAAAGTGGCCCTGGCCAGGCGTTTCAGGCGCGATAGGGCACACTTCTCCACACTCTGGAGGAGTCCGGTGCCGCGTCGTCGGGTGCAGCGATCGCCCGACGAGCCGGGTCAGCGGGCGAGGAGCCGGTCCTTGATGGCGGCGAAGCGGTCCAGCTCGCGAAGGATCTCGTCGGAGTCCTCGGTCCAGATCGTCAGCACGGCGCGGTCGACCCCTTCCTCGCCCAGGTTGGCGAGCCCGGCCGGGTCCTCGACCGCCCCCATCACCGTGACGGTCAGGGTCGCCGGGTCGCGGCCGTGCTCCTCGGCGGCCCGATACATGACGTCGAGGCGCTCGCGCAGCGACGGTCGGGCTGAGATCGGCATCCAGCCGTCGGCCCAGCGGCACAGGTGGGCCATCAGCTTCGGGCCCCAACCGCCGCCGAGGATGATCGGTGGACCGCCCGCCTGGGCCGGCTTGGGCTGGGCCCAGCTGGGTTCGAGGGACCGCAGGCCGCCCGAGTAGGACGCCGTGTCCTGGGACCACAGCGCTCGCATCACCCCCACGTGGTCCTCGGTCAGCTCGCGCCGGGCCGCGAAGGGCACGCCGTGGGCCTCACACTGCTCGCGGTTCCACGCGAATCCGACGCCCAGCTCCACACGCCCGCCCGAGAGGTGATCCAGGGTGGCGACTTGCTTGGCCAACCAGATGGGATCGTGCTGCGGGATCAGCGTCACCGCGGTGCCGAGCCGCAGCGACGTCGTGACGGCCGCCGCCATCGACAGCGACACGATCTGGTCGTTGATGTGCCAGTAGTAGTCGGGCAGCTCTTCGGCGCCGGGGCGAGCGCCCGGCCAGGGACTCAGCCTGCTCGCCGGGATGTGGCTGTGCTCGGGCAGCCACAACGACTCGAAGCCGCGGTCCTCCACCTCGGACGCGATGCGCGCCGGAGCCATGGTGCGGCTTGTGGGGAAGAGGGTGATGCCGATCGCCGGGGGAGCCATGGGCCGAGCGTAGATCGCTCCGCGGGCAGGAGACGGCTGAGGCGTCAGCGGCGGCCGTCGAGGACCAGGCGACTCCACGCCTGGTCGGCGCCCGTGTGTTCCAGTTCGAACACGGCCGGCGAGAACAGGAACCCCTGCGCCAGGTCGCAACCCAGGTCGGTCAGCAGGTCCAGCTGCTGTTCGGTCTCGACCCCTTCGGCGACCACCTTCTTGCCGAGCGCCTGTGCCAGGCGAACGATGGCGGCGACGATGGCGTAGTCGTCGCCCGAGCGGTCGATGCCGGCCACGAACGTGCGGTCGATCTTCACCATGTCGATGGGGAGGCTGCGCAGGTAGGCGAGCGACGAGTAGCCCGTACCGAAGTCGTCGATGGCGATGGAGATGCCGCGCTCGCGAAGGGCGTGCAGGGTCCCGAGGGTGGCGCCGAGCTCGTTCATGAGGCTGCTCTCGGTCAGCTCGACCGTCAGCAACGACGGGTCGATGCCGTGTCGACGGACGGCGTCGTCGATCGTCTGGAGCAGCGTGGTGTCTCCCACCTGGCGCGGCGAGATGTTGATCGACACCGGCATGGCGGCGTTGTCATCGGTCCACGCGCGGGCCTGCCGGCACGTCTCGTTGATCACCCACGCGCCGATCTCCTCGATCAGACCGGTGGCCTCGGAGATGGGAATGAACTCGGCCGGGGTCACCAGGCCGCGGCCGGGGTGCACCCATCGGACAAGTGCTTCGACCGCAGCCGTCGCGCCGGTTCCCAGATCGACCAGGGGCTGATAGAAGACGCGAAGCTGGTCGTCGGCCAGGGCCTCTCGCAGCTCGCTCTC
>CBDHFJ010000016.1:0-7502 GCA_965262315.1 Acidimicrobiales bacterium
CGGGAGGTCGTTGACGTAGCTCTTGCGGAGATTGACCCCGGTGATCGCAGGCAACGCGCCGAGGTAGCCGGCGGCGATGTCGATCAGCCGCTCGTCGAAGACCAGGTCGACCACGGCGGAATCGACGCACAGCGGCTGGGCGATCGCCGCGGCCTGGGTGATGGACCGGAACGCGTCCTGGCCCTGTGCGACGAGGTCGGCGGGTGCCGGCTCGCCGGCCGACGTCCTGCCGTCGTCGGCGCGCGCCGCATCGACGATCACGGGCAGCAGGACGTCGCTGCCGTTGTCGAGCGCGTTCTCGAGCAGGTGGCGGACGTGAGCCAGCCGCGCCGGGTCGACGTGGGCGTCGAGCACGGCGTAGCCATCCGACCGCAGTTGCTGGACAGCCGGACCGGACGATCCCGCGCCGAGGCCCCTCGTGTCGCGCCGCCGCCTGATCCGGTCGCGGTGGAACAACGCCATGGCCCGAGCCCGCCGGCGACGCCGGTAGAGCCCGTCGCGGGCCCGTTCGGTTCGTTCCAGGAACGCCGAGGCCATCAGCGGTCCCGGAGCCGTGACGCAGCGCGCACCAGCGGCGCCGTCACCGGCTCTCGCAGCTGGTGATAGATCAACCGGAGCTGCACGCGGGTGTGGCCCGGCGTCATCCGGCCGCGGCGATGGAAGCCGCGATTGTTCGCCACGATGAGAGTGTTGGGCTGGGCGACGATCGGCGTGGGCTCCAGTGCGAGGCGGTCCCATTGCTCGGGTGTGAGGCCGATCCGGCCGTTCTGCCAGGCCGCATCCGGAATCGCGGCATCGTCACCGGCACGCTGGTGGGCGCACCACACCGCATACTCACGCTCGACTGCCAGGCGGTGGGCACTCATGCGGTGCGATCCGAGGCAGTACTCGAACGCCCCCTCGTCCTCGCCGTTGGGGGTCAACGCGAGGAACATCTTGACTGTGGGGAAATGCCGGTCCGCGTGCATGATGAGCAGGTTGTCGGTGTCGTCGCTCGCCCCTTCGGGCAGCCTCAGGTGTTCGTACACGACGTCGGGCCGCAACCCAGCCCGAGCGGAGCCCATGACCGAGGCGACCAGCACCGGAAGGCGACCGTCGCCGCCGAAGACCTCCAGGACCGGCCTCAGGAAGTCCGGTACCTCGGGGTCGTCGTGGGCGACCTGATCGCGGGTCCAGTCCAGCTGGTGGTGGTCGCGGTGCACCGGCCCGTCGGCACCGACGAGGGTCTCGGCCAACGGCGATCGGTGCCATTCGTGCGCGGCTGCAGCAACGGCGTCGAAGTCGTCGGGCGGCAGGAAGTCCGGGATGGTCACGACCCCGTCGCGCTCCAGGTCGTTGCAGACCGACGCCAGCGCCGCGTCCGCACCGCGAGGTCCGGGGAGCACAGCCCGCCGCGCCGACTCGTAGAGCATGCGCGCCGGCTGCAGGCCGAGGCGGTTCGCCACCGCGGATCCTCGGGTGTAGGGCGGTGGCACGACGAGGGTCCGCTTCATCGTGTTCAGCGGCGCGACCATCTCATCCTCCTGGCTGATTCGGTGTGGGCGTGGTGGGGCACCGGTCAGGCCCCTTCGAGCTGCGCACGCACGTCGGGGTCGAGCGCACAGACCACGGCGCGGAACTTCCCGTTGGATGTGCGTTCGATGGCGTCGACCCGGTCGAAGTCGACGCGGATGTCGCCCATGCGGTCGCGGATGCGGCCTGCGAGGACGACTTCGGACTCCGGTCCTGTCGCCGGACCCGGCACGTACCGAACCAGGACGCGGGTGAGGTCGGTCTGGACGATCTGAGCCTCCGCGATGCCGCTGTCGTCCTTGAAGACGGGATCGAGACGGCCGATCGGTCGGCCGTCGCTGGTGAACAGCAGGTCATCGCTTCGCCCTTCCACGTGTGCCAGCAGCGGCAACGTGCGCCCGCACGCACAGGACCCCGAGTCCATCCGGACTCGGTCCCCCACACGGTACCGAATCAGGGGCATGTCAGGGTTCGCCAGCCCGGTGGCGATCAGATCGCCCGATGCCCCGTCTGGCGCGTCGACCTCGACCACGCCGGCGTCGGGCCACAGGTGCAGTCGCCCTTCCTCGCACTCGCCGGCGGCGGTGACAGACTCGGCCATCCCGTACGTCTCGCGAACGGGGCAGGCGAACGCCTCGGAGATGGCCTCCCGCTGGTGGTCGTAGAGCGGTTCGGCATTGGCGATCGCCACCGTGAGCCGGACGTCGGTGCGGCCTGCCTGGAGAGCGCCGACGGCCAAGGCGTGCAGCGACGAGGGGTACCCGATCAGATACCGCAGCTGGCGCTCCGCGATGGCGTCGAGATACGAGCCGATGAGGTCCGGTGCCAGGTGGTAGCTCGACAGGTAGAGCTGGCGGAGCGCAGCGTTCCAGACCCAGAAGGGCGGCTCGCGCCTCTCGACCGGTGTGACCAACTGCCCGCCCACCATGCCCCAGGCGTCTCCGAGCCGCACGCCGTACCAGCGACGCCACCGCGCTTCGTACATCGCATACCAGTTGCGGACGCTCTCACGTCGTAGCCACAGGTCCAGCGAGGCGCCGGTCGTCCCGCTGGTGTGGTCGTGCACCAGCCGCGACGGGTTCACGTCGTCGGCGAGGAACGAGCGGGGGTCTGCGCGCAGCGTCGTCTTTTCGAGCACCGGCCACTGGTCGAGTCGTGTCCAGTCGCCGCCGTGGGCGTCCCAGTACGAGCGGTAGCCGGGTACCCGGGTCCTCGCTCGGTGGAGAATGGAGCCCAGGCGATCCTGTTGCCAGCGTCGCCACTGTTCTGGCGTCCAGCGGTCTCGTTCAAGGACGTCGGCCACGCGATCGTCGAGATCCGTGCCGTAGCGCTGCCATCGCAGTTGGGCTCCGCGGGCCGTGGCTGCTCCCGATCTGGCCCAGGGTGGGAGGCGCCGGTAGGCGGCGGTCGCGGCGCTCATGACCCGTGCCTGGACGCCACTCATCGCCGTCGCCGTCCCCGTACCCACGCCATCGCCGCAGCATACCAACGCCGCTCCCACGCCCGGTCGGGCACACCACGGCGCGCGGCCGCAGTGACGAGGGGGGTGGCCGCGATCAGGCCGGCAGGATCAGGAAGGCCCCGAAGTGGATGGTCCAAGCCTCGGGTGCGGTGCCCCCGATCGGTGCACCGACGCTGCGACCGGTCATCGGGAACGTCAACGCACCGCCGGTGTAGGTCCCCGTCATGATCGGCGCACCGCCCAGGTTCTGGCCGTCGTAGATCTCGTAGCGGTCGCCCACTTCGAGGATGCTGGAGACGTTGACGGCGACACTGGTTCGCTCCTCACCGTTCCAGATGGTCACGATGCCGCGGTCGTCGTCGTACTGGTTGGGTGTCACCGCCACGTGGGTGGGTGAGCCCGTGACCACGACACTGTTCTGGTCGGCCCCGGTCACGTTCTGCCAGCCGGCCAACGTCCGGCCGGGGTAGAAGAGTTCGGAGCCGTAGTAGGTGTTGGTGTCCCAGCCGGTCAGCCGGGCGCCGGGCTCCTGGCGAGCCAGGTAGTTCGGCGCCGCGATGTGGTTGAACCGGCCGGCGATGCCCGAACCGTCGCGGAACCAGATCCCGCCCAGCGCTTCCTTGGTGGTCATCAGGTAGTTGCGTTCGAAGACCATCGGGGCACGCTGGCCGACGATCGACACGGGTTCCTTGGCCACGGTGTAGACGTGGTTGTCGGTGAACGACAGGTTCTGCACCGAACCGCCGAGGTAGACCGGCGACTTGGGGTCTCCGCCCACGCTGTTGCCACCGGCGAACGTGTTGTTCGAGAAGGCGACGTTGTAGACGGGGTCAGAGCCGTAGATCTGCACGCTCCGGCCGTAACTCGTCGACACGAGGTTGCCCTCGAACGACTTGGCACCGTCGTTGTTCGACTGGATGTAGACCGAGTGCCCGTGCGGGCGATCCGGACCGAGCCAACCGCAGTTGTAGATCAGGTTGCCGTGCATCAGGCTCTCGGTGGCGGTCTTCCACCAGCCCACACACGTACCACCGTCGTGGATCTCGTTGTTGATGATGGCGGTGCCGCGACCCTTGATGCTGAGCAGGCCAGGGCGACCGAACGACCCGGGGGTGCCCAGGACGCGGCCGGGCGAGGAGTTCGTGAACTCGAGGTCGATCCAGACGCTCCAGTCGCCGCTGATCTCCATCGTCTCGCCACCGCCGGTGCTGCGGCGGCCGTCGATCACAGCGTGTTCGTCGGGGTACGGACGGATGGTGATCGGCTGCTCGGGCGTGCCGTCCGCCTCGTAGTCGAAGTCGCCGGTGTAGGTGCCGCCCCGCAGCCACACGGTGGTGCCGGGCGGCAGTGCACGATTGGTCAGGGTCGCCTGCAGGCCAGCCGGGCTCTGGAGCGTGCCGGCTCCGGACGCTCCTGGGGCGACGATCACGTCACCGGGTCGGACCTCGGCGGCGGGCACGACCGGGCCACCCGAGCCGGAGCCACCGCCGATCGGGGCCGGGATCGGCGTCGGCGTGGCGATGGCGGTGGCGGTGGGCGTCGGCGTGGCCGGCGGGGCACTCACACCGCTGTCGCCGGCGACGACCGTGAAGTCGTGGCGCACGTGACGCCACGTACCACTGATGGACTGCCAGGTCGTGTAGAGCGTGCGCTGGCCGGCACCGAGGGCGTCCATCGACAGCGGGAGTGGTTCGTTGTCGGCGTTCTCTGCAGCGAAGAACGGCGCTTCGACGTCGATCTCGGTGAGGTTCTCGGTGATGCGGTCGGCACCCACGTAGAACCGGACCTGCCGGACGTCCAGCGCCGGGTCGACCCACACGTAGACGTCGCCTGACACGGTGGCCCCGTCGAGGCGGACCGTCTGGCCGGCGCTGCTGGTCGCCAACAGGGTGCCGTTGCCAGGAGGCACCCAGGTGTCAGGACCGGGTGCCGGGAACGAGGCCGAGCCGGTCACGTCCGGCGCTGGAGTCGGTGTCGGTGTCGATGCGGAAGCGGTGGGCGTCGGGGTCGCGGCGGCCGTCGTGGGGGTGGGCGGAGCGGTCGTGGGGGTGGGGGTCGCGGGAACGGCCGTGGGGGTCGCCGGGGCAGGGCCACCGCTGCTCGCGAGCACCGTGAAGTCGTGGCGCACGTGGTACCAGCGACCTGTGCGTGCCTGGTAGGTGACGAAGATCGTGCGCTCGCCGGTGCCGAGCTCGTGGGCCGGCGAGATCTCCTGCCAGGCGCCGTCGGCATCCTCGACGAGGTCGAAGGGGCTCACCCGGTCCTGGCGGGTCAGGTAGTCGGTGGTGCGGACGGGGCCGACGTAGAACCGCACCTCCCGGGGCTGCAGCGCAGGGTCGACCAGGATGCGCACCGGCCCGGCGATGACGCTGCCGTCGAGTCGGTGGACCACGCCGTCGGTTCCCACGACCCCGAGGACGCCGTCGCCCTCGGGGAACGCGTCGACCTGGTCCGGGATCCCGTCGCCGGTCGCCGGGGCGGGGGTCGGGGTGGCCGGCACTGGGGTGGGCGTCGGTGCGGCGCCGCCCGCCTGGATCGTGAAGTCGTGGCGGACGTGGTACCAGCGCCCGGTCCGCCCCTGGTAGGTGGCGTAGATCGTCTGCTGCCCCTGGCCCAGGTCGGTGGCCGAGAGGGTCAACGGTGTGCCGTCGGCGTCCTCTGCGTAGTGGAAGGGGGCCAAGCGATCGAGCCGGATCAGATCGACCCGGTCGGGCCCGAGGTAGAAGCGGACCTCGCGGGCCTGCACGGCCGGGTCCAGCCAGATGTACACCTCTCCGGCCACGATGGCGCCATCCAGGCGCCGGGTGACGTCGGCGGCGTCGGTGACGACCAATACGCCGTCGCCTGCCGGCACGTCGGTGGTGGCGGGGTCCGGCGGTGCCGCGATGGCCACCGTGGCGCCCACCACCCCCACGACGAACGCGGCGAACACCGCAATCGCCCGTCGGATCGGGAACGGCGTCGCGCCGCCATCGATCATCTCCTGTTGAGACCCTGCGCCCATGTTTCCTCCACGATCGTGGATCACCCGGTCAAGGGAGCCGTCGGTGATGCGAACGCCGCGCTTGAGCAGACTCAAGGCGTGCGGGTCCTCCGGCCCAGTCGGCAACATAGCATCCGAATCGTCACATTCGAGGAAAACCTGTAATGAAATTGAGATGTTTCTTTCCGTGGGGCCAGCGCCACGACGCGTGAAGTAGATTCGTGCTGGCGCGGACCCGGACGGGCCCGGGCGACGACGAAAAACGGCCCACGACCACCACCGATGTACGTCCTCAGCTTCACCTACTGGATCGTGGTCGTGCTGCTCGCCCTGGTCCATGCTCGGGCCGGCAACCGCCTGCAACGGCTCCTGCTGCTCGACGCCAGCGTCCTGTTGTACGCGGCGATCGACCGCTGGCTGGTGATCCACCTGGCCTGGGTCGTGGTCATCACATGGATCGGGGCCCGATCGAGGCATTTCACCGATGACGCGGCCATGTTGCGGTTCGTACGGATCACGACTTCGATCCTGGCCTTCGTCCCGCTACTGGTGCACCGCCTCGGCGACGATCTCGTCGGAGCGGCCGCGATCGTCGGTGAACGCGCCTCGCTCGACACGACCGGCTGGAGTCTGTCCCTGCTGCTCCCGGTCGGTGTCGCGTTCTACACGCTGCAGGCCGTCGACACCATCGAACCGTCACAGCGGGCCGGCGCCCGTGTCGCTTCCTTCCTCGATCACGCGCTCCACGTCGCGTTCTTCCCGACACTGCTCGTCGGGCCGGTCCAGCGGTACGACCACCTGGCCGGGCAGCTCCGGACACGACGTCGGGTCGGCCTGGACGACGTCCGGGTCGCCGCGCTGCTGATCACGACCGGGCTGCTCCAGAAACTCGTCGTTGCCGACAACCTGTTGCCCATCGCCGATCGCGTCTTCGGCGCTCCGGCCACGGCGAACGCACCCGACGTGGCCGCTGCGATGTTGGCGTTCGGCTTCGGGATCGTCGCCGACCTCCTGGGCCTGTCGCTCCTCGCGCTCGGCACCGCCAGGCTGTTCGGCATCGACCTCACGCCGCAGGTCGACCGGCCGTGGCTCGCTCGGTCCGTGGTGGACTTCTGGGATCGCTTCCTGTCGACGGTCACCGATTGGTTCCTGCGGCACGTCTTGCTCCCCATGGGCGGGGTCGGGCGCGGCGTCGGGCGCAGCCTCGTGGCCCTCGCCGTCACCTTCCTCACGGCTGCCGTCTGGTTCGGCGCCACCGCCGGCATGGTCGTGTGGGCCCTCCTGCACCTGGGGGCCGTCACCCTGCAGCTGTGGCGAGGCCGCCGACCCCGGAAACGCTCCCTCCCGGTGTTGATCCACCGGCTGGCGGCCCTTGGGTTCGTGACCTACGCCTGGCTGTGGTTCCGCGCCGAGTCGATCGGCGACGCCATCGACCTCCACCGCGGGCTGCTGCGCCCCACGATCACGTCGTTCGGACGCGGCGCCGTTGCCACCACGATCGTGTTCGGCGTGGCCCTCTTGGTGATCGACGAACTCGGCCGGCGC
>CBDHFJ010000017.1:0-7502 GCA_965262315.1 Acidimicrobiales bacterium
GTCTTCGGCGGGCGGCTGCCGAGCTCCATCGTGAGGGCGGGCCGTCGGCCGTCTCGGTCCGCGCGGTCGCCAAGCGGGCCGGGGTGTCGACCGGCCTGCTGTACAGCTACTTCGCCAACCTCTCCGAGCTCATGCGGTCGTTGTGGATGGTGCCCATTGCCGAGCTGGGCCGCACGTTGGCGGCGGTCGAGCGAGGCCGAGCCGGACCCGGTCGTGCGCATCCGAGCGCTGCTCGAGACGTACGTCGAGTTCAGCGTCGCCAACGAGGAGACCCACCGCGGCCTGCTGCTGTGGGTCCGCCCGCCGAACTCCGCCACCGATCAGCACAACGACCCCGACGACCTGATGCTCTTCGCGGCGCTCCGCCGTGCGATCGAGCAGGGTCAGGCGGACGGGATCGTCCGGGCCGGCGACCCCCGAGCATTCGCGCAGCTCCTGTGGGGTGGGGTCCACGGTGCCCTCGCCCTTCCCATCAACAACGACACCTACGACCTCACGGCCGGCCCCGAGGCCGCGGCCGACATGATCACCCACCTCATCCGATCCATCACCACCGAGGACGACCGATGACTCTGCTCGACGACCCCCGACCCATCTCCGCCGACTCCCACGCCCTCGAAGGGCCCGAGGTGTTCGACGGCCTCGCCGACCGATTCGGCGACGACGCACCCCGGGTGGTGCACAAGGAGGGCAAGGGGGACTTCATCGTCACCCCCAACATGCCGAACCGCTCGC
The DNA here is from genome assembly GCA_965262315.1 of Acidimicrobiales bacterium. GTDB lineage: Bacteria > Actinomycetota > Acidimicrobiia > Acidimicrobiales > UBA8592 > JBCCFK01. The sequence continues at coordinate 736 of CBDHFJ010000017.1, forward strand.
GCAACGTGGCGGTGATGGCGTTGGCCGGGACCCGCCTCGACTACGCCGAGCCGCTCCCTCGGGAGCACGCCTCGAAGCCGTCGGCCGGATCCCTCGAGGACCCCGAGATCCAGGCGTACTTCACCGGTGGCTATGCGGCCATGCGCCCCGGCCTCACCGATGGTGCGCGCCGTCCTGACGACCAGGACATCGACGGCGTGTCCGCCGAGATCCTGTACCCGGGCTGGTTCCCGATGTTCAGCCTGAAGAACGTCGACCTGATGGTCGCCCTCCAGCGCAACTACAACGACTGGATGCACGAGCAGTACGTGAGGTCGCAGGGCCGCCTCATCGGCCTCGCGCCCCTGCCGGTGCAGCGCCCCGAGGTCGCGGTCGCCGAGCTCGAGCGGGTGATCGACCTCGGGTTCAAGGGCATCGTCCTGCCGAGCAACGCACCACGCGGCCGCAAGTACAGCGACCCCGACTACGACCCCATGTGGGCTCGCGCCGAGGAGGCCGGCCTCCCGGTGGCCTTCCACGTCGCCTGCATGTCCCACGCGCCCGACTGGATCAAGGCGTCGGCGGACCGCGACCCCATCGTCACGTACGCAGGCTCGTCCGCGCTGATCCACGACACCCTCATCGAGCTCATGGTCCGCGGCGTCTGCGCGAAGTTCCCCGACCTCAAGTTCGTGCTGGCCGAGTTCAACGCCGGTTGGGTGGCGCACTGGCTCGACAAGGTGCAACAGGGCTGGGCACGCGAGTTCGCCCGCGACTCGTCGGGCACGCCCCCGGTCGACGTCCTCGACACCTGGAAGCGCCAGTTCTTCGCCACCATCGAGGACGACACCGCGGCCCTCCGGACCCGTGAGCTGATCGGCGAGGAGACCCTGCTGTGGGGATCCGACTATCCCCACACCGACTCCACGTGGCCCTGCTCCACCCAGGTGCTCGACGAGATGTTCGAGGACTACTCCCCCGAGACCCGGGACAAGATCACCCGCACCAACGTCGCCAACCTCTACTCGCTCTGAGAGGCGGTCCGTCACCGGATGCGGCCCGTTGACAACGACGCAACGCGGCACTGGGATCAGGGGATGGACGACGCACGCGTGCACGCGGTGGGTGGGGTGTTCTTTCGATGTGCCGATCCGGCGGCGACGCGGGAGTGGTACGCGCGGCATCTCGGGATCCGGACCGACGACTACGGATCGGCGTTCACGTGGCGCCGGGACAGCGCCCCCGCCCAGCGCGGTTTCCTCCAGTGGTCCCCGTTCGAGGACGACACCGGCTACTTCGGATCGCGCGACCAGCAGTTCCTGATCAACTATCGCGTCGACGACCTCGACGGCATGCTGGCCCGGCTGCGCGCCGACGGGATCGAGCCGGTGACCGAGATCGAGGAGCTGCCGTTCGGACGATTCGTCCACATCGTCGACAACGACGGTCGACGGCTCGAGCTCTGGGAACCGATCGACGAGGTGTACGACACCGAGATCGACGCGCGAACCGAGAGCTGAGGCTCAGGGCTCGAGCGACAGCGAGTAGCAGAGGTTGATGCCGTTGTCGCCGTAGTGACCGAACGGGGCACAGCGGGTGAACCCGACGCTCTCGTAGAGGGCCCGCGCCGGCGCCATCTCGGGCATCGAGCCCGTCTCGAGCAGGACCGTCCCGTAGTTCCGGGCGCGGGCCAGGTCGAGCAACGCTGCCAGCAGCAGGCGGCCGACACCGCGGCCGCGGGCCACCGCCGCCGTGTGCATGGACTTGATCTCGCCCACGCCGACGTCGAACTCGCGGATCGCCCCGACCCCCAGCAGCGCGCCGCCGTCTCGGGCACCGAGAAGGGTGAGCGGCGCCTGGGCGACTGTCTCGGCGGACATGGCGTACACGTGCTCGGGCGGCGTGGTCGCGAGCGCGAACGCCTGATGCGCCTCCAGGATCGCGACCACGTCAGGGGCCGTGGGGTCCTCCTCGCCGATGTCGATCACGGGGCGAGTCAAGCTCGGCCGCAGCCGCCGGTCCAGCCGATTTCGTGCGCCTGACCGGTCAGGGCAGGCGCATCAGCTGGATGGTGTCGGTCTGGCGAGTGGCCGTGGAGATACCCGAGATCACGACGACCTCGTCGCCGGTCTCGAACCCGTAGTTGTCCCGCGCCATCTTCAGCGCGTCGACCACGGCCGCCGCGCCGGTCGACCGCTCGGGGCTCTGCATGGCCCGCGTGCCCCAGCTCAGCGTCAGCTGCCGGACCGCTCGCTGATCTGGGCTGAACGCCAGAATCGGCACCGTCGGTCGGAAGCGGGTGACCTTGCGCGAGGTGAAGCCGGTTCGGGACACGCAGATGATGGCCACCGCCCCCACCTGCTTGGCGATCTCGCACGCGGCCATGGTGATGGCATCGGTGCCCAGCACGCTGACGTCGGTGATGGCGTCGCCGTCGCGCAGGTCCGCCATCGTCCGGACCCAGCGCTCGTGGTCGAACCCGCCGTCGGCTCGCACCGCGATCTCGGCCATGGTCGAGACGGCGTTGACCGGGTCGACGCCCACCGCCGACTCCCCCGACAACATCACGGCGCTCGACCCGTCGAACACCGCGTTGGCGACGTCGGTGGCCTCGGCCCGGGTGGGCATCGACGCGTACACCATCGACTCGAGCATCTGGGTGGCCGTGATCACGGGGCGACCCCGGGCGATGCAGCGCCGGATGATGTGCTTCTGGAGATGGGGCAGCTCCGACAGCGGGTACTCGATGCCCAGATCACCTCGCGCCACCATGACCGCGCCGGCGGTCTCCACGATGCCCTCGAGGTTCTGGACCGCGGCCTCGGTCTCGATCTTGGCGACCAGGAGCGGACCCCGCGGATGCTTCTCCACCCCCACGGCACGCAGGTCGTAGGCGGCCCGCACGAACGACACGGCGATCATGTCCACGCCCTGCTCGACGAATGCATCGACGTAGACGAGGTCCTCCTTGGTGGGCGCAGTCAGGGTCAGGCGGCCCGACGGCACCTGGAACCCGGGGCGACCCTTGACCAGCCCGCCGTGAATCACCCGGGTGGTCAGCTCACCCTCGGCCTTGGCCTCGCACAACATGACGATGGCGCCGTCGCCCAACGCGACACGGTCGCCCACGGCGACATCACGCACGACCTCTTCGATGTCGACCTCGATGACCTCGGCGGTGCTGCCCGAGGTGCCGGCCGTGACCCGCACGGTGCTGCCCTCGACGAGCTCGACGCCGCCCTCGGGGAACGCGGCGCAGCGGATCTTGGGGCCGGGCAGGTCGACCAGGATGCCGACCTCGCGGCCGACATCGGCGGCAGCGTCACGGACGCGCTGATAGGTACCCAGGTGCTGGTCCAGGTCACCGTGAGCCAACCCGATGCGGGCCACGTCCATGCCCGCCTCGATCATCTGTCGAAGGGTCGGGGGGTCCCAGGACGCGGGGCCGATGGTGGCCACGATCTTCGTACGACGCACAGCTGCCAGCTTTCGGTTCGGGAGGTCGGAGTGCGTCACCACGCTGTGACGCCCTGAGGGTCGCAGATCCCGGCATCGGTGTCGAGAACCGACCGGTCCCGAATCATGGCCGGACGCATGCCGCCCGCTCATCAGCTCAGGTGGGCGGGGAGATCGGCGGCGTGCTCGTCGACGAGGAGCTGGCGGATGGCCTCGGCCGGCACGGGACGAGAGAAGTAGTAGCCCTGCCCCAGGTCGACGCCGAGCTGCTTGAGCACGCGCAGCTCGTTGGTGTCCTCGATGCCCTCGGCAAGGGCCTTGGCCTCGACACGGCGAGCCACGTCGAGCACCGCCTCGACCACGCCGGCGTCGTCGTCGGTGTTCATCGCCTGCACGAACGACCGGTCGATCTTGATGATGTCGATGTCGAACGACTGGAGGTACTGGAAGGCCGAGTACCCGGTGCCGAAGTCGTCGATCGCCAGGCGGATCCCATGGCGGCGGAAGCGATCGAAGGTGTCGACCACACCTTCGGCAGCCAGCACCGACTCGGTCAGCTCCACCACGATCGCGGACGCGTCGACCCCGGAGGAACGCACCGTCTCGATGAACCGATCGGCGAACTCGGCCTCGTCGAGCTGGCGACCCGACACGTTGACGCTGCAGTAGATGTCGAAGCCCATCGCCCGCCACGTGGCCAGATCCAGCGCCGCCTGCGCTGCGACCCACATGCCGATGGGGCGGATCAGGCCGGTCTCTTCCGCGACGGGGATGAACGACGCCGGACTGACCATGCCCCGGTTGGGATCCTCCCAGCGGATCAGCGCCTCCACGCCACGGATCTGCCCCGTGGCCAGGTCCACGATCGGTTGGTAGTGCAGCACGAACTCGTCGGCCTCGATTGCGCGGGCCAACGCCGACTTGAGCTCGAGCTCCTCGGTGGCGCTGGTCTCCATGTCGGACGCGAACAGCTCGTTGCGGTCCTTGCCGTCCTGCTTCGCCCGGTACATCGCCAGGTCGGCCGAGCGCAGCAGGTCCTCGTGATGGACGCCCTGGTCGCCCTCCATCGCGATCCCGATGCTGGCGGTCAGGCGGAACTCGTTGTCGCGCACCCGGATCGGCTGCCCGATCGCATCGCGGATGCGAGTGGCCACGGCTGCCGCCTCCTCGGTGGAGCCGACACCGGGCAACAGCACCGCGAACTCGTCGCCCCCCAGCCGGGCGGCCAGATCCACGATCCCCAGGCACTGCTCGATCCGCTGTGCCACGGTGAGCAGAACCTCGTCGCCCACCGAGTGGCCGAGCGAGTCGTTGATCAGCTTGAAGTCGTCCAGGTCCACGAACAAGACGGCGACCCCAGCGTCGCTGCGCGCTGCCGCGGCGACGGCGTCGTCCACGCGGTGCCCGAACGCGGTGCGGTTCGCCAGACCGGTCAGCTCGTCGTGCAGCGCCCGGTATCGCAGGTCGTCCTCGAGCTCACGTCGTTCGGTCACATCGCGGATGGTCAGGACCACCCCGTCGACCTCTGGCTGATGGCGGAGGTCGGTGATGGCCACCTCGACCGTCTTGACCTGGCCGTCGGTGGCCTGGATGCGCAGCTCGAGCGTGGTGCCGTCGAGCTCGCGGTACGGCATTCCTCGCAGGCGCTCGGCTTCGGTGACGGACAACAACTCGAACACACTGCGACCCAGCAACTCCTGGCTGGTGTAGCCGAGCATCCGCTCGACCGACGGTGAGACGTACGTCAGCAGACTGTCGCGGTCGATGATGGCGACGACGTCCGACGAGTTCTGGACCATCAGGCGGAAGCGTGCCTCCGAGCGAAGCAGCTGGGCCTCCGCGCGCTTCCGATCGCTGATGTCGCGCGCCGTGATGACGATGCCCTGGACCTCGTTCTCGCCCGTCAGGTCGCGGGCCTCGATCTCGAACCATCGCAGGTCGCCGGAGCCGTGCAGCATGCGCACCTCCACCGGCGACGGGTCGCTGCCCGGCTGCGCCGGTGTGGCGGTCACCCGACGAACGTGCATCTGATCCGGACCGTGCACGAGGGCAGCGAGCGACTGGCCGACGACCGCGCCCTCCTCCCGACCCAGCAGACGGCGGACCGTGGGGCTGGCGAAGGCGACCGCGCCGGCATCGTCGAGGACCATCACCACGTCCGAGGAGTTCTCCACCAGGGCACGGAATCGACGATTCGAGCGTCGATGATGCAGCTGTTCCCGCAGCCGGACGCCGTCCAGGGCCAGCGAGACCTGGCGTGCGAAGCTCTCGAGCGCAGCCACCTGCTCCTGCGTGAACACGCCGTTGTACTGGGTGACCAGCGCCACCAGCGGCTCGGGCTGACCCAACCCGATCGGCACCACGGCGATGTCGACGGGATCACCCGAGCGCGACGGCCGATCCAGTTCACCCACGCCCTCCAGCGCAGTCACCTCGTCGATGCCCAGGTCGACGCCGAACGAGACGACCCGCTCGGGATCGATGCGGGCGATCGCCTCGTTGCGCTGTCGCCCTCGGGCCTGCACGAACTCGAGGCAGCCGTCGTCGATGCGGTAGATGCTGGCGCGGCTCTGTGCGGGGCTGCTGGCGATCTCGAGCGCGCCGTCGACGGCGGCGCGGAGTGCGCCGTCTCGGTCGGTGGCGGTGGCCAACCGCGTGGCCGCGTCGCGGAGCCGGCGCTCGCGTTCGGCGGTGCCCTCTTCCGCCCGCACCAGGTCGGCCATGCGCAGCAGCACCAGCATGCCGATCACGGCCGCCCCACAGATCGTGCCCACCGGATCGATGCGCTCCACACCGAACTCGGACAACACCAACAGCGCGGGGCCGACCAACAACGCACCCGCGAGCAGTGCCAGCCGCTGCCGTCCGACCGTGTGGTCCTCGTAGCGGGGCTTGGCGGTGAGGTCGCCCACGTTCGGATGGCTGATGGCCGCGGCCACGAACGTGAACCCGAACGGCGCGACCGCGAAGCTGGCGGCGAGCGCCCAGTCCCACCCGGCGAGGAAACCGCGGAGCAGGACGTCGTTGACGATGATCACGAACACGGCGAGCGCCAACAGGTAGTAGGCCTCGTTGCGCACACCTGGCCCGAAGGAGATCCGGGCGGCCATGGCCGTCAGGCCGAGGGAGAACACCGAGTACAGGAGCACCAGGAGCCGCTCGTCCAGCGGGAAGCTCCCTTCGTGCAGATACGGAGCCAGGAACACGTTCAGCGTGACCATGCCGACCACCGCGGTGAAGATCAGCGCGTCGGTGGTGTTCTCCCGTCGGCGCTCCCGCGTCCGGACCCGGACCATCGACACGCCACCCGCCATCATCACCGCGTAGGCGGC
>CBDHFJ010000018.1:0-10716 GCA_965262315.1 Acidimicrobiales bacterium
GGCAACGCACCGTCGCCGCAGAGGAGCGGCTGCCAGCTGGTGATCGCCGGCAGGATCAGCTCGGATCCGGCCAGTCGCCGCTCGTCGACCCCCAGCTCGCACGGAGAGTCGACCGGGTTGAACTCGAGCGGGAAGGCGATCCGGTTGGCCCATGCTGCGGGCGCCACCGGTGACGTCGAAACACCTGCGCTCTCGCCGAAGTTGGAGCCCGCGTTCTCCTCGGCCGGGGAACCTCGGGGAACGATGACGAGCCAGCACTTCGGGATGCGCGGGTCGCCGCCTTCGGCCGGTACGAGCCGCTGACCACAACCCAGGCCCGGCGACTCGATGCCGGTCTCGACCTCCATGAGGACCGTCCCAGTGCCGTCGGTGGAGGTCGCCGCCGCCGCCACCTCGTTGGTGGTCACGACGTTGAAGTACGGATTCAGCCAGTAGTTGCCACCCTGCACCGACGGGTTGAATCCAACGGCGCGAGGGATGTCGATGACATCACCGTTGACCGGCCCGGAACGGCAGCCACACGATTGACTCGAGCTCGACCACACCGGCGTCGGGATCGAAGTTCTCCCAGTCCACCGAAGAGATCACACGGGTGGTGGCGTTGAAGTTCGGGAGGTCGGAGCTCGACACACCGCCGAAGACACCGGTGGTTGCACCCTGTACGCACTGCTCGGGCGGGGGTCCGGGGTTCTCGGGGACCAGGCCGTCGTCATCGCCCCAACACTGGAAGATCTGGACGTAGTGGGCCGCGAAGTTCCCGGGCCCCGACTGCGTGGGGATGCCTCCCGACCAGGTGACCGAGATCGCCTGGTTGTTCAGGTCCTCGGTCTGGTTGACCGTGAACTCCATCGAAGCGAAGCGACCACGACCCGAGATGCTCATCTCCGAGTCGGTCGACGGCAGCGTCGTGTCGTTGCCCGCTGCGCACACCTCGGGCGACGACGGGTTCACACACGGCTCGGGCTGAGGCGTCGGGGTGGGGGTGGCCGTCGGCGGGACTGTGGGCGTCGGGGTGCCGTCGGGCGTGGGCGTGACGGTCGCGGTCGGATCGGCCGTGGGCGTCGCGGTCGGCGTGGGCGTCGGACCCGTCGCCGTGGGTGTCGGGGTCGGCGTCGGACCCGCGGTTGCGATCGCGGTGGGCGTCGGGGTCGGGCCGGTGGTCGCCGTCGCCGCGGGAGTCGGGGTGGGCCCCGCCGTGGATGTCGGCGTCGCGGTGGGGGTGGGACCGGCGGTGGGTGTTGCTGCCGGGGTCGGGGTGGCGGTCGCAGCCGGGGTCGGGGTCGGCGCGGCGGTGGGCGCGGGCGTGGGGGTCGGGGCGCCCCCGGCGAGCTGCCAGGACCAGCCCGCGGGGTCGGCGCTGGCGGCGACGATGTCGACGTCGACGGTCCAGTAGCGGTCGATCTGGTCGGGGCCGGCGGTGCCCAGCCAGCACGCCAGGCCCACCGTGTAGGAGCCGGGCGTGAGCACGGTGGCGAGGGCCGCGATGTTGACCTCAGGCCGCGGCTGGAGGCGTCCGGTGTTGATCTCGGTCTGGCCGATGAGGGGGATCGAGCTGGCCTCACCGGTCAGCAGCGGGAACGCCGACGCACCAGGCACCGTGGGCAGGCCCGAGCTGTCGAAGGTCACCGCAGCCGGGCTGGCATCCACGGGAATGATGAAGCCCGAGAACCGGTAGTTGTCGTTGGCGCTGTCACCGGCGCACGCATCGTTGGTGTCGGGCGGATTCAGCGTGAACGAGTCGGTGCTGGCTCCCGCCGACACCGGGTTGCCCGTGCTGGGGTCGGTCACCGCGAGCTCACCCGCCGAGATCGCCTGCGCGGTCGCGTCCCCGGGCCGGAAGGCGTACACCGCGGCCAACGTCACCATGACCGCGACGATGACGATGAACGCGGGCAGATGCTCGCGCCACGTCGTCGGGGCAGGTGCGCCGCTCGGCGCCGCGGGGACGGGGGTCATGTCGTCAGCCGTCCGCCGAGAACTGACGCCACGCCAGCGCCGGACCGACCACCAGGGCCAGGACCAGGATGGACACGAACAAGACGACGGGCGCACCGGTCGTCTGACGATCGAGGGTGGTGGTCTGGATCGGGCCGGATGCGACCTGGCCGCCGCCGTTGCTCACACCACCCTGCTGCTGGTTGCCGTTGTTGATCGTGGGGTCCGCGGCGCTGCCCGAGTTGTCGACGAACCCACCACCACCGTTGTTGCCGCCACCGGAGTTGGAGCCGTTGTTGGTGCCACCGCCGGAGCTGCTGCCGTCGGTGGTGGTCCCGCCGTCGCTGCTCCCGTCGGTGCTGCCACCACCGGCATTGGACCCGCCGTCGGTGCTGCCACCACCGATGTTGGAGCCACCGTCGGTGCTCCCACCACCGATGTTGGAGCCACCGTCGGTGCTCCCACCACCGTTGTTGCCGCCACCGTTGTTGGTGCCACCGTCACCGCTGTTGTTGTTGCCACCGCCACCGTTGTTGCCGCCACCGTTGTTGCCGCCACCGTTGTTGTTCCCGCCGTCGCCACTGTTGTTGCCGCCGTCGCCGTTGTTGGTGCCGCCGTCGCCGCCACCATCGGTGTTGCCACCGCCGTCGCCGCCACCGCCGTTGTCCACCGGCGGGTTGTTGGTCTGGGTGGGGAAGCGGGCGCCACCGGTGCCGTCGGGACACTGGAACTGCCCCTGTTGGTCACAGGACTGGGGCTGGGGGGCGTTCTGGGCGAGGGTGTTGGTCCCGTCGGTGGAGAACGTGGGGTTGTTGCACTCCTGGATGTTGATGTTCTGGGCTTCGACGCCGGGGATCTTGCGGATCTGGTCGAAGCTGGCCTCGACGAGGTTGATGGGGATCGGCGAGTACCCCAACGAGGCCGACTGCTGTTGGGCTTGGCACATCGCGTAGTACGCGAACGCGCCGAGCGTTCTGCCCTTGTCCTCGGTGAACTGGCCGGCCTCGCGGATCGGGAGGATGAAGTACGAGTAGGACGAGAGCTGGTAGTTGCGGGGGTCGGTGTCGGAGTAGACGCCAGTGAGGTCCTGGGTGAGATGGATGACCGGGTCCTCGGGCGCAATGGTGATGCGGGCCTGCAGCAACGCCACCGCGACGTTCTCGGGTGTGGGTTCGGTGTAGTAGCCGGCGGCGTTGAGCACCTTGGCCACGGGGAACTCGACGCCGAGGGCGTAGGAGTAGTTGACGTAGCCGATGGCGCCCTCGGCGAAGCCCTGCGACACGTAGCCCGCGACACCGAGGTCGCCGGCCTGGGCGATCATGCCGTCGACGGTCGGGATAGAACGACGTGGCACCACACGCCGGGGCCCGCCCGGAGCGCTCGCAATATGCCTGCCACAAGCCACCGTGGCGGTCGATCATCCACTCGGTGAACTGTGCGGTCGAACCGGAGCCGTCCGAGCGCACGACCGGGACGATCGGGCGGGCCGGCAGCGTGAGGCCGGGATTGTCCGCCGCCAACCGGTCGTCGTTCCACTGCGTGATCTCGCCGGTGAAGATCAGGGCCACGTTCTCGCCCGACAGCCGCAGGTTGGTCACCTGCTGGCCGTTGATCTTCAGGTTGTACATGAACGAGGTCCCACCCGCGGTCACCGGGATGTAGGCGTATGAGTCCGGTCCTCCGGATTCTCGGGCGCGGACCCGTCCTCGGGCTCGAACTGGAACGGGATGTCCGACGCGGCGAAGTCGACCGTGCCGTTCAACCAGTTCTTGCGGCCCGACGTCGAGCCCGTGGGCGCGTAGTCCACGGTGATGCCGAACTGGCGCACGTTGACGCGCATGGCGTCGATGGCGTTGGCCGCCCATGACGATCCCTCACCCGAGATGCGAGTGAAGGACTGGGCGGCGCTGACCGGCTCGGTCGACTCGGTCGACACCACGACGGTGGTGGCGGCCAGGAGGAAGAGCGCGGCGAGGATTCGGGTGAGGGGATTGCGACGGGTACGGCGGATCATCATGCGGAGCCTCCAGAAGCTTCGATCCGTTCCAGGTCACGTGCTGATTGTCTGACCGCCCGGCTCGTCTGGCGCTTGGACAGGTGGCCGGCCGGGCGGCCACCGAACATGCGAGCCAGCGCGAAGAGGACGAGCACCAACAGCATCAGCACCGCCGCGGTGGCGAAGCCGCGTTGGATGAGCGTCTGCTGCGGTGATCGGACGAACTCGAAGGTCGCGAGCGGCAACGACAACATCGGGTTCTCGAAGGGGTTGAGGTTGGTGGTGCCGGTCACACCGGACACCAGCAGCACCGGCGCGGTCTCGCCCACGCCGCGGGCGACGCCGAGGATCACCGAGTTCACCAGACCCGACCGAGCGGTCGGCAGGACCACGTGCCAGACGGTCCGCCACTGCGGAGCGCCCGTGGCCGCCGACGCCTCGCGGAGGCTGCCCGGGACCAGACGAAGGACCACGTCGGCCGAGCGGATGATGATCGGCAGCATCATGATCGAGATGGCCAGCGACGCCGCGAACCCCGACTTCGGGAAGCCCAGGATCAGGATCCACGTGGAGAAGATGAAGAGGCCCGCCAGGATCGACGGCAGTGCCGTCATGGCGGTGACCACCGATCGCACGAAGTTGCTGACCCGGCCGCCGATCTCGTTCAGGTAGATCGCGCACATCACGCCCAACGGGACCGTGATCACCAGGGCGATGCTGATGATGATCAACGTTCCCACCATCGCGTGGACGATGCCGCCCTGCTCCAGCCCCTCGAGCGGGCCGGTGACCGACATGTCCTCGGTGTACATGTTGACGCGACGGAGCGCGCTGCCACCTCGGTACAGGATGTAGACCACCACCGAGCCGAGGGCGAAGATGACCGTCATGGCCGCCGCCGTCATCAGGGCGGTCATGATCGCGTCGACCACCTTGGGACCGTCGTTGGTGAGCGCGACCAGGAACGCGTAGATGGCGACGTAGAGCAGGAACGCCATCACGACGAAGCCGAGCCGGCCGTTGAGCGGCAGCAGCCGGCCGAACAGGAGTGCCGTGGTCGCCAGGGAGCTGACCCCGGCGCCGATCATGGTGAGGATCTCTTCGCGGCCGATCTTCGCGATGTTGCGACGGGTGTCGGTGCTGTCGCGCGGACCCTCGTAGCTGGGCAGCACGGTGAGGGGCGCGGGCGCGGCGACCGGAGTGGGCGGCGCCTGCTGCGCGGTCGGGTTCTCGTCGAGGAGGGTCATGCTTCGCTACTCGCTCCCGAACGGGATCGGGCGACGAAGTACGACGCCACCAGATTGACGGCCAGGGTCAACAAGAAGAGCGCCAAGCCCGCCGCGAACAGGGCCGAGAGCCCGAAGCCCGACGCCTCTGGGGTCCGCAGCGCGATGTGCGGCGAGACCGCGTTGGAGCCCGCCTCGAGGATGCGGATGCTGAAGTCGAAGTCGGGCGAGAAGATGAGGAAGACGGCGATGGTCTCGCCCAGGGCCCGGCCGAGGCCGAGCATGGTGCCGCCGATGATGCCGCCGCGACCGAACGGGATCGACACGACACGGATCATTCCCCACCGGGTCGAGCCCAACGCGAACGCACCCTCGCGCTCGCCGGGCGGAACCTGGGAGAACACCTCGCGCATGACCGACGTCTGGATCGGGATCACCATCATGGAGACCACGATTCCGGCGATGAACGTGGACGCCGAGTAGACGCTCGCACTGGACAACGGGTTGGTGGGGTCGTCGCCGTTCACCGAGAAGACCGGGATCCATCCCAACCAGGTGGTGAGCCACCGGGACAGGCCGATCACCTCACCCTGGAGGAGGAACGCACCCCACAGGCCGTAGACCACCGACGGGACGGCGGCCATGAGGTCGACCACCGCCACGAGCGTGGGGCGGATCCGAGCCGGCGCCACCTCGGTGATGAACAGGGCCGTCCCCATGCTGATGGGGAACGCGATCGAGACGGCGATGATGGCGATCATCACCGTGAACGGCACCAGGGCCGCGATGCCGAACTCACCGCGGTCGGGTTCCCACTCGGAGGTGGTGAGGAAGTCGAAGCCGGTGACGCGGAGGGCGTCCAGTGCCTCGACGGTCAGGAAGAGGCCGACGGCGGCCATGATCGAGAGCACGATCACGCCGCTCGCTGCCGCGCCGCGTCGGAACACCCGATCGCCGGTGCCGATCCGGGCCGTGACGTCGCGTGCCTCCTGCGGCGGATCGCTGTCGGGGCGCACGGGGATCGAGGTCGTGGTGACGGTCATCGGTGCAGCCCCTGCTCAGGTGAGGAACGCGAGGAGGACGATGAGGACAATGACCATGGCCAGACCCGACAACAACACGTCGGGGTGCCATGCGTTCGCCCAGAACGACTTCTTCGCAGGAGCCGCCGGCGCCGGGGTGTACCCGGGCGGAACGGCACCGATGTGTGTCGGTGTGACGACCACCGACTGGCGCTCGTTGAGGACCGGCGCGATCGCAGTCGCGAACGACTCCGCGAACGATGCCGTGTCCAGCACGAGGGTGATGTGCGCGGGATCGGGCGAGGGCGGGACCGGATCGGCGCTGTCGCGGACCGAGGTGGGAACCGACCGAGGCTCGACCTCGACTTCAGATTCAGAGTCTGGCAACGGGGCAGCGGCGTGGAGCGGACCGGCTGGCTCGCCCACCGAGTCGGGATGACCACTGAAGCCGGTCCAGACCGAACCGGTGTCCCACACGCCCACGGTCTCTTCGGTGATGGGCTCCCAGCCATCGGCCAACACCTGCTCGACCACCTGGGCCACGTCGGCCGTGAGGTCATCGACCGGGGTCGGCGCCGCAGACTCGGGTTCGGTCGTCTCCGCCCCTGCGAACGCGGCTGCCGTCGGGGCCACCACGGGTTCGGGTGCGGCCGTCAGATCCACGACGACCTCGTCGTCGACCAGGTCGACCACCGGGGCCTCCTCGACGGGGGGCGCCGCGACCGGTGACTCCACAGCCACCGGCGGCTCGTCGGTGAGCGTGCCATGGTGGCCGTTCACGTGCTGACCGTTGGCCGCGTGACCGTTGAGCCCCGGGGCAGCCTCGTGGTGCGCATGGCCGTTGTGGTGCGAGGGAGACGAGACCTCGTGCGGTGCATCAGCGTGGTGGCGCACCTCGCCGAACAGCGCTTCGGCCAGGCCGGCCGGGGACGGAGGCTCGGGCAACGGCGTGTCCACCGCTGCGGCCTCCGGCGGCGTCGCTTCGTCGACGACCTCCGGCACCTGCTCTTCCCGCTCTTCCCGGACCCATTCGCGGACTGCGCCGGCGTCGGATGCGCCCGCACCCGCCCAGGCCGCAGCGTCCTCGCCCTGACTCCAACTGAAGGGAGCGTCCGACTGCCAGGAGCGGTCGTCGGCCAGGTCTGCCACGGACTGCCACACGTTGTCCCAGCCCGCCGACGCCTCAGCAGGCGCGGTCGGCGCCCAACCCGCAGCGCGCGCCGCAGGAGGTTCGGCGAACGGCTCCGGACCCTGGGACCGACTCCGCTCCCATCCGGCCTCATGGGCTGCGGTCATCGCGTCGGCCTCCGCCAACGCCGCTTCCACCGCGGCCTCGGCGTCCGCACGCGAGCGAGCCAGGATCGTCTCCAGGTCCGGCGACGATGCCGCATCGACCGGCGCCGGATCGGGTGTCGCCTGGTCGTCTGCGAAGTGCGCAGACGCGCGGCGAGCGAGGGCCTCGGCGGCAGCGCTCACACCGTCGGGAAGAGAAGGAGCAGTGTCCCCCTCCGTCCTCGGCTGTGGCGGCAGCGACTCGAGGGGGTCCGTCACTCGTCACCCCGGGCGTGATACATGGCCGGGAGCCTAGGTAGGCCACCTTGCTGGTTTTTGAACGGAGTGGAAACTCCAACTGGACCGGCGAACAAACGCGACGAACCTCGCGCCGGATAGTGGTCGCATCAGTGCCGCGGGTGGCGACCACGGAACTCAGCCGATCTCGGCACCGAACTCACCCGATCAGGAGGCGCAGCCGATCACGGCGCGCAACCCAGCGCGATCAGCCGATCACCGCGCGACTGGCCCGATCACGGGGCCGCCCAACGGATCAGCGCGATCAGCCGATCAGGGTGAGCAACAGGAAGCAGAGCGCGAACACCACGACCATGGTGATCGCCGCTTGCGTGACCACCGATCCGCGGCGGGCCGGCGCCGGCGCCGCGATGTCGATCGGCTGCTCCAGCGCCTGGTCGATCGCCTCCATCGCCGGTGCCTCCACCGGCGATGCCGACGACACGGACGGTGGCGCGGCGGTGACCGCGGCGGCCATGGGGCTGATCGTGGGCTGAGCCTGCGGGGTACCGGCGGGCTCGGGCCGCCACGGTTCCTCCGGCGCGGGGGCGGACGGCGCCACCGACGGGCGGCCGCCAAGGCTCGACCTCTGGTCGAACGTCAGGGTCGGCGGGGTGGCCGTCGCCTGCGCGGTCGAGGCTGCGGGAGCTTCGACCGTCGGGCGCAGCGGCGGCGCCGCGGCGGGATCGTGCGGCGGGGCCGCAGTGGGCGCCGACTCCCAAGGGGCAGGCGGGGCCGCAGTGGGCGCCGACTTCCAGGGAGCAGGCGGGGCCGCAGTGGGCGCCGACTCCCAGGGGGCAGGCGCCTGCGGAGCCTGCACGGAGGCACGCCACGGCGCCGTCGGCTCGATCGTCGGCGCCGACGGGGCCTCGGCACGCGGCCCTGCGGGCAGCTGCAGCACTGGAGGCGACGCGAGGCGGGCACCCGGAAGGGCGACCGGCCCCCCCAGTTGGTTGAGCGCTGCGACCGTGTCGGCCAGCCGCTGGTCGAGCGCCGCATGGTGCCGCGCCACGATCTCCGACGAGCTGCGGAGGGCGATCGCAACGTCACGGGCAGCCGATGATGCGACGTCGCGGACCGCGTCGCACTCGCCGGCAACGGCGCGCAGCAGAGCGTTCGAGGGCCGGTTCGCCCACAGCTCGACCTCGGTGCCCACGCCGGTCATCCACAGGACCGTAGGGCAGGAAGATGACGTGAAGTTGAACAGGATCGGAACCGGGCCGAGTCGGGTGCCCCCGTCGGTGGGGTTTCGTCGCCGATACTGGCGGACGAACTGTCGGAGGAACCACCCCGTGCCATTGCCGAAACCCGCCCGCTTCCGCCTCATCGGCCTGATCGCGGCGACGAGCCTGACCGCGGTCGCCTGCGGTGGAGGCGAGTCCGCCGTGCTGGTGCCGGTCGAGCCCACGCCGACCCCGTCGCCCACCCCGATCGTCGAGCCACCGACTCCCACACCGCTGCCCACGGCCATCGTCGAGCCGACCACGCCGCCCACCCCGACCCCGACGCCCGAGACCTGGCGCGTCGTCGACACCGTGGATCGCCTCAACCTCCGGGCCGAGCCCTCGACCTCGGCAGCGATCGTGTTCGAGCTCGCTCCCGGCACCGGCGGGCTGGTGGCCACCGGCGAGACCGCCACGGCCGACGGCCGGGACTGGATCGAGCTCGCCCCCGACGACGAGCGCGAAGGTGGCTGGGTGGCGGTCGAGTTCGTAGTCCGGGAGGAACCGGTCGAGTCGACCGACGCCCGGGTCTGCTTCCACACCGAAGCGGGAGCGCAGACCACCACCGTCGTCATGGACTTCTCCGAGGACGCCGAGACATTCGGCGGGGGCGTCCGCGTCGCCAGCGGCACCGAGATCACGTACTGGGGTGTGGCCGGCGTCAGGACCGATGGCGGCTCGGTGTTCCGTGTCAGTGTGCAGGTCCTCGACGCCGAACAGCGCGTCGAGGAGTGGGTGTCGGGCGCGGCTGGTGTCGTGCTCGGCGACGACACCGCCGTCGATGCCGTCGACTGCGCCACGGTGCCCGGCCCGGTCGAGGCCATCGACGCCACCGTCACCGAGCTCCCCGAACCGCCCAACTGAGGGGCCTGACTCCGACGCTGCTGCCTCTACCCTGACCCGCCGTGAGTGAACCCTCGGACCGCCTCCTGCGACGACTGGACCTCGAGCCTCTCCCCCACGAGGGCTCCGGCGCCTCGTGGCTCGGGCAGGCCGGCGAACACGCGCTCAACATGAACGACGCGATCTTCGGCGGCATGGTCCTGGCGCAGACCGTGGTCGCCGCGGGCCGCACCGTGCCCGACCGGTCGGTCCACTCGATCTCGCAGATGTTCCTGCGAGCCGGCCGGGCGGAGATCCCCATCCGCTACCGATGCCAGGTGTTGTTCGCAGGACGTCGCTACTCGATGCTCGGCGTCGACGTGCTCCAGGACGACGACATCATCAGCCACGCACAGGTCGGCCTGACGGCCGGTGGACGCGGCCCCGACCGGGGCGACTCCGCGCCGTCGTTCGCGCCCATCGAGGACACCGTCGACCGCGACGTGCTGCTCGGTCGACCACGGGCCGGCGACCAGCCGGTGGAGGTGCGTGTCGTGCCGGGGCGCGTGCACGACGACACACCGTCGCTCGAGACCTACCTGCGCCCGAACGGCATGCTGCCGGACGACCCGCTGATCCACCAGGCGTTCCTGGCTTGGGTGAGCGACCGCGGGTTCATGCGCACGGCGTGGAAGCCACACATGGCCTCCGGCGACTACCGCGGCGCGACGCTCGACCACTCGATCTGGTTCCACCGCCCGGTCGTCTTCGACGACTGGCACGTCTACTCGATGCGGAGCCCTTCGCTCGCCGACGGCCGCGGCCTGGTCCACGGCACCGTCCACGACAGCGCCGGCACCCTGGTGGCATCGGTCGCGCAACAAGGCAACTACCGCCCCGACGGGTGAAACACCGACCGTGTT
>CBDHFJ010000019.1:0-8963 GCA_965262315.1 Acidimicrobiales bacterium
CGTCCACCTGCACAGTCCGGTTCTTGATCCGCACCCGCCGGACCGCAAGGCGCGGATCGCTGATCAGATCCTGGAGCACCACCGTGTCCACGATGCGCCCACGGCGGTTGTAGAAGACGACGTTGCTCACCGACGACGTCGGCGATCCATTCGAGCACCGGATGACGGCGACCCCGCCGCGGCCACTGCCGACGTACCTGCCAACAGCGCTGTTGTCGCCGTCGAGCCACACGCGCTCGCCGACCGCGAGCCCCGGGAGGTCCCCATCGACCAGTCGACCCGCCGGATGTCCGCAGAGCGAGGGGACCCGAGCAGAGGTCAGTTGATCGGTGGACCGCAGGGCACCGGCGGGGTTTGTGACGCCGGTCGTCGCCAACAGGAGCGCGATGATCCCGATGGTGACCATCCGCAGTCTGCTGGATGGCCTTGGCGTGTGGCCGAGCGGCTGCGCCGGCGAACGTCGAACCGTCGGCGCAAGGGATTGGTAGTGCTGGGTGGGCATGGCTCCATCTCCACGTGTCGATGCGGGTCGACCCGAACCTAGGAAGCCTGGACGACCTGCGCTACGGGGAGGTCTCCCCACAACCACCGATCAGCCGCAACCGATGTCACCATCGCGGGGTTCCGTGCATCATGTCCATCGCGAAGGCGCTGCACCCGGTGAGGAAGACCCCGACGTGACCACCACGCTCCACCACGACCTGGCGACCGACCTGGACGCGGCCTTTCCATCACTGGTCGACACCTACGGGACCCTCGTGGTGACGATCGCGAGCCGGCTCACCGATGCCTCGACCGGTGAAGACATCACCCAGGAAGTGTTCCTTCGGACGTATCGGGCGTTGGCGTCCTACGACGCCGACCGGATCGCCTGCCTGCAGCTCCGTCCGTGGTTGGCGACGATCACACGGAATCTGGTGCGCAACGAGTACCGACGACGCGAACGCAAGCCCGCCATTTCGCTCGACGACGGCGGTCACGTGGAACCGGCATCGGGCCACGACGACCCGACCGCCGAGGTGGACGCCTTGGACGGCATCGACCGAATGGGGCGGGTGCTCGCTGATCTGCCAGACACACAACGGGAGGCGGTGGTACTGCGTCACGTCGTCGGCCTGCCCATCCAGGAGGTCGCGCTGACCATGGGTTGCCCGACGGGAACAGCGAAGTCCCACGTGAGCAGAGGCCTCGTCAGACTCCGATCGATCCTCGACGCACAGGAGGCGCGCCAATGACCACGGACGCAACGCCACCAGCCGACGCTGCGCTGGCCGATCAACGCATCGACATCTCCGCTCCGCTCCGGGATCGGATCATCACCGCCGTCGGCCGAGACGAGCCCGAACCCGCGCCCACTCACCTGCTCGCCCAGATGAACATCGCCCGGTTCCGAGCACCGATGGACGATCCGTCGATGGCCGGGTTCGTCGAGATGCTCGACCCCATCAACCACCACGCCGAGGCCGCCGACGGATTCGTCTGGCGCCTGACCGACGAGGGAAGCAACGACGCCACGTCGATCGTCTTCTACGACGACCCCCTGCTGCTGGTGAACATGTCGGTGTGGCGCGACATGGAGTCGCTGCGCGACTACGTGTACCGAGGCGACCACGTGGAGATGGTGAAGCGTCGGCACGAGTGGGCGGACGCGTTCGAGAGCACCTACCTGGTGCTCTGGTGGATCGACGCCGACCATCGGCCGACGCTGACCGAGGGCGACGAGCGCCTGCGGATGCTTCGCGACGACGGGCCGAGCCCCGACGCATTCACCTTCGGCCGGGCGTTCCCACCGCCCGCCGATTGAGTCGAGCGGCGGGACCTCAAAGGCTGAGCACGAGGTAGGTGAGGAAGCCGATGACCACCGCGATGACGACCGCAAGCGGCACCAGGCGGAACACACCGGGCTGACGCCACACGGGAGGACCTGGGTCCGCCCCGAACGGTCCAGCCAGCGGCAGCGATCCCCCGTGGTCCGGCGCCTGGGCCTGCGGTGTGACCGTCGCCGGACCTGACGGAGCGGCCACGGGCGGGGCCTCGGAAGCCGCAGCCGGCTGCGGGTTCGACTGACCGACCGTCTGGCGACCGACCTCGCCGAGGTCGAGGCGCGGCGTGGGCCCCGGCCCACCGACCATCGGCCGGCTCGGCTGGACCTGAGGCTGCTGTTGCCCGGGCGGTTGCTGCTGCGGTGCCCGTTGGGACGGAACCGGATCGGACGCCACGGCTCCGCCGGGCTCGTCCGACACCCACTGCGTCCAGCTCACCCCATCGTGAAATCGGAACGCTCTCCGACCCGACGGGTCCCGATACCACCCGGACTGATTCGACACGTCGGCCCTCCGCGCTCGTCCCGCCTGTCCTGTCGGTGCGCCGCTCCGGATGAGCGAGCCCCGACGTCCCGGGAGGCTAGTTGGCCCTATCGATGTCGGCCCCACGTCGCCCGACAGACCGGCGACAGCACCGCGGTGGGGAGCCCTCCCCGTATACCCCGGGCCGGCTCCTTCGTACGTTCCGGATGCCACCTCGAAGTGGCTCCGAGACACGACAGAGGAGAGAGGCCATGACCTCGACACAGATCACCCGAACCGACGCGGTCGAGCGACAAGGCCCGACACTTCACAAACCGACCGTCATCGCCGGGCTCGGCGCCCTGACGATGATGATCGGGACCTTCCTCCCTTTCGTCACCTCCAGGGTCGACGGGTTCGGGCCGACCGTCGACGACCTCCTTCGTGTCGCAGCGCCCGAGATCTACTGGTCGACCCGGCTCGTGGCCGCCCTGGCTGCCCTGGCCGCCTGGCACGTGCACCGCAGAATCGAGTCGGGCACCGTCACGGTGTGGAAGGCCCGGCGAGGCTGGACCGCGGTGACGGTCGGCTCGATCGGCGTCGGCTGCGGCCTCGGCCTGATGTCCCTCATCGTCGCCGCTGACGCCCAGCTCTATGGATTGGCCGACCTCGATCCGGGCAGCGGACTGCTGTTGTCGACGGCCGGCGCGGCCGCGGTGTTGGTGGCCCCGTTCTTCAAGCCGACGCTGCCCACACCCACTGGCGAGGCCACTTTCGTCGCCCAGCCGGTGCGGAACGACGGGCAGGGCCTCCCGCCCGCCGGGTACTACCCGGATCCGAACCGGCTGGCCCCCTACCGCTGGTGGGACGGCACCGCCTGGACGCCCTGGACCGCGCAGACCACGTCGACGCCGGCACCCCCGCTCGTCACTCAGCCAGGTGTCGCCGTCAACGGCCCGGCTGCAGCCTCGACGACGATCGCCTCCGCCCGGAGCACCGCAAACGGCTTCCGGCTCGACATCGCCATGCTCGTCTCCTTCGGTGTCGCAGTGGTCTGTGCCATCGCCGCACTCTTTCTGGCCGACGGCCTGGAGGACGCGCTGAACGAGGCGGCGGTCTCGACGACCGAGGGCGGCTTCTTGGAGCCGTTGGAGGACATCTTCGGACGGCCGCAAGTCCCCGCCTCGTTCGATCGGGTGTCGACCCGCTTCGACCTGGTGTCGGGGGTGTCAGGGTTCGCGATGATCGCCTCCGCCGCCGGCGCCGTCTTCGCCCTGATCATCCTCCATCGCCAGGTCACCGCCTGGCTCATCCGCGGCGTGCAGTGCGTGCCGAGCGGATGGCTGGTCGCCGCCTGGCTGGTCCCCCTGGCGAACGTCATCGCCATCCCGTGGACGCTCATCCACCTCGAGCAGCGGGCGCTGGCTCTGCGGGGCCGACCGACCCGTTTCTCGATCGTCGGCCTGGGCTCGGTCGTGTGGGCCATCTCGATCGTGGTGTGGGGCTGGGCGATCAGCATCTGGGACGACTTCGACACCGCAGTACTGGCGGGCGACCGGCTGGGGCTGGCGTCGGCGCCCGGCGTCTTCCAGGTGAGCGCAGCGGCCACCCTGATCGGCATCCCGGCGTTGGCCGTGGCAGTCATGGGCCTGCTGTCCCTGCTGGACGAGCCGGATTCGCACCCGACCGCCGAGGTCAGCTGAGCGCACGCTGCAGCGACCTCGGAGCGGCCACTACCGTCGGGTGCGTGAGTCGCCTGACGCTGGTGGTCGCTGACGAACAGGCCGAGCTGCACCCCGGAGCGCAGCTGGTGTTCGGTCGGATGGGTGACTTCCCCATCGACGAGAACCCACACCTGCATCGCCACCTGGGCCAGCTCTACGACCTGAACGGTCAGTGGTACCTGCGCAACATCGGCTCGTCGATCGAGATGGCGGGTCAGTGGAGCGACGGGCGCCGGTTCACCCTGCCGTCGGACGCCATCATGGCGCTCGACGGCAGCGCCGCGTCGATCTGGTTCTCGGCGGGCCGGGCCCGGTACGAGGTGATGGTCACCATCGGTGACGCCCCACCCCCGGCTCCGTCAGCTCCAATCGCGGCTCCGAGCGGTGGCGTCGACACCACGGCAACCGGCGACGTTGCCATCAACGACGAGCAACGACTCATGCTGGTGGCCCTGGCCCGGCGCCGCCTCGAGGACCCGAGCGCGCCCATCTATGACCTCCCGAGCGCCGGCGAAGCCGCCGCCATGCTCGGCTGGCCGGTGACGAAGTACCGTCGCAAGCTCGACTACCTGTGCTCCCGCCTCGCCGAAGCCGGCGTCGACGGTGTCTACGGCGGCACCGGCGCCAACGCCTCCACCCGCCAGATCGTCCTCGTCGAACACGCCCTGTCCCGAGGCCTGGTCACCCTGGACCACCTGCGACTACTGGACGGCTAAGACGCAGCGGCGAGGACCAACGAGTACTCAAAGGCATTCGCTGTCAACGCATAAACATCCAGGCGATACTCCCCGCCCTCGGAGAGCTCGAACACCCGATTACCGAGTGACTCGTCCTCGGCCAGCGGATCGCCACTCGGATCGATCAACCGGAACCGCGCCGCACCACTCCCAACCGACACCAAATCAAGCGACAACACCGAACCCGCAGGCGCATCAAACACATACGAATCCACAAACCCCGGCCGCTCGATATCCCCCATCCCCTCCACCGGCGAGTTCGGACCCAGCGAGAACCCACCACCACCAACATCGATCCCGAACACCTCCGCCTCCACCAACGTCAACACCGCCGAGTACTCAAAGACATTCGCTGTCAACGCATAAACATCCAGGCGATACTCCCCGCCCTCAGAGAGCTCGAACACCCGATCACCGAGAAACTCATCAACAAACAACTGCCCCCCACTCGGATCGATCAACCGGAACAGCGCCGCACCACTCCCAACCGACACCAAATCAAGCGACAACACCGAACCCGCAGGCGCATCAAACACATACGAATCCACAAACCCCGGCCGCTCGATATCCCCCATCCCCTCCTCCGGCGAGTTCGGACCCAGCGAGAACCCACCACCACCAACTTCGATCCCGAACACCTCCGCCTCCACCAACGTCAACACCGCCGAGTACTCAAAGACATTCGCTGTCAACGCATAAACATCCAGGCGATACTCCCCGCCCTCAGAGAGCTCGAACACCCGATTACCGAGAAACTCATCAACAAACAACTGGCCCCCACTCGGATCGATCAACCGGAACAGCGCCGCACCACTCCCAACCGACACCAAATCAAGCGACAACACCGAACCCGCAGGCGCATCAAACACATACGAATCCACAAACCCCGGCCGCTCGATATCCCCCATCCCCTCCTCCGGCGAGTTCGGACCCAGCGAGAACCCACCACCACCAACTTCGATCCCGAACACCTCCGCCTCCACCAACGTCAACACCGCCGAGTACTCAAAGACATTCGCTGTCAACGCATAAACATCCAGGCGATACTCCCCGCCCTCAGAGAGCTCGAACACCCGATTACCGAGAAACTCATCAACAAACAACTGGCCCCCACTCGGATCGATCAACCGGAACCGCGCCGCACCACTCCCAACCGACACCAAATCAAGCGACCAGACTGCGCGAACCCGCCGGCGACATCGAAGGTGAAGGAGTCTTCGTCGCCTGGGCGTTCGATGGCCCCCTCAACCGGAATCTCAGCAAGACTCGGCCGGACGGTCGGCGTCGGCTGGACAGTCGAGGTCGGGGTTGGGGTTTGGGGCGTCGTGGAAATGGGTTCGACGATCGGGGGTTCTCCAACCTGCACGTCGACGATGACGACCTGCTGAGCCTGGAAGCCGGGCCAGGCGTCTCCGTCGAAGTCCTCGTCCTCTGCCTGCTCCGGCTCGTCGAGCGGGTTGGCTCCCAGACAGCGCATCCGCAGTGTGCCGTCAGCGTCGATGAGCACGGGGCTGCCGGCCTGGACCACAGCCTGGACGCGCTGAGCCTCGCCGTCAGCCAACTGATGGCTGGTGACCCGCACATCCACCAACAGGACCACCTGCCTGTACGACGTCAACACGTCACCGATTTGGTCGGGGTCGATGCCCAACGCGTCGGCGAACGCCGCGGCGGTCTCCTGATCCTGCCCCAACTGCCTCCTCTGTTCGTCGATCTGACAGAGATCGGCGAAACCGGCGTCGCCGAACACGTTCTCCTCGGTAGGGTCGACCTCGCCACCGCTGCTCACCGGCGTCGTTCCCTCGATGTTCACCGGCGCCACGCCCGCGTCAACGAACGCGCCGTCACCCGGGCGGTCGTTGTGCAGCAACACGACGGCCACCGCGTTCGGCGCGAGGAAGACGCCGATGGCGACAGCGATCGGGACCAGGACCGCCAGGGTCGTGGCGAACCAGGTCAGGGACCAACGGCGTTGGGGTGTCACGGTCGCTCCTGTCTCATTGACGTTCGGACTGAAGATCGACGGCAAAGAAGTGGCTCGCCCGCACGAGCCCGTCCCGATCGACCACTCGCAGCTCGTAGCGACCGGGTCCGGTGGTGAACGACAACGTGTCTCTGAGCGGGCCCTGATCGAGGAGCAGTCCATCGCGGAGGACCGACCAGGCGAGCGACGTGCCACCGGCGTCCCCCCAGACCAAACGCAGCTGACAGTCGGACGCGAGCTCCAGCTCGGGCACGTTGGCTTCCAACTCCCCTTGGAGCTGAGCATCACTGGCCGAGCCGACGTCCGCCAAACCGCTGCCGAAGCCCGAGACCTCCCTGACGCATCCGCGCGGCCACATGACCACTGCCGCGGCGAAGACGAGGGCCGCGACGGCGACGGCGGCGCCGATGAGCCGCGCCCGGGCTGCGGGCTTCCAGGTCGCGGGGTCGGCGGCTCGGAGTTGGTCGGCGAGGTGGGCGGCGGTCGGACGACGCGACGGGTCACGCGACGCCGCGGTGGCCAGCACTCGCCAGAGGTCGGCATCGATGTCGCGTGGGGGCCGGATGTTCGACAGGTCGATGGCGGGGTCGCTGACCCTGGTCAGCACCGCGACGCGGTTGGCCTCGTCGGACACCTCGAACGGATTGATGCCGGTGAGCAGTGTCAGGCCGGTGACGCCCAACGAGTACACGTCGGATGCCGGCGTCGGCACGTTGTACTCCAGCACTTCGGGCGCCACGTAGTGAGGCGTGTAGACCAGGTCGGGCGAGGCAACCTCGCCGACGAGCGCAGCGCCGAAGTCACCGATCTGCGCGCGTTCTCCCAGGAAGATGTTGCCGGGCTTCAGATCCCGGTGGACCACGCCGGCAGCGTGCACGGCGGCGAGCCCATCGGCAACCTCGGTCAGGACCTTCCGGGCGTGCACTGCGGCGAGTGGACCGCGTTCGACGATGTCCTGCAGGCTGCCGTGCTCCATGAACGCGGTGATGAGGACCGGGGTGCCGTCGGGCAGCCGCCGGGTCTCCAGGCCGGTGACGACGTTCGGGTGCGGTGGCAGTGACGCCAGCGCCCGCAACTCCTGGTCGCTGACATCAGCGCGGAAGACCTTGACCGCGACCACACGGCCCTGGAACCGCTGG
Organism: Acidimicrobiales bacterium; assembly: GCA_965262315.1. Taxonomy (GTDB): domain Bacteria; phylum Actinomycetota; class Acidimicrobiia; order Acidimicrobiales; family UBA8592; genus JBCCFK01. The sequence continues at coordinate 7,870 of CBDHFJ010000019.1, forward strand.
TCGACCGCCCGGTAGACCGAGCTCGTGGCGCCGGATCCGATCGGCTGCGCGCCGACGAGGCCGCTCGCCGCCAACTTCTCGACCATGGCGTCCGCCGCGCTGATGACCTGCCCCGCTTTCGACCGCGCCCGTCAGCTCCCACCCGGACGGGCGATGAGCCGGGAACTTAAACCAGCCCCGATCGTCACGGCCGTCCACAACAGCGGTTCGGCACAGAATTCACCGCCGGGTCACCTGAAGCTCGCCCGAGCGTTCCGTTCGACCTGGGGTGAGGTCAGAAAGCTGTCAGCGGGATGCGTTCACAGCCTCGCCGCGATGGCGTCCAGGAGGAGGTCGAGGCCGTAGTCGAACTCGTCGCGGAAGTCGTAGGTCTCGGTCACGTGCACGCCCGCCATCTCGGCCAGGTGTGGGAACTCGCCGGCTTCGAAGGCCTCGACGATGGAGTCGGCGAGCTCGACCATCTCGTCGCCGCCGGTCGCGGGCAGTGACGTCTCCTGGATGACGAAGCCGAACACGAACGCGTCGAGCAGGGCCACGACGTGCGCCGTCATCTCGAGCGACACCCCGGCCCGGCGGAGACAACCGAGCACGGCGTCGTGGTGCCGCAGCGTCTCGGGGCCGGGGTTTCGGCGGGACTCGAGAAGGGGGACCGCCCAGGGGTGTTGGACCAGCACGTGGCGGGCCGAGACGGCTCGGTGGCGGATCGGAGCGCGCCAGTCGCCGTCGACACCGTCGGTGCCCGCCGGCCGTTCGATCTTGGCGAAGACCGCGTCGACGATGCCGTCGAGGATGGCCTCCTTGTCGGCGACGTGGTGGTAGATCGACATCGGCTGGACGCCGAGGCGAGCCGCGATCTTGCGGATCGTCATCCCCTCGACCCCGACCTCGTCGGCGGTGTCGACCGCGGCGGCGATGACCGCCTCGCGGGACAGTCCCTTCCGGGCCTTCCGGCTCCGGCGTTCGGCTTGTGCCATGGGTCGCTCCTCTCGAGGGTTGACGTTTCGTACTTAGTAAGGGTAGCGTATCCCTCGTAGCCTTACTAAGTACGAAACGAAAGTCGAGACGTCATGCTCGCCACCGACGACGCCACCACC
>CBDHFJ010000020.1:0-23648 GCA_965262315.1 Acidimicrobiales bacterium
CAAGGGGTCGGCGAGGCGACCTTCGATCTCGGACTGGGGCCCGTCACGCAGGTGTACGGATCGCAGGGCATCCCGTCGATCCGCGCAGCAGCCCACCTGGTCACCACGGGCGAGTGCCGCGCCGTGGCCGTGTGTGCGGCCGGCGCGAGCATCCTCCGCGACGACGGCGCGACCGCACCGTGGACCCGACCGGCCAACGAGCTGGTCGTGGGCTACGGGCTCTTCACCGCCGCCGAGTTCGCACTGATGGCCCGTCGCCACATGATCGACCACGGCACCACCCCCGAGCACCTCGCCACCGTGGCGGCCACCATCCGGAACAACGGCTCGGCCCATCCGGGCGCGGTCTATCGCGGTCGCGGGTCCGTTCACACCGCAGGACATCCTCGACTCGCGGATGGTGGCCGATCCGTTCCATCTGCTCGACTGCTCGATGACCTCGGAGGGCGGCTGCGCCATGGTGCTGATGCACGCCGACGCTGCGGCGGATCTGCCGCACCGTCCGGTCCACATCCTCGGATCGGCGTCGGACCATCTGGGGATGGCCTACGCCCAGGCGCCGGCGTGGGACCTCCGAGCGGACTCCGGCCACCCCGCTGGCTACGTCGGTCGGCGCGCCGCCGAGACGGTGTGGCGACAATCCGGGCTCGGCCCTCGCGATGTCGACGTCTGCGAGTTCTACGACCCGTTCAGCTTCGAGATCATCCGGCAGTTCGAGGCGTTCGGCTTCTGCGCCGAGGGCGAGGGTGGCGACTTCGTGATGGGCGGCACGATCGGACCGGGTGGCCGGTTCCCCGTGACCACCGACGGGGGCACGATGAGCTTCAGCCACGCCGGGATCATCTGCCAGCAGGTCCAGCGGGTCATGCGTGGCGCGGAGCAACTGCGGGGTGCGTGCCCGTCGATGCAGGTGGCCGACGCCGAGGTGGCGCTGTGCACCAACGGCGGCTCTGGCGCGCTGTTCAACGACCTGATGCTGCTTGGGGTCGACCGGCCATGAGCGTCCTGGAGCCGTGCGTCCACGGCATCCCGCTACCGCGCCCGTCACCGGAGGCGGCGCCGTACTGGGAAGGAACTCGGCTCGGCGAACTGCGCTTCCAGTCGTGTACGGCATGCGGGGCGCCGAACTTCGGTCCGGGTCTCCGGTGCCACCGGTGCCAGAGCGACGCCCTCGAGTGGCGGGCGTCGGCGGGCACGGGTGCCGTGTACTCCTGGACCGTCGTGTGGCGCCCCCAGACGCCGGCATTCGCCGTCCCGTACGCGCCTGCGATCGTCCGGCTCGACGAGGGGTACGACATGGTCTCGGCGCTGGTCGGCACGGATCCCGATGACATCACCGCCGGGATGCGGGTGCGGGTGGAGTTCCACCGCGTCGACGACACCATCACGCTGCCGTTCTTCGGACCGAGCTGACGCTCGGCGCGCGGCGCGGTACTCGACGCGCGGACGGCAGACCGCGGACCGGGTGCCGAGGATCGAGGTGGACCGGATCGTCGACGTGGCGAGCTCAGCTGAGCGACCGCTGCTTCGAGACACCTGGAGCGCCGCCACTACGCTCCCGCCATGGCCGAGGACCCCGCAGAGCTCGAAGAGAAGGTGCGGTTCGAGATCGTGAACCAGGTGGCCTGGATCACGATCGACAACCCCGACAAGGGAAACGCGATGACGCCCGGGATGCGAGATCGCATGGCCGGGTTGTTCGAGTCCCTCAACGGGCAGTTCGACGCGAGGGCCGTGGTGCTGACGGCGAGCGGTGAGAAGCTCTTCTGCCCAGGCGCCGACATCTCGGTGGGGCGTGACTACGCCCCGCGGCCCGACGACGCTCCGGCCCTGGCCGTCGGCGAGCCGCGCCGCATGATGCTGCGGGGCCAACACACCCTGATGCCGTCGATCCTCGACTGCGAGCTGCCCGTCATCGCCGCAGTGAACGGGACCGCGGCGGGCATGGGCGCACACCTCGCGCTCATGTGCGACCTGGTGATCATGGCGGACAACGCCAAGTTCATCGAGATCTTCGCTCGCCGGGGGCTGGTGCCCGACGCGCTCGGCACCTGGATCCTGCCCCGGTTGATCGGACCGCTGAAGACCAAGGAGCTGATGTTCTTCGCCGACGACGTCCCGGCCGCCCACGCGCTGGAGCTGGGCCTGTGCAACAAAGTGGTGCCGGGCACCGAGCTGATCTCGGCGGCCACCGAGTGGGCCGAGCGCCTGGCTGCCGGGCCCACCAAGGCCCACATGTTCACCAAGTGGCTGGTCAACCGGGCGCTGGACGTCGACCGGAACACCATCGCCGAGGAGGAGAGCTGGGCCGTCGAGCTCAACACCGGCACGGTCGACAGCCAGGAAGGCATCGCCAGCTTCCAGGAACGACGCGATCCCGTCTGGCGCGGATACTGAACGGCGAGACGGCATGAAGGCCTGGCTGGCGCGCACGCTCGTCTTCGGCAGCTCGGCCGCCGTCCTGGTCCTCGAGATCCTGGCCGGCCGGCTGCTGGCGCCCTACGTGGGCGTTTCGCTCGAGACCTTCACCGGCATCATCGGTGTGGTCCTGGCCGGCATCGCGCTGGGCTCCTGGGGCGGGGGTGTCCTCGCTGATCATCGCGACGCTCGCGCCGCGATCGGACCTGCGCTCGCCCTCGGGGGCGCGCTGGCCTGGTTGTCGCTCCCGATCATCCGGAGCCTCGGCCCTCAGTTCGGCGACGGGCCCGTCTCGGTCCTGGTGCTCACGACGGCCGGCTTCTTCCTCCCGTCGGCGGTGCTGTCGGCCGTCAGCCCCATGGTGGCCAAGCTGCGGCTCCGCGATCTGAGCGACACCGGCTCGGTCGTGGGCGGGCTGTCGGCAGCGGGGACCGTCGGCGCCCTGGCGGGCGTGTTCATCACCGGCTTCGTCCTGATCTCGGCCATCCCCACCAGGCCGATCGTCGTGATGGTCGGCGCCGCGTTGGTCGTCGGCGGGGCGGCCACCCATTGGGCGCTCCAGCGCCAGCGACCGACGGTTGGCGCCGCTGCCCTGATCCTGCTCGCCGGGGTCGGCGGGATCACCTCGACGGCCCCATGCCAGTTCGAGACCGGCTACGCGTGCGTGACCATCGAGGTGGACCCGGACAACCCGAGCGGCCGCAGCCTCTACCTCGACCAGCTCCGCCATGCCTACGTGGACCTCGACGATCCGACGGTGCTCGACATCCGGTACATCCGCCTGTTCGCTCAGGCCAGCGAGCCGATCCGAGCTGGCGAGCCGATCCGCACCCTGCACCTCGGCGGCGGGGGGTTCAGCTTCCCGCAGTACCTCCAGCACGTGCGCGGCGGGGGCTTCGACCTGGTGCTCGAGATCGACCGCGACCTCGTCGACATCGCCGAGGACGAGTTGGGATTCGTGCAGACCCCTGACCTCCAGGTGCGCACCGGCGATGCCCGCAACGCGGTCGACGAGCTCCCGGAGGACGACTACGACCTGGTCATCGGCGACGCCTTCGGTGGGAGCTCGGTGCCGTGGCATCTCACGACCCGCGAGTTCCTGGAGGAAGTCGACCGGGTCCTCCGCGTCGACGGCCTGTACGTGATGAACGTCATCGACGGCGGCAGCAACCGGTTCGCGCGCGCCCAGGTCGCGACCCTACGGCAGGTGTTCGAGCACGTGCAGGTGATCGTGCCCCCGACCGGCGTACCCGAGTTCCGGCGCGTCAATCAGGTGCTGGTGGCGTCGCAGGCGCCGATACCGGCGCTGCCCATCGCCGATGCCGATGGCCGGCTGATCCCCGAGGGCGACCTCGACACGTTCGTCGACGGAGCCAACCCGCTGCGCGACGACTTCGCCCCGGTGGACCAACTCCTGTTCAGCTGACCGCCGAGCGCCGACGGGTCGCCGGATCGAGCCAGGCCAGGTCGAACGCCCGACATCGGGGAGCCGTCAGTCCAGGCCGTCGTGATGGCCGATGACCTCGGCCATCAGGTCGATGGTCGCCAAGTCGGTGGTGCGAATGATCACTCCGGTCACGCCGCGGGGCACGGACCCGGGATAGCGCGCCCGAATCCGGCCGGGCGGACCGATGAGGCCGTTGCGGTCGATGTAGTCGTCGGGCACCGCCGCGATCGCTCCGTCCTTGTCGCCGGACCGCCACCGGTCACGAATCAGGTCCGCGGCCTCGGGGAATCCGCGTCGAGCCATGGCGTCGTGGTGGTAGTTGCGATCCTCCGACCCCATGCCACCCACATACATGGCCGTCTGGGGCTTGCGACGCTCGATGGCCGCCTGCACGTCGTCGGTGATCTCGACCTGCAGCGTGGTGAAGATCTGGAACGCGTCGCGGGGAACCGCATCGGCGGCACGGCGTGCGAAGCCGCGCTCGAGGTCGGGACCGAATCGCTCCCAGCCGTCTTCGTCGTAGCCCATGGGGAGCCAGCCGTCGGCGACCTCGGCACACAACCGCGTGTTCAGTGGCGCCCCCGACGCCAACCAGAGCTCGATCCCGTCGGTGGGATGCAGGATCGACTTGAGCGGCTTGCCCTGACCGACCGCGCCGTCGCCCGTCCATGGCAGCGGGATCTGTCGACCGTCGTGGGACACCGGCGCCTCCCGGGCCAGGACCTTGCGCATGATCGCCACGTAGTCCCGGAGCCAATGGTGCGGGCTGCCCCACGGGCGCCCGTGCCAACCCTCGACGATCTGCGGTCCGGAGACGCCGAGTCCGATGATCGTGCGCCCACCGCCGGCGAGCGCGTCGATGGTCATCGCGTGCATGGCGGTCGCGGCCGGGGTGCGCGCCGCGACCTGCACCACACCGGTCGCCAACTTGATGCGGTTCGTCAGTGCCGCCAGGTACGCCAGTGGCGAGAGGGCGTCGACCCCGTAGGCCTCGGCCGTCCACACGGAGTGGAAGCCGACCGCCTCCGCTCGCTGGACGACCTCGACCGGAAGGTCGAGTCGAGCCTGGTTGTAGAGATCGAGGCCGAGCGCCAGCTTCACGGCGCCCGACCCTACCCGGACCGACCCAACCGGCCAGTCGTGACTTGTGCAACAAACCGTTGCATAGCGCAACAGCGTGTTGCAGAATCACGAGACCCCCCGGCGCTGGAGAGAGCCCATGGATCCAACCGTCCCCATCGATGCCGAGCACGGCCACCCCCGCAAATGGCTGATCCTGTCGATCATGTGCACCTGCCTGGTACTGGTGGTGGCCGGTGTGAGCTCGCTCAACATCGCCATCCCCTCCATCATCGAGGACCTCGAGCCGACCTCGCGCGAGACCCTCTGGATCGTCGACGCCTACGCCCTGGTCTTCGCCGGGCTCCTCCTGCCCGCCGGCGCGCTGGGCGACCGCTACGGACGAAAGGGGGCGCTGATCATCGGCCTCGGCATCTTCGCCGCCGGCGCCATCTGGTCCGCATACTCCGGCAGTCCCACCGAGCTGATCATCGCCCGATCATCGATGGGCATCGGGGCCGCCTTCGTCATGCCGGCGACGCTGTCGATCCTGGTCCACGTGTTCCCGGTGCACGAGCGGGCCAAGGCGATCGCGGTCTGGTCGGGCTTCGCCGGCGCCGGTGGCGCCATCGGCATCATCGGCGGCGGCGCGCTGCTCGAGGCGTTCTGGTGGGGATCGGTCTTCTTCATCAACGTGCCCATCGCCGTGCTCGCCGCCGTCCTGATCGCCACCATGGTTCCGACCTCGAAGGACCCCGACGGCCATCCCCTCGACGGCACCGGATCGCTCCTCTCCATCGCGGGCCTCGGTGCCCTCGTGTACGCCATCATCGAGGGCGGCGAGGTGGGTTGGAGCTCCGGGGTCACCATCGGCTGGTTCGTGGCCGCCGCGGTCTTCCTCGCCGGCTTCGTGCAGTGGGAGCGCACCCGACGCCACCCGATGCTCGACCCCCGCCTGTTCCGCCATCGACCCTTCGCCCTGGGCTCGTTCACCGTGACGATCTCGTTCGTGGTGATGTTCGGCTTCTTCTTCATCATCACCCAGTACTTCCAGTTCGGGCAGGGGCACTCCCCGCTCCAGGCCGGTCTGCGGATGCTGCCGTTCGCACTGACGATGATCGTGGTCGCCCCACGCAGCCCCAGGTTGGCCGAGGCGCTCGGCAAGCGGGGCGCCATCGCCACCGGTCTGCTCGTCCAGGCGGCCGGATTCACCATCCTCGCCACCGTCGGCCTCGACACGAGCTACATCGTCGTGGTCCTCTCGATGGTGCTCCTGGCGGCCGGTATGGCGACCCTGATGCCGGCCGGCTCCGAAGCCATCGTGTCCTCGCTGCCGCCGAGCAAGGCGGGCGTGGGATCCGCAGTCAACGACACCACCCGAGAGGTCGGCGGCGCGCTGGGCATCGCCGTCCTGGGCACGCTGCTGTCGTCGGGCTACCGCTCCGGCGTCGAGGACGCAGCAGCACCGCTCCCGCCCGAGGCTCGCGAGCTCGCCGAGGACGGCATCGGCGGGGCGTTTCGGGTGGCCCAGCAGACGGGCGACCTCCAGCTCGTCGACGCGGCGCGCGACGCGTTCGTCGACGGCATGTCGCTCGCCTTCACCGTTGCCGCGGTGATCGGCGTGGCCGCAGCTGGCATCATCTACGCCCGCTACCCCCGAAAGGGCCACGAGCCCGCACCGATGACCGACGAGACCCTCACCACCGCATGACCACACCGGCCGCCGGCGACGCTCCGCTCGACCCTCGGGTCGAGCGCACCCGCTCGGTGGTGCTCGGTGCCACCGCAGACCTGCTGGCGGAGGACGGCTTCGAGCGCATCACGGTCGAAGCCATCGCCGAGCGGTCGGGCGTGGCGAGGTCGACGATCTACCGCAACTGGCCCACCACAGCCGACCTGCTGGTGGAGGCGTTCGCGGTGTTGGTCGACAAGGGACCACCGCCGGACCTCGGCTCCCTCCGCGCCGACCTGATGGCGCTGGGCCGCGAGCTGGCGAGAGGCCTGTCGACCGCGGCTTGGGGTCACGCCCTGCCGTCGCTGATCAGTGGAGCCGCCCACGACCCCGAGCTCGCCCGGGCGCAACGAGCGTTCTCTCGTGCGCGCCGACTCGAGATCGGCGAGGTCTTCCTCCGGGCCGTCGCGCGCAACGAGATCCACCCCTTGGACGACCCCGGCGAAGTCGCAGAGGCCTTCGCCGCACCGTTCTTCTTCCGCGCGCTGATGACGGGGGAGCCGCTCGACCACGCCTTCGTCGACCGTCATGTCGACCGCATCGTCGCGGCCATGACCGACGACTGACCGCCGCCGGAGTCAGCCCCCCAGGGGCAGCAGGGCGGTGTCGGGGATGACCGTGACCTGGCCGACCTCGTCGGGGAGCGGGTGGTTGAACGGGGCGTACTTGGGCTGTGCGGTCGCCCGCATCCGCGTGGTGGAGTGCACCGGATCCTTGTCGTATTCGGGGATGACCCGGTCGCCGAAGACCTCGAGCATCTCCTCGATCTCGTGGTGGTGCATGCCTTCGATGGGCAGACCGAAGACCACCTGATCGCAGCCGACCGACTGGTACGCCTCGACCTGCTCGCAGACCTCTTCGGGGTTCCCGCACAACATGTAGCCGCCCTCGATCACCGCGTCGAGGATGTCATCGGTCCACTCCATCGAGGCACTGATCGGCGCGTCGGGCCAGGTGATGGCGTCGGGCGACTTGGGCATGGTGTCGTGGTAGAGGTTCACCATGGTGACGAGATAACCCCGGCCCTTGGCCTTCGCGATCTCGCGGGCGCGGTCGCGGTCCTCCAGGCAGATGACCGAGTTGGTCATCATCACGTTGTTGTTCTGGAACTGGCCCAGCACCTCGTCGGGCGACTCGGCCGCTTCCTTGTAGGCGTCGACCCGGCCCTTGAGGTTGTGGATCGGCTCGAAGTTGAAGGCGATGGCGCCGATGCCGAGATTGCCGGCCTTCTCGAAGGTCGGCGGATTGCCGCACGCGACCCAGATCGGCGGGTGACCCTGGCCGTAGGGCTTGGGCAGGATGTTGTGCGGGGTGGGCACCGACCAGCCGGTGCCCTCGAACGAGTAGTCCTTCTGCTCCCACATCTTGGGGATCTCGCGGATCACCTCGTCCCACATGGCCTTGGTCTGCGACGGCTCGGTGCCGCTGAAGGTGGCGAGCTCGTGGCTCCCTGCGCCCCTCCCGGTACCGAACTCGAACCGGTTGTCGGTGACGTGATCGAGCATGGCGGCCCGCTCGGCGATGCGAACCGGGTGCTCCTTGGTGGTCGGGAGGCTGGTGATGGCCGAGCCGATGTGGATCCGTTCGGTCTGTGCGGCAACCCAGCCCATGACCGGCGCCGGCGCCGACATGTGGCTGTACTCGGTCAGACCGTGGTGTTCGCCGAACCAGATGTACTTCCAGTTGTGCTGGTCGGCGAGGACGGCGTACCCCGCCTCCCGCATCAGCTCGGTGTGCTCCGCCTCGGTGTCGTGCGCTGCGGGCCCCGGCGTGTACCCGTTGCTGAAGATGCCGAACTCCATCGGTGGCTCCTGTCCCGAGCGCACCCCCCGGTCCGCTCCGAGGCTCTGCTTTAGGGCATCGGCGGGAGCGGGTCAACAGTCCCACTTGCGAGACGAGGCCTACAGACCCGCTGACCGGCGCCGATTGGGCGACGTGACTTCGGAGGCTCCGGTCTCCAGCCGCGGTTTCGGGGGGAGCGGCACGGCTGGAGCCGAACACACTGGGACGGCGACGGAACACCGCGACGCGATCGAGGCAGCCGTGCGCGCCGAGACCACGCGCTTCTTCCGCAGCAACCGCTGGATCTCTCCGCTCGGGAACGTGGGCGCAGCCACGGTGTTCGTGCTCATCACGACCGACCACCTCCACGGGCGCGGCGCCGCCGCGTGGTTCGCAGCCATCGTCATCGTCGCCCTGGTCACGGCGACCGCCTCCAGCGAGATCGTGCCGACCGCCCGATCCGGCGTGCCGATGGTGGCCCAGGCGGCGTACCTGTCCGCCGGCCTGCTCTGGGGACTGGTGATGTGGCTCGACCCGTCGGCGCGCGCCGACGCCCAGTTCCAGTGGATCGCGCTCGCCCACCTCTTCGCCGTGACCGCGGGAACGATGGCCGGACTGTCGGGCATCAGCGCGTTGAGCACGTTGACCCAGACTCCGCTGTGGCTGATGACCATCGCCGCATTCGCCGCCGAGGGAGAGCTCGTCATCGCCGGTGGCCTCCTGGTGTTCCTGGGGCTGGTGCTCCCCCACCAACGTCGGGCCACGGCGCAGTTCCGCGAGCTCGTGTCGCTTCGGACGCGCTCGGAGCAGGATGCGGAGCGGAGCGAGTGGGCGGCGACCCACGACACCCTGACGTCGCTGGCCAATCGCGCGGCGGTGTGGCAGCGCCTCGAGGGCCTCCGCAGCGACGAGCCCGTCACCGCGATGTTCATCGACCTCGACCACTTCAAGGAGGTCAACGACCGGTTCGGTCACGCCGCCGGCGACGACGTCCTGGTCGAGGTCGCCGAGCGACTGCGCAACTGCTTCCGACCCACCGACCTCATCGCCCGGCTGGGCGGCGACGAGTTCGTGGTGGTCCTCGATCACAAGGTCGAGGATCGGGCGATCGATCGCATGGCCCGCCGGGCGATCACCCGGCTCGAGGACCCGATCGTGCTCGAGGGCGGCGATGAGGCCTACATCTCGGCCAGCATCGGCGTGACGACGGTCGACGCCCACAGCGCCGACCCCGAGCGGCTCCTCACCGAGGCCGACCACGCCCTGTACCGGGCGAAACGATCCGGACGGCGACGCATGGTTCGCTTCGACGCCGCTCTCGAGTCCGAGCTCCGGCAACGGACGGGGCTCGAGACGAGCCTCCGCAAGGCGCTGCGCGACCGAACCCTGGACACCCACGGCCAGCCGATCATCGATCTGGCGAGCGGCCGTCTCGTCGGTGTGGAGCTACTGGCCCGGTGGACGCTGGAGACGGGGGCGTCCGTGGCACCGAGCGTGTTCATCCCGCTCGCCGAGGAGACGGGCCTGATCGACGATCTCACGGACATGATGCTCCTGCGGGCCGTCGAGTTGTTGGTCGATTGGCGAGACCACCCGACGCTCGGCCACGTCCAGGTCGGCCTGAACCTGTCGACCATCCAACTCGGCCGGGGAGACGTGGTGGAGCGGGTGGCCGCCGTGATGCACCACCACCAGATCGAACCCGGTCGGCTGGTGATCGAGCTGACCGAGACCAACGAGGTCCACGAGTTCGCGCTGGTGGCCGAGAAGCTCGACGCGCTGCACGGCCTCGGGGTGCTCATCGCCATCGACGACTTCGGCACCGGCTACTCGTCGCTGTCAAGCCTCCTGTCGTTCCCGATCAGCTTCGTGAAGCTCGACCAGACCCTCATCGCCGACCTCGGCCGCGACCCCAGGCGGTCGGCAGTCGTCCGTGCGGTGCACCAGTTGGCCGACGTCGTGGGCCAGGTCGTCATCGCCGAAGGTGTCGAGACGCCGGACCAGATCGCGGCGCTGCGCGCGATCGGGGTCCCCAGTGCGCAGGGCTTCGGCATCAGCTACCCCATGCCGCTCGCCGAGTTGCCCGAACGCCTGGCCGACTTCTCGTTTCCCGTGGCTCCGGCCCCGCCGTCACCCGCCTGGAAGTAACCTCGGGCTGCGCCGCCGCACATGCGGCTCGAACCGCCAGGGGGGACGATGAAGATCGGTGTGACCTATCCGCAGACCGAGCTGCGGGGCGACCCGGTCGCCGTGCGCGACTTCGGACTTGCCGTCGAGGAGCTGGGGTACGACTCGTTGCTTGCCTACGACCACGTCGTCGGAGCCTCCCACGAGGATCGCGATCCGGAGCTGTGGGGTCCATACACCGAACACGACCCGTTCCACTGCCCGTTGATGATGTTCTCGTACCTGGCGGGCATCACCGAGCGCATCGAGTTCGTGACCGGCGTGATCATCCTGCCGCAGCGCCAGACCGCCCTGGTGGCCAAACAGTGCACCGACCTCGACCTGCTGTGCGGCGAGCGGTTCCGGCTGGGCGTCGGCACCGGATGGAACTACGTGGAGTACGAGGCGCTCGGTGAGGACTTCGCCAGCCGCGGTCCCCGACTCAGCGAGCAGATCGACTTGCTGCGCCGCTACTGGACCGAAGACCTGTTCTCGTTCGACGGCGACCACGACCGCATCACCCGAGGCAACATCAACGTGCGACCCAACCGGTCGATCCCGATCTGGCTGGGAGGGTTCTCCGAGCCCGCGTTCCGTCGGGCGGGACACCAGGGCGACGGGTTCATCTACGCGGGCACGGTCGAACGCGGCCTGGAGGGGCGCGAGAGGATCGAGACCCACTTGGCCGACGCGGGCCGGGCCGACGCCGACTTCGGCCACGAACTGATCATGCTCCGAGCTCGCAGTCCCCAGGAGTCCGCCGAGACCGCAGCCGCATGGCGAGAGGCCGGTGGCACCCACGCGTCGGTGGTGACGATGAACATCGGTCTCGAGGGGCTGCAGGCCCACCTCGACTTCATCACCGAGGTCCGCGACCTGCTCGACTGATCGGCTCGGGCGCGCCACGAGGGTGTCGCCGTCTGCCCACTCGGAGGCTCTCATGACCGTCCACTTCATCGCCCACCTCACCGTCGACGACCCGGACGGCTACCGGGTCTACGAGAAGGGCTTCTTCCCCATCCTCAAGGCGCACGGCGGGCAGTTCGTCACGTTCGACGACGACGTCACCGTCCTCGAGGGCGACCGAGCCGACGGCCGCACCGTCATCATCCGGTTCGAGTCAGAAGAGCAGCTCATGGGCTGGTGGAACTCGACGGAGTACCAGGAGCTCGCGGCGCACCGGAAGGCGTCGTGCACCACCCACTCGGTGTCGGTCGTGCACGCCATGCCCGCACGCGGCTGAGCGGAGCCGACGTCAGCCGTTGAGCGCCCGGTTGAGCGCCGAGAGCTCGTCACGCTTCCACGCCTTCGAGATGTGGGAGTCGACCACGAATCCGTTCGAGCCGTGGAACGCGCCGGGATACACGTGCAGCTCGCACGGCACGCCCGCCTGCAACAACGCCTGGCCGTACGCGATGTCCTCGTCGAGGAACATGTCGAGGCTGCCGACCGTGATGATCGCCGGGGGCAGGTTCGACAGATCGATCGCCCGGGCGGGCGCGGCGTACACCGGCACGTCGTCGGCGCCGTCCTCGCCGTCGAGGTAGGCGGCCCACCCGACCTCGTTCGCGGCCCGATTCCAGACCCTGGTGTCGGTGATCATGTGGCTCGACGGGGTCTCATTGCGGTCGTCGAGCATCGGGAAGGTCAGCAGCTGGAAGCAGGGCGCGACCTGCTTGCGGTCGCGCGCCAGCAATGCGAGCCCGGCCGCCAGGCCGCCGCCGGCGCTGGCACCGCCGATGGCGATTCGTGACGTGTCGAGCCCGAAGGCCTCGGCCTGGTCGAAGAACCAGGTCAGGCCCGAGTAACAGTCCTCCATCGGCACCGGGTACGGGAATTCGGGCGCGAGCCGATAGCCCACCGAGGCCACCACCACGTTCATCGTCTCCGCGATCTCGGCGCAGCTGGCATCGTTCATGTCGACCGATCCCAGGATCATGCCGCCACCGTGGATCCAGAACAGGCCAGGGCTGTCGGCGCGGGGCTCGGAGGGCCGGTAGACCCGGACCAGGACCTGGTGGCCGTCGAAGCCGTCCACATGATGGTCGGTGACGTCGATCGAGGCCGGCAGCTCGGGCGCCGGCATCTGCCCCATGAAGGCATCGAGCATGGCCCGGGTCCCGGCGATGTCGCTCAGGTCGAGCAGCTCGCCGGGCAGCATCTGCAGCACGGCGAGGTGCTCGGCGTCGACATGATCCTCGAGGTTGATGGCCACGGTTCCCCCCTGGAGCTCGGTGTGACGGCGCCGACACTACAACGGCACACCCGAGCAGGATGAAGACGTCGCGCCGCGTTGCTACCGTCGACGGCATGGACCGGACTGTGCAATCCATCCCCGGGTCCCGATTCGGCGCCCGCATCGAGGGCCTGGACCCCACCGAGATCTCCCGATCCGCCGATGTGCTGCGGGCCGCCTCGGTCGACCACCACGGTGTGCTGGTCTTCGCGTTCGATCGCCCCCTCGAGGTCGACGAGCTGAACGCGCTGACGGCGGTGTTCGGCCCCAGCGAGTTCGCGCCGGGCATGATCACCGGGTACGGCCGCCAGCGTCGCGACGACGAACCCGAACGCACGGTCGCCGAGCAGGTGGAGTCGCTCCGAGCCCGAGGCGTCGACCCGTACCTCATGTTCCTGGGGAACGTCGACCCCCGCACCGGCGATCGCCGCGAGACTCCCGACCTCTTCTTCGGTGAGTGGGAATGGCACACCGACATGAGCTACATCGAAGCGCCGCCGACCTTCAGCCTGCTGCACGCTCGCATCGTCCCGGCGACCGGTGGGGACACGTCCTACTGCAGTCAGGTGCTGGCCGCCGAGACGCTGTCGGACCAGCTCCGCGAGCGGATCACGGGTGCCAGGATCAAGCACGACTCCACGTACACCAGCGCCGGCATGATCCGCCCCGGCATGGCCGAACCCGCCACACCGGTGGACGCGATCGGGCCCTACCACCCGATCCTGCGTCGCCTCCCCGGCACCGACCAGGAGGCCCTCTTCCTCGGTCGACGCACGAACGCCTACGTGGAGGGACTGTCTCTCGACGAGAGCGAGGCCCTCCTCGACGAGCTCTGGACGCACGCCACCCAGGACGCGTTCACGTACCGCCACACCTGGACGGCCAACGAAGTCGTGGTCTGGGACAACCGAGTGGTCATGCACTGCCGGCACCCCTTCGACGCGGCCGACACCCGGTTCATGTGGCGCACCCAGACCAAGGGCGAACCCGTCCTGGCCGCGCCCTGACCCGCGAGCGCGCTTCGTGCCTGGCCTGGCTCGCGGCCTGCGACACCGCGGCCCTGGTCAGCCACCGCTGGAAGGTCCACCACCGGGAAGACCCCACGCCCGGGCAGTGACCCACCGCCACGACACTAAGATCTGACGGACCGTCAGATCCCGGAGGGGACCATGGGAGCGATCGTCGGCGACAACGAGTGGATCTACGGCATGCAGCTGCCGGTCCAGACGCTCACCCGCACGCTGGCCGACCCGTGGGAGGACGACGCCACCGTCGACGACCTGGTCCGGGTCGCGCAGAAGGCCGAGGCCACGGGGCACGCGTTCGTCGGCGTGTGCGACCACGTGGCGGTGCCCGACAACGACTACGCGGCCCGGATGACGACCACCTGGTACGACACCGTCGCCACCCTGGCCTACCTGGCCGCCCACACGACATCGACCCGTCTGCTGTCCGTCGTGTGGATCGCCGCCTACCGCCATCCGCTCCAGACGGCCAGTTCGTTCGGGACGCTCGACCACCTGTCGGGTGGACGCACGATCCTCGGCGTCGGCGCAGGACACGTCGAAGCCGAGTTCGACGCACTGGGGGTCGACTTCTCCCAGCGCGGCCGCATCCTCGACGAGACCATCGATGCCGTGCGTGGTGCGTTCGACGACACCTACGTGTCCTTCCAGGGCGACCGGTTCACCTACACCGACGTCGGCGTGGCCCCGCAGCCGTCGGCGCCGTTGCCCATCTGGATCGGCGGCTCGGGAGCGGCCGCATGGAAGCGCACCGGCAGGAGAGGCGACGGCTACATCCCGATGGGCAATCAGGTTCCTCAGTACGCCGAGATCGTCGACACCATCCGCACCGCTGCGGACCAGGCGGGTCGAGGGGACGCTCGGTTCGACATCGGCTACATGCCGGGGTGGGCCTACCTGACGGGCCCCACCCCGGAGGACCTGCCGATGACCTGGATCGAGGGTCCCGAAGCCCTGGCGGCCGACATCCGAGCCGCACGAGATGCCGGCGCCAACACCTTCCACATGAAGTTCCGAGGCCGAACCATCGAGGAGTACCTCGAGCAACTGGACGCCTTCGCCGACGAGGTCGTCCCCCTGGTGACGGAAGCCTGAACGTGCAGACCGGACCGCGCAACCCGTTCCTTGCCGACTCGGCGAACGCCATCGGTCATGGCCGCTGCGACCAACAGGACAGCTTCGCCGCAACCGGACCCACGGGCCCCACCGAGACCCTCACCGACGACGACGTCCAGTTCAGCTGGCTCGGACCTGGCCACTTCGGTGGCAGCTTCTCGGCGCCGTACCCCGACGGCCGGCGGGTGATCTGGAGCAACGGCAGGCAGACGATCGTGAAGCTCGACTACGAGACCCTGGAGGTGCTCGCCACCCGGACCGTGGTCGGACAGGACGTCACCCCCGTCGAGACCTTGCAGCGCGCGGTCGAGGGGCTCGACACGCTGCAGGGCCAGGAGGCCGTCGACCATGCCATCGACCTGGCGCTGCGGTACATGGTCGGCCTCGACGGCGTGTACAAGATGCTCGACTGCGACAACCGGCTGCTCGTCGGATACCACGATCGCATCGTCGCCTATGCCGACGCCGACCCGACCGATCGACGCGCACCGATCGTCGAGGCCGCCGTGTGGACCAAGCCCGATCACATCGAGGGCAGCTTCGTCGGCATCAACATGACCTTCGACGGACGCATCGTCGCCTCGACCGATCACGGATGGTTGGTCGCACTCACCCGGGACTTCGCCGAGTTCGACGCCATCAGGCTGCCCGGCGCCGACCAGGCCGCCGCCCACTGGGAGCGCATGGAGGCGGCGGGCAAGCGAGGTTACGGTTGGGTCCGAACCTCGCTGTGCACGGGCGACGACGGCGGCATCTACATCAGCTCCGTCGACACGACCCACAAGGTGATGTGGACCGGCGACCGGTTGTCCCTGGACGACGCCGACGGCGCGTGGTCGGCCCCGTATCGCAACGGCGCAGGCTGGGGTTCGGGCACCACGCCCTGCCTGATGGGGTTCGGGCCCGACGAGGACCGCTTCGTGGTCATCGGCGACGGCGACGACGTCGTCAACATCACCCTCTTCTGGCGCGACGAGATTCCCGAAGACTGGGAACAGCTCCCTGGCGCGCCGTCGCGGCGAATCGCCGGGCTGGGTCGGGCCGACATGGGGGACCCCGACCTCGACGCCATCCAGACCGAGCAGTCGATCACCGTGTCCGGCTACGGCGCCATGACGGTCAACAACGAACCGGCGATGATCCCGGAGGGTTACCCGCAGCAGGGCCGGCGGCTGCTGTGCTTCTTCCTGGGCCACCATCCCGAGTACACGCCGCGCGGACTCCACAAGTACGAGTGGAACCCCCTGACCCGGAGCTTCGACGAAGCGTGGGTGTGCACAACGGTCTCGTCACCCAACGCCGTGCCGTCGGTCTCCGAAGGCGCCGGCCTGGTGTACACCTGCGGCGCCCGCGACGGCAGATGGACCATCGAGGCGCTCGACTGGACCACCGGCGACGAGGCGTTCCACTACGTGCTGGGTGACTCCCGCTTCAACACGGGCGGAGCGAGCGCCATCGTCGACGAGGAGGGTCGGCTGCTGTTCGGCAGCCTCTTCGGCAAGACCCGCATCCTGCGCTGAACCGCACCGTGACCGGCGCTTCGCCCCGGAACGGGCGGGCAGCGAGGCCGGGACGTGACGAGCCGGGGTGCCGCCTGGTCAGCCGTGCTCGACCGAGCTGGCGCCGCTCGTGTCCACGCGCACACCCGCATCGCCGACGATGTGCAGATGGCTCGCACCACTGAGGTCGCCGTCGACCGTGCCATCGCTGTACACGTCGGCCGTCGAGGCACCGCTGAGCTCGACATCGGCGGTGACGGTCTCGAGCCGGCCGCCGTCGACCAACGAGGCTCCTGAGGCGTCGATCACGACCCGGTCGGCCTCGCCTGCGAGGACCACGGTCGATGCGCCGGACGAGTCCACGACGACGTCGGCGACGTCGAGCCGCTGGATGTCCACGTCCGACGCACCACTGACGTCGACCGTGACGTCGTCCGCGACGATCGAACCACCGCGCACTTCCGACGCCCCCGACAGGTCGACCGAGACCCGATCGCCGACGAGGCCGTCGAACGTCAGCGATGCTGCGCCGGCGACCCGGACCTGATCGACCCGGACCACGTGCAGCGTCAACTCCGAGACGATCGGGCCTCGCACCGACATGTCGTCCGGGAACTCCAGGGTGAACGCGCCGCCTCGGATCTCGATCATCGCCCTGGCGCTCCAGCTCCCGGTCCATGCGCAACGACGCCTGATGTGTCCCGTCGGCGATCACCGTCACCTCGACCGGGCCCTCGACCGACACGGAGGTGAAGGGCTCGAGCTCCAATGCGTCCTCGACGATCTCGCCGGACGCCCGAACGGTGTCGTCGGTGAACACCGAGCCGCTGCATGCCGAGGCCAGGATCCCCACCCCGACCACGACCGAGAGTACGTTCCGCCTGTCCATGACTCACAGCAGAGCACGCGCCGCCCGGCCGCACATCCCCCCAACGGAGGATCGGTCTCCGGCCCGGGGATGACGTGCCAAGATCCCCCCATGACCGACATCACCACCACCGGGGTCTGGTACTTCACCGACACCATGCCGGCCGGGCAGGCCGCCGAGTTCGCCGCTCGCCTGGAGTCCCTCGGCTATTCGATGCTCTGGCTCCCCGAGACGACGGGCCGCGACCCCTTCTCGCACATCGCTCATCTGGCCAACCACACCGAGACACTCCAGTTCGCCACCGGCATCGCCAACATCTACAACCGCCATCCCGGGGTGATGAAGCAGGCCGCTGCGACCCTGGCCGAACAGACCGGCGACCGCTTCCTGCTCGGCCTCGGCGTCAGCCACGCGCCGCTGGTCGAGGGGCTCCGCCGGCTCGACTACTCCCGTCCCCTGGCCGCGATGCGGGACTACCTGGCGGCGATGCAGGCGTCGCCGGTCTCGGTCATCCCGTCCGCCACCCCGCCGCGGACGGTGCTGGCCGCGCTCGGCCCCAAGATGCTCGAGCTGTCGGCCACCGCCGCCGACGGGGCACACCCGTACTGGACCACCCCCGAGCACACCGCACAGGCGCGCGAGATCATCGGACCCGACAAGCTGCTGTTGGTCGAGCAGAAGGTGTGCCTGACCACCGACGCCGACGCCGCCCGTGCAGCCGCAGACGCGGCCCTGGGGATGTACGACTCGCTGCCCAACTACGTCAACAACTGGAAGCGCCTCGGTTTCACCGACGAGGAGATCCAGGGCCGGGACCCCCGATTCGTCGACGCGGTGGTCGTCTGGGGCGACGAGGAGCGAATCCGCGCGGGGGTACAGGCGCACTACGACGCCGGTGCCACCCAGGTGTGCATCCAGCCGCTGCACCCGGACGGGTCCTTCGGCAACCCCGACTGGGACCTGCTCGAAGCCCTCGCCCCCGCCAACGCCTGAGCGACTCCCGAACCGGCAGACCCGACCCGTACCCTCGCTCCCCGAATTGGGCACCGCGCGCACCTGAGCCGTGCGGAAGCTGCCCAATTTCGTCCGGATCGGGGCACCGCGAGCCGCCGGGGCCCGGTTGCTCTAACCTCGCCGCATGAAATTCGGGGTCTTCTACGAACACCAGCTGCCGAAGCCGTGGGGCGAGGAGGACGAGTTCCGCCTGCTCCAGGACGCACTCGACCAGGTGGTGCTGGCGGACGAGCTCGGCTTCCATCACGCCTGGGAGGTCGAGCACCACTTCCTCGACGAGTACTCCCACTCCTCCGCACCCGAGGTCTTCCTCAGCGCCGCCGCGGCCCGGACCAAGAACATCCGCCTGGGCCACGGCATCCGGCAGGTCATCCCCAACTACAACCATCCGGCACGCACCGCCGAATGCATCGCCACCCTCGACTTGATCTCCGACGGTCGGGTCGACTTCGGCATCGGCGAAGGGGCAACCCGGCTCGAGCTGCACGGTTTCGACATTCCCGCGAAGGAGAAGCGGGCCATGTCGCTCGAAGCCGCCGAGCAGGCCGCCAACATGATGGTGCTGGACCCGTATCCCGGGTACTCGTCGCAGCATTTCTCGCTCCCCTGCCGCAACGTCCTGCCCAAGCCGCGACAGAAGCCGCATCCCCCCATGTGGATCGCCTGCACCAACCGGGACACGATCAAGCTGGCTGCACAGAAGGGTCTCGGCGCCCTGGCGTTCAGCTTCGTGGATCCCGACGAGGCCCGGGCCTGGGTGGACATCTACTACGACATCATCAAGAGCGACGAGTGCGTCCCTCTCGGACACACCGTGAACGCCAACATCGCGCTCGTGGCGGGCTTCTCCCTCCACGAGGACCGCTACGAGGCCATCCGGCGAGGCCAGGAGGGCTTCGAGTTCTTCGGCTACGCGCTGAACGCACTGGTGGCCCACGACCAGGTGCCCGGCCGGACCAACCTCTGGGGCGAGTTCCAGGAGCTGCGTGGCGACGGCACGGAACGGCGAATCGCGAACGCCCGGGAGCTCGGTGACGAATACCGCAGCTGCATCGGCGCCCCCGAGGACGCTCGCCGGTACCTGCGGGAGATGGAGCAGGTCGGGGTGGACCAGATCATCTTCCTCCAGCAGGTCGGGAAGAACCGCCACGAGGACATCTGCGCCAGCCTCCAGCTCTTCGCCGACGAGGTGATGGACGAGTTCGCCGCCGACGAGCAGGCTCGCCAGGAGAAGAAGGACGCCGAGCTGGCGCCCTTCATCGAGGCCGCGCTGGCCCGCAAGACCTGGATGGAACCCCTGGCCGACGAGGACATCCCCGTCGTCCGGGCATCGGTGGCGAAGGCCCAGACAGGCGGCCGGGCCGGCTGACCTGATCCGGCCGTTCGGAGGGCCGGAGCACTCAGAACGCCGCAGCCGGGGCCGATTGGGAAGGTGCGACCGTGCGCGCCCGCGCACGCCCCTCCCCGATGGCCGATTCAGACGACCCGAGCACCGACAGCAAGGCGACGAGCCAGGCTTCGACGCGCTCGGGACCCACGCAGGGCGCCGAGGAGAAGGCCAACCCGCACGACACCTGGGGTGCCAGGCGGGGCCTGGCGCTCACCCTACGGATCCTGATCTTCATCACCCCTGTGCTCACGGGTGTGGCCTTCAGCTGGATCGCAGGGCGCGCCCTGCCGCCGCAGCGAGTGGGACTGGACCGCTGGCAGTGGCTGCTGGTGGTCACCATCGTCGCCACCATCATCGCCACCCTGACCAAGCGACTCCTCGGTCGAGTCCTACCGCTCGTGGCGCTGATGCGTCTCACGCTCGTGTTCCCCGACCAGGCACCGTCGCGGGCCCGGGTCGCACTGCGGAAATCGAACGGTCGGGCGCTGATGCGCGACATCCAGGAGGGACGATCACAGCTGGACGACGGCGACACCCTGGTGGCGCTGCTGGTGGCCGTCAACGACCACGACCGGCTGACCCGAGGCCACTCGGAGCGGGTCCGCTCCTACAGCGAGCTGATCGGGCAGGAAATGAAACTGTCGGCCGACGACATGGAGAAGCTCCGCTGGGCTGCCCTGCTCCACGACGTCGGCAAACTGACCGTGCCGCCCGAGATCCTGAACAAGGACGGCCGCCCCACCGACGAGGAGTGGAAGACGCTCCAGGGCCACCCCGCAGCCGGCGGCGCGCTGCTCGAACCGCTCCGCCCGTGGCTGGGCGACTGGGTGCACGCAGCCGACCAGCACCACTGCCGGTGGGACGGCAACGGCTACCCGACCAGCCTCAAGGGCGAGGAGATCACCCTGGCGGGACGCATCGTCGCGGTGGCCGACGCGTACGACGTCATGACGAGCGCCCGCAGCTACAAGGCGCCGCTCCCGCACGAGGTCGCCCGCCAGGAGCTGACCGACTGTGCCGGGACCCAGTTCGACCCCGAGGTCGTCCGAGCCTTCCTCAACATCGGCCTGGGCAAGCTGCGCTCGGCGTCCGGACCGCTGAGCTGGTTCGCCAACCTGTTCAGCAGCGGCGAGCTGCCGTTCAACCTCGCGTGGAACTCGGCGGCTTCGAGCGTGGCCACGGTCGCCACCAGCGTCGCCATCGGCGCCGGCGCGGCGACGGTGGCGGCGCCGCCCGACGCGGTGGTACCGGACGAGCCGCCCGCCCAGTTGGCATTGGACGAGACCCCGGAGGATGCGATCGACGTGCTCCCGGTCGCCGGGACCGGCTTCGAGGACGAGGCCATCGAGCTCTGGATCGACGCGGGTGGCGGCGCCGGCACCCTCGAGATCAGGGTCGGCGATCCGAGCGAGGGATCACTCATCGCTGACGAGGAAGTCACCGTCGACGACGACGGACGCGTCCGCCTCCGGATCGTGTACTTCCCGCCGACCGACGGCACCGGCGAGCAGACGTTCCCGGTCTCGGTCTGCGACCCGGTCTCGTGCGCCAACGTCGACGGCGTCGTCACCATCACGGCGGTGAACGACCCGCCTCGGCTCCGCCCCGATCGGGTCACCGTCCCCGCAGGAACCGCAGCCAGGATCACACCACTGGCCAACGACGAGGACCCGGAGGGCGAGGAACTACGAATCGAGGCCGTGACCGGGGCCACATTCGGCGACACCGAGCTGAACGCCTCGACCGGGACGGTGATCTACACGCCGGTGGAGGGCTTCGTGGGCTCCGACCAACTGACCTACCGGGTCACCGACGCCGGTGGCGCGTCGGCGTCCATGGACATCACGGTCGACGTGGTTGACGGCGATCTGCCACTTCCGACACCGACTCCGATCCCCACCCCGCCCCCGGCGCGCCCCCCGGTCCCGACGCCGACCGCCACCCCCACACCGACCCCGACACCCACCCCCGGGCCATCACCCACACCGACCCCGACACCCACCCCCGGGCCATCACCCACACCCACCTCGACACCCACCCCCGGCTGCCATCGCCCACACCCACCTCCACCCCGCTGCCGACCTCGACACCCACACCCACCTCCACCCCGCTGCCGACCTCGACACCGACACCGACGGCGGTACCGACCGCACCGCCGCCGCCCAACCAGCCGCCACAGGCACTCGGGGACGCGTACAACGGCACCGAGGACACCCCGTTCACCACCGGCAACGTCACGGCGAACGACACCGACCCCGACGACCCCATCGACGCGACGAGCGTGCGCCTGGAGAGCCTGCCGACGCTTGGGTCGGCCACGGTCAACGCCGATGGGACCATCGACTACACGCCCGCACCCGACGCCAACGGAACCGACACGTTCCGCTACACGATCGAAGACGCCCAGGGCGACCGGAGCAACGAGGCGACCGTGATCATCACCATCGCCTCGGTCAACGACGCGCCGATCGCGACCGACGACACCGGCGCCGACTTCGTGGGTACCGAGGACATCACGTTGGTGACCGGCGACGTGACCGCCAACGACACCGACGTCGATCACCCGATCGACCCGACCACGGTGACGATCGTGGCTCAGGGTTCGAACGGAACCGCCACCCCCAACGCCGACGGAACGGTCACCTACGTGCCGAACCAGCACGCGAACGGGGTGGACACCTTCACCTACCGAATCGTGGATGGCGACGGCACCCCGTCGGCCCCGGCGACCGTCACGGTCTCCATCGCCTCCGTGCCGGACGCGCCCGAACCGGTGGACGACACCCTGACGGTCGTTCGCGGCGCGTCGGCGACCTCGGTGGACCTCCGACTGAACGACAGCGATCCGGACGGACAACCGTTGATCGTCGTTGGTGTGGGCACGGCCACCAACGGATCCGTGATCGACAACGGCGACGGCACCGTCACCTACACCCACGACGGTTCGGCCACCCCGAGCGACACGTTCTCGTACACGGTCGAGGACATCTCCGGCCAGCGCGGTACCGCCTCCGTGGTGGTGACGGTCGACCCCCTCGAGGACTACGACGGCGTGCCGACAGGGACCGATGTCTGCCCATTCGTGTTCGACCCACTCCAGCTCGACACCGACGGCGACGGAACCGGCGATGCCTGCGACGCCTCGCCGACGGATCCGAGCTCGGGCACGTTCGGCAGCGGGACCGGCCTGGGTACCGTCCATTCTCATGCGGTCGCAGCGGGCGACCTCGACGGCGACGGCGACGTGGACGTCGTGTTCGCCAACGACACCGACTCGAACCGGGTGTGGCGCAACACCCTTGGGGGTCTGCTGCTCGACAGCGGACAGAACCTCGGCACCGTCGACTCGATCGCCGTGGAGCTCGGCGACATCGACGGGGACGGTGACCTCGACATCGTCTACGGCAACGACAATGGCACGGGCAACACCGCCTGGCGCAACAACGGCAGCGGTGGTTTCAGCGACACTGGCCAAAGTCTCGGGTCCGAGAACACCCGTGGGATCGCGCTCGGCGATCTGGACGGTGACGGCGACCTCGACCTCGTGACCGCGAACCACGGCGCGGCGAACGCGGTGTGGCAGAACGACGGCACGGGCACCTTCACCGACACCGGCCAGGATCTCGGCGCGGGACCGACCCGTGACGTCGCCATCGGCGACCTGGACGGCGACGGCGACCTCGACGTGGTCTTCGCCGAGGACAACAACCCCGACACCGTCTGGTTCAACGACGGCACGGGCACCTTCACCGACACCGGCCAGACGCTCGACCCGGGCCACAGCCGCGAGATCACCCTGGGCGACGTCGACGGCGACGGCGACCTCGACCTCGCCGTGGCCGGTGACAACGACCCCGACACCGTCTGGCTCAACGACGGCAGCGGGACGTTCACCG
>CBDHFJ010000021.1:0-10771 GCA_965262315.1 Acidimicrobiales bacterium
ACTCGACACCAGCCGGATCATCTCCAGGCCGTCGATCCGCGAGCACAGCTCCTCGGCCATCTCGATCTCGCGCAACGTCGGTGCCCCATAGGACGTGCCGTCACCTGCCGCCTGTTGGATGGCGTCGATCACCGCGTGATGGGCATGCCCGAGGATGCCGGGTCCGTAGCTCATCACGTAGTCGATGTAGCGCTTGCCCTCGACGTCCCAGACGTACGGCCCCTCGGCGGATGCCACGAAGTAGGGGGTTCCCCCGACCGACCGGAACGAGCGAACGGGAGAGTTGACCCCACCCGGCATCACCTGCTTGGCGCGTTCGAAGAGCTCGGCGTTGTCCACGCTGTTCCTTTCGGGATGCCGCGAGTCGCTCGGCGCGCTCGTGGGCGAGGGAGCGGGCGACCCGCTGGGTCGGCCCTCACGGCGCGAGTGTACGGGGCGGTGATCCGGTTGGGCGTGGGTCAGCCGGCGGGCTCGACCTGCGGGACCATGCCCGCCGCGAGCATCGACTCCGCCAGCTGGGCCATGGCAGCGATGCTGGTGAACATCCTGTCGGTGCCCGCCCGCTCGGGGTCGAGCTGGCCCAACAGCTCGATGCCCAGGAACAGTGCCGAGATCCCCATCGCGATCTCGCTGCGCGGGATCGCTCCGGCCAGGGGGTGGGTGCCCAGCGGCTGGCCTCGATGGCCCGCTGCACGACCTCTTCGATCAGGACGTTCCAGTCCGAGATGTAGTCGAACATCGCCGGGCCCATCTCGGCGTCGCGGCTGGCGCCGGCGAAGGCCTGCGCGAGGACGGTGATCTCACCGGACTCGCGGTCGTTCTCGTAGAGCTCGCGGGCAACGCCGATGAGCTCGGTCAGGTTGTCGACGGCCATGAGCGGCTCGCGGTACCGCTCGAGGCGCCGCCGCGACAGCTCACCGACGGCGGCGACGATGGCATCGTCGACACTCCCGAAGTGATAGAAGATCAGCGCCTGGTTGAAGTCGCCGGCACGAGCGATGGCGCGGGCGCTGGCCCCGACGATGCCTTCCTCCTGCAGTGTCTGGAGTGTGGCCTCGACGATCTTGGCCTTGGTCTCCTCGCCACTGGAGGAGGAGCGTCGTTTCGCTTTCGCCATCGACCCCTCCTCTCGCAACGTCCCTGGGGTGACCGCAGGACGATTGTGCCACGTCGCGCGGCGCGCCGCCCGGGTCGAGTGACGATCAGGAGAAGTGCTCCTCGAGGGCGGCGACGAGGCCGCGAATCGTGTGTTCGCTGGCTTCCACGGCCACCTCGAGACCCAACTCCCGCGCGGTCGCCGCGGTCACGGGCCCGATGCATGCAACGGTGGCCGGGACGGCGCCGGGCCCGGCCAGGTCGACGAAGTGGCGCACGGTGGACGAGGACGTGAAGGTGACGACATCGGCCTCGGCGATCTGCGCGGCGGCGTCGGGGGCCAGCGCAGCGGGGACCGTCCGGTAGACGGGCACGACGTCGACGGCCCAGCCTGCGGCTCGCAGCCCGTCGGGCAGGACGTCGCGGGCCTCGGCCGCACGGGCGAGCAGGACCCGCCCCCGGCCGTCGGGTGACGGGAACGTCTCGAGCAGACCCTCGGCCACGTAGCGGTCCGGGACGAGGTCGGCGGCGAGGTTGCGTTCGGCCAGCACCCGAGCCGTGCCGGGTCCGATGGCGGCGATACGAACACCACCGAGTGCGCGCGCATCACGCAGCCGATCGCAGAACCGTGCCGCGCCATTGGGGCTGGTGAACACCACCCACTCGTAGGCCGACAACCCGCCGACGGCGTCGAGCATCGGTGCCTCGTCGTCCGGGGCGACGATGGCGATCGTGGGCACCTCGACCGGGGCCGCGCCTCGACGGCGGAGCAGATGGGTGAGCTCCGAAGCCTGCTCGCGGGTGCGGGTGACGATCACCCGCTTCCCGAACAGCGGGAGGTGCTCGAACCAGCCGACATCGACCGCCGCGACCTCGCCGACGACGATGGTGGCGGGCGAGCGGAGCGCGTGGTCCCCGAGGGTCGCCACCGTGGCCCGAACCGTCTCCTGCTCGGGGCGCGTCCCCCACCGGACTGCGGCGGCCGGCGTGTCGGGGGCGAGACCGCCGGCGATGAGCGCCTCGGAGATCGCCGGCCACCGACCGACGCCCATGAGGATCACGATGGTGCCTCCCAGGCGCGCGACCGTGGGCCAGTCGATCGAGGCGTCCTTGGTCGGGTCCTCGTGGCCGGTGATGACCGTGAACGACGTGCTCGAGTATCGGAGGGTGACCGGGATGCCGGCTGCCGCGGGCGCCGCGATGGCGGACGTGATGCCGGGCACCACCTCGATCGGGACACCGGCCTCGAGCAGACCTCGCGCCTCCTCGCCGCCGCGGGCGAAGACGAACGGATCGCCGCCCTTGAGGCGCACCACCTCCCGGCCCGCCAGCCCGTGCTCGATCAACAGCGCGGTGATCTCGTCCTGGGGCACCGACGGGCCGTCGGGCCGCTTGGCCACACTGATTCGCAGCGCGTCCGCCGGGGCGAGGTCGAGCAGGTCGGGACCGGACAGCCGGTCGTAGACGACCACGTCGGCGCTGCGCAGCACCTCGGCTCCACGCACGGTCAACAACCCGGGATCACCGGGGCCGGCCCCCACCAGATAGACGGTCACGAACCGAGGCTAGTGGCCGCTCGTCTGCCTCCGAACCGCCCGGCCCAGCGCCGCCCGCGAACCCGTCGCGGTGCTACGGGTCGCGCCCCAGGAGTGCGAGACCGCCGGTGTCGAGCAGGGTACGGGCGGCGGTCCGACCGAGGAACGCTGGGTCGGCGCCCGTCCGATCGTCCGCCAGGACGGTCGAGCCGTCGAGCGCGGCCAACATCGAGCGCAACCGGATCCCATCGTCGTCGGCGACGGCGTAGGCCCCGGCCGGGAGGTCGCAGTCGCCGCCGAGCTCGGCGAGGAAGGCCCGCTCGGCATCGGTGAGCAGTCGGGTCGCCGCGTCCTCGATCGCCCCCACGGTGCGGACGACCTCGGAGTCGTCGGAACGGCACTCGATGGCGAGGGCGCCCTGGCCGACCTGAGGCAGCATGATCTCGACCGGCAACCGCTCCACGACGGCGGGCTGTTCACCCAGACGGTCCAACGCGGCGGCGGCCATGACGATGGCGTCGAACCCAGCCGCCTTCTCGAGGCGGGTGGCGATGTTGCCGCGCAACTCGGCGAACCGGAGATCGGGTCTGGCGGCGGCGAGCTGGGCTCGTCGCCGGACCGAGCCGCTCGCCACGGTGGCCCCCTCGATCAGGTCGCCGAGCGTGGACCCGACCAGGACGTCGCGGGCATCGGCTCGAGCCGGCACCGCAGCGAGCACCAAGCCGTCGGGCGTGCCGCTCGGCAGATCCTTCATCGAGTGCACCGCGATGTCCGCCCGACCGTCGAGCACGGCGGCCTGGACCTCCTTGACGAACACACCCTTACCGCCCATCTGGTGGAGCGGCACGTCCGTACGGCGGTCGCCCACCGTGGAGACCACCACCGCTTCCACCTCCACGCCAGCGGGCGCCAGCAGCGCAGCGACGTGACGTGTCTGCCACAGCGCCAGGGCACTCCCCCGGGTGGCGGCGCGGATTCGCACTCGGGACGGACTCAGAGGTCGAAGAGGTCGCGCAGGGCCTCGGCGAGGCGATCGCCACGAGGCGATCCTGCGGCATCGTTCAACCGCACCGACGGCTCGTGGAGGAGCTTGCCGAGCATGCCCTTGGTGATGGCCTCGACCAGCTCTCGCTGATCGTCGTCCAGGTCGGCGAGACGAGCGGCGTAGCGCTCGAGCTCGTTCTGACGAATCGCCTCGGCGCTGCTCCGGAAGCCCGCCACCAACGGTGCCACCTGACGAGCGGACTGCGTGTCGAGGAACCGGTGCAACTCGTCGCCGATCACCCGGCGGGCCGCGGCCAGCTCGGCCTCGCGTTCACGGCGACCCTCCTGCGCGAACGCACGCAGGTCCTGCATGTCGAGCAGCGTGACGCCGGCGATGTCGGCGACCGCGGGATCGACGTCGCGGGGAACCGCGATGTCGACGATCAGCAGCGGGCGACCCTGGCGGCGCACCATGACCTCGGCCAGCTCGGCCTGGTCCACCATGAGCGACTGGGCTCCGGTGGAGGTCAGCAAGACGTCGACCTCGTCGAGCACCGACGCCAGCCCGTCGAGCGACACCGCACTCCCATTGTCGAACGCCGAGGCCAGCTCGGCCGCCCGGTCGACGCTGCGGTTGGCGAACACGATGCGATCGAGATCGGCCTCAGCCAGCATGGCGGCCATGCCGCGGCCCATGTCGCCCGCGCCGAGCACGAGGACGCTGCGACCCGCGAGCCCACCGAGGTGATCGCTGGCCATGGCGACGGCGGCGTGGGCGACCGAGGTGATGTTGCGGGAGATTCCGGTCTCGGTCCGGACCCGCTTGCCGACCTCCAACGCGTGCCGGAACACGGCGTTGAGGGTGGTGGAGGCCGAACCCTCGACGCGAGCGGTCTCCCAGGCGGTCTTGACCTGTCCCTGGATCTCACCCTCGCCCAACACTGCGGAGTCGAGCCCGGCGACGACCGAGAAGAGGTGACGGACCGCCTCGTCGTCGTAGCTGGCGTAGACGTGGTCGGCGAAGTCCTCGGGGGCGAGCTGTGCCGCTTCGCCCAGGAAGTCGCGGACGTCCTGATAGGCGCCGTGGAACTTCTCGGCGTAGACGTAGACCTCGGTCCGGTTGCACGTGGAGAGCACCACGGCCTCGCTCACGTGGCGACGACCGAGGAGGTCAGCCAACGCCTTGGGAAGGCGGTCGCCGGAAACCGTCAACCGCTCGAACTGATCGAGCGGCATGGTGCGGTTGTTCACTCCGATGACGACGACAGACACGCCTGCAGGCGCTCCTTGGCTTCGGCGACGCGGCCCTCTCGGACCAGATCAAGGATCCCTGAGTCGAGGGCATCCTGCCAAGCCAAACCCTCGGTCGACCGACCTGCTGCTCGCAGCGTCTCCCGGGCTTCGGCGAGGACACCCAACAGTATCTCGTATTCCGGCCCCAACTCCGCCTCGAACCGGCGACGGAACCACGTGGCCAACGCGGGGCTCCTGCCCTGGGTGGACGCCGTGACCAGGATCGGGCCGCGACGCACCCGAGACGGCAGGGTGAAGTCGCAGTTCGCCGGGTCGTCAGCACTGTTCACCAGGACCCCGGCCCGGCGGCCGTCCTCGAGGATCCCGCGGTTGACGGCGCCGTCGCCGGTGGCCGCGATGCAGATGCGCGCACCGTCGAGATCTTCGACCCGGTAGGCGCGCTCGGCGATGGAAACGCGATCCGCCAGCGCCCGGACCGGTTCGAACACCTCCAACGCCACCACGTCGACCACGGCGTCGCAGTCGAGCAGACCGCCGATCTTCTGGGCTGCGACCTCGCCACCACCGACCACCAGACATCGCCACCCGGCGATGCGCAGGTTCATCGGATAGAGCGGCTCGTCGAGAGGCATCTCAGGACCTCGTCAGGACCGGGCGTCGTCGAGGCGCACGTGGGCGGGCGGGCACGGTGTCTCCGATCGGCGTCGACGAGGCTCGACTGAGCACGGGCGTCAAGACCGGTCACCGTCCGGGCGCAACTGCCCGCGCTGTTGGTAGAAGCTCAGCACCTGGAGCTCGAGGGTGAGATCGACCTTGCGCAGGGTCACCTCGGCAGGCACGGAGATCACGGTCGGGGCGAAGCTGAGAATCGCCCGCACCCCGGCACCGACGAGTGCGTCGGCCACACGCTGCGCCACGGCCGGCGGCGTCGAGATCACGCCGATGGCGACGTCGGCGTGGTGGGCGAGATCGTCGACGTGGGCGATCGCGATGCCACCGATCTCGGTGCCGATCTTCGCGGGGTCGACGTCGTAGAGCCCCGCCACGATGAATCCCCGCTCCCGGAACCCGCTGTGATTGGCCAGCGCCCGCCCGAGGTTGCCCATGCCCACGATCGCCACGGACGACTCGCTGGCCAGACCCAGGCGGCTCGTGATCTCGAAGCGGAGGTAGTCCACGTCGTAGCCGACACCGCGGGTGCCGTAGCTCCCCAGGTGCGACAGGTCCTTGCGAACCTTGGCCGCGTTCACGCCGGCCAGTTCCGCCAGGCGTTCGGACGAGACGGTCGGCTGGCCGTCGGTGGCCAGGTCGAGCAGGACCCGCAGGTACACCGGCAGCCGGTCCACGGTGGCGTCGGGGATCCGTCGGCTGCTCATCCCGTCACCGCTCGGACCGCTCGGACCGCTCATACCGCGAGCCTACGTCGCTTGTTCACGAATTCACAATCACGCTGGCGCGGCGAAAAACCGCTGCGCGTGACGCCGGACCGTCCCCCGGCACAGGGGCGGCTACGCCGCCCCGACGCCCTCTGGACCTGCCACGGCGCCGCGTTCTGGGTGTTGGTCACCGCTGGTTCGCCCCCCGGCCGGGTCCGACGCGGGCCCTGGCGGCCGGAGGCGGCGGAGGAGGCGACGCAGAGCGAACTCGACCTCGTCGGGGCGGACGAAGGCGAGGTAGCCGACCGCCATGGCGGGAAGGAAGAAGCCAAGGCGCATCGTGTAGTCGAAACCGAGGTGCATCCCGAGGCCCACCACGATGGCGAACCAGCGGGTTCGCCGAGTCCACAACAGGAAGGGCAGGCTGAGCTCCACGGCGACCGTGAACCAGGTCATCAGGTTGCCGAGCACCAGGTTCTCCCGGAGGAGCGATGGCACCCAGAACCGCTCGAAGTCGACGAGCCCGAGGGCGTACAGCGACGCCGTCCCTTCTCGCCAGGTGTCACCGTCGAGCTTGGCGATGATGGTGGCCGGATAGATCACGGTGAGCTGGATCTGCACCAGACGAACGAACCAGGTCGGCCCGCTCCGCCACGTGCGGCCGCCGTGTGCGTCGGCTTCGCCGAACAGGGGCACCTCGAGGAAGCGTCGCGGTGTCACCAACGCGAAGAGGGCGAAGTACGCCGTCCAGATCCGCAGCAGGAGATCGCCGGCGTTCAGGGCGCTGGGCGCGCCCTGTTGCATCGTCAGCATCGCCAACCACAGGACCGGCGCCGCCACTCGGACCCAGCGACCCGAGACCAGCGCCATGGACGAGACAGCGAGCGCCAGCCAGGCAACGACCACGGCGCCGTCCGACGTGAACCACTGGAACAACCCGAGGCGATGCGGGGCATAGGTCGGCTCCTGGAGGAGGCCGTCGTCGAAGTAGAAGGTGCGCAGGTCCGGCAAAATCGACAACGCCCACCCCAGGGCGACGAGACCCAGCAGCGTCCGCATGGCCGCCACCACGGCGAGCGACGACGGCGTGAACCAGAAGCGGAGCCAAGCCGCGCCGAACCTCGCAGCCAGGGCGCTCACGACGCCTCCGGCACGGTGAAGTCGAAGAACTCGACGGTCTCCCAGATCCGCTCGTCGCCGCTGCCCGGCTCGGGTGTGTCGGAGAAGCTGCGCAGCAGCACCACCCGCTCGACCGGACCCGCATCGACGTACTGCGCTGCCACCCACTCGGCGGTGCGCCGCCACAGGTGGTCGTTGCGATCAAGGCGGACCCGACGTTCCCACTTGCGCCATCGATACTCCCGATAGGCACCGATGAGATCGTCGCCGTGCGGGAACCGGTGGCGGATGACCTCACCGTCCGCGAGGTACACATCGGCCTCCACCGCGATCGACACCGACGTGGGGTTCGGCGCGAAGACCGACCAGCTCTGATCGATGGCCATCGCGTTGACGACGGGTCGCAGGCCCGGTCGCAGCTCGGACCGGACCTCCGAAGACGGGAGGTTCCACACCACGAGCGTGTAGACGAGAAAGGCGAGGACGCCGGTGAGGATCAGCCTGCCTGGCCGGGAGTCGTGGAACCAGCCGAAACCGGTCTCGGACGCCGAGGTGGGCCCGGGCTCGGCGCGGACGGGGTCGGCCTCGTCAGCGGCCTGGTGCTCGATCACCGCAGGTCGCGTCGCCGGACCTTGCCGATCGCGCTCCCTCGGGGCAGCTCGGAGACGACCTCGACCACCGCCGGGCACTTGTACCGGGCGAGCAGCGACTCGCAGTGCGCGATGACCTGGGCCTCGTCCAACGTCGCACCGGCCGCGGCGACCACCACCGCCTTGACCGCTTCGCCCGTCGCCGCATGCGGGATCCCGATCACCGCCGCCTCGGCGATGCCGGGGTGCGACGCGAGGACGGTCTCGACCTCACCGGGGAACACGTTGAAGCCGGAGACGACGATGAGGTCCTTCGACCGGTCGACGATGTAGAGGAAGCCGTCGTCATCGACGACGGCGACGTCGCCGGTGTGAAGCCAGCCGTCGTCGTCGAGCGCAGCCCGAGTGGCGTCGGGGTCGTCGAGGTAGCCGGGGAAGATGTTGGCGCCGCGGGCGAGGACCTCGCCCTCGTCACCGACCGGGACGTCGTGGCCGGCACTGTCGACCAGCCGCATCTGCACGCCGGGCACCGGCCGCCCGACCGATGTCACCGGGGCGCCGGTCCCATGGCCCAGCGTGAGGACCGGGGACGCCTCGGTCAGGCCGTAGCCCTGGGACAGCTGGACCCCCAGGTTGCGCTGCACGCGCTCTGCGACCTCGCGGGGCAGCGAGGCGGCACCGGACACTGCGATGCGGACGGTCCCGAAGGAATCGGCGTCGACGCCCGGATGGTCGGCGAGCGCCTGCCACATGGCCGGAGGGCCGGAGACGAAGGTGACCCGGTGGCGCTCGATCAGCTCGATCGCCTGTGCGGGCTCGAACCGTTCGACCAGCACCACCGACGCGCCCGCGCGGATGATCACGCCGAGCAGCAGGTTCAGCCCCAGGATGTGGAACAGGGGGAGCACCCCCAGTGCCACGTCGTCGGCCGACGCGAGATCTGGCGCATGGCCGTCGATCTGATCGAGGTTGGCGAGGAGGTTCCCGTGGGTGAGCATCGCGGCTTTGGGTGCGCCCGCGGTGCCGCTGGTGAAGAGCAGCAACGCCACGTCGTCTGCATCGCGGTCGACAGGTGCCGGGGCCGCATCAGAGACGAAGTCATGCAGCTCGACCGCGCCCTCGATCTCGGCGCCGGGGAGTGCCACGACCGGGCAGTCGATCTCACACCGGGCGATCGTCGCCGCGGAGGCGGGTCCGGCGAAGACGAGATCCGGCGTGACGGTTCGGATCTCACCTGCCATCTCCGGGGCCGGCGACAGCGGGTTGACCGGGACGGCGATCGCTCCGGCACGCAACACGCCGAACAGCACCGCGACGAAGTGCGGTGTCGTCCCCGCGAACAGCATCACGCGGTCCCCCGGCTTCACGCCGGCGTCGACCAGGCCTGCGTGGACACGCCGGACCGCAGCGACCAGTTCCCCGTAGGTGACCGCGTGGTCGCGATGGTGAAGGGCGACCCGGTCGCTGTCGGCATGCGCCTCGACGACGGCACTGATGTTCATGCGGCCAGAGGCTAGTCCTGCGAAGCGGCGACGACGGCACGGGCCGATCGTGCCGCGATGAGCCTCCGCCGTTGAGTCATCCGACCCAGTACTGCGTCCGAAGGGCCGCCTGACCCATGCCCGGCTCGCCATGCGCGCCGATGGCCGCTCGTGGTCTCCCCCGTCCGTCGCCTCGCCTGTCTCGCCGTGCTCGGCGTGCTCGTCGCGGTGGCCGGCCTGCTCGGCACCGGCGTCGCGGCACCGGCCCAGGCACAGGACACCAACTGGACGCTCGCCCCCGCAGATGAAGCCGAGTTCATCGACCACATCAACGCCGCCCGCGCAGCCGAAGGTCTGGGACCGCTGACCCTCGACCCTTCGATGCGCACCGCCGCCCGGTCATGGACGTACTGGATGGCGGAGAACCTCACCCTCGCACACGCCGACGACATCGTCACCGGCGCGCCGACCGACTGGCAGAAGGTCGGTGAGAACGTCGGACGAGGCGGCAGCCTGATCGCCGTCTGGGAAGCGTTCATGGCCAGTCCCAGTCACGCCGCGAACGTGCTGGACCCCTCGTATGACCTGGTGGGGATCGGTGTGGTCTGGACCGACGACGGGCGCCTCTACACGACACACCGATTCGCGGCGACACCCGGTGGCGGCGATCCTGCCCCCGAGGCGCCGGCACCCGCCCCGCCGGCACCGGCCAGCGAGCCCGAACCCGCCTCGGAGCCGGCACCCACACCACCCGCGGTCGAGCCGCCCGCGACCCTCCCCTTCGAGGATGAAGACAGGGCCGCTGCGCCGGCGGTGCCGTCCACCCCGGTCGCCGAGCCCGCCCGTCTGGCCGCGACGATGCGGGTGCTCCTCGCTGCTGGGACCTGAGGACGCTCAGCGCGCCAGGAAGAACAGCTGCAACACGCTGGCGACGAGGATCACGCCCAGCAGGATCGCGATGACGAGCGTGGTGGCCGGCCTCATCCGCGCCGCCCGAGCTCGACGGGTGTGGTGACACCTTCGGGCGCGCCTGCCGAGACGATCTGCACCTGGTCGGCTTCGCCCACCCGGAGCTCGTCGGCGGCCGAGCCACGCGGCACCGCGAGCGACAGCAACCCGTAGGAGTCCACGAGCAGACCCACCGAGCCGGCGGAGATCTGCCCGTAGGTGGTGACCCGCTCGAGGGCTCGCGTCACGTCGCCCGTCCGCAGCTGGAGCTGACCGTCCATCCCGTCCAGGTCGTCGGGGTCGAGGTTGAGCTGCAGGTTGCCGAAGTGATCCACCCAGAGGATCTCGCCGACGACCGCGTCGCCCTCGCGACCCCCGACCGGCAACAC
>CBDHFJ010000022.1:0-19929 GCA_965262315.1 Acidimicrobiales bacterium
GCGGGTGCGGCGGGCGGCCTCGACCTCGGCCCGCCAATCGAGCGGAACGTAGAACGGGCTCTGGGACAGGGCCTGCTCGGGGGCATCGCCCTTGCGGCTCCCGGCCACGTAGCAGGTGCTGACCGCGACCAGATGCGGGGTCGAGCCGAGGTCCTGCAGCGCCTGAACGAGGCGCACCGGACCCATCAGATTCACCTCGGCGGCGCGGTCGAGCGGCTCGTCGAACGAGACGGCGGCAGCGCTGTGCACCACCACATCGCAGCTCGCGAGCAGCGCTCGGCCGGCATCGTCGAGCCCGAGGCCGTCGATGGAGATGTCCGCTGCGACCGCGTGCACACGACGCCGGGTGAGGTCTGCGAACCCCTCCTTGCCATGGGTCTCGCGCAGTCGGTCGAAGGCGTCGTTGCGCAGGATGTCGCGATCGACCCGACGGTCGGCGGTGCGACGACCGGGGCGCACGAGCAACACCAACTCGCAGTCGGGGACGCCGCGGAGGAGGCGCTCGACAAGCGCGGTCCCGAGGAATCCGGTGGACCCCGTGATCGCGATGCGCCTGCCCGCGAGTGCCTGGGCGATGACCGACATCCCTCCTTTCTACCAGTTGGTAGGCGGCGACTACCATCTTGGTCGTGCGTACCGCCGACCGGATCCTCGACGCGGCCATGACGGCGTTCGGCGGCCGCGGCTTCGACGCCACCAGCCTCGACGATCTGGCCGCCGAACTCGGCATCCGCAAACAGTCGATCCTGTACCACTATCCGTCCAAGGACGCCCTGCTCGACGCGGTGGTCGACCACGCGGTCGGCGAGCTCACCGACGTCTTCTGGGCCGTCATCGACACCTCGGACAGCGGCTTCGACCGCGTCGACGCCATGGTGCGACGCGTCTTCCGACTGGCGATGCGCCGCCCCGAGCTGCTGGGCCTGCTCCGGGAGGTCACTCGCCTCGGGCCACCCGTGCTCAACCGGGCCACCGACGCGCTGGAGCCCCTGATCAAGGGCGCCACCGAGTGGCTGGCGGACGAGATGCGAGCAGGAAGGGTACGGGAGTCGGACCCCCAGCTGCTCGCGTTCTCCGTCTACTCCACCGTCATGGGCGTGGCCACCGAGATCGAGGTCCTGCGCGCCGTGGGCCTGGAGCCGACGCTGCGCCAGACCGTGCGACGTCGCCAGGAACTGCTGCGCTTTCTTCGGTCGGCGCTCCAGCCGGCCTGACCCTCAGCCGGATCGCTCCCGGAGCGTTGCGACGCCATCGCCGCTGAGTTCGTCGTGGGTGTCGCGGCCGGCCACGGCCATGATGAGCGCTTCGCCAGGACCTTCCACCGGCGGACCCGAGCCGTGCTCCCACTCCGTGTCCGTGGCCACGAGATGCAGGCCATCGACCAGGCCGGGGGTCACCACCGCCTTGGCCTGCTTGTGCGTGGTCATCCACGTGAGGACGTCGCCGATCACGTTGGGCTCCAGGTCGGTGCCGAGCCCGAGCGGACGGCGAATGTCCTGCAGATGGACCGTCACGTCGGTGAGGGTCATCTCGGGAGGGAAGGACTTGAACGTGTTCTCCTTCTCGGCACGGTCGCGCAGCATCGACGCGATCTCGGCGCCGGAGTACTGGTCGGCGAGTTCGCGGGCCAGCCGATCTGCCGCCGTGTCGTAGTCGAACCTCGACCGGACCATGGCACCGAGGAAGCGTCGTGACGGGACCCCGACGTGGGTGAACATCAGCAGATGGGCCGCCACCTGATGGTTCGTCCAATGGCCACAGAGCGAGCGCGCACCGAGCTGATCCTCGGACAGACCCTCGACCACGTCCGCCATCCGTCGCCGGGCCTCACCCACGAGTGGCCAACCGCGCTTCATGATCTTCCCCCTGCCTGTCGCGCCCCTGCCGGGACCCTACCCGCGACGGCCCCGATGGTGCCCGGGGGTCAGCCGATCCAACCGGAGGGGTGGCGGTTGGGGCCGCCGCCGTCGGTCTCGTCGAGCAGCGACCGCAGGCCACCCTCGAGCCGCGTCACCCGGCGGCTCACGCTCTGGAGACGGCCGAGCAACTG
The DNA here is from genome assembly GCA_965262315.1 of Acidimicrobiales bacterium. Lineage (GTDB taxonomy): Bacteria > Actinomycetota > Acidimicrobiia > Acidimicrobiales > UBA8592 > JBCCFK01. Next base: position 2,051 of record CBDHFJ010000022.1, read on the forward strand.
GAGGGTCGTCTCCCGGTCGAGCGCCTGCTCACCGGGCCGCAGCATGGCCACGCTGCGGCGCAGCTGTTCGATCTCGTGCTCCAGGTGCAGATCCATGCCGCACAGTATCGAACACCTGTTCGATACTGTGCAAGGGTCAATCCACGCGCTCGAAGAGGTAGGCGAACGCCGACTTCGTGTAGGCCACGCCGCGACCGGAGGCTCGGATCTCGTCAGCGGTGACCGGGGTCGGGCGCTTGGGGACGAGGTACTGGTCGAGTCCGTCGGAACGAACGACGTAGCCACTGCGGCGCGACTGGACCACGGCCACCAGCCGGTATCGGTCGTCCACGGCCGCCAGGGCGACGTCACCATGGCTCGGGTTGGCCAGCAGGTGACCACCGGCTGCGAGGTAGCGGCTGCAGTGATCGAGCGCCGGCCCGGTGTAGAGCGAGATCAGCAGGTCGAAGGCGCCATCCGGCAACGGCAGCGGCTCTCGGTAGTCGGCGGCGATGAACCGCACCTCGTGGGCGTCGGGGTCGGCGCCGTGGTCGACCAGCAGCTCGGCCACGCCTGCAGCGTCCGCGAAGAACCGTTCGGCGCGCCGGTCCATGTCCACATAGGTCACCGACGGCCACACGAACGAGGGCGCCAGGTCCACGTAGGACCCCGGATACAACACGTGCGACGCGGCGACGGCCTCGGCCACGGCGCCGAACAGCCGATGCCGGTCGCCCTCGTGGCGGTCCTGTCGGGCCCACAGCGCTCGGGTCCTGGGCTCCACGGCGGTCAGTGATCGGTTCGACGATGGGAGTTGCGGCGGCGGTGACGTTCGACGGCCAGCTCGACCAGGCGGTCGATCAGCTCGGGATACTCGAGCCCCGATGCGGCCCACATCTTCGGGTACATCGAGATCGGGGTGAATCCCGGCATCGTGTTCAGCTCGTTGACCAGCCAGCCGCGGCCGTCGGGCTCGTAGAAGAAGTCGGCACGGGCCAGGCCTTCACATCGCAGCGCCAGGAACGCCCGGCGGGCGATCGCCTGCATCTCGGCCAGCTCGGCATCGTCGAGCGGAGCCGGGATCAACAGCTCGGCGCCGTCGTCGTACTTGTCCTCGTAGTCGTAGAAGTCGGCGCCCGGCAGGATCTCGCCCGCCACCGACACGACCGGGTCTCGGTTGCCGAGGACCGAGCACTCGATCTCACGACCGTCGATGCCCTCCTCGACCACCAGCCACTCGTCATAGCTCGCCGCGAGGTCGAGGGCCGCCGTCAGCTGCGCTGCGTCGTCGGCCTTCGACACCCCGACCGACGAGCCCATGTTCGCCGGCTTCGCGAAGATCGGGAACCCCAGCTCGGCCGCCAACTCGGCCTCGAGCGCAGACGATCGCTGGTCGACGTGGAAGCCTCGCCAGCGGGCCTGGGCGATGCCGTACAGGTCCAGCATCTCCTTGGCCTTGATCTTGTCCATCGACAGGGCCGAGCCCAGCACGCCGCTCCCCACGTAGGGCACGTTCAACAGCTCGAGCAGGCCCTGCATCGTGCCGTCCTCGCCCTGGGGGCCGTGCAGCACGGGGAACACCACGGGCACGTCGTCGACGGGTCCTGCGAGGACTGGCATGGGGTCGACGGCGGGCCCGATGGCCTTCAGCCGCTCGGGCAGCGCAGCCGCGCCCTGTTCCAGGGCCGCGACGGCATCAACGGCTCGCACCCATTCACCGTCTCGTGAGATCCCGATCGGCTCGACCGCGTACCTGGCCGGGTCGATGGCCGCGAGGACGTGTCGAGCTGACGTGCACGACACGTCGTGCTCGGCGGACTGGCCGCCGAACAGCACGATCAGGCGACGACGGGATGCGGGCTCGTCCTGGGGCACGTCGCGACGGTACTTCGCCCAAGCCACCAGGCTGCGCCACGACCACGGTGGTCGGCCGACCAGTCCGTTCTGCCAGCGTCATCGCGTGCGATGGCGTGACACCACGCTGGCAGAACGAGCGGCGCGGGCGACGAAAACGGCGAAGGCCCCGCCCGGAGGCGGGGCCTGTTCGCTCGATCGCCGCGTCGGCCTAGACGAACGCGCCGGCGAACACCAGCGAGACGATCGTCATGACCTTGAGCAGGATGTTCATGGCCGGGCCCGAGGTGTCCTTGAACGGGTCGCCCACGGTGTCACCGACGACGGCGGCCTTGTGGGGCTCGGAGCCCTTGCCGCCGTGGTTGCCCTGCTCGATGTACTTCTTGGCGTTGTCCCATGCGCCGCCCGCGTTGGCCATGAAGATGGCCAGAGCGAAGCCGGTCACGAGCGCACCGGCGAGCAGACCGCCGAGGGCGTCCTCGTCGATGAAACCGACGACCAGCGGAACCACGATGGCCAGGGCGCCGGGCAGGATCATCTCGCGCAGCGACGCTGCGGTGGAGATCTCGACGCACTTGGCGGAATCGGGGACCACGCCCGCCTTGCCCTCACGCAGGCCGGGAATCTCGCGGAACTGGCGGCGGACCTCTTCGATCATCGCCTGGGCCGCACGACCGACCGCATCGATGGTGAGCGCCGCGAACAGGAAGGGCAGGCCGGCGCCGATGAACAGGCCGATGAACACGTCGACCTCACCGACGTTGAGATTCAGGTCGCCGCCTTCCTGCACGATGGCGAACTCGAAGCTCTTGAACAGCGCCAGGGCGGTCAGTGCCGCGGAGCCGACGGCGAAGCCCTTGGCGATCGCTGCAGTGGTGTTGCCCAACGAGTCGAGGGCGTCGGTGACCTCGCGAACCGACGGATCGAGCTCGGCCATCTCGGCGATGCCGCCGGCATTGTCGGCGATCGGCCCATAGGCGTCGACCGAGACGACGACACCGGTGGTCGCCAGCATGCCGATGGCGGCGACGGCGATGCCGTAGATACCGCCACCGTCGCCCAGCGTCTGCTCGCCGCCCCAATAGGCCACGCCGACGCCGACGAGGATCAGGCCGACCGAGGCCGCCACCGAGACCATGCCGGTGCTGATACCACCGAGGACGGTCGTCGCCGGACCGGTCTCGGACTGCCTTGCGATCTTCTTCACCGGGCCGAAGTGGTCCGAGGTGTAGTACTCGGCCGACTTGCCGAGGGCCCAGCCGACGACGAGACCGCCGATGACGGAGATGGCGAGGCCGATCGGGCTGCCGTCGGCCGCGTCGGCGATGTCGCCGAACATCCAGAAGGCCACGATCAGCGTGCCGACGATGGTGATGCCCATGGCCACGTTGGTGCCCATGTGGAGCGCACGGCTCAGCGCCCGGGAGTCGGTGCTGTCACCGGAGCGGACGAAGAAGGAACCGATGATCGAGGCGACCATACCGACGAAGGCGATGGCCATCGGGAAGGTCAGCAACTCGACGATGCCCTCTTCGCCGGCGCGCTCTGCAGCGAGGCCGCCACCGAATGAGAAGGCGGTCAGCGCGACCGGAGCGATGATCGAACCGGCGTAGGACTCGAACAGGTCCGCGCCCATGCCGGCCACGTCACCGACGTTGTCACCGACGTTGTCGGCGATGGTGGCGGGGTTGCGAGGATCGTCCTCGGGGATCCCGGCCTCGACCTTGCCGACCAGGTCGGCACCGACGTCGGCGGCCTTGGTGTAGATGCCGCCACCGACACGGGAGAAGAGTGCGATGGACGAGGCGCCCAGACCGAAGGCGGTCACGATGTTGAAGGCGTCGTCGACCTCGAGCCACTCGACGAACAGCAGATAGGTGAACATGAGACCGAGCAGCGCCAGACCGGCGACCGCGAAGCCCATGACCGCACCGCCACGGAAGGCCACCGGAAGCGCCTTCGACGGTCCGTCCTTGGCCGCCTCTGTGGTCCGGGCGTTGGCCATGGTGGCCACCGTCATGCCCGCGTAGCCGGCGCCCGCCGACAGGACCGCGCCCAACAGATACGCGATCGGGGCCAGGGGGTCGATCACGATGGCCAGCAGGACCATCATCACCACGACGAAACCGGCGACCCAGGTGTACTCGGCCTTGAGGAAGGCACGAGCACCTTTCTGGATCTCGTTCATGAGGAAGACCATGCGGTCGTCGCCCGCGGGAGCCGCCTCCACCAGCTTGTAGTAGTAGGCAGCCAGACCCAGCGCTGCGACCGCGCTGATCAGGGCCAGATACGGAATTGCTTCCACTGTCGTTATCTCCTCGTTGAGCGCACGAACGGCCGGGAAAACCTACTGAGGCCGGGCATGCCGAACCAACCCGTCGGCTGGCGCTGGACCAGCGACGATTCTGTCACGGCGGCCTGCACCGGTCAGCGATCCTGCGGCAAGGTAGGTTTCCCCTCGATGACGCCACCGTCGCGTTCGCTGCGTGGACGCCTCCGCGAGGCCCGCCGAACCCTCGATCCGACCGCCCGGGCGGCCGCGTCGGACGCCGTGGCCCGACACCTCCGACCCATGGTCGACGCGGCTCCGGCACGGGTCGCGGCCTACGTCGCCGCCGACGGGGAGATCGAGATCGCCGGCGTGCTCGACGCACTCCGCACCAACGGCACGGCGGTCGCACTTCCGCGCCTCGCCGCCGACGGGCCGACCATGGCCTTCCACCTCGTCGCTGACGATCACGACCTGGTGCCGGGGGAGTGGGGCCTCCTCGAGCCGCCGCCGACCGCCCCGGTGCTGGACTCGCGGACGATCGACGTCGTACTCACCCCGCTCGTCGGCTTCGACGAGCACCGCAACCGGATCGGGCGCGGCCGGGGCTACTACGACCGCCACTTCGCCTTCCTGGCCGACGAGGCCCGCCCCACCACACCAGTGTTGGTGGGCATCGCCCACGAACTGCAGCTCGTACCGGAGCTCCCGGTGCGCGACCACGACATCCCGCTGGACACCGTGGTCACCCCGGAGCGAGTGCGCGGACACTTCCCGTGGTGAGCGCGGCCGCGTCCGATGCGGGACAACCCGGCACCCGAGTGCTACCAATGAGCCGATGCGAGTGATCGTCGTCGGCGCGGGCGAGGTCGGTTCCTATGTCGCCGAACTGTTGACCCGGCACGGCAACGACGTCGCGGTCATCGAGACCGACCGTGACCGGCTCCGCGACGTCGGCGACCGGCTGGACGTCCTGGTGGTCCACGGCAGCGGCACCCACCCGCACGTCCTGGACGAGGCCGGGCTGACCAAGACCGACCTCATGGTGGCGGTGACCTCGAACGACGAGGTCAATCTGATCGCCGCGCTGCTGGCTCGCCAGGCCGGGGTGGAACGCACCGTGGTCCGCATCGAGGCCGAGAGCCTGCGTGGCCGAGACGCGCAGCAGCTCAGAGATGCCATCGCCGCCGACCTGATCATCGACCCGGACGCCGAGACAGCGGCGGAGATCCTCGACCTGCTCGACGCGCCAGGGGCCACCGAGATCGCGCAGCTCGCCGGCGGCGAGGTCTACGTCATCGGCTCGATCCTCGGCGCCGACGCACCGCTGGTGGGTCAGACGCTGTCGGCCATCGCCGCCCGCTACGAGCCGGACTGGGAGTTCCTGGTGGCCGCGCGTACCCGAGCCGGCGAGACCATCATCCCGCGCGCCGACGAGCGACTCGAGGCCGACGATCACCTGTACCTGGTCGCGAAGCGGCGCGCGAAGCGGGACGTCCTCAAGCTCCTCGGCCTCCAGTCCGGCAAGCATCGACGGGTCCTGCTGCTCGGTGGCGGCCGAACCGCCGAGATCGTCGCCCGATCGCTGGCCGACCGACCAGGTGCGGTGACGCTCATCGAGCGCAACCCCCAGCGAGCCCGCGAGTTGGCCGAATCACTCGACGGCATCCTCGTCATCGAGGGCGACATCACCGATGCCGAGCTGCTCGCCGCCGAGGAGGCCGGGTCCTACGACGCCGTGCTCGCGCTCACCGGCCACGACGACGCCAACATCCTCGCCTGCCTGTTCGCGAAGTCGCTGGGTGCCAGCGAGACGATCGCGGTGCTCCATCGCCTCGCGCTGCGCGAGCTGCTCGAGGAGGTCGGCGTGGACGTCGCGCTGTCGCCCCGTACCGCCAGCGCCAACGGCGTGTTGCGCTTCGTGCGTGGCGACGTGGCCAAGGTCGCGACATTCCTCGCCGCGGACTTCGAGGTGATCGAGCTCGAGGTGAACGCCGCGAGCATCGCAGACGGCGCGCTCGTTCGAGATCTCGAGCTCCCCAAGGACTGCCTGATCGGCGCCATCGTCCGCGACGGCAAGGCCCAGATCGGCCGCGGTCGCAGCGAGCTCCGCGCTCGGGACCACGTCGTGGTGTTCGTGCGCCCCGAGAACGTCGACGCCGTTCGCGCCGTCCTGGGGTGACCGCCACCGCCGCCTCGAAGCTTCGGCGACGCGGGCTGGTCAGCCCGTCCCGGGTGCAGTTCGTGCGCTACCCGATCGCCCTGTCGATGGCGCAGCTGTCGGCCTGCTTCATGCTGTCGGCCCTGGTCGATCTGACCGACGACACCGACGTCACCGGCTGGTTCCTGGTCGCCGCCGGCGTCTGTGGCGCGTGGGGGTGGTGGGAGCTGCGGCGCGTCGCCAGGCCGAGCGTGACGACCGCGCCCGCGGTCATGACCATGACCACGCTCGCCTTCCTGTGCATCGCCGCGGGTGGCGCGGTGGCGCATCTGCTGGCCGATGCCACCGACGACCTCGACACCGCGATCCTCGAAGGCACCGCGCCGGTCACCACCACCGCCATGACCGGCCTCGACCTCGACGCGATGCCCCGTGGCCTGCTCATGTTCCGGGCCCTGATGCAGTGGATGGGGGGCCTGGGCGCCCTCATCGTGGCCCTCGTCGTGATCCCGCTGCTCGTGGGCGGCAAGGAACTCCGCGGGCGAGGCCAGTCCGACCGCGGCGAGCGGGCCCTCATCCACGGACGCGCCAAGGGCATCCGAAACCTGGGGGTGCTCTACGGGCTGGTCTCGGCCCTGTTGGCGATCGCCTACCTCGTGGCCGGGCTCGGGGTGTTCGACGCCGTCGCCCACGCGATGGCCACCGTGTCGACCGGCGGGCTGTCGACACGCACCGGATCGCTCGCCGCCTTCGCCGACCCCGGAGTCGAGTGGGTGGCAGCGGTGGGCATGGCGGTGGCCGGGCTCAACCTCGGGGTGCTGTGGTGGGTGATCCAACGCGACCATCGGGCGATTCGACGCAACACGGAGCTGCGGCTCTACGCCGCCGTGATGGTCGCCTCCACGGTGGCCGTCGCCCTGTGGCTCGACGGGGACGTCGAGGCGCCGCTCAGATCGGCGGCCCTGTCCGTGACGTCGGCCATGTCCACCACCGGGTTCACCACCGTCCCGTGGTGGACGTTCGGGGCAGGGGCCGAGACCGTGATGCTGGTGCTGATCGGCGTCGGGTCGATGTCGGGCTCCGCCGGGGGCGGCTTCCGGTATCTGCGGGTCCTCCAGGCGCTGGGATTCGCCCGGCGGGAGCTCGCCCGTCAGCTCCACCCCTCGGCCGTCGCGGTGGTTCGCGTCAACACCCGCGCCGTTCAGGAGCGCACGCTCGAACGCATGACGGGCTACATCGTGCTGTTCGTCACCGTCGTGGCCGCCGGCGGCATGTTGATCGAACTGGGCGACAGCGGCATCACCCCGAGTGCAGCGATCTCGCTCTCGGTTTCCGCCCTGTCGACCGCCGGGCCGCAGGTGATCGACCCCGTCGACCTGTCCACCGTCGGCACCGTCACCAAGCTCACCCTCTCCGCGCTGATGGTGCTCGGCCGGCTCTCGATGTACATCGTCGTGTTCGCGCTCATCAACCTCGTCGCCCGGCTGTCCGAGCGCATCGAGGACCAGATCCACCAGAGGTCGGCGTGAGCAACCCACTCTCGAAGCCGATCACCTCACCGACCTTCCACGTGGTCGGCCTGGGACTGATGATGCTGACCCCCGGGCTGCTCTTCGCCGCCGCCATCGAATGGGGATCGAGCACGTCGCACGACGAGTGGGCGCTCCTGTGGTCGGCAGCCATCTGCTTCATCGTGGGCTGGACGATCCGCCGCTGCACCGACCTCGGTGACGACGTCCGGGCCGTGTCGGTGTTCTCCATCGTCGCCTGGACCTGGATCGCCTGTTCGGTCTTCGGTGCGCTGCCCTACCTGATGGGGTCGATGTTCACCATGGCGCACTGGGACAGCGCGCTGTTCGAGTCGGTTTCGGGCTTCAGCTGCACCGGCTCCACCGTGCTTGCCGACATCGAGGCCCACGGCCGCGGCGTGCTCATGTGGCGCCAGCTGACGCAGTGGTACGGCGGCATGGGCATGGTGGTCCTCGCGGTGACGGTCCTCCCGTACCTCGGCGTGGGCGGGCTGGCCCTGATGACGGCCGAAGCGCCCGGGCACTCCTCGGATCGGTTGGCCCCGCGGGTGAGCGAGACGGCCCGGCGTCTGTGGATCGTGTACTGCGGGATCACCGCTGCGGTCGCGCTCGCCATCTGGGCGCTGCCGGGAGCCAACCTGTACGACGGGGTCGCCCACGGGTTCGCCACCGCTGCCACCGGCGGGTTCTCCACCTACAACGCGTCCGCCGGCCATTTCGACTCCGCAGCGATCGAACTGGTGCTCATCGTCGGCATGGTGATCTGCGGGATCAGCTTCACTCAGCACTACCGCTTCGCGGCCGGCGACCGTCGGGTCTACGGCCGATCGCTCGAGACCAGGGTGTTCCTCGGCATGCTCGCCACCGCGTTCGTGGTCGTGTCGATCATCAACTGGCGCCAGGGGCTCGCGGGATTCTGGACGTCCATCCGCGACTCGCTGTTCACCGTGGTCACCCTGGGCACGTCCACCGGGTTCGGCAACGTCCGCGACGACGGCATCGGCGACTTCGTGGTGTGGGGAGGCGCCGCCCAGATCATCCTGCTGGTGCTGATGACCGTCGGTGGCTGCGTGGGTTCCACAGCGGGCGGGTCGAAGGTGTTCCGGTCGCTGATCGGGGCCAAGCACCTCGGCCGCGAGATCCGCCGTCTGCGTCACCGCCAGGGCGTCTTCCCGGTGAAGTTGGGGCGCGACGCCGTTCCCGAAGAGATCGTGGCCTCCGCCTTCGGGTTCCTCATCCTGTTCTTCGGGTTCGTCCTGCTCGGCACCCTGACCGTCGCCGCGACCGGGAGCGACCTGCTCACAGCCGCGAGCGCGTCGATCTCCGCGATGAGCAACATGGGGCCGGCGCTCGGCGAGGCCGGGCCGACCGAGAACTTCCTGGTCTTCGATCGGCCCGCCAGGATGGTGCTGGCCGTGCTGATGCTGGTGGGGCGGCTCGAGATCTACGCAGTGATGCTGATGTTCGCATCGGCGGCCCGCCGCTATCGCAACGCCCGGCACCGGGTCGGGGTCGGCGCCCGCTGACCGACGGCCGAGCGAGACGCCAGCTCACTACCCGGCCAGGTACGCCGCGAGCGCCCGGGCGAGGCGCGGCGGGTCGTCCCGACCGCACAGCTCGCGAGCCGAGTGCATCGACAGCTGGGGGATGCCCATGTCGATCGTGGTGATCCCGAGACCGGCCGCCGTGAACGGCCCGATGGTCGACCCGCACGCCAGGTCGGTCCGGTTGACGAAACGCTGGTAGGGGACCCCGGCGGCGCGGCAGGCCTCCTCGGCGATGGCCTGGCCGACCGCGTCGGTGGCGTACCGCTCGTTCGCGTTGCGCTTGATGACCGGACCGCCGTTCAGCCGGATGTGGTGGTCGGGCTCGTGACGCTCGGCGTAGTTGGGATGGGTCGCATGAGCGCCGTCCGCCGAGATGCACGACGAGACGGCCATCGCACGGCTCCGGGTCTCCGGCGAGCCTCCGGCGGCGCGGTGGATCCGCTCGATGGCGTCGGGCAACAACACGCCGGCAGCGCCGGTCGCCGACGTGCTGCCGACCTCCTCGTGATCGAAGAGGCACACGACCAGCGTGGCCTCGGTGGCGTCGGTGGCAGCGAGCGCTTCCACCGCGGCGTGACAGGAGGCCAGATTGTCGATCCGAGGCGCGGCATAGAAGCTGCCGTCGGCACCCAGCGTCGCGCTGGGGGTCAGGTCGTGGGTCATCAGGTCCCAGCCACGGATCGTGTCCTCGTCGATCTCGAGTTCGTCCGCGATCCAGGAGCGGAAGCCGCCGTCGGTGACGTCGCCCGAGTGCCAGACGGGAGCCATGTGGGTCTGCTTGTTGAGGTGGAGACCGGCCGTGCCGATCTCACGGTCCAGGTGGATGGCCAACTGGGGCACGCGAAGGACGGGCCGGTCGATCACCAGCAGGCGCTCCTCGATGCGCCCCCCGGCAGCGATCGCGACCCGCCCGGAGATCCCGAGGTCACGGTCGAGCCACGAGTTGAGCAGCACGCCGCCGTAGATCTCGACCCCCAGCTGGGCCACTCCGGCGCGGCCGGTGTCGGGCTGCGGCTTGATCCGCAGGTTGGGGCTGTCGGTGTGGGCCCCGACGATGCGCATCCCGGCCGCAGGCTCCGAACCCAGTCTCCAGGCGATGAGCGAGCCGCCGCGGCGCACGAAGCCGGCAGGCTCGGCCTCGTTCCAGTCGTCCGCGGCCGCGACCTCACCGAAACCCGCCGACCCCAGGCGCTCGGCGGCGGTGGCCACCGCATGGAACGGCGACGGTGAGGCGTCGATGTACGCGCCGAGGTCGTGGCAATCGATGTGATCGAGACTCGTCATGTTCCTATGATGGCCGGATCGGGCGGCCGGTCCACGGTCCGGCCTCCCGGCCGCCCCCGACCGCAACGGCGCAGTCGCCACGGGTGCAACTTGGCCCTCAGGCGCAACTCCTCGGTAGCATCCGGGTCCCTGTCGTCGGGTCATCGTCGCCCCGACACCGCTCGAACACGTCCAGCGCTCGGCCAGGCCTGCAGACCGCACGTCTCGTCCAGTTCACCGACGCAGCGAGCGAGCCACCCCGGTGGCGCACCCCTCCCGTAGACGACCTGGACCGACGCGTCTGGAGCACGATGCACGAGCACACCAACCCCGATCTGCCGGCGCCCCAGGGCCTCTACCACCCGGGCCAAGAGCACGACGCGTGTGGCGTCAACTTCGTCGCGGACCTTCGGGGCCGCAAGAGCCACCAGATCGTCGCCGCCGGAATCGGCGCGCTGTGCCAGCTCGAGCACCGTGGCGCGCTCGGCGCGGACCCCGACACCGGCGACGGCGCCGGCATCCTGATCCAGGTTCCCGACGGCTTCTACCGCGACGTCGTGGACTTCGCCCTTCCGCCGGCCGGCTCCTACGCCACCGGCATCGCCTTCCTGCCCCAGGATCCCACCGAGGCCGACAAGGCCGTCGAGCAGATCGGTGCCATCGTCGCCGAGGAAGGCCTCGACGTCCTGGGTTGGCGCGACGTCCCGGTCCAGCCCGACGGTCTCCTCGGCCCCGGGGCGCGGGCCACCATGCCGCGCTTCGGCCAGGTGTTCATCGCCGGCGACGAGCTCGCCGACCTGGACCTCGATCGCCGTGCGTACGTCATCCGCAAGCGCATCGAACACGAGATCCACCTCGCGGCCGGGGCCGACGAGGGCAACGAGGCCATGGGCGGCATGTCCGAGGCCCACGACGGCGTCTACTTCCCGTCGCTGTCGTCCCGCACCATCGTCTACAAGGGCATGCTGACGACGGCGCAGCTCGAGCCCTTCTACCCCGATCTCTCCGACGAGCGGGTCGAGAGCGCGCTGGCGCTGGTCCACTCCCGGTTCTCGACGAACACGTTCCCGTCGTGGCCCCTGGCCCATCCCTACCGGTTCGTGGCCCACAACGGCGAGATCAACACGGTCCAGGGCAACCGCAACTGGATGCGTGCCCGCGAGGCGCTGCTGGCCTCGCCCCACCTGCCCGACGACATGGAGCGGCTCTTCCCGATCTGCACCCCTGGCGCCTCCGACACCGCAGGCTTCGACGAGTGCCTCGAGCTCCTCGTCATGGGCGGCTACTCGCTCCAGGAAGCCGTGCTGATGATGATCCCGGAGCCGTGGGAGAACCACGAGTCGATGCCCGAGGATCTCAAGGCCTTCTACCGCTACCACGCGTCGCTCATGGAGCCGTGGGACGGCCCGGCCTCGATCATCTTCACCGACGGCACCGTGGTGGGCGCCGTGCTCGACCGCAACGGCCTCCGGCCGTCCAGGTACTGGGTGACCGACGACGACATGGTGATCATGGCGTCAGAGGTCGGCGTGGTCGACGTCCCGTCCGCCAAGGTGGTCGAGAAGGGCCGGCTGCAGCCCGGGCGCATGTTCTTCATCGACACCACCGAGGGTCGCATCGTCCGCGACGAGGAGATCAAGGCCTCGATGGCCTCCTCCCGCCCCTATCAGGAGTGGCTGGCGCAACACCAGATCCACCTCGACGACCTGCCGGCCCGGGAGATCGATCGGACCATGGGCGTCCCGCTGCAGACGCGCCAGCAGGTGTTCGGCTACACCCACGAGGAGCTCAAGCTGCTCGTGGCCCCCATGGTCCGAGACGGCAAGGAAGCGATCGGCTCGATGGGCACCGACACCCCCATCGCGGTGCTGTCGGAGCGGCCACGCCTGCTCTACGACTACTTCCAGCAGCTGTTCGCACAGGTCACCAACCCGCCGCTCGACGCGATCCGCGAGGAGATCGTCACCGCCACCTACGGCTGGCTGGGACCGGAGCGCAATCTCCTGGACCCCCAGCCCGAGTCGTGCCGGCAGATCATGATCGAGCATCCGGTGATCACCAACGCGCAGCTCAACGCCCTGGTGGACATCGACGGCTACGAGACCGGCGGCGGGTCGGACGACTTCAAGACCTACGTGATCCCGTGTCGCTACCCGGTCGACCAAGGCGGACCGGGGCTCCGGGCCGCCATCGAGCACATCCGCGGTCAGGCGTCGGCGGCCATCGCCCAGGGCTACAACCTGATCGTGCTCAGCGATCGCGGCGCCGATGCCGAGCACGCACCGGTCCCGGCTCTGTTGGCCACCGCGGCCATCCACCACCACCTGGTGCGCGAGAAGACACGCACCCAGGTGAGCCTCGTCGTCGAGACCGGTGAGATGCGCGAGGTGCACCACCTGTGCCTGCTGCTGGGCTACGGCGCCAACGCCGTGAACCCGTACCTGGCGTTCCGCTCGATCAACGACATGATCGACCGCGGCCTCTACGGGCTCGATCCCTCGATGGACAAGGCGGAGGCCCACCGCAACTACATCAAGGCGTGCGACAAGGGCGTGCTCAAGGTCATGTCCAAGATGGGCATCTCGACCGTGAAGTCCTACGTCGGCTCCCAGATCTTCGAGGCGATCGGTCTCGGTCTGCCCCTGGTCATGGACGCCTTCACCGGCACGATCAGCCGCCTCGGGGGCGTCGGCTACGCGCAGATCGCCGAAGAGTGCCGCCTCCGCCACCAGATCGCCTACCCCCCGGTGGCCGAGGCCCGCGCGCACCGCGAGCTGCAGGTCGGCGGCGAATACCAGTGGCGCCGCGAGGGCGAGTACCACCTCTTCAACCCCGAGACGGTGTTCAAGCTCCAGCACTCGACCCGCGAGCGCAGCTACGAGATCTTCCGCGAGTACACCAGCCGCGTCGACCAGCAGTCGCGCCAGCTCGGGACGCTGCGAGGGCTGTTCAGTTTCCGCGACGGCCTGCGGCCGCCGGTCCCCATCGACGAGGTCGAGCCGGTCCGCGAGATCGTGAAGCGCTTCTCCACCGGCGCGATGTCCTACGGATCGATCTCGGCCGAGGCCCACGAGACGCTGGCGATCGCCATGAACCGGCTGGGCGCGAAGTCCAACACCGGCGAGGGTGGCGAGAACCCCGAGCGGTTCACGCCCGACGAGAACGGCGACCTCCGCCGGTCTGCGATCAAGCAGGCCGCGTCGGGGCGCTTCGGTGTCACCAGCGAGTACCTGGTCAACGCCGACGACATCCAGATCAAGATGGCGCAGGGTGCCAAGCCCGGCGAGGGCGGGCAGCTGCCCGGGCACAAGGTGTGGCCGTGGATCGCCGAGGTGCGGCACTCCACGCCGGGGGTGGGCCTGATCTCGCCGCCCCCGCACCACGACATCTACTCGATCGAGGACCTGGCCCAGCTCATCCACGACCTGAAGAACGCCAACCCCGACGCCCGGATCCACGTGAAGCTCGTGTCCGAGTTGGGCGTGGGCACGGTCGCCGCCGGCGTCTCCAAGGCCCATGCGGACGTGGTCCTCATCTCCGGTCACGACGGCGGTACGGGGGCATCACCGCTGACCTCGATCAAGCACGCGGGCACACCGTGGGAGCTCGGCCTCGCCGAGACCCAACAGACGCTGCTGCTGAACAACCTCCGCGACCGCATCGTCGTGCAGTGTGACGGCCAGCTCAAGACCGGCCGCGACGTCGTCGTCGCCGCGCTGCTCGGCGCCGAGGAGTTCGGCTTCGCCACCGCACCGCTCGTCGTGATGGGCTGCGTGATGATGCGGGTCTGTCACCTCGACACCTGTCCGGTGGGTGTGGCCACCCAGAACCCCGAGCTGCGTGCCAAGTTCGAGGGTCAGGCCGACCACGTCGTGAACTTCATGGAGTTCATCGCCGAGGAGGTCCGCGAGATCCTCGCCCAGCTCGGCTTCCGGAGCATCGCCGAGGCCGTGGGCCAGGTGGATGCCCTGGACACCTCCGAAGGCGTCGACCACTGGAAGGCTGCCGGCCTCGACCTGCGGCCGATCCTGTACTCGCCGCCGCTCCCCGAGGGCGCCGCTCGACTCTGCACCTCCGAGCAGGACCACGGGCTCGACCATGCCCTGGACCAGACGCTCATCCAGTTGGCGGCCGGGGCGATCAACCACGGCGACAAGGTCGCCCTGGAGATGCCGATCCGCAACGTGAACCGCACCGTCGGCACCATGCTCGGCCACCACCTGACCAAGAAGTGGGGCGGCGATGGCCTCCCGGACGACACGATCGAGGTGGACTTCACCGGATCGGCCGGCAACTCCTTCGGCGCCTTCGTCCCGAAGGGCATCACCCTACGACTGACCGGTGACGCCAACGACTACGTCGGCAAGGGGCTCAGCGGCGGCCGCATCGTCGTGCGGCCACCAACCGATGCACCATTCGCCGCCGAAGAGAACGTGATCGCCGGCAACGTGATCCTCTACGGCGCCACCGACGGCGAGATGTTCCTCCGGGGCAAGGTGGGCGAGCGCTTCTGTGTCCGCAACTCCGGCGCCGTCGCCGTCGTCGAGGGCATCGGGGACCACGGCTGCGAGTACATGACCGGCGGCCGCGCCGTCATCCTCGGCGCGGCGGGACGCAACTTCGGCGCGGGGATGTCCGGGGGGATCGCGTTCGTCCTCGATGAGGACGGCACGTTCGCCAGCAGGGTCAATCCCGAGATGGTCGACATCGACCCGTTGACCGACGAGGACGTGGCATGGCTCCGCGACCGCATCGAGCGGCACGGGACCGAGACCGGCTCGACCGTCGCGACATCGTTGCTGGCATCGTGGGACGAGTCGGTCACCAAGTTCCGCAAGGTGATGCCGCAGGACTACAAGCGGGTGCTCGAGGCCATGGCCCGGGCCGAACGCGATGGCATCGACGTCAACGAGGCGGTCATGGCCGCCTCGACGGGCTGAGGAGGACACCGATGGGTGACATCAAGGGCTTCATGAAGCACGAGCGGGAGCTGCCGACGCGGCGCCCCGTGCCCGTCCGGCTCCTCGACTGGGACGAGGTCTACGACGAGTTCGACGAGGACGCGCTCAAGACGCAGGCCTCACGCTGCATGGACTGCGGCATCCCGTTCTGCAACAACGGGTGCCCGCTGGGCAACCTGATCCCGGACTGGAACGACCTCGTCTACCGGGATCATTGGAAGGACGCCATCGAGCGCCTCCACGCCACCAACAACTTCCCCGAGTTCACGGGCCGCCTCTGCCCCGCACCGTGCGAAGCCGCCTGTGTGCTCGGCATCAACGAGGACCCGGTCGCCATCAAGCAGGTCGAGGTCGAGATCATCGAGCGGGCCTGGAAGGAGGGCTGGGTCCAGCCGGTGCTGCCGTCGGTCAAGACCGGCAAGAAGGTCGCCGTCGTCGGTTCCGGTCCGGCCGGCCTCGCAGCCGCACAGCAGCTGACACGCGCCGGCCACGACGTCGTGGTGATGGAACGGGCCGACCGCATCGGTGGCCTCCTCCGGTACGGCATCCCCGAGTTCAAGATGGAGAAGAAGTTCCTCGACCGCCGTCTCGAGCAGATGGAGGCCGAAGGCACCGAGTTCCGGGTCAACGTCAACGTGGGTGTCGACGTCACCGTCGACCAGCTCCGCGACGACTACGACGCCGTGGTCCTGGCCGCCGGCGCCACCCAGTGGCGTGACCTGCCGATCCCGGGCCGAGAGCTCGAGGGCATCTACCAGGCCATGGAGTTCCTGCCACCCGCCAACAAGGTGCAGGAGGGCGACCTCGACGAGCACCCCTTCTCGGCCAAGGACAAGCACGTCATCATCATCGGCGGCGGCGACACCGGCGCCGACTGTCTCGGCACCTCGCACCGTCACGGCGCGGCGTCGATCCACCAGTTCGAGATCATGCCGCAGCCGCCGGACCAGCGTGCGGCCAGCACGCCGTGGCCGACCTGGCCGCTGATGCATCGCACGTCGTCGGCGCACGAAGAAGGCGGCGAGCGCGTGTTCTCGATCAACACGGTCCAGTTCACCGGCGAGGACGGCAAGCTCACCGGCCTCGAGACGGTCGAGGTGGAACAGGTCATCGACGACAACGGCATGCGGTTCGAACCCGTCGAGGGGTCCGAGCAGCACTTCCAGGCGGACATGGTGCTGCTGGCCATGGGCTTCGTCGGCCCCGAGAAGAACGAGCTGATCGACGGCCTCGGCGTCGACCTCGATGCTCGCGGCAACGTGGCCCGCGACGGCCATTGGATGTCCAGTGTCGACGGCGTGTTCGTCGCCGGGGACATGGGTCGGGGCCAGAGCCTGATCGTCTGGGCCATCAGCGAGGGCCGGGCCTGTGCGGCCTCGGTCGACTCCTACCTGGGTGGCCAGACGGTCATGCCCATCCCGATCGAGCCCACCACCCAGCAGCTGCGCTGAGTTCCCCTGCGATCGGGGCATCGTCCTGCGTCGTCAGGAGGAGCCGAACTCGCCGCGTTCGATGGCGGCCAGCTGCGGGCGGACGCGGGCGAGGTAGTACCCGCTGATCAGCAGGCCGCCGATCACGGTGAGGATGCCGAAGGCGACGACACACATCCACAGCACCTGGTTGCGACCGGCGAACGCCCACACCCACTTGGGTCGCGACGCCGCGTCGAGGAAGGCCCAGCCCGTGATGGCGAGCGGGATCGCGAGCAGGACCAGGACGCCAGCGGTCACCACGACGTCGACCAGCATGGGAGCGAGGGTCAGACCCTCAGAACGGGTTGGCGCCGAGGAAGTCGAGACCGGCGTCGATGAACTCGAAGTTCTTCGGCGTCGCGAAGTGGTCGACGCCACGAAGGGTCTTCAGCGTGGCGTCGGGCAGCGCGGCCATGAGCGGGTCGGCCGGGCCTGCGAAGTCCTCGTCGCCCAGCACGACGAGCACGGGGCAGCTCACGGTGGAGAGCACGTCACCGGTCAGGTCGGGCCGAGCGGTCTTCATCATGGCGACCAGGGACTCCCGGTCGATGTCGGGCGACTCGGCCAGGGCGTGGAAGTGCCGGGCCTCGGGGTCCTCGGGGTCCTCGGCACCGCCGACGGCGGCAGCGATCCGGCGGCCGCGCTCCTCGTCGCGCTCGAACAGGTTGGTCCCCACACCGGCGACCACCAGGCGGTTGAAGCGGTCGGGGTTCTCGGCGGCGATGGTCAACAGGATGCGGGCGCCGAGGCTGAACCCGATGGCATCGACGGGTTCGTCCGGGAACTGCGACAGGACGAGGCCCTCCAGGTCCTGGAACGCCTCCGGGTCGTGGGGCTTGGGGGC
>CBDHFJ010000023.1:0-83271 GCA_965262315.1 Acidimicrobiales bacterium
CCGCCGTGGAGATCGCGCTCGACGTGGGCATCACCGGCACGCTCCAGGCCGAGCCGACCGAACTCCGGCGTGCCGTGGCGAATCTGTTGTCCAACGCCATCGAGCACGCACCATCGGGCACCGACGTCCGGATCGTGACCCGCGAAACGGTGGACGCCGTCGTCATCCAGGTGATCGATCGGGGTGTGGGCATCCCTGCCGACCAGCGTGAGGTCGTGTTCGAGCGCGGCTGGCGCGGCGACCAGAGTCGCGACGTTCGGCCGAGTGGCAGTGGCCTCGGTCTCACGATCGTCCGACAGGTGGCACAGGCGCACGGCGGCACGGCGCGGGTCGAGTCCGGTCCGGGCCACGTGGGGAGCGCGTTCGTGCTCGAGATCCCACTGTCGCCGAGCGGCTGAGGACCCGTCGCGGCGCTTGCTTGAGCGACCACTTCACGCCCGGGTGTCAACCCGGCTGCGGGGAATGTGACGATTCGGATTCATTCGTCCTGAGCCCCTTGCATCATCCGTGTCGGCGCCGATCAGTTTCCGCTCAACATCGGTCGGATCCGCGACGAGGCCCCTGCCGTGGACGCCAAGGGGAACGTTGACGCCACGACCGAAGAGTTCACCGCGCCGAACACTCGACGAGCTCTGCTCGCCGCCGGCACGGCATTCGCTCTGGTCGCGGCCTGCAGGAAAGACGAATCGACGACGCTCGGGAACGCTCCCGATGTGCTCGCCTTCGCCGAGGACGAGGAGGCGATTCCAAGCCTCCAGCCGCGGTCGGAGGAGGTCTGGAACGGGGACGGCAACGACCTGCTCCAGACGCTGCCCGAGGACTGGCAGCCGAGCTTCGTGGACGGCAATGACGACGGGCAGACGCAGCCCGTGGCCACGCCGACGCCGTACGAGTCGCCGCCGCTCCAGGGTGGCGACCCGAACGCCGCCCCGCAGCCGTTCCCGACGTCGACGCCGGCGCCGCAGATCAACTCGCTGCCACCGGCGTCGACGCCGACGCCGCAACCGACTCCGACCGAGGTGCCGCCGACCGCGACGCCGGTGCCGCCGTCGCCGACGTCGACTCCGCTGCCGCCGACGGCCACGCCGGTCCCGCCGACCGCGACTCCGGTGCCGCCGACGGCCACGCCGGTGCCGCCGACGGCGACGCCGATCCTGCCCGACCCCGACCGTCGACCCGCTGGCGACGGCCACACCAACGGTCGATCCCAGCGCGACCCCGACCGTCGTGCCGCCGACCGCCACGCCGACTGCGGTGCCGCCGACCCCGACCGCGTCGGCCACCGCCACGCCGACACCCACCGCGACGGCCACGCCCACACCCACGGCGTCGGCGACGGCCACGCCCACCCCGACCGAGAGCCCGACGGCCACGCCGACGCCGACCCCGGCGGCGCCGCCGCCCGCAGCGGGCACCCACGGTCAGGTGCTGCTCCAGAAGGCCACGTTCGGCCCGACGGTCGCCTCGATGAACGACATGGCCGCGGCCGGTCCGGCCGCGTGGATCGAGTCGCAGCTCAACCACACCGCCCTCGACGACAGCGTGGTGGAAGGGGTGCTCAGCGGCTACGCCACCCTGACCAACACCAACGCGCAGAACTGGGCCGTCGTGCGGGGCAACAACGGGACCGAGCGGGTCCTCGGCGAGGTCATGCACGCCACCTTCCTGCGGGCGGTCTATTCGCCCAAGCAGGTCTACGAGATGATGTGCGACTTCTGGTTCAACCACCTGAACGTGCACATGTTCGACAACAGCTCGTTCCGGCACCTGACCGCGCCGTACCTGCGTGAGGTCATCCGGCCCCACGCGCTCGGCCGGTTCAGCGACATGCTTCGAGCCAGCGCGTACAGCCCGGCGATGCTCGTCTACCTCGACAACTGGCGGAGCAACGCCAACTCCAACGCCGGCGTCAACGAGAACTACGGGCGCGAGCTCCTCGAGCTCCACACCCTGGGCATCCGCAACGGCGTGCAGGTGTACGACGAGGTCGACGTGCGCCAGGCCAGCTACGTCATGTCCGGCTGGCGCATCGACACCGGCAACGATGCCGACGTCTTCGAGTTCCGCTCATCGTGGCACTGGCGGGGAGCGGTGTCGCTGCTCGGTGGCCAGTGGAGCCGTCCCGACCGGACCGGCGCCGACGACGCCACGCTGATCGCCGACGCCGAGTCGATGATCCAGTTCCTGGCCAACCACCGCAGCACGGCCGAGTACGTCTGTTGGAAGCTCGCCCGCCGGTTCGTCAACGACGACCCGCCCGAGGACCTCGTGCAGCGCCTGGCCGACGAGTTCCAGGCCACCGGCACCGACATCACCGCCACCGTGCGGATGCTCCTGAACTCGCCGGAGTTCGCGGCGTCGGGAGGCCAGAAGGTGCGCCGTGGCTTCGAGACCGTGGCGTCGTACTTCCGGACCCTGGGCGCCAACGTCGACACCAATCCCGTCGGCGAGGCGTCCGAGGCGATCCACTCCCTGAGCTGGTACGAGGGTGTGCTCGAACGCCACGGCCAGCGCCTCTTCAGCAAGGCCACCCCCGACGGCTATGCCGACACCGGCCCGGAGTGGGTCAGCTCCGACGGCATGCTCCGCCGGTGGGAGACCGCCGGCCTGCTCACGCACGGCTGGATTCACGAGACCATCACCGTCGACTTGAACGCCCATGTGCCCAACCCGCTTCCCCCCACGATGGGGGAGGTGCTCGACGCCATGACGACGGCGCTGACCGGCACTCCGGCCACCGCGACCGAGCTCGATGCCTACGCAGGCTTCCTCGGCGTGGCGACCGGTGACGATTCGGCGGCGACGCCGCTCACCGACCATCCCCGCCTCGCGGACCTCATCGCCCTCATCCTCGCCCGCCCCTCGTTCCAGTACCGGTGATCACCATGCCCCTGCTCCGAAGCCGCTCATCCCGCGTCTCCGTCTGCGACGACGCCGAGACCGACGCCCCGCGAGGCGCACTCAGCCGGCGCGGGTTCCTGGCCGGCGCTGCCGCCACCGGCGGGTTCGTGGTGCTGCCGAGCGGCACCAAGCTCGCCTTCGCCGACCCGGCCAATCCCGCCACCGGCGACATCCTCGTCTACCTGTTCATGCGAGGTGGCGCCGACGGCCTCAGCCTGGTGCCGCCGGTGGGCCTGCAGTCGTACTACGACCTGCGGATCCAGGACGGGTTCGACATCACCGTCTCGCAGGCGCAGGCGCTCGACCTCGGTGATCCCACCCTGGCGCTGCATCCGGCCTTCGCTCCCCTGTATCCGTTCTGGCAGGCCAACGAGATGGCCATCGTCCATGCGGCGGGGTCGCCGGCGAGCCTCTCCCGCACCCGGTCGCACTTCGAGGCCGAGGAGGTGTGGGAGCGCTGTGGAACCCAGCGGACCACACCGACAGGCTGGATCGGTCGCCACCTGGCCACCTCCGGCGACGTCTCCACCCCGCTCGCTGGTGTCTCCCACGACCAGCGCATCTGGTCCGCCATGCAGGGCTTCGGCGGCTCGCTCGCCATCTCGAACATCAACAACTTCGACGTCTTCGGCTTCGAGAACCGAGCCGACGCCCGAGGGGTGCTGAACACGATCAACGCCGGCGGCGGGGTCGTGCAGTCCGAGGGGCAGCAGACGCTGAACGCCGTCAACACGATCAACGGGATCGACTTCAACGCCATCGAGCCCCAGAACGGCGCCAACTACCCGAACAACAACAGCCTCGCCCGTGAGATGCGCCAGATCGCCCAGCTCATCCGGGCGAACGTGGGCCTCCGGGCGGTCAGCGTCGACGTCGGAGGCTGGGACACCCACAGCGACATGGGCGTGCCCGAGGCCGGCAACCGGATGTTCGACCGCATCGACCGGCTGGCCAACGGCATCCTGCCGTTCCTGGTCGACATGGGTGACGACATGAACGAGATCACCCTCCTCGTCGTGTCGGAGTTCGGCCGCACCATCAACGTCAATGGCAACGGCGGGACCGACCACGGGCGAGGCAGCGCCATGTTCGCCTTCGGCAAGAATGTCCGGGGCGGCATCTACGGCGACTTCCCCGACGTGATCGAGGACGGGCCCGAGGGCGACCTCGTGGTCCTCAACGACTTCCGTCAGGTCTACGCCGAGATCCTCGACCGCCGTCTCGACAACGGGGCCAACATCCCATTCGTCCTCAATGGCTACGACCCTGGCGGCACCTACCTCGGCCTGACCGTCTGATCGCCCCCCAGGGGACGGGACCAGCCCCGGAACCCGGTGGCGCATCGCTCCCGACCACGGCGACACCGACGAGTACGTGGACGCCCTGGAACGTGTCGCGCGCATCGCGAGCCGGATGGCCCACGGGGAGTCGCCCGCTCGGCCCGTCGGTGAGGAACAATGCGGGCATGCGACCGAACCGGCTGGATCTCGCTCGACTGCCGACCCCGTTGGAGCCGATGGCTCGGCTGCAGGAGCGGTGGGGCGGGCCTCGCCTGTGGGTGAAGCGCGACGATCTGACCGGGTTCGAGCTGTCGGGCAACAAGGTCCGCAAGCTGGAGTACCACCTGGCGGGGGCCGCAGCAGAAGGCGCCGACTGGCTGATC
Source organism: Acidimicrobiales bacterium (assembly GCA_965262315.1). Classification (GTDB taxonomy): domain Bacteria; phylum Actinomycetota; class Acidimicrobiia; order Acidimicrobiales; family UBA8592; genus JBCCFK01. Next base: position 4,565 of record CBDHFJ010000023.1, read on the forward strand.
ACCGCGGGGGCCGAGCAGTCGAACCACTGCCGGGCCACGGCGCTCGCCGCGGCGCGGCTGGGGCTCGGGTGCACGCTGGTCATCCGCACGTCCGACGGCGAGCCACCCCCGAACCCGACCGCCAACCACCGCGCCCACCTGATCTCGGGGGCCCGCATCGTCTACACCGACCGTGACGGTTGGAGTCGCCGGGACGAGCTGATGTCCGAGCTCGCCGCCGAACTGGAGGACGAGGGGCACTCGCCCTGGCCGATCCCGGCCGGGGCGTCGGACGCGCTCGGCATGCTCGGCATGGCGGACGCCATGATCGAGCTCGGGACCCAGCTCTTCGAAGCGGGCATCGACAACCCGACCGTGTGGCACGCATCGTCGTCGGCGGGCACGACCGCGGGGTTCGGATGGGGTGCACACGAGGCCGGCATCCGGGCATCGATCATCGCCTCGTCGGTGGGGGAGACCGCCGTGGAGCTCCGCGAATCGGTGGAGGCGATCTGGGACGACGCTGTCCGACGCTTCGGCGGGACCCGCCCCGCAGTCGACATCGAGTACCGAGACGACTACGTCGGCGAGGGCTACAGCATCATCGACGACGACCAGCACCCCGTGGTGACCGAGGCCGTGCAGGCCACCGGGCTGCTGTTCGACCCGACCTACACGGGCAAGGCCCTCTACGGCCTCAAGCAGGAGATCGACACCGGGCGCTGGGACGCCGACGACCATGTCGTCTTCTGGCACACCGGCGGCGGATTCATGGGACTCGTCTGACTCGCGGAATCTTCTCTGCTCGCTTACGTGTTCTTTCGATCGGGATCCGTAGTCTGCGGACATCCTCGAAGGAGAAGACAGCGTGAGCGAGTGGAACCCCAACACTCCAACCGATGGTTCCCGGTCGGTGTGGCGTCAGCATCCTGGCGACACTCCTCCCCTCCCCACGTCGTCGACGCCGCCCGTCGACCTCGGTGAACCAGCGACCCCCTCCCCGGAGTGGTCGGTCTACCCCGAGCCCGCTGCACCCTTCGAGCCGGTGGTCGTGAGCCCCCCACACGACCCGCCGGAGTCCGACCCGATCGAGGCACGTCCTTCCCGTGCCCGTCGGGTCGGGAAGTACGCGGCCGGCGGCCTGGCGGTCGTGGCCCTGTCGGGTGTGGGGTTCGTCGCCGGCGCACAGTTCGCCTCCGACGACGAGCCTGTTGCAGTGCAGCAGTCGGTGATCGCCCCTGCCGCCGATCCCGCACCCGCGAACGAGGCGCCGGCTGTGGCCGAGACCCAGCCGGCGCCAACGGCGATCCCCGAGGTGGCCGGGCCGGTGGCCGGCGACGCCGAGGAGCCCGTTGCCGCCGTCGCCGCAGCGGTCGCCCCGGCAGTGGTCCGCATCGACACCGGCTCGGGAACCGGGAGCGGGATCCTCTACACCGACGAGGGACACCTGATCACCAACGCCCATGTGGTCGGCAACGCCGATCAGGTCACCATCCAGCTCGCCGACGGCACCCGCACCGAAGGCACCGTGATCGGGACCGATCCGGCCATCGACATCGCTGTCGTGCAGATCGACGCCGACCTCGACTTCACCGTCGCCACCTTCGCTCCCACCAGCTCGGTCGAGACCGGTCAGCTCGCCGTCGCCATCGGGAGCCCGTTCGGGCTCGAGCAGTCCGTCACCGGTGGCTACATCTCTGCGGTGAACCGCGCGGTCCCGTCGAACAACGTCGCCGACGGTTCGCCCACGGTGGTGGAGATGATCCAGACCGATGCCCCGATCAATCCGGGCAACAGCGGTGGTGCGCTGGCCGATCGTGAGGGTCGGGTGGTCGGGGTCAACACCTCGATCCGCACCGACGGCACGACCCAGGGCAATCTGGGCGTCGGCTTCGCCATCCCGTCCGACACCGCGTTGCTGGTGGCCGGTCGCATCATCAACGGTGAGTCGCTCGAGAGCGGCTTCCTCGGAATCAGCGGCAGCGATCCCTCGACCGGCCGGCCCGGCGCCCTGGTGACCGAGGTCGTCGAAGGCGGACCCGCCGAAGCCGGCGGTGTCGAGTCCGGCGATCTGATCGTCAGCCTCGACGGTGACGCCGTGCCCGGCATGACCGAGCTCGCAGCTCGAGTCCGTTTGGCCGCCCCCGGCACGGTGGTCGACGTCGAGGTCATCCGCAACGGTGAGAGCGTCCAGCTCAGCGTGACCCTCGGAACGCTCGGCGGCTGATCGGCCGGTGGCGAGGGCCACCGACCCGCGGTGCCACCGCAGCACGAGCCGGTCGTGGCACGCTTGCCCCGTGCCGACCACCGACGCCATCGCATGACCATCAACGCGCTGGTGGTGTGCACCGGCAACATCTGTCGATCACCGATGGCCGAGGCGATGCTTCGGACCGGGATCGGGGTCGTGGGGCTGGACGTCCGCGTGGCCTCCGGCGGCACCTGGGAGGCCGGCCACCCGGCGGACCCCCACGCCGTCTCGGTCATGGCCGAACGAGGCCTCGACCTCGGCGAGCACCGGTCGCGGCTGGTCACGCCTGCCGATCTCGAAGCCGCCCACGTGGTGTTCGCCATGGCGCGCGAGCACGTGGTGGCGCTGAGCGCGATGGTGCCGGCGGCGTTCGATCGCACGTTCACCCTCAAGGAGTTCGAGGCGCGCGGCCGCGCGCTCGGCCCGCGTGGCAGCGCGCAGGCGATCACCGAGTACGTCGCCGCCGTCGGCCGAGGGCGCACCCATGCAGACTTCCTGCGGGCATCGCCGAGCCTCGACGTGGCCGACCCGCTGGGACAGGGGCGGCGGGCGTTCGAGCGCACGGCCTCCGAGCTCGAGACCCTCACGTGGACCACCGTCGACCTGTTGGCGGGGTACGAGCCCCGTCTGTGACCCGCGGGTCAGCGCACGTGATGCTCGTGGTAGATGAACGTGAGGTCGCCCATGCCGACCTCACCGCCGGAGTTCAGCTGCACCCGCTCGCTGCGCCCCAGCCGGCGCGCCTCTTCGGTGGGTGAGTTCCGGAACCAGGTGCCGTTGGCGGTCTCGAGGTCGGTCACGTACACGTCCCAGTCGACGAGTTCCAACAGCAGATGCTGCCGGGAGATGCGACGGCCGTCGTCGACGATGCTCAACGGTGCGGCCGTCCCGTCCACCACCGACGGATGCCCCTCCGGGGCCCGCCCGATCACCGTGTTGTGCTCGACGGAGTAGGTGGTGCCGTCGGAGAAGGTGACGACACCGAGCGGCGGTCGGTCGCCCTGGATGAGCTGCCGGGTGTGGCTGGCCCCCATCTTCACGCCGGTTCGGCTGCAGTACCGGGCTTCCGGATGGTTGAAGTGACCGTTCGGTGACAGGACGCCGTACACCTTGACCGGCTGCGCGTAGACGGGCACGTCGCCGGCGGGCGGCGCGCCGGCCGCGTCTCCGACCGGGACCGGGTCCCGCTGCACGCCAGGGTCGGTGCTCGCGAGCGACACGACGTGGAACTCTCCCGGTGCCGCCGGCTCACCACTGCCCGGCACCGGGACCTGCTGGGGCGGCTCGGGCTGAGGTGGCGGGGGCGGCGGGGGAGCGGCGGCGGGCTCCGGGTTGGCCCACCCGCTGAGTGAGTTCCGGGCGCCGCCCGGCACCGACGGCGTCTCCGACGTCGGGAGCTCTTCGACCTCCGGCTCGTCGGCAGGCGCCGGGGCCGCGGGTGGCGGTAGCGACGACGCCCCGGCCGGAGGTGCCGCCGACGACGGAGATTCGGCTTCGTCCATGAACTTCAGGCCGGCGCCGGCCACGGCTCCGCTCTGGAGGGTCTGCCACCCCGGGGTCGCGGAGCCCGTGCCCATCGCACCGATGGAGACGAGCTCGCTCAGCTTGCCGCTGTGGGCAACGCCGACGAGCGAGTCGCCGGCAGCGATGGTCTCGGTGGTGGTCTGGATCTCGAGATCACCGAGGGCGAAGATCTCGATCCGATCGCCCTCCTCGTCGAGCAGCGCCACCGCACCGGTCTGGCCGTCGGCGTCCGCGATCCTGGCCGCGGCCCGGCGCAGCGTCAGCCTGGGCTCGTCCGCGTCGAGGATGCTCTGGATGTCGGTCACCAGCATCGGCGTCACCGTGCCGAGGACCAGAGCGATGGCGTTGCCGTCGCGGATGAGGGCGCCGGCGCCGGGAACGACCCGCAGGGCTGTCATGTGTGGAGTCCTCCTGCCGTCGCCAGATCATGGGCGAAGGCCGCAGCGGTCGGATGTCGGTTGCCGCGAGTCTCGTCGAGGGCCTGTTCGAGCACGGCTCGGACCGGCGCCGCGATCGACTCGCTCACCTGGGGACGATTGTGCAGCACATGGCGGAAGGCTGCGAGCGCGGAGTCCTCCGGCACGTCGTAGCAGCGGGCACCGGAGAGCGCCTCCGCCGCGGTGATGGCCAGTGACCAGACGTCCGAGGTTCGGGTTGCCCGCTCGCCGAAGATGATCTCGGGCTCCATGTAGTGCACCGAACCGATCGGCCCGACTCCCGTGGTCTTCGCGCCGGGCTCCCACACCAGGGCCAGGCCGAGGTCGGCCAGGACCCCTCGTCCGCTGTCCACCATGATGTTCGTCGGCTTGATGTCCCGATGGATGACCCCGGCTTCGTGCAGGTGGTGGGCGCCCATCGCCGCATCGACCAGCACCTGGATCGTCATGCGCTGGTCGATGGTCGCCGCGGCCAGCGAGCCATCGGGGTAGTGCCGCATGGCGTAGAACAGCCGTCCGTCCTGGTGGCCCGCCTCGTGCAGGTGGACGAGGTGGGGAGAGTCCACCGACGAGAACACCTGCAGCTCGCGAGCGAACCGGTCGAAGTCGGCGTCGGTGGAGTTCCGGGCCAGCACCTTGATGGCCACGAACTCCTCGCTCAGGCCCAGGCGTGCCGGGGGTCGGGCGAGATGGAAGATGCCGTGGTTCCCGGCGCCGAGCTCCTCGACGACCTGGTAGTCGGCGATCGTGGTCACGGGACCTCCGGGGGATCGTCGGGCGATTCCTCGCCGAGCAGCTGATCCCGGAACTCTGGCCCGGTGTCGAGTCGCTCGCGCGTGAACGCAGTGTCGGTGTCCAGGGGCGGCAGACCCAGGATGGGACGACGGTAACGCTTCAGTGCGGCCAGGCCGACGATCACGATGATCGCGCCCACGACGGAGAAGCTGATCAGTGCCGGGTCCGGGTCGTCGATGAAGCCCTCGAGGAAGATGATGGTGGACAAGGTCTCGATGGCGGCGAGCAGGACCACGAAGCGAACGAGCTGGCGGTCGGTCGCCTTCGAGCTCGCCCAGGACCCCAGCGGGGCCCCGAACGCCACCACCGGCGCTGCCGCCAACCACAGGCCGAAGAGGTCGAAGCGCCCGGGGTCCAGGCCGGGGTTTCGCGAGGTGGTGACCCGTTCTCCGCCGACCGACGTGACGTATTCGCCCGTCGGGTCGAGCCCGATGTCGAGCTGCCCGTCGATCAGGCCGTAGAGCACGAACGCGGCCACCGACACCGACGCCATGACCACCACGCTCGTCGGCACGCCGACCCGGGGGCTGACGCCGACGATGACGACGACCATCACGTAGATGAGCACATCGGCGCCGGATCCGGTCAGTGACGAGGCCAGCCCGCCCAGCACCGCGGCGATGACCAACCCGATCCACACCCGCGGCCCGGTCAGGGGGAACTCGGTCATGCGCTCGATGATGTGGGAGCGGTAGCCGAGCCAGACCACGACCGCCATCGCCGCGACGATCAGCGTGAACGTGACCTTGACGTAGGCGCCGGGGAGTCGGCTCGGCCAGAACACCTCGTCGCCGCGACCCAACAGGACGGCCGACAGCACGAACGAGACGATCGCCACCGGGGCCGCGACGGCGACCGCCCGCCACTCCACGGCCCGCCGGTTGATGATGATCGCGGCGGACGCCGCGGTCATCCCGATCGCCTGGATGCACAGCGAGAACGAGCGGGCCACCTCGGCCGGGATGTCCAGCACCTTGGTGAAGACGGGGAAGGCGACCGCGCCACCGCCCTGCGGGGTCGAGCCGGCCACGAAGCTGCCGAAGACCATGGTCAGCGCGGACGCCCACTGGTCGCTGACCCGCCCCCAGTGCCCCGCGGCGGTCACGTAGATCAACCACACCGCGAGCACGCCGAAGGAGACGCCCAGGGCCTGACGGCTCCGTTTGGTGCTGGTGGACTGCCGTGCGGCACGTCCGGCGGCCACGACGGCGTCGAAGCCGGCGTCGCGCCCGGTCACAGCAGGCGCCCGCCCCGGAAGCGCCAGCGGATGAACAGCACACGCATCGGCCCGTTGGCCACGAGCCAGATCAGGACCCAGGTGGTGGCGAAGTGGGTGATGAAGGCGCCGACCGGCACGTCCCCGACGTCCCACGGCAGGCCGGCGCCCAGGAGCAGTGCGACCACGATGCCCTCGGGCACACCGGTGATCAGGCCGAACAGCGTGGGCCAGTCCTTCTCCCACCGATACTGCTGCAGCGCGTGGTACAGCAGTTCCCAGGCGACACCGACCACGACGACGAGGACCAGCGCCCCGAAGGCGAGTCGGTAGACGTCACCGGTGGTGGCCTCGGGGTCCGACATCATCCCGGCGAGCGCCGGCCCGATGATGAGCGTCCACAGCACACCGACGGTGGCGACCAGGAAGATGCGGGTCTGGATGCGGCCGATGATGGTGGGCGTCATGGCTGCTTGTTCCTCGCCCACTTGAGCCACTGGCTCACCGACCGGGCCGTCCCGATCTTGCGGCCGAGGCCCTGCTCGGCGAGGTCGTCGGCGATGCGCTGGGCGGCGTACTGGAGCCCGAGGAAGCTGTCGACGCCGGCGTAGTACCCACCCAGGGTCATCGAACCGGAGGCGTAGACCCGCCCGGCCCCGTTGGCCGTCCCCCGCACCTCGAAGTGCCGTTCGACGTCCAGGCGCCCCTTCGGGTTCTTGCCCGCCTCGGTGTGCTGCAGCAGGTCCGCCATCAGGCGGTGGTTCTCGATGTTCGACTCCAGCCCGGTGGCGTCGATGATGAACTGCGCGTCGATGTTGGTCACGTCGCCCGAGCGGGCCGTCACCGTGGTCCGGATGGCGCTCCCGTCGGCGGTGGGCTCGACCGACGACACCGAGCCGATCGCCTGCTGGTAGAAGCCCGCCTTCTTGCCGCGTGCGAGCTGCTGCTGCCAGTCCTTGCGGGGGGCGGTGTTCGTGCCGCCCATCTGGTCGAGCAGTTCGCCGCGAGCGTCGCCCTCGAGCGCCTCCATGGCGTACCGGAGCTGGCCGCCCCAGGCGGCCTTGGGGAAGTTGAACGCCTGGTAGGCGAAGCCGTCCTTGCCGGGCCGCTTCCACGTGGCCTTGTCGCCCTGGGGTTCGGCGACGTAGTTGCGGAAGAGGTGGACGACCCGGGTCTGGGCGCCGGCCTCCCGATCGTCGAGCAGGCGCTGGAGCACCCGGGACCCGACGATGCCGCTGCCGCGGACGAGGACCGTGCAGGGGCGGGTGCGGCACTCGGCATAGACGTGGTCGTGGGGCTCGTACGCGTTGACCACACGGCCGTAGTCACCGGTGCGTTCCCGGTATTCCTGGAGATCGGCGAGGAACTGGACGCCCGGATAGCCGACCGCGATGTGGACGAAGTTGGTGCGGTAGGCCCGACGTTTCGGGCCCTGCCCCTGCGGCTCGGGCGTGTGGATCACGAAATAGCCGCCGCCATGACGCTTGCGGACCATGCGGGCGAACCCGAGGCGCAGCATCTCCAGCCAGCCGATTCGGGCGGCTTCGCGTTCGACGGACTCGTAGACCTGCCCGGCCCGTGGCGTGAAGTACTCGGCCAGGATGGGCTCGGTGGCGACCTGCCAGACCGCCCGGGGGCTCTTGTCGGCCCACGCCTCGCGCAGCGCGTAGCTGGGAAAGCCCCAGATGTTGTCCATCACCGACCCGGCGTCGGAGCGCAGCCGTTCGTGCCGGGGGATCTGGGAGTTGGTGGCCAGGTACTCGTACGTGGCGCTGGGGACGGTGTTGTCGCCGAGCACCCGGATCTGGTCGGTCCGGAGCCCGGCGATGCGAAGGGTGTCGGCCAGGGCGAACGATCCGAGGCCACCGCCGATCGAGACCAGCCCGGCGTCCTCGACGGGGATACCGGCTCCGGCGACCGCCTCGTCGGTCCACACGGAGGTGTTGACCAGCGCGTCGGTCAGATCGCCGCTTCCTGTGACCGGCACGCTGCCGACCCCGACCTGTGTCGGATCCGTCATCGGTCCTGATCACCGCCTCGTGCCCAGCCCACGTGCGAAAGGTAGACGGTTGCCGGCGCTTGCGTCCAAAACCAGCCTGGGTCGCTCGGTACTGTCACCTTTGCCCGCGGACCCCTTAGGGTTTGGGGCGTCATGGAAGTTGTCATTCTCATCATCGTCCTGGCCATCGTCGTCATCGGCGGCGGCATCGCGGCCTTCATGCACGGTCGGAGCACTCCGACCATCGAGCCGCCCACCCGGCCGGTACCCACGAAGGCGCCCACGCCGACCACCGATGCCCTCGACACGCTCGAGCCGGACGTCGTCGAGCCCGAGGTCGTCCCCGAGCCGGAACCCGAACCGGAACCGGAACCGGCGACCTTCCGTGAGCGACTGGCCAAGGCCCGGGGGGCGCTGGCCGGCTACTTCGGGTCCATCCTGTCGCGCGGCGTGGATGCCGAGACCTGGGACGAACTCGAGGAGTTGCTGATCAAGGCGGACGTGGGCGTGCCGGTCACCATGGAGGTGCTCGACGAGCTCCGTGCCGAGGCCAAGGCCGACAACATCACCGAGTCCGCCGAACTGGTCGAGCGCCTCAAGGCGAGGATGAAGGAGCGCCTCGGTGGCCACGACCTCACGCTCGCCGCGGACGGCGATCCCGCGATCTGGCTGTTCGTCGGCGTGAACGGTGTCGGCAAGACCACCACGATCGGCAAGTTGGCCAAGCGCGAGCAGACCGACGGCCGCAGCGTCGTGCTCGCCGCCGGCGACACCTTCCGGGCCGCCGCGGCCGAGCAGCTCGAGATGTGGGCCGACCGCGCCGGGGCCGCCATCGTGCGCGCCGACGAGGGCGCAGACCCCAGCTCGGTGATCTTCGACGGGGTGCAGCACGCGGCCGCCCAGGGCGCCGACCTGGTGATGGCCGACACCGCCGGGCGCCTCCACACCAAGACCAACCTCATGGAGGAGCTCCGGAAGGTTCGTCGGGTCGCCGAGAAGGAGGCGGGCACGGTGACCGAGGTGCTCCTCGTCATCGACGCCACCACCGGCCAGAACGGCCTGACCCAGGCCAGGCAGTTCACCGAGGCGGTCGAGGTCACCGGCGTGGTGCTGACCAAGCTCGACGGCTCGGCCCGAGGCGGCATCGTGGTGGCGATCCAGACCGAACTCGGCATCCCCGTCAAGCTCGTGGGCCTGGGCGAAGGCGCGGACGACCTCATCGTCTTCGACGCCGACGAGTTCGTCGACGCCCTGTTCGCCGCCTGAGCAACCCGGAACCCGAGGAGAGACACCCATGGGATACGACCCGCCCGGACTCGAGCAACGCCCCGACGACGCCACCCTTGCCGGCTTCGGGTCGCTGATGGGTGGCGCAAACACCCCGGCCCCGGGGTTCGTCAAGACTGCGATCGCGCTGCCGTTCCAGCTGCTGAAGCTGGTGCTCTCGCTGCCGATGCGCCTGTTGCGCCTGCCCGGGCGCCTCTTCAAACGTGGTGGCGGCGACCGCTGACCGGCCGGGCCACGCCGGTACCATCGAAGGTCATCACCTGACGAGGGACACCTGATGTTCGAGTCACTTTCCGATCGTTTCGAGGGAATCTTCGGTCGCCTGCGCGGCAAGGGCCGTCTGTCCGAGGAGGACATCGACGAGGTCCTGCGCGAGATCCGGCTGGCCCTGCTCGAGGCCGACGTCAACTTCGAGGTCGTCAAGGGGTTCCAGCAGCGGGTCAAGGAGCAGTGCCTGGGCGCCGAGATCCACAAGGCGCTGAACCCGGCCCAGCAGGTCATCAAGTTCGTCAACGACGAGCTGGTCGCTGCGCTCGGCGGCGAGACCATGAACGTGGCCTTCGCGTCCAAGCCCCCCACCGTGATCCTCATGGCGGGTCTGCAGGGCGCCGGCAAGACCACCAACGCGGCCAAGCTCGCGAAGTGGGCGAAGGGCCAGGGTCGCAACCCGCTCCTGATCGGTGCCGACCTCCAGCGTCCCGCCGCCGTCGAGCAGCTCCGGACGCTCGGCCGCCAGATCGACGTCCCCGTCTTCTCCGAACCCTCCGATCCGGTCGAGGTCGCCCGCAAGGGCATGGAGGAGGCCGAGCGTCTGGGCCGCGACGTGGTCATCTGTGACACCGCCGGCCGCCTCGCCATCGACGAGGAGCTGATGCAGCAGGTCCGCGACATCAGCGACACCATCGAGCCGCACTACACGTTCCTGGTCATCGACGCGATGACGGGCCAGGACGCCGTCGGCGTGGCCGAGTCGTTCCACGAGCGTCTCGAACTCGACGGCGTCATCATGACCAAGCTCGACGGCGACGCCCGCGGCGGCGCGGCCCTGTCGGTCAAGGAGGTCGTGGGCCGCCCGATCGCGTTCGCGTCCACCGGTGAGAAGCTCGACGACTTCGAGCAGTTCCACCCCGACCGACTCGCCAGCCGCATCCTGGGCATGGGCGACGTCCTCACCCTCATCGAGAAGGCCGAGGAGGCCTACGACCAGGACGAGGCCGAAGAAGCCGCCGCCAAGCTCCTCGAGGGCCAGTTCACGCTCGAGGACTTCCTCGTCCAGATGCAGCAGCTCAAGAAGATGGGGCCGCTCCAGAACCTCATGGGTCTCATGCCGGGCATGCCCAAGGAGGTCAAGGACGCCGAGATCGACGACAAGCACCTCGGACGTGTCGAGGCCATGATCACGTCGATGACCCCCGAGGAGCGGGTCAAGCCCGAGATCATCGACGGCTCACGCCGCAATCGCATCGCCAGCGGCTCGGGCACCAACCCCAGCGACGTCGCCAACCTCCTGAAGCAGTTCAAGGAGGTTCAGAAGCTCATGAAGAGCATGGGCGGCCTGGGCACCAAGCGCATCAAGAAGAAGACGAAGAAGGCCAAGAAGAAGGGCCGAGGCGGCGGGCGCGTCACCGACTCCAAGAAGGCACGTTCGAAGGTGCCGTCCAAGCTCGAGCTGCCCCAGCTCGACGAGAACGGGGACCTCGATCTCTCCGCCTTCGGCGACTTCCCCGGGATGAAGCGCTGACCCCGGAGCGTCGAGGGTGTGAAATCGTCCGTTGTCCGGCAGACTAACTGCTGGCCAAAACGCGGTCGCCCCCGATCGCGCCGCAGTGGCCCACCGATCGCAGTACCGCACGAACCAAGGACATCAACGTGGCAGTCAAGCTCCGCCTCATGCGGATGGGGAAGAAGAAGCAGCCGACCTACCGTGTGGTCGCCGCCGACGCCCGGTCGCCCCGCAACGGCCGATTCATCGAGATCGTCGGCACCTATGAGCCACGACGTGATCCGTCCGTCATCGAGATCGACAACGAGCGCGCCGTCCATTGGCTGCGCCATGGTGCCCAGCCGACCGAGCGTGTCGAGAAGCTGCTGAAGATCAGCGGTGCCTGGGAGGACTTCACCGGGCAGGCTCCCGCCGCGGTCGTCACCAAGGCCGCCAGCGCCGCCGAGTCGGCCCCGGTCGACGACGACGCCGCCGAGGATGCCTCCGAGGCCGCCGCCGGGGACGAGGAAGAATGAGCGACACCACTGCTGAACATGCCACTGCCGTTCTGGAGCACGTGGTCAAGTCCGTGGTCGGTGACCCGGACGCCGTCAAGGTCAACGCCGATGCCGACGGTGACACCATCCAGCTGACCGTCGAGGTGGGGCCGGGTGACATGGGCCGAGTCATCGGCCGTCGCGGTCGCATCGCCAACGCCATTCGGACCGTGGTCCGGGCCGCCGGCGTGCGCGACGGTGTGAACGTCGACGTCGAGTTCCTCGACTGAGTTGACCGCTCAGCCGCCGAGCGATCGCCTCGAGGTCGGCTCGATCGGCAAGGCCCACGGCCTGCGGGGCGAGGTCCAGGTCCGACTCACCACCGACCGCACCGAACGGCTCGATCCGGGCTCGGTGCTCTACCGCGACGACCATGCCATGGTCGTCGCGTCGTCGCGTCCGCACCAGACCAGCTGGCTCGTCCGGTTCGAAGGCGTCGACGACCGCACCGCAGCCGAGGCGCTGCGGGGCGTCGTCCTGCGGGCCGACCCCATCGACGACCCCGACACCCTGTGGATCCACGAGCTGATCGGCGCCCGCATCGTGGAGACCGACGGCACCGAGCGAGGGGTCGTCGACGCCGTGCAGGACAACCCCGCCAGCGATCTGCTGGTCACCGACGCCGGCGCGCTGGTGCCGCTGACCTTCGTGGTCGAGCTGTCCGACGGCATCGTCACCATCGACCCGCCGGCAGGCTTGTTCGACCTCCTCGACACGGACTGACCCGTGCGCATCGACGTCTTCACCCTGTTCCCCGACCTGATCGACGGGTTCACGGCGGCGTCGATCATGGGCCGTGCCCGCCGCGACGGGCTGCTCGACCTGCGTCTCCACGACCCTCGCGACCACACCACCGACAACCACCGCACGGTCGACGACACCCCATTCGGTGGCGGCGCGGGCATGGTGATGAAGCCCGAACCGATCTTCGCCTCGGTCGAGGCTGCCGAACCTCCCCGGCCCCTGCTGTTGCTCAGCCCCTCCGGTCGCCGGTTCGACCAGGCGTTCGCTGCCGAACTGGTGGCCGGTGACGGGTTCTCGCTGCTCTGCGGGCGTTACGAAGGCGTCGACCACCGAGTCCGGGATCACCTGATCGATGGTGAGATCTCCATCGGCGACTACGTGCTGAGCGGGGGAGAGGTGGCTGCCCTCGCCGTGATCGAGGCCGTGACCCGTCTCGTCCCCGGCGTGATGGGCAACGACACCAGCGCGACCGACGAGTCGTTCAGCGACGGCCTCCTCGAGTATCCGCACTACACGCGGCCCTGGGAGTTCCGCGGCTGGGAGGCTCCCGAGGTGCTTCGTTCCGGCGACCACGCCCGGGTCGAGCGCTGGCGTCGGGCCCAGTCGCTCCGGCTCACCATCGACCGTCGCCCGGACCTCATCGAGGCCCGAGGAGGCCTCGACGACGCCGACCAGGCCCTGCTCGACGAGTTCGACTTGTGAGCCTGCGCCGGTTGGCGGTCTGCAGCACACCCCCTATCCTGGCTGGGTCCCCGACGGCCGCCGGCCGTGTCCCACCGTCTCGAGGAGCTGGACATGAACCCCACCGATCTGGTCGACAAGGCCAGCTTGCGTGACGACATTCCGGAATTCGCACCCGGTGACACCGTCAAGGTCCACGTCCGCGTGACCGAGGGCAACCGTGAGCGCGTCCAGGTCTTCGAAGGCGCCGTCATCGCCCGCCAGGGCAGCGGCATCCGCGAGACGTTCACCGTCCGCAAGGTCAGCTTCGGCGTCGGCGTCGAGCGCACCTTCCCGGTCCACACCCCGATCATCGACAAGATCGAGCGGGTGACCCGAGGCGACGTCCGCCGAGCGAAGCTGTACTACCAGCGCGACCGCATCGGCAAGCGCGCCAAGATCAAGGAAAAGCGCGACTAGCTCTCGGGGCGAAACCAGAGGTTTCGCTTCGAACGCCCTCCGCTGCCAACCCTGCCGGACTTCGGCCTGCGTTTGCGCGGCCGGGCAGTCGATCGTCGGCGTCACCCGAGCTCCGATGGAATTCGGGCGATCGCTCGGGGCGTGCGTGACATCCTCGCGAGCGGAGGGCACGCATGAGCGACGGCGGTGAATACCGGGATCAGCACTTGGATCCGGCGGTGGCGGCGGGCTACGACGCGGCCCACGCCGACCGGTTCGCCGCCGATGTGATCGCGCCGGCCGTCGAGGTCCTGGCGGAGCTCGCCGACGGGGGACCGGTGCTCGAGTTCGCGATCGGGACCGGGCGCATTGCGCTGCCGTTGACCGAACGGGGCGTGGCCGTGAGCGGCATCGACCTGTCGGAACCGATGGTGGCGGAGCTGCGGGCGAAACCGGGCGGCGCCGATGTGCCGGTGACGATCGGGGACATGACCAGCACCGTCGTCGGTGAGGACGCGTTCTCGCTCGTGTACCTGGTGTTCAACACCATCGGGAACCTCATCACACAGGATGCCCAGGTCGCCTGCTTCGTGAATGCGGCCCGCCATCTCCGGCCAGGGGGGCGATTCGTCATCGAGACCGGTGTGCCACGTACACCCGCCGAGGTGCACCACGTGTTCGCCCTCGACGACCACCACGTCGGGATCGACGAGTACGTCGATCCGCTGGAGCAGATCCACGTGTCGCGCCACTGGTACGTCGACGGCGACCGCGCTCGCCACGTCTCCGGCCGGTTCCGGTGGGCATGGCCCGCCGAACTCGACCTCATGGCCCGGATCGCAGGCCTGGACCGCGAGCACCGGTGGGCCGACTGGGCGCGCGCCCCGTTCCTCGCCGACAGCACCGCGCACGTGTCCGTCTGGCGGAAGCCTTCGGTCGCCGCCGCCTCGACGACCTGACGCGCCCAGGCACGGCATGAGCCGTGGGTCCCGGGTCGTTGGGAGCGTTTGGGTGAATCAACCACCCCGCGGCGACGAGACCTCTTGTGGAGACAGGACCGGATCGGCAGGGGTAAGGCAAATGGGGAAGCTGCGCAACCGCATCGAGCGTGACGACCGAGGGGTGGCGTCGATCGTCGTCGGCATCTCTGTCGTGGTGCTCTTCGGCATGATGGCGCTGGTCGTCGACGTGGGACAGCTCTACCAGACACGGTCGGAGTTGCAGAATGCCGCCGACGCCGCAGCGCTCGCTGCCGCCGAACACGTCGACAACCCGGCCCAGGCCATTGCTGCGGCCCAGCAGTGGGCGCAGGAGAACCACCCGGACGGAGGCAACCTCGTCGTCCTGCCCGGCGACGTCGAGTTCGGCACGTGGGACGACACCACCGACAGCTTCGTCGCCGGGGGCACACCCGCAGACGCTGTCCGCGT
The DNA here is from genome assembly GCA_965262315.1 of Acidimicrobiales bacterium. Lineage (GTDB taxonomy): Bacteria > Actinomycetota > Acidimicrobiia > Acidimicrobiales > UBA8592 > JBCCFK01. The sequence continues at coordinate 19,605 of CBDHFJ010000023.1, forward strand.
CACCACGAGACGGACTGACGACCGCGGCAACCCCGTGCAGCACAACTTCGCCGGAGCGATCGGCAACCCCGAGTCGGACGTGGTGGCCTCCGCAGTCGCCAAGGCCAACTTCACCATCATCGACTTCGAGGACAGCTTCTCGTCCGGCGACACGCCCACCGTGCTGAGCCACGGCAGTGGCATCTCCGGTGACTACATCGGCGGCACCGTCACCCTGGGCGGGTACGACTACACCAAGTCACAGAACGACGGCGGCAACGATCCCATGATCTTCGACGCCAGGTGCGGCGGACAGCCCACCAACTGCACCGGCGGCGACAACGACCTCTACCAGCCGGCACAGGGCAACATCCTCATCCTCTCCGAGGACGGCGACTCCAGCGACCCCGACGACGAGCGCTGGGGCGGCTACATCGAGTTCGACTTCTCCAACTTCGGCGACGGCCTCGTGACCATCGGCTCGATGGTGATCGTGGACTCCGAGCCCGACTCGATCGTGTTGATCAAGCTCTATCGGGACGGCAACCTCATCGCCCAGGAGAACCTCTACGGCGCCGGCGACGGCCAGATCGAGACCCGCTTCCCCACACCGGTCCCCGACATCGACTTCATGACGGTGTCGATGGAGGACTCCGGTGCCATCGACGACATCGGCTACAGCTACGGCGTCAGCCTGGTGGAGTGACCTGATGACCCTCGACTACCGACGACGCGCCGGGCGCGGCGACCGCGGCGTCACCGCCGTGGAGTTCGCGATCATCCTGCCGCTGCTGCTGATGATGGTGTTCGGCATCATCGAGTTCGGCAGGGCGTACTCGGCACGGCTGACCGTGACCCACGCTGCCCGCGAGGGCGTGCGCGTGCTGGCCGTCACCGAGGACCAGAGCGCGGCGGAGGCTGCAGCGGTGGCCGCGACCGCAGGCCTCGACGCCGCCAAGGTCACCGCCACGGGAACGCCGTGCGCAGCAGGTCTACCGGCCGAGATGGTCGTGACCTACCCGATGACCATCGAGATTCCCGGTACCGGTGTGCATTCGTTCACGCTGACCGGTCGGGCGGTCATGACCTGTCTGGACTGACGGCCCTCAGCGCACAGGCTCGGGGCCCTGGTCGAGGGTGAGCTGCCAGTAGGCCTCGACCCGTTCGACGAACGCCGTGGGGCGCTCGGCGTAGATGGCGGCGCCGGTCCTGGCGCTCGCGATTCGGATCGCTCGGCGACGCTCCTCGGCTCGGCGCCGGACGCGCTTGGTGCCCCGCACACCCTTGTCCTTGTCGGCGTCGAGGCGGGCGATGAGCATCCCGAGGTCGTGTTCGGTGCCGAGGCTCTCCCCGAGGTCGCCGACCAGCTGGATGTGGGGGTCGAGCACCGACGGGGACGCCGGTTGGAGGAGGCGGGTGCCGTACCAGAGGTGCTTCACCGACTTGCGCCAGTCGTGCCACGCCTCGGCGTCACCGTCGACGGCCACCGTGCGTGCACGTGTCCGTCCCAGCCGGTGGATGCGGCGCAGACCGGCGGCGAAGGTGTCGAATCCGTCGGGGATCTGCCAGTGGCCGACGAGCTCGGCCGCGTGTCGGAGCGCGTCGACCGCCTCGGCGGTGCCGCCGCCGCCCGAACGCAGTGCCTTGTCGACGCGTGCGGCGTCGCGTTCGTGTCGGCGCCGGGTTCGGTGGGCGCTGTCGCCGAGCTCGTGGTCGCGGGCCAGGTCGGCGATCACCGCCACGGCAGCGTGCGCCTCGCGCGTGGCCCCGATGGCCCGCGCCCCGGTCCGCACGGTGTGGTCGAACGCGGCGAAGCCAGGGCCCAGCGCGGGGCGGACGAGTCGGGCGAGGGCGCGTACCTCCTTGGTCCGCTTGCGAGCGTCGTGGATCGCCAGCTCCGGATCCGGCGATGCGCTCACGGCCTCGAGCGTGGCCACGGCGTCACCGAGGAGATGGCGCGCGAGGTCGACCACGGGTTCCTGCATGGAAGGTGCTGGGTGCAACCGGTACTTCATCGCATCCTGGGTCGGCCGCGAGTCGAACTGTCTTGGTAGCACATCGACACGGCCCCGAGATCTGTCACCACCCTCTTCTACCGTTCGGCCATGACAAACGAATCGGGCAAGCCGACGATTGCATCACGACGTCAGGCCGTGGGACGGCGAGGGGAGGGCCTCGCCGCCGACTGGTACCGGCGACGTGGCTACACGGTCGTGGATCGCAACTGGCGCTGCCGGAACGGCGAGCTGGACCTGGTGGTTCGTCGCCGCGACCAGCTGGTCTTCTGCGAGGTCAAGGCCCGGTCCAGCCGCCGATACGGCCACCCGGCCGAGGCGGTGACGCCCGCCAAGCAGCAGCGGATCCGGGGACTGGCGCTGCAGTGGATGGCGACCACGGGCACGCGGCGCCCGCGGATCCGATTCGACGTCGCCACGGTCGAGGGTGGTCGGGTGGAGGTGCGCCAGGCGGCCTTCTGACGGCCCTCAGCCCTTCGGGCGTCGGCGGTGGCGAGCGTCCCAGCAGCCACGGTGCCAGTGGCGGCGCAGGTCGGGCGCGTCGTGGGGTACCGCGACGACGTGCATCGTGCCGGGCGGGATGTCGCGGTTGCAGCCCGGGCAGATGTAGGTCTTGACGGCCTGGTACGGCTGCATGAATCGCACCTCGACCTGATCGTCGTCCCACATGCTCATCGTCGAGGCCCCGTCACCCGAGGAACGCCCAGAGGACGAGCGCGATCCCCACCAGGACGGCCGCAGCCACGAACACGTAGTCGGCGGGCGTCTTTCGCATCGGTCTGTTGGGGTCGAAGCCCATGGGGCGCAGTATTGTCGGCCGCATGGACGAAGTGCAGGTCGACAAGAACGACGGCGTGGCCACGGTCACCCTGAACCGCCCCCAGGTGAAGAACGCGTGCACCGCCGAGATGTGGTCGGAGCTGCTTCGGGTCTACACCGAGCTCGGCTACGACGACGACGTCCGTTGTGTGGTGGTGACCGGCGCCGGCACCGACTTCTGTGCGGGAGCCGACGTCAGCGGGGACCGCTCCGAGCGCACGACGCATCAGCTCCAGGGCATGCGCACGGTCGGTGCGTGCTGCCAGGCGCTGTTCGAGATGCCCAAGGTCACCATCGCCCGGGTTGACGGGGTGGCCGTCGGCGCCGGGCTCAACATGGCGCTGGCCTGCGACTTCGTGTTGGCCTCCGAGCGCTCGCGCTTCAGCGAGATCTTCGCCAAGCGCGGCCTCAACGTGGACTTCGGTGGCTCGTTTCTGCTGCCGCGCATCGTGGGTATGCAGCGCGCCAAGGAGATGATCCTGCTGGCCGACATCTACAGCGCCGCCGAGGCCGCCGAGATGGGTCTCGTCAACCGGGTCGTGCCCTCCGACGAGCTCGACGAGCTCGTCGCCGACTGGGCAGCCCGTGCCGCGGCCGGCCCGCCCCGGGCGATCGCCGTGTCCAAGGGCCTGCTGAACAAGTCCTTCACCAGCACCCTGAACGAGGCCCTCGACGGCGAGGGGCTGGGCCAGACGTTCCAGTTCTCCACGAAGGACACCACCGAGGCGATGCTCGCCTGGCGCGAGAAGCGCGATCCGGAGTTCACGGGCTGGTGACGACCTCGATCATCGCGGCGGGGGGCCGGGTCCGATTCCTCGCCGGGCCGATCCGGCGCGCCCTGGCCGTGGCCGGCGTGGCGGCCGGCCTGGCCACCGGCTGCGCCGGTCCGGCACCCGATGTCCCGGCCGGCCCCGATGGTGAACCCGACCCCGTCCTCGTGCAGGGCCGCGACGTCTACGGCTCGCAGTGCGCCAACTGTCACGGCAACGAGGGGCAGGGTGGCCGAGGCAAGCCGCTCAACGGCGGCCGCGCCCTCGACCGGTTCCCGGAGATCGAGTCGATGATCGAGGTGGTCACCGAGGGCAAGGGCTCCGGTATGCCGTCGTTCGGCGGCAAGCTCGCCGACGACGAGATCGAGGCGGTCGTCCGCTACGTCCGCGACGTCCTGAACTGAGCCAACGAAGCGCCGTTCCCGATCTGCGTTCCGGGATCGGGCCGGTTCTGCAGTTGGTAGGTTTCTACTGCGACGGCGCGCGGCTGGGCCGAGGGGGAGACGGGATGGCACGCATGCTTGGTGGCGCCGTGCTCGCCGTGGCTTGCCTGACCTCCTGCAGCGCCGGCCCGACCACCGATCTGCCGACCGCCTCGTTCGTCGTCGACTTGGAACCGGGGGAGACGAGGTTCGTCGGCATCAACGGGCACTGCGGTTTCGAGTGGCTCAGCGCGAAGGTCAACGACCAGACCTGGCGCGCCGTGGGCGATTGGCCGCGCGGTGGCACTGTCATCGAGTTCGAGCTGGAACTGCTCGACGACGAGACCCTCCTGATCCGTGTGCCCGGCGAGGCGGCCACGCACCGCTACCGCCCCGAAGAGGGTCGCCCCCTGTGCGAGTGAGCGGTGGGAACGTGCGGTGGCGGTTCGGGTACAACGACCTCGTGGGCCGACTCCGACCTTTCTGGGCCTGCGCTGCTGCCGTGCTCATCTGGTTTCTGATCACTGCGGACGATGCGACCCCGGCCTGGGTGAGTGCGGTGTGCCTCTCGGGTGTCGCGGGTGGGCTCGCGGCTTCGGAGTGGGTGGGCGTGCGCAACCACGTCTCGTTCGATGACGACGTGTGCGAGGTTCGGGTCATGGCTCAGGGCGTGCTGCGAACTGCTGCCTACGCCGACTCGATCTTCGTCATCCCCGCGAAACCGTCGTCCGTCCCAGCGCCGGTCCGCTTCGAGACCGACGGCGGAGTCCGCGTGCGCTGTGGCCTCATGTCACAGGGACGGTTCTTCACGCCGCCCAAGCTTCGTCGGTTCCGCTCCGCTCTGGCGGCCAGAGGCATTCGTGTCAGGGAGGGGTAGGGCCGCCTCCGGTCCAGGCGTGCGGGGGCGGTTCAACGGCGGTGACGCTTCCCGCTCAGGCGCCCTGGGCCCATCCGAGCGCGTTCGCCCAGTGCCGCACTCGGGCCAGCATCCTCGGGCCCACCCCGCCATGGCTCTCGGGCTCGACGCAGCCGGGATGAAACCGTCGCCCTGCGACCGCGATCGAGTCGACGCCGGCTCCGAGCCCTTGGCCGCAGGCGCCGCACTGCTCGGAGAGCGCGTTCGCCGCATCCGACTTCTCCATCGGTGCAGCGTACAGCGGCGCTCTCGGCCGGGACCGGCGGTCCCCGCCGCGCTCATGCACCGTGTGGCGGCCCGGACTGTCACTGTGCCTCGATACGGTGCTCCCAACGGTTTCGCCGGCTGACCGACAGCTGGCCTCCAGGCATCCAGTCCTCAGGAGGTCACCATGTTGGCCACCGCGTCGTCCGCAACGCTTCACGGAATCCGTGGGCGCCCCATCACCGTCGAGGTCCACGTCGGCGCAGGGTTGCCCAGCTTCACCGTGGTCGGGTCGCCCGATGGTCCGTGCAAGGAAGCGCGGGACCGGGTGCGCGCCGCCGTCGTCAACTCCGGGAGATGGTGGCCAGACACCCGGATCACCGTCAACCTCGCGCCGTCCGGGGTGCCCAAGATGGGCGCAGGACTCGACCTGGCGATCGCCATGGGCGTGTTGGCGGCGTCGGGTCAGATCCCGCAGCGAGACATCGACGGGGTCGCGTTCATCGCCGAACTGGGCCTGAACGGCGCGCTGCGGCCGGTGCCGGGGGCGCTGCCGCTGACCGCCGCGGCCGAGGGCGACGTCGCCGTGGTCGCACCCGACAATGCGGCCGAGGCCGCGCTGGTGCCGCTGACGCGGCTGTTGCCGGTGACGGATCTGCGGGAGTGCGTCGAGACGTTGATGGGAGAGTGCCCGTGGCCGTCGTTCTCGGCTCCGGCGGCGCCGGCCTCGGTGCCGCCCGAGGTCGATCTCGCCGACGTGCAGGGCCAGCCCGTGGCCCGAAAGGCGGCCGAGGTGGCAGCGGCGGGCGGTCACCACCTGCTGATGGTCGGGCCGCCGGGGGCGGGCAAGACCATGCTGGCAAAGGCGATTCCCGGCATCCTGCCCCCGCTGTCCCCCGAGGACGCGCTCGAGGTGACCAGCGTGCACTCGGCTGCCGGTATCCCTCTCCCGGCGCGCGGCCTCGTGACCCGTGCGCCATTCCGTGCGCCGCATCACACCAGCTCGGTGATCTCCCTGGTGGGTGGCGGACACCGGCAGATGCGCCCGGGTGAGATCAGCAGCGCGCATGGTGGTGTCCTCTTCCTGGACGAGCTGGGGGAGTTCCCGGCCCCGGTGCTCGACGCGCTGCGACAACCCCTCGAGGACGGCGCCGTCCGGGTGGCGCGGGCACACGGCTCGGTTTCGTTTCCCGCCCGCTTCGTCCTGGTCGGCGCCACCAACCCCTGCCCCTGCGGCGAGGCCGACCCCATCGGAGCGCGCGGCTGTCGATGCTCGCCGCTCGCTCGTACTCGCTACCTGCGTCGGCTGTCCGGGCCGCTGCTCGACCGGTTCGACCTGCGCGTCCACGTCACCCGACCTCGATCGAGCGATCTGTTCGCTCCGGAACGGGGTGAACCCACCGAAGCCGTGGCCGAGCGGGTGGCGGTGGCCCGTGCGGTGGCGATGGCACGCGGCATCCCCGCCAACGTCTCGATCTCGCCTCGAGACGCGGACGAACTGGCGCCGTTGTCCGCGGATGCCATCGCCCTGCTGGCCCGAGCCATCGACGATGGCCGCCTGAGCGCTCGCGGGGTGCATCGGGTGCGCTGCGTGGCTCGGACCCTCGCCGACCTCGTGGGAGACGGTGACCCGATCGGGGCCGGCCACGTGTCCGCGGCCCTGGCGTTGCGTCCACCGGTCCTGGAGCCGCTCGATGGGGTGAGTGCCGCATGAGCACGATGCCCCCGGAAGCGTTCGTGATGGCGCTCTCGTTGCTGCCCGCGGTCGGTCCCGCCCGACTCCGGGCGTTGCTCGAGCTCGGCGAACCGGAGCGTGTCTGGGACCTGCTCTGTGCACACGACGGCCGGGTGGCGGCCGCCGCGGAGCGACCGGACCGCCTGGACGCCTGGTGGGCCGCGGCCGCGGACATGGACGTGGGGGAGCGGTGGCGGTCGTTGCGTGCGGGAGGACTCGGCGCGCTGTGGCGTCGGGGCCAGGCATTCCCGGAGCCGCTGGTCGACGATCCGGAGCCGCCCGAGCTCCTCTTCACCCGGGGCGACCCGTCACGCCTCGCCGCGCCGCGGGTGGCGATCGTCGGCACTCGGCGCTGCACCCGGTACGGCCGCGACCTGGCGTACGAGCTCGGCTCGACGCTTGCCGCAGCCGGGGTCTCGGTGGTGTCGGGCCTCGCCCGTGGGATCGACGCCGCCGCCCACCGGGGAGCGCTCGACGCCGCCGGTGCACCGCCCGTCGCCGTGGTCGGGACGGCGATCGATCAGCCCTACCCGCGCGAGAACTCGCTGCTGTGGGACGAGGTCGCGGCGGCTGGCCTGGTGTGCGGCGAGACGCCACCAGGAGCCCCGACGGAGCGCTGGCGTTTCCCGGCTCGGAACCGGATCATCGCCGGCCTGGCCGACATCGTGATCGTCGTCGAGTCGGCGGAGCAGGGCGGATCGCTCTACACCGCATCCCAGGCGTTCGATCGGGGTCGGGTGGTGCTCGCGGTCCCGGGCCCGATCCGCAGCGCCGTCTCACTCGGGACCAACCGGCTCCTGGCCGACGGCGCGCACCCACTCTGCGCGGTGACCGACGTGCTCGAGATCCTCGGCCTGGTCGCTCCACCCACCGCCTCGACCCGAGACCCCGGGCGCGTCTCAGCGGTGGGAGGCTCGGTCCTCGATGCATTGGGGTGGCTCCCGGCCTCATTGGACGAGCTCGTCCGATGTTCGGGTCTCACCATCGCCGAGGTGGCGCTCGCGCTCGACGAACTGGCCAGCCTCGGCCTCGTGTCGTCGCGGGGCCCGTGGTACGAGCGCGTGCAGCGAATCGGGTCCACGTCCGGGCCGATCGACCCATGAATGTGCCACCGAACGCGGTCATGCGCTTCTCCTCCGTCGCTCCCTCGGTACCCTGGCCTCGTGCGTTGGGAGCTCACCGACTTCGCCGATGCGTTGACGTCGGTCAGCCCCGCCACGGCGGCGGTCTATCGACGCGACGTGGCGGCGCTGGGCGATTGGGCAGCGGAACTGGGCATCGACGCGCCCGGCGGGCTGACTCGCCGGCACCTGCGTGCATGGCTCGCGTGGCTGATCGATCAGGGCTACGCCCGCCGGACGATCGCGCGCAAGGCGTCGTCGGCTCGGCGGTACTTCGCCTGGGCATTGCGGCGGGGCCTCGTCGAAGCCGATCCCACGGTGGGGCTCCAGGCGCCCGCGGGCGACGGACGGCTGCCCCGGGTGCTCCGGTCCGAGGAGATCGAGGTCCTGTTGGACAACCCGCGTCCAGCCATCGCCGACGACGACGAGCACCGCCGGCTCCGCGACGACGCGCTCCTCGAGCTGCTCTACGGCAGTGGCCTGCGCGTTTCCGAGCTCTGTGGCCTGACGGCTGCCGACGTGGACCGGTCCTTGGCTCTGGTGCGCGTGCTGGGCAAGGGGAACAAGGAGCGGCTGGTTCCCCTCTCCGAACCCTCGCTCACTGCGGTCAACGCGTGGATCGAGCGAGGTCGAAGCGTGCTGGTCGGCCCCGAGAGCCGCGATGCCCTGTTCCTGAATCTGGTGGGGCGCCCCATGACCCCACGAGACGTCCGACGTGTCCTGGACCGCCGGGCCGCCGCGCCGGTCAACCCGCACGCGCTCCGACACACCTACGCTACGCATCTGCTCGATGGTGGCGCCGACCTCAGAGAGGTGCAGGAGCTCCTCGGGCACGCCGACCTCGGGTCGACGCAGATCTACACCCACGTCTCCAAGGAACGGCTCCGCCGCGTCGTCGAGCAGTCCCACCCCCGCGCATGACCGAGACCACCGACACCGCACAGCTCTGGGCCGACTACAAGAGCACCGGCGCGTCCGATCTCCAGAACCAGCTCATCCTGCACTACGCCTCGTTGGTGAAGTACGTGGCGGCTCGCGTCGCCACCGGCCTCCCGTCCACGGTCGAGCAGGGCGACCTGGTCAGCTACGGCATGTTCGGGCTCATCGACGCCATCGAGAAGTTCGAGGTCGAACGCGGCTTCAAGTTCGAGACCTACGCCATCCCCCGGATCAGGGGCGCGATCCTCGACGAGCTCCGCTCGATGGACTGGGTCCCCCGTTCCGTCCGGGCGAAGGCCCGCCGCATCGAGACCGCCATGGCGGCGTTCGAGGCCGACCAGGGCCGGAGCCCCGACGAGGACGAGCTGGCCGACCGCAGCGGCCTCTCGCTCAACGACCTCCGGAACACGCTGGGCCAGATCGCCCGCGGCGGCATCCTCGGCCTCGACGAGATGGTGAGCGCCAGTGGTGCCGAAGGTGTCAGCGTCGGTGACACCGTGGCCGACGACGGCCCCGGGCCGGGCGGGCAGCTCGAAGCCAGCGAGGTGCGACAGATCCTGGCCAACTCGATCCTGGCACTCCCGGATCGGGAGCGGACCGTCCTCGGCCTCTACTACTACGAGTCGATGACGTTGGCCGAGATCGGCACCATCCTCGGTGTGAGTGAGTCGCGGGTCTGTCAGATCCACGGCAAGGCGGTGCTCCAGCTGCGGGCTCGCATGCTCGCCGCAACTCGCGACTGACGTCGCCGCAGCTTCCCCCTGAAGCTCCGCCCCCTCGTGGGCACAGCCGAAGGGAGCCCCGATGGCTCGTATTCGTATTCGTCGCGCCCTGGTCACCGGGCTGGTCGCGGTGGTCCTGGTCCTCGCCGCCACCGCGGCGCTCGCGCAGGCACCACCACCCGTGGACGGCATCGTCGTCGACTCGTTCCGGCCGCCCGCTCACACGGGAGCGCCGGGCAACCGCGGGTGGGAGTACGCCACGGCGCCGGGCTCGGATGTGCGGGCCGTGCTGGGTGGGATCGTGGCCTTCGCGGGTCCGGTCGGCGGAACGCTGCACGTGACGGTGGACCATGCCGCCGGGCTCCGGACCTCGTACTCGTTCCTGGCCACGGTCCACGTGTCGGTCGGCGACGGGGTTCGGCCGGGCGACGTCGTCGGGACGACCGGTGATCGCTTTCACTTCGGTCTCCGTCGGGGGTCGACCTACCTCGACCCGGCCGTGCTGTTCGGTCCGGGCCCCGGTGGTCCGGCCCGGCTGATCCCCCGGCCGGGTCGGGTGCCGCCGCGCACGGGTACCCCCCTCGTCACAGGTGGGGCCTCACGATGGACGCCGTTACACTTCCGGGGTGGTTCCATCCGGGACCACCTGACACTTTCACCTCGGGCCACCCACGGTCGCCGCGTCAGCGGTGTGGGCCCGGGGATTCGTTGAACCGATGGGAAGGAGCACAACCGATGGCACCTGTCGTCACCATGCGACAGCTTCTGGAAGCGGGCGTCCACTTCGGACACCAGACCAGGCGCTGGAACCCCAAGATGCAGCGATTCATCTACGGGGAGCGCAACGGGATCTATCTGATCGATCTCCAGAAGACCCTGTCGCACATCGTCGACGCCTACACCTTCGTCCGCGACACCGTCGCCGACGGTGGCCAGGTCCTGTTCGTGGGCACCAAGAAGCAGGCCCAGGACGGCGTGCAGTCCTTCGCCGAGCGTTGCGGCCAGCCGTACATCAACCAGCGGTGGCTGGGCGGCATGCTGACCAACTTCGAGACGATGGCCAAGCGGGTCGGCAAGATGAAGGAGTACCAGCGCATGCGGGACTCCGGTGAGTTCGAGGCGATGCCCAAGAAGGAAGCGCTGTTGCTGAGCCGTGAGCTCACCAAGCTCGAGCGCAACCTCGGCGGTATCCGCAACATGGAGAAGCTGCCGCAGGCGGTGTTCGTGCTGGACACCAAGAAGGAACACATCGCGGTGACCGAGGCCAACAAGCTCGGCCTCCCCACCATCGCCGTGGTCGACACCAACTGCGACCCCGACATCATCACCTACGTGATCCCGGGCAACGACGACGCGATCCGTTCCGGTGAGCTCATGTGCCGCATCATCTGCGAGGCCGTCGAAGAGGGCCGCCTCATCGCCGCCAAGCGGGGCGAAGCCACGATGCAGCGCAGTGCCGAGGAGGAGGCCGAGGTGGCCGCCCGCCAGGAGCAGGCCCGCGCCGAGGCCGCCGCAGCCGCCGCCGAACGTGAGGCGCGTGTCGCCCAGAGCATCGCCCAGCCGGCCGAGGAGCCCGCACCGGCGCAGCCTGCAGCCGAGGAGCCCGCCCCCGAGGCCGCCGCTCCGGAGCAGACCGAGACCCAGGAATCCCCAACCCCCGAATCCACCGAGGAGTCCTGAAACCAATGGCTGACTTCACCGCAAAGGACGTCCAGGCCCTCCGTCAGGCCAGCGGCGCCGGCATGATGGACGCCAAGAAGGCCCTGACCGAGGCCGGTGGCGACCACGATGCCGCACTCCAGGCCCTGCGCGAGAAGGGCCTGGCCAAGGCCGAGAGCCGCAGCGATCGAGACTCGGCCGACGGCGCCATCGCCATCGCCCAGGACGGCAACAAGGTCGCCCTGGTCGAGCTCCAGAGCGAGACCGACTTCTCGGCCAAGGCCGAGGACTTCCTGGCGCTGACCCAGGAGCTGGCCGATCTGGTGCTCGCCGGAGGTGAGTCCGCCGTCGAGCAGAAGGCGACCGCCATCGACGATCTCCGCATCGCCAAGAAGGAGAACATCCAGCTCGGCACCGTCGCGCTGATCGACGGCGCGGCCGATGCCACCATCGACGCCTACCTGCACACCGATGCCGAGGGTCGAGGCATCAACGGTGTGGTGATCGAGGCCCAGGGCGTCGACGCCGGCACACTCCACGAGATCGCCCTGCACATCGCCTTCGCCAAGCCCGCCGCGCTCACCCGCGACGAGGTCCCCGCGGACGACATCGAGCGGGAGCGCGAGGCCGCGCTCGGTGTCACCAAGGCCGAGGGCAAGCCCGAGGCGGCCTGGGACAAGATCGTCGAGGGCCGCGTCAACAAGTGGCTGTCCGAGCGGGTCCTGCTCGAGCAGGGCGTCTTCGGTGAGAAGGAGACCGTCGAGCAGAAGCTCGGCGGCGGCTCCATCACCCGTTTCGTCCAGGCGTACATCGGGGAGTAGTCGCCGGCGCACGGGGCTCCGGCGTTGCCCCTGCCTCCTGCGACCCCCTCCACGTGTTCGGAGGCTGACCTCGTCGGCCTCCGAAACGCCGTTTTCGGCCGCTCGCCGCGCGCTCCGGCTGCCGCGAGCGCGCGTGCGCCCGCGGATAGGGTCTCGGTCGGACTGCGGGTCGACCCAGGGAGTGGTGCATGAAGGAAGCTCGGTGGAAGCGCGTGGTGCTCAAACTCTCGGGCGAGGCGTTCGCCGGTGAGGCGGGGTACGGCATCGACGGCCACGTCGTGCAGGACATCGCCCGCCAGATCGTCAAGACCCGCGGGGAGTACGACGTCGAGCTCGCCGTTGTCGTCGGAGGCGGCAACATCTGGCGAGGCATGACCGGCGCCGGCGCCGGCATGGACCGGGCCCAGGCCGACTACATGGGCATGCTCGCCACCGTGATGAACGGCCTGGCGCTCCAGGACACGCTCGAGCAGCTCGACCAGCCCACGCGGGTCCAGACCGCCATCCACATGTCGCAGGTCGCCGAGCCCTACATCCGACGCCGAGCGGTGCGCCATCTCGAGAAGGGTCGGGTGGTGATCTTCGCCGGCGGCACGGGCAATCCGTTCTTCACCACCGACACCACTGCTGCGCTGCGAGCCGTCGAGATCGAGGCCGGCGCCGTGCTCAAGGGCACCCATTCGGGCGTGGACGGTGTCTACACCGACGACCCCAAGACCAACCCCGACGCCGAGCTGCTGCCCACGGTCTCCTACATCGAGGTGATCAACCGCGGCCTCAAGGTCATGGACTCCACGGCCATCACCCTCTGCATGGACAACGACCTGCCCATCGTGGTGTTCGACCTCATGGGCGACGGCAACGTCGGGTCCATCCTCGCCGGCGACCCCATCGGTACGCTGGTCTCCTGACCTGCGCCGACGTGTGCCGGCAGTCGGCTCGTGGGCTTCGGCCCGGGGTCCGGCCGCAAACGGCCACGCGGTATCGTTGGTCGCCTCATCCACGGCGATCCGTGGTCGAGGCAACCGAAAGGCACCGATGTGAGCGACGAGATGATCGAGATGATCCTCCTCGAGTCCGAGGAGCGAATGGACAAGGCGGTTGCTCACGCGCGCCACGAGTTCTCCACCATCCGCACGGGCCGGCCCAGTCCAGCGCTCGTCGAACGCATCCCCGTCGACTACTACGGCAGCGAGGTCCCGCTGCAGCAGCTGGCCAGCTTCTCGGTCCCCGAGGCCCAGCTGTTGGTGATCGCCCCGTTCGACAAGGGCGCGATGGAGTCGATCGAGAAGGCGATCCAGCTCGCCGACCTGGGGCTCACGCCATCCAACGACGGTGTGGTGCTGCGGTTGAACTTCCCGCCGCTCACCGAGGAGCGCCGCAAGGACCTCGTGAAGGTCGTCAAGAACATGGCCGAAGACGGTCGGATCGCCGTGCGCAACGCTCGCCGCAGCGGCCGCCAGGACCTCGAGCAGTTGGGCAAGGACGGCGATGCGTCCGACGACGACGTCGTCCGCGCCGAGAAGCAGCTCGACACCATGACCCAGCAGAGCGAGTCGGCGATCAACGACGCGCTGGCCGCCAAGGAACAGGAACTGATGGAGGTCTGATCGCCTCGGCGATCGGCACCCAGGAGGTCCCACGTGGACAACGACCCCAACGACCCAGACTCCGCTTCGGTGTTCGGTGACGAGGACCACGGTCTTCCGCACTGGACCGAGCCCGGCACCGGCGAGTTGCCGCGCCTCGCGGCCGAGGGCGACGACGACATGGCGGCATGGTCGTCGTTGACGAATTCGGGCCCTCGGTGGGCCGATGACGATCCCGGCGGTCCCGCGCTCCAGCCCGTGCCCGACCCCGATCCCGAGCCGGCCCCACCGGTGCGGATCGGCGGCGGCCAGGTCGAGGACGACTTCTTCAGCTACGACACCGCCGAGGATCCGCGCCAGCGCCGCCAGGAGGCCGAGCACACCCCGTCGCGTGCCGCCAACCCGGGCATGCCGCCACAGCCCGGAGGCTCCGGAGGACCGGATCTGCTGCCACGGATCGCCACCGCTGCCGTCATGGCCGGTGTGGCGATCCTCTGTCTCGTCATCGGCAAGCCCACGACCCTGCTCTTGATCGCCGCAGTGCTGGCGATGGCGGCCTCGGAGTTCTTCGTGAGCCTGCGCAAGGTCGGGTACCAGCCGGCGACCCTGCTCGGTCTGACGGCCACCACCGCCATGCCCCTGGCCGTCTACTGGCGCGGAGAGTCGGCCATCGGTGTGGTCCTGGTGCTGACGGTCATCTTCGGCGCGCTCTGGTATCTGATGGGCGTCACCACAGAGCGGCCGGTTCCCAACCTGGGCGTGACCGTGCTGGGCGTGGTGTACATCGGGGTCCTGGGCAGCTACGCCGCGATCCTTCTCGACACGCCCGACGGACTCGGTCTCGTGCTCACTGCCGTGGTGTTGGCGATCGGCTACGACGTCGGTGGTTACTTCGTCGGTCGGGCCATCGGACGGTCGCCGCTCAGCGAGGCGAGCCCCAACAAGACCGTCGAGGGTCTGCTCGGCGGCATGGTGGCCACGGTGGCGGTCGGGCTGGTGGTGGTCGGCATCGTCGGCATCGACCCGTTCTCGGGCGAGCCGTTCGGCACCATCGACGCGGTGCTGGTGGCCGTTGCCGCCGCGGTGGTGGCGCCCATCGGCGACCTGGCCGAGTCGCTGATGAAGCGAGATCTCGGCATCAAGGACATGGGGAGCATCCTGCCCGGCCACGGCGGCGTCCTCGACCGCTTCGACGCCCTCCTGTTCGTCTTGCCCACCGTCTACTTCGTCGTCCGGCTGCTGGCCTAGGGGCCGCTGGGCACGAGCCCGAGTCCACCCCGCTCGTAGACTTCGCCGCTGTGACCACCATTTCGGTACTGGGTTCCACGGGCTCGATCGGTACCCAGACCTTCGACGTCGTGCGGTCCGAGGGGGACCGCTACCGGGTGATCGCCCTCGCGGCGGGAACGTCGGTCGGGCCGGTGGTCGACCAGGTTCGTGAGTTCGGCCCCGAGGTCGTGGTCATGGCCACCGCAGATGCGGCCGCGGCGGTCGCCGAGGCCGTCGGAACCGGCGTCCGTGTCCACCATGGCCCGGAAGCCCTTGCCGATGTGGCCCGGCAGGCCGATGTGGCCGTGAACGGCGTCGTGGGCTTCGCCGGGCTGCCCGTGACCCTCGCCGCGCTCGAGGCCGGCAAGCGCCTGGCGCTGGCCAACAAGGAGAGCCTGATCGCCGCGGGTCCGGTGGTGCAGCGGGTTCGGCAGACGCCCGGCGCCGAGCTGGTGCCCGTCGACTCCGAGCACTGTGCGCTGCACCAGTGCCTGCGCGCCAACGAGGAGTTGGCCGAGACCGGGCGGCCGGGCCGGGTGGCTCGTTTGGTGCTGACGGCGTCGGGCGGTCCGTTCCGGGGACGCACACGCGAAGAGCTCGGTCAGGTGACGGTCGAGGACGCGCTGGCCCATCCCACCTGGAGCATGGGACCCAAGATCACGGTCGACTCCTCGACGCTCATGAACAAGGGCCTCGAGGTGATCGAGGCACACGAGCTGTACGGGACCGGCTACGACCACATCGAGGTGGTGGTGCACCCGCAGTCCGTCGTGCACTCGATGGTCGAGTTCACCGACGGCTCGACGATGGCGCAGCTCTCGATGCCGGACATGCGGCTCTGCATCGGGTATGCGCTGGCGTACCCCGACCGCATCACCTCGCCGTTCGGGCGGATCGACTGGACGTCGTTGTCACGTCTCGACTTCGAACCCCCGGACCTCGACGCCTTCCCGTGCCTGCGGCTCGCGTTCGAGGCGGGCCGCGCTGGAGAGACGGCACCGGCGTGGTTGAATGCAGCGAACGAAGTTGCCGTGCAGGCGTTCCTGGACGGGGCCATCTCCTGGGTGGGTATCCCGGACCTGCTGGAGGAAGTTCTCCAGCAATTCGATGGAACATCTGCCGAGAGTGCCGATGTTGTCTACGACATCGACCGCAGGGCCCGAGAGGCGACCACCAAGGTGCTCGAGAACCGACGATGACCGAGGTCATTCCAGAAGCCGTCAACGCCGCCGAGGACGTCGCGCACCGCGCGCCGCGGCAGGGCCCGCCCACCGTGCAGCAGCCCGAGATCGAGGAGAACCGTTGGGTCGGCCTCGCCATTCTCGGGGGCTTGCTCGCCTGGCTCGGCATCGCCGCCGGCTGGGAGTACATCGTCGTCGTCCTGGCGCTCGTGTTCATGATCTTCATGCACGAGTTGGGGCACTTCCTCGCCGCCAAGTGGGGCGGCATGAAGGCCACCGAGTTCTTCATCGGGTTCGGCCCTCGCCTCTGGTCCTTCAAGCGCGGTGAGACCGAGTACGGCATCAAGGGCATCTGGGCCGGGGCCTACGTGAAGGTCATCGGCATGAACAACCTGGACGAGGTCGATCCGGTCGACGAGCCCAGGACGTACCGCCAGGCCTCCTACCCGAAACGGATGTTGGTGGCGGTCGCCGGTTCGGGCATGCACTTCCTGATGGCGCTCGTGACGCTGTACGCCGTGCTCGTCTCGAGTGGCCTGGAACTGGACCGCACGGAGTGGACCGTCAGTGAGGTTCCGGCCGAGCTCGCGGCAGCCGAGATCGGCATCGAGCCCGGCGACAAGGTCGTCGCCGGCGACGGCATCGCCTTCGAGACCTTCGACGACATGCGGGTCTTCGTCGAGGAGCGGGCCGGGGAGACGGTCACCTTCGACGTGTTGCGAGACGGCGAGATCGTCACGCTGTCGGGAGCGATCGGCGTCAACGCCGACACCGGCCTCGGCCGTCTCGGCGTGGCCACCTCCACCGCTGATCTTCCCCGCGAACAGTTCGGGGTCATCGGCGCGGTGCCGGAGACGTTCCAGGTGTTCGGCACCACGGCGAAGGACACGGTGGTCGCCATCGGCGACATCTTCAGCCCGAGCGGCCTGGCCGACTTCTTCGGGCGTCTCGGCGACACCGGCGGCGACGACGCCGCGGTCAGCGCCGGTGGCGGCGACACCGCCAGCGACGACGAGGGCCGCATCCTCTCGCTGGTGGGGGCCACACGCCTGGGGGCCCAGCTCACCGAGCAGGGCCTCGTCGGCCTGGCGATCTTCTTCTTCTCGATCAACGTGTTCGTGGGCATCATCAACCTGGCGCCGTTGTTGCCGCTCGACGGTGGCCATGTGGTGATCGGAACCTACGAGCGACTTCGGAGCCGCAAGGGCCGTCGGTACCACGCCGACGTCGCCAAGGCGCTCCCCATCGCCTACGCCGTGGTCCTGTTGATGACCAGCGTGGGCCTCGCCGCGATCTATCTCGACATCGCGGATCCCATCAGCCTCTGATCCTCGTCAAGCCGTCGCTTGGCCCCTGGCAACACGGTGCGGGCTCGTAGACTGAACGGATGGACGTGACCGCTGGGTTCGAGCGACGCCCCACCCGACAGATCATGGTCGGCGACGTGCCGGTCGGTGGCGGCGCGCCGATCACGGTGCAGTCGATGACGACCACCAAGACCGCCGACGTCGAGGGCACGTTGCAGCAGATCTACGGATTGGCTGCGGCAGGCGCGGACATCGTGCGATGCACGTGCAACGAGATCGAGGCCGCGGAGGGCCTCGCCCAGATCGTGCCGCGTTCGCCGGTGCCGATCGTGGCGGACATCCATCATCAGTACAAGATGGCGTTGGCGGCGCTCGAGGCCGGGGTGCACTGTCTGCGGCTCAACCCGGGCAACATCAAGAAGCCCGAGCACATCAAGCTGGTGGCGGCGGAGGCCAAGGACCGCGGGATCCCCATCCGGATCGGGGTCAACGGCGGATCCCTCCACCCGGATCTGTACGCCAAGTACGGCGACAAGGTCACGCCGGAGGCGATGGTCGAGTCTGCACAGGACGAGCTTCGCTACTTCGAAGAGGTCGACTTCGACCTGGTCAAGATCTCGGTGAAGGCCTCGTCGGTGCCGCTGATGATCGACGCCTACCGTCAGCTCAGCGAGGTCACCGACCATCCACTGCACCTCGGCGTCACCGAAGCGGGCCCGCCGCCGGCAGGTCTGGTCAAGTCCACCGCGGGCATCGCCACCCTGCTGGCCGAGGGCATCGGTGACACCATCCGCTACTCGCTGACCGCGGATCCGGTCCAGGAGGCCAAGGCCGGCCGGCAGTTGCTGGAAGCGATGGGCCTGCGTGAACGCAAGAACGTCGATCTGATCGCCTGCCCGTCGTGTGGCCGGGCCGAGATCGACGTGTACGCGGTGGCCGAGCAGGCCCAGGACGCCTTCGCCGACAAGGAGATCCCGCTCCAGGTCGCCGTGATGGGTTGTGTCGTGAACGGACCGGGCGAGGCCCGCGACGCCGACATCGGCATTGCGGCCGGGAACAAGCGCGGTCATTTGTTCGTCAAGGGCCAGAACGTTGCGGTCGTGCCCGAGGACGAGATGGTCGAGCAGCTCGTCGAGTGGGCCACCTACATCGCGGAACACGGTGCCGACGCCGCGCTGGCCAGGGTCGACACCGAGAAGGCCGCCCGAGAGGCGGAGAAGGATCGGCAGCGGTTGTTGGCCGATCAGGGCGAGGACGCGAACGACTCGGGAACGCGGGTCGAGTTGATCCGGAAGATCTGAGGCCGTCGTCGCGTCGGCGTGGACGATGTCCGGAGTCGCACGCGTTGCCTCACACCTCGCAGGGCCGTCACCGATTGGGCCGAATGACCTGGTCGACCATTCGTGACCACATCCCCGATGGATCGGCGATCTCCGACGAGGAGTTCGAGCGCCGCCATCGCATCATCACCTGGATTCTCGCCATCCACGCTCCGGTGCTCTTCGTCATCGGACTGGTCGGTGGCTACGAGCCCTGGCACGCAGCGCTGGAGTCGGCGCCGGCGCTCGTGTTCGCCGCGATGGCGGCCCTGTTCACGGGTCGGGTCGTCCGCGCCACGGCCGCGTCGCTCGGGCTGGTGGTGTCGGCTTCGATCCTGATCCACTTCAGCGGTTCGATCACCGAAGCCCACTTCCACTGGTTCGTGGTCCTCGCCCTGTGCGCCCTCTACGTCGATCTGCGACCGTTCGTTCCGACCGTGGCGTATGCGGCGGTGCATCACGTCGGGGTCGGGTTGTACGACCCCTCCCTCGTGTTCGAGCACGAGCGCGGTCAGGAGAACCTGCTCCTGTGGACGGGCGTCCATGTGCTCTTCGTTCTGATGTTGATCGGAGCCCTGGCGATCAACTGGGTGACGCTGCAGTCGCAGGCGCGTCGGACCGCACGCCTGCTCGACGAACAGGCGACGCTCGCTTCCCAGCAGGCCGACCTCGCAGCGCAGAACGCGGCGATGGCCGACGAACAGCGGGAGCGGCTGGAATCTCAGCGTGCGGTTGCTGCCGACGTCGAGGGTCACTGCGCCGAGCTCGTCGCCTCGTCCGACAACGTGCGGGACTGCATCCAGGGCACCCGGTCGTCGATCGATGAGATCGAGCAGAGCTTCGGGGCGGTCCGCACGTTGGTGAACGAGGCGGAGGCGATGGTGGCGGAGGCGAGTTCGGCCATGACCGGCACCCAGGCGACCGTCGAGTCGCTCAGCGCTCGGAGCGAGGAGATCGTCGCCATGGTCGAGCTGATCACCGAGATCGCCGAACGAACCAACATGCTCGCGCTGAATGCCACGATCGAGGCAGCCCGAGCAGGGGAGGCAGGCAAGGGCTTCGCCGTGGTGGCGACCGAGGTCAAGGAGCTCGCGAACTCCACTGCGGGCGCAGCACTGCGCATCGGCGCCCTGACCTCCGACATCCGCAGCGAGATGGTCGCCTCCACGCAGTCCGTGGCGGTCGTGACCGACTCGATGCGTGACGTCCTCGACCTGCAGCAGCGGACCGCCAACGAGGTCGCGGCTCAGCAGCACCACACCTCGTCGGTCGCGAGCGACGTCCGGGAGGCGTCGACCACGATCATGGGCGTGGTGGCGGGCATCGAGGCGTTGAACGGCTTGGTGGCCGGCCACGAGCGCCCAGACGCGGGAGTCGGAGCCGCCTCGGAGCTCAGCCAGGTCTGACGGCCCGCGTGCCAGCCCCGTCGCTGGGGGGGGTGTGGTCTCGGTCCGCTGCGGCGCGGCAAGCGCCCGAATCGGAGGCGAGGCAGCTATAGTCATCTGTCGTCTTGATCCGTTCGGAGCAGGCGTGGGCCCGGGCCCACGCCTTTGTTCGTGTGGATCGAAAGCCGCCTGCCGGATCCCGCCGAGTCGAGAAAGGAGCACGCCGCCATGGCCATCGTCGATCGCGTCACGGAACTCGTGCTGCCACTGCTCGACCCCAGGGGACTGTCGCTCTACGACGTCGAGCTCAACGGCGGGAACCTGCGGGTGACCGTCGATGGTCCCGACGGGGTCCTCCTCGACGACCTGGCCGAGCTCACCCGAGCCATCGGCCGCGAGTTCGACGAGCACGATCCGATGCCAGGTGCCTACACCCTGGAGGTGTCGAGCCCGGGTCTCGAGCGCAAGCTTCGGACCCCGGTGCACTTCCACGGCGCCATCGGTGAGGACGTCAACGTCAAGCTCGCGCCCCACGTGGACGGCGAACGGCGTCTGCGCGGGGTTCTCGTCCGCGTGGAGGACGATGCCGTGATCGTGCTCGATGTCGACGGCACCGAGCACGCCGTCGACATCGCCGATGTCACGAAGGCGGTCACCGTCTTCGAATGGGGCCCCGCCCCCAAGCCGGGCAAGGCCGGCACCACCAAGACCCCGAACGCCTCCGGCGAGTCGGGTCCCGAGCCCGAGAGGAGGGCTGCCGCCCGATGAACAACGAGATGATGGACGCGCTGCAAGCGCTCGCCGCCGACAAAGGCATCTCCGTCGACACGCTGTTCGCTGCGCTCGCAGACGCGCTGGAGTCCGCATACAAGCGGATGCCGGATGCGTATGAGTACGCGTGGGTGACGATCGACCCCGAGTCGATGGACATCCGGGTCTATGCCCAGGAGCTCGACGAGGACGGCGAGCCCTACGGCGACGAGTTCGACGTCACGCCCGACAACTTCGGCCGCATCGCCGCCCAGACGGCCAAGCAGGTCATGATGCAGCGCATCCGTGAGGCGGAGCGCGAGCTCAAGTACGAGGAGTACGCCGGCCGCGAGGGCGACATCGTCACCGGCATCATCCAGCAGAGCGACAGCCGCTACACGCTGCTGGACCTCGGCCGGGTCGAGGCGCTGCTGCCCCAGGCCGAGCAGGTCTCCAACGAGCGACCCGACTCCAACGCCCGCATCAAGGCCTACATCGTCGAGGTTCGCAAGACGGCCAAGGGCCCGCAGATCGTGGTGAGCCGAACCCACCCCGGTCTGATCAAGCGTCTGTTCGAGCTCGAGGTCCCCGAGATCGCCGACGGCATCGTCGAGATCAAGGCCTGTGCTCGCGAGCCCGGTCACCGCACCAAGATCGCGGTGTGGTCGAACGACCCGAACGTCGACCCCGTCGGTGCCTGCGTCGGCGCCCGGGGCGCTCGCGTTCGCATGGTCGTCAACGAGCTGCGTGGCGAGAAGATCGACATCGTGCCCTTCTCCGAGGAGCAGGAGGACTTCGTCATGAAGGCCCTCTCGCCCGCGAAGGTCAAAGAGGTGCGGATCGACCAGAACACCGGGACCGCCGAGGTGATCGTGCCCGATTACCAGCTCTCGCTGGCGATCGGCAAGGAGGGCCAGAACGCCCGCCTGACCGCACGCCTCACGGGCTGGCGCGTCGACATCAAGTCCGAGACCCAGCTCGCCGAGGAAGAGGCCTACGGCGACGTCGACTGGGCCGAGGGCGAGTGGATCGAGGACGCCGAGTCCGGCGAGCAGATGTGGCAGCCCGCCGGCGGCGGTCCCGCGATCACCGTCGATCAGTGGAACGAGATGGTCGCCGACGAAGCCGACGGTGATGCCGATGGGGCCGAGAGCGCCGACGGTGATGCCGATGGGGCCGAGAGCGCCGACGGTGATGCCGATGGGGCAGAGGCCGATGCCTCCGCCGAGGCGATCGTCGACGACGATGGCGCCGAGGACGCGGCCGAGGACACGACCGAGGACGAAGACGGCCCCGCGAGCGGGGACGCAACACAGGAAGGCGAGGAGGAATAACACCTGTTCGCACCTGCATCGGCTGCCGGACCCGTCGTCCGGCCACCGAGCTGGTGCGATGCGCACGGGGCGACGACGGTCGGGTGATGCTCGATCGGACGGCGCCCGGCCGGGGCGCCTGGTTGTGCCCCGAGGTGTCGTGTCTCCACGCCGCCATCAAACGAGCCGGCTTCGACCGGGCCTTTCGCACGAAGGTGCCCCGAGACGCACTTGCCGGTCTCGCAGAAGAATTCGAGACTTCGCAGCGAGACTGCGGAGCATGACAGGATGACGAGCTGGGAACCATGCAGGGGACCAGCACCGACAAGGGGTTGAACCGAAACCTTGCCAGCCAAAGTACGGGTCTATGAGCTCGCCCGAGAGCTCGGACTGACGAACAAGGAAACGCTCGATCTCTGCGATGACCTCGGCATCGGAGTGAAGAGCCATTCGTCGAGCATCGTGGATGCTCAGGCGGACCGCGTCCGGCGCAAGGCCGAGCGCGAGGGGCTGATCCGCGACGAACAGCCCGAGGAGCCGAAGAAGGCGCCGGCCAAGAAGAAGTCCTCCAAGAAGGCATCGGCTGAGCCGGCGGAGGCCGCCGAAGCACCGGCAGCCGATGAGCCCGCGCCCGCAGATGAGCCCGCGCCGGCTCCCGTGGCAGCCGATGAGCCCGCGCCGGCCGACGAGCCGGCCCCGGTCGAAGAGCCCGCGCCGGCTCCGGTGGCGGCCGACGAGCCCGCGCCGGCCCCCGTGGCCGACGATCCCGCGCCGGTCGAGGACACCCCGACCCCGCCTCCGGCGCCGCCCAAGCCGTCCCGAGTGGTGACGTCCAGCGGAAGCGCTCGGCCACCACGTCCGGTCGACCCGCCTCCGGCGCCGCCCACCCCGCCGCCCAGTGCGCCCCGCACCGAGACCCGGGCGCCGAGCCGCCCGGCCGATGCGCCGACGCCGGCGGCATCGCTCGACGCGCCGCCCACACCTCGCGGTGCGCCGCCGCGTTCCGCGTCCGGCAAGCCGATTCCACCTCCCCCCGGTCCGCCGCGCTCGGCGTCCGGCAAGCCGATTCCACCTCCCCCCGGCCGTGGCGGTCGCGGTCCCGCGCCAGCGCAGGGCCGCCCCGGCGGCGGCAACCGTCCCGGTGGTGGCGGTGGCGGTGGCTTCAACCGTGGTCCCGCCGGGGGTCCCGGTGGTGGTGGCGGAGGTCCCGGTGGTGGACCTCGCCCCGGTGGTGGTCCCCCCGGACGAGGTGGCCCCCAGCGGCCGCAGCGTCGGCGCAAGAGCAGGCGTCGTCGTCGCCAGGAAGAGCTCCAGCCGATGGACGCGCCGTCCTACACCCCCGAGGACGCTCCGGTCCCCGAGGGTGAGGTCGTGGTCGAGCGCGCCTCGACGCCGCTCGACGTCGGTCCCAAGTTCAACCGGACCGTTGCCGATGTCGTGAAGTTCCTCATGGAGAACGGCGAGATGGTCACGGCCACCCAGTCGCTCTCCGACGAGATGATCGAGCTGTTCGCCGCCGAGATCGGTGCCGAGGTCCGCCTCGTCAATCCCGGCGAAGAGCAGGAACTCGAGCTGATGAAGAAGCTCGATGTCGACGACGAGATCGAGGTCGACGACGACACGCCTGGTCGCCCGCCCGTGATCACGGTGATGGGTCACGTCGACCACGGCAAGACGAAGCTGCTCGACCAGATCCGCAACGCCAACGTCGTCGATGGAGAGGCCGGCGGGATCACCCAGCACATCGGTGCGTACCAGGCCGAGGTCGATGGCGATCTGCTCACCTTCCTCGACACCCCGGGCCACGAGGCCTTCACCGCCATGCGCGCTCGCGGTGCGAACTCGACCGACATCGTCATCCTGGTCGTGGCTGCCGACGACGGCTTCATGCCCCAGACCGAGGAGGCGCTGAGCCACGCTCGCGCCGCCGAGGT
This sequence comes from Acidimicrobiales bacterium, assembly GCA_965262315.1. Classification (GTDB taxonomy): domain Bacteria; phylum Actinomycetota; class Acidimicrobiia; order Acidimicrobiales; family UBA8592; genus JBCCFK01. The sequence goes on from CBDHFJ010000023.1 coordinate 43,774, forward strand.
GCCCATCGTGGTCGCGATCAACAAGATCGACCGTGACAACGCGGACGTGCAGCGAGTGATGAGCCAGCTCGCCGAACGTGAGCTCGTGCCCGAGTCCTGGGGCGGCGACACGATCGTCAACGAGATCTCGGCGTTGCAGAACGTCGGCATCGACGAGCTGCTCGAGAGCTTGCTGCTGGTGGCGGAGGTCGAAGACCTCCGAGCGTCGCCCGAGGGGCGTGCCCAGGGTTCGGTGCTCGAAGCACATCTGGACATCGGTCGTGGGCCTGTGGCCACCGTGCTGGTCCAGCACGGCACCCTCAAGGTCGGCGATCCGATGGTCGCCGGTCCGGCGTGGGGTCGCGTGCGTGCCCTGATCAACGACAAGGGCGAGCAGGTCAAGGAGGCCGGGCCGTCGGTGCCGGTCCAGGTCCTGGGCCTCTCCGACGTCGCCAACGCCGGCGATCAGTTCGTCGTGGCACCGGACGAGAAGACCGCTCGTGACGTCGCCGACACCCGTGAGCACTACACCCGTGTGGCCTCGCTGGGTCGCGATGCCGCCGCCACCGCTGGCGGTGCGAAGCTCGAGGACATCTTCAGCGCCATCAAGGCCGGTGAGGCCGCGACGCTGAACCTGATCGTCAAGGCCGACGTGAACGGCTCGCTCGAGGCGGTCACCGACAGCCTGAAGAAGCTCGAAACCGAGGACGTGAAGCTCTCGTTCGTCCACCGCGGCGTCGGTGGCGTGACCGAGAACGACGTCCAGCTCGCCGCTGCCGCGAACGCCACGATCCTGGGCTTCAACGTCCGGCCGGATCGCAAGGCCCGTGAACTCGCCGAGCAGGAACACGTCGAGGTTCGCAACTACGAGATCATCTACAAGCTGCTCGAGGACATCGAGGCTGCCATGGTCGGCATGCTCGCCCCCGAGTTCGAAGAGGTGGTCACCGGCGACGCCGAGGTGCGCGAGATCTTCCGCGTGCCGCGTATCGGTGCCATCGCCGGCTGCTACGTGCTCAACGGTCAGATCACCCGTGGATCGAAGGTTCGCTTCCTCCGGGAAGGCGTCATCATCTGGAAGGGCGAGATCTCGTCGCTCAAGCGCTTCAAGGACGACGTCCGAGAGGTCGCAGCGGGGTACGAGTGCGGCATCGGCCTCTCCGACTTCCAGGATCTCAAGCCCGGCGACATCATCGAGACCTTCGACGAGGTCGAGCTCGAGCGGGCACTCTGACCTCTGTGCGGCGATCATCCGCCGCACAGGTCCTCGGAATCCCTCGACGCAGGGGCGGCTCTGCCGCGCCCGCGAGCAGCTCGAGGACCTGTCCGAGCGCTGGCGCGACACCGAGACTTCTGTAGCCTCCCCTGCCATGTACGTGATGGCGATGCGGTTGGAGTTGCGGTTCCCCGGCGCGCAGTCGTTGAAGGAGAAGCGGGCGCTGCTGCGTCCGGTGCTCGACGGCGGCCGCCACCGATTCCCGGTGGCGATGGCCGAGGTCGATCATCAGGACTCATGGCAGCGAGCCGCGGTCGGTGTCGCCGCCGTGTCGTCCACCGCGACGAAGGCCGCGCAGGTGCTCGATGACGTCGAGCGGTTCGTGTGGACGTTGCCTGACCTCGAGGTGCTCGACGCCGATCGCGAGTGGGTGGAGATGGATCGGTGAGGGACGCGGTCGACGTCGACGGAGCGGTCGCCGTGGGTCCTTACAGCCACGCGGTGCGTTCGAACGGGCATCTCTTCTGTGCTGGTCAAACGCCGCTCGACCCCGAGACGGGCGAGTTGGTCGGCGGGGGCGTGGCCGCACAGACGCGGCAGTGTGTGGCCAACCTGTTCGCCGTGCTCGCGGCGGCAGGGCTCGGTGCCGAGGACGTCGTCAAGTGCAACGTGTACCTGACTGACATGGATGACTTCGCCGAGATGAACGCGGCGTACGAGACCCTGTTCACCGCGCCGTTCCCCGCTCGGACAACGGTCGCGGTGGCCGGTCTGCCGCTGGGCGCCGCCGTCGAGATCGAGCTGGTGGCTGCGCTGCCTGCCGGCGGTGCCCGGGTCGAGGGATAGCCTGCACGCATGGCCAAGCGACGTCGCAACGCCCCTCGTGACTACCCCCGGACCGCACGGCTCAACGAGCTGCTGCGCGAGATCATCGCGTCCCAGATCGATCGGATCGACGACGACCGGATGGGCTGGGTCAGCGTGTCCGGCGTGGACGTCGACACCGAACTCACGCTGGCGAGGGTCTACCTGTCGTCGCTCGAGGACGACATGACCGGAAGCGTCGAGGTGCTCGAGGAGCACCGGGGTGCGATCAAGAAGGCGATCGGCGACCAGGCCCGACTGCGTCGTGTGCCCGATCTGCTCTTCATCACCGATCCCGCGATCCAGAGTGGCGGGCGGGTCGAGGAGATCCTGTCCGAGCTCCGGGACACCGGCGAGCTGGAGTGAGCGGCAAGGCCAGGGACAGCGGACCCGACGGCTTCGCCGTCGTCGACAAGGAAGCCGGTTGGACCAGCCACGACGTGGTGGCGAAGGCACGAGGGATCCTCGGGACGCGCAAGGTCGGGCACTCGGGCACGCTCGATCCTCCGGCCACCGGGGTCCTGGTCCTCGGCGTCGGTCGGGGCACGCGGCTGTTGCGTTTCATCACCGAGTTGCCCAAGACCTACGTGGCCACGTTCCGGCTCGGCGTCGAGACGTCGACCCTCGACGCCGACGGCGACGTCACCGCCACCCACGACATGGGAGTGGTCGACCTCCAGGCGGTCAGGACGGCCGCGGCCTCGTTCGTCGGCCGTATCGAGCAGATCCCGCCGATGGTCTCGGCGGTCAAGGTCGACGGCAAGCGCCTCCACGAGTTGGCTCGCGAGGGCAAGGAGGTCGAGCGCACACCTCGGCCGGTCACGATCCACGCCCTCGACATCGAGGCCACCGACGACGCCGAGGTGTTCGAGATGACCGTGACCTGCTCGTCGGGAACCTACGTCCGCACCCTGGCCGCCGACATCGGCGTCGCGCTCGGCGGGGGAGCCCACGTGGTGACGCTGCGCCGCACCGCGATCGGGAGCTTTCACGAGTCATCCGCGTCGCCGCTCGAGTCGGTGGGCCTGATCTCGATGGCCGAGGGACTGCGCGATCGAGCCAGCGTCACGGTGGAAGGCGATGTTCTGGTCGACGTCCGGATCGGCAAGGTGCTCGAGCGCGAACGCCTCGCTGTGGACGGTGACGGGCCCTGGGCGGTCCTCGACCCCGACGGCGCGTTGCTGGCGGTCTATGAACCGCATCGGGGATCGACGGTCAAGCCGACGGTCGTCGTCGCCCCCGCCGCGACCTGAGTCGCCCGTCTCCGATTCACGGAGACGGGGGTTGGTGCCGATAGCTTCGTTGCAATGGCCATGCAGCTGATCCACGACGGGCAGACGGTCCCGGACGACATCGCCGGGACGGCGGTCAGCATCGGGGTGTACGACGGCGTCCATCTGGGACACCGCACCCTGTTGCAGACCCTGCGGACCCGCGCCGAAGCCGACGGTCTGGCGACGGCGGTCGTGACCTTCGATCAACACCCGGCGCTCGTCACCCGCCCCGCCAACGCGCCGAAGCTGCTGACCACGTTGGATCAGAAGCTGGAACTGCTCGACGAGGTCGGCGTCGACTACGTGTATCTCGTCCAGTTCGACGAGGAACGAGCCAAGACGGCCGCCGCGGACTTCTTCCAGCAGGTCTTCCTCGACGGAGTCCGCGCCAAGGCCATCGTCGTCGGTGAGGACTTCCATTTCGGTCGCGACCGCGAGGGCAACGTGGACTCGCTGCGCTCGGCCGGGGCGCCCCACGGCATCGATGTGACCGGCCTCGAGCTGGTGAAGGTCGCCGATGACGCGCCGGAGCCCGTCTCGTCGACCGCCATCCGTCGCAAGCTCGCCGGGGGCGACATCCGGGCCACCAACGCCATGCTGGGGCGTCGCTTCGAGATCCGAGGACCCGTGATCCAGGGTGATCAGCGGGGCCGGACCATCGGCTTCCCCACGGCGAACGTCCCGGTGCCCAAGCACATGGCCTGGCCGGCTGACGCCGTGTACGCGGGCTGGTACATCCGTCCCGACGGCCAGCGGCACATGGCCGCCATCAACATCGGCCGACGCCCCACGTTCTACGAGCACGCCGAGCAGTCCCTGCTCGAGGCGCACGTCATCGACTTCGACGGGGACCTCTACGGCGAGGAGGCCCGGGTGCAGTTCGAGTGCTTCCTTCGCAGCGAGCAACGCTTCGACGGCATCGATGCCCTGGCCACTCAGCTCAAGCAGGACATCGACAAGGCCCGCACGATTCTCGCCGAGAGCTGAGCGGCGGGCGCACGCCCCGTCCCGGGCGGTTTCGCGCACAGATCTCGCTAGCCTCCCTGAAGGCCCATTCGTGGGCCGCTACCCGGGAACCCGACGAGTACGGGGACCGCAGCGGGCCTGGCCCGATGTGCTTCCTCGAAGAGCTCGACGTGTTCTCAGGCTCCAGGTCTCGCACGGTCGAACCACGGAGCTGGGTCAGGACACCCGAGCAAGGAATGAACATGGCAGCGAACCTCCCGCCGAAGGCAGACACGATCGCCGACAACCGACTGCACGAGAGCGACACTGGCTCTCCTGAGGTGCAGATCGCGCTGTTGACCGATCGCATCAACCACCTCACCGAGCATCTGAAGGTCCACAAGAAGGACCATCACAGCCGGCGAGGTCTGCTCATGTTGGTGGGTCGGCGTCGCCGGATGCTGGACTACGTCGCCGAGAACGACGTCGAACGGTATCGAGCCATCATCGCCAAGCTCGGGCTCCGCAGGTAGCACAATACAGATCATCCGACGAGCGGCCTTCGGGCCGCTCGGCTGGTTCTCGGGGTCGAAACCGGGCGCCAGGGGGCTCGACAGGGTCCCGATTCACGGATCGAAATCCCAATCAAATGAGCCCGGCGTGCCGATGGGTACGGACGAGTTCCCCGAGAAAACTGCATACCAATCTCCGTGTACGGCGGCAGGAGCTGCCAGTTGAAGATCCCTGGGCATCGTCGGGGGCTCTCCAACTGGGAAGTTGCTGCTCCGGCATCGAGTGCCCGTTCAGCGGAAGGTCCGCGCGGGTGAAGCACTGGAGCGTTGGCCCTCACCCGAGTCGGGGAGGCGCGGCGCTCCGGAAGGAGAAAGCAACATGGCGGAAGCCATCACCGTTTCCGGCACCGTGGGTGCCGAAGACAAGACCATGTCCCTCGAGACCGGCAAGCTCGCCGGCCTCGCAGGCGGCTCGGTCGTCGTCACCATGGGCAAGACCACTGTCCTCGTGACCGCGACGGCCAACAGCTCGGTGCGTCCCGGCACCGATTTCTTCCCCCTGACCGTCGACTACGAAGAGCGCAGCTATGCCGCGGGCAAGATCCCCGGTTCGTTCTTCCGTCGTGAAGGTCGGGCCTCCGAGCAGGCCATCCTGGCCTGCCGTCTCACCGACCGGCCGCTGCGTCCGCTGTTCCCCGAGGGGTTCCGCAACGACGTGCACATCGTGGCCACCATCCTCGGTGCCGACCAGGAGAACCCCTACGACGTCATCTCCATCAACGCCGCCTCGGCCGCGCTGAGCATCTCCGAGATCCCGTTCCAGGGTCCCCTCGGTTGCGTGCGCATCGCCTACGACCAGGACGGCGAGTGGATCGCCCACCCGACCTACCAGGAGGGTGAGGAGTCCACGTTCGAGATGGTCGTGGCCGGTCGTCTCCTCGACGACGGCGATGTCGCCGTGATGATGGTCGAGGCCGGCGGTACCGAGAACGCGTTCCGCTACTTCGCCACCGGCGCCCCCAAGGTCGACGAAGAGGTCCTCGCCTCCGGCCTCGACTTCGCCAAGGGTCCGATCAAGGACGCCATCGCCCTGCAGCGCCAGCTGATCGCTCAGGCCGGCGTCAAGCCGCAGATGGAGTTCACCCCGGGCGTGGACTACAGCGACGAGATCTTCGCCGCCGTCGAGGCCGCGGGTGCCGAGCAGATCGGTGCCAGCCAGCAGATCGCCGACAAGACCGAGCGCGGTGTCGCCGAGGACGCAGCCAAGGAGGCGATCCTCGAGGCCGTCCTGCCGCAGTTCGCCGACGACGAGTCCGCGGAGAAGCAGATCAAGGCCGCCGTGCGGTCGCTGACCAAGAAGATCGTCCGCAAGCGCATCGTCGACGAGGGCGTCCGCATCGACGGTCGTGGCCCCGCCGACATCCGCCCGCTGTCGTCTGAGGTCGGGGTGCTCCCCACCGCCCACGGCTCGGGCATCTTCCAGCGTGGCGAGACCCAGGTGCTGAACGTCACCACCCTCGGCACCAAGCGCATGGACCAGATGATCGACGGCATCGACCCGATCACCCGCAAGCGTTACATGCACCACTACAACTTCCCGCCCTTCTCCACGGGTGAGGCCGGCTTCATGCGGGGCCCGAAGCGTCGCGAGATCGGCCATGGTGCGCTCGCCGAGCGTGCCCTGCTCCCGGTCATCCCCACCGAAGAGGACTGGCCGTACACGCTGCGTCTCGTCTCCGACGTGATGTCGTCGAACGGCTCCACCTCGATGGCGTCGGTCTGCTCCTCCAGCCTGTCGCTGATGGACGCCGGTGTGCCGATCGAGGCGCCCGTGGCCGGTATCGCCATGGGCCTCGTCTACGCCGAGGGCAAGTACACGCCGCTGACCGACATCCTCGGTGCCGAGGACGCCTTCGGCGACATGGACTTCAAGGTCGCCGGTACCGCCGACGTGGTGACCGCGCTGCAGCTCGACACCAAGATCGAGGGCATCCCGTCCGACGTCCTGGCACAGGCGCTGGCGCAGGCCAAGGACGCCCGCCTGCAGATCCTCGAGGTCATGGCCGGCGCCATCGCCGAGCCCCGCGAGGACGTGCGCGACACGGCGCCGAAGATCATCTCCTTCGAGATCCCGATGGACAAGATCGGCGAGGTCATCGGGCCGAAGGGCAAGGTCATCAACGCGATCCAGCTCGAGACCGGCGCCGAGGTCATCGTGGACGACGACGGTGTCGTCGGCACCGTGGCCATCGCCTCCTCCAACCGCGACGCGGTGTACGAGGCGCAGCGCCAGGTCGAGCTGATCCTCGATCCGCCCACGGCCGAGGTCGGTGCGGAGTACGACGGCAAGGTCGTGAACATCACCAACTTCGGTGCGTTCGTGAACATCCTCCCCGGCCGTGACGGTCTGGTGCACATCTCGAAGCTCGGTGGCGGCAAGCGCATCGACAAGGTCGAGGACGTGCTCGAGCTGGGCCAGGCGATCAAGGTCAAGGTCGAAGACATCGACCCGAACGGCAAGGTCAGCCTCATGCCGGTCGATCCGGGTGCGCTGGTCGAGGCGGCCGGTATCGGTGGCGGCGGCAGCGCCGACGCCGGTTCGGACGGCGGCGACAACGGCTCCGGCGGCGGTTCCGACAACGAGAACCGTCGCACGGCGTCGTTCGAGGACGACTTCGAGGCGCAGCTCGCCGGCGATCTCGGCGAGCTCGGTCCCGAGGCCGTCGGTGGCGGCGGCGGTGGTGGCGGCGGTGGCCGTGGCGGTCGTGGTGGCGGCGGTGGCCGTGGCCGCGGTGGTCGTGGTCGAGGCCGACGCTGAGCACGCACACCCACTGATCTGACGATCTGAGCTGAACCGGTCGCCCTTCGGGGCGGCCGGTTCTCGTTTTCCCCAAAGCTCGGCCAGGCCGGTGTGGGTGCGCCAGACTCGTCGCCATGACGATCAAGGTCGGAGTGGTGGGCGCCGCGGGGCGCATGGGGGCGACGGTCTGCGGTGCGGTGCACGCCGACCCCGGGCTGGAACTCGTTGGTGGGATCGACGCCTCGGGCGTCGGACAGACGATGGCCGAGGTGGGCGGGCCCGACATCGGGCTCGAGATCGGGTCCTCGGTCGACGAACTCGTGAAGGCGGGCGCCGAAGTGGTGGTCGACTTCACAATCGCCCCTGCGGCTCGGGAGAACCTGCCGAAGATCGCCGATGCCGGCGTGCACGCGGTGGTGGGCACCACCGGCTTCACCGACGAGGACCTGGCGACGTTCCGCAACGCCTTCACGTCGAGCAACTGCGTCATCGCCGCCAACTTCGCGATCAGCGCCGTGCTCATGATGCGTTTCGCCGAGATCGCTGCCCCGTTCTTCGACACCGCCGAGATCATCGAGTACCACCACAACGCCAAGATCGACGCGCCTTCGGGCACGGCAGCCACGACGGCGCAGCGGATGGCGGCGGCCTCGTCGGACTGGGCCGACGACCCGACCGAGAAGCTGGTCTACGAGGGCGCACGCGGGGGAGCGGGCCCCGGCGGGATCCGGGTCCACGGGGTCCGGATGCACGGCATGCTCGCCCACCAGGACGTGATCCTCGGCGCCGAGGGTCAGACCCTCACCATCCGCCAGGACAGCTACGACCGGTCCAGCTTCATGCCGGGCGTGGTCATGGCCTGCAAGCGGATCGCCGATCACCCGGGCCTGACCATCGGCCTCGATCCGCTCCTCGAGATCTGACGCCCGACGTCCCCATGTTTTGTGAAGGGTTTCCGTGGACCTGAAACCCTTCACAAAACATGGGGACGAGCGGGGGCTGATCCGCATCCGGGCATAGCCTCGGGAACCATGGAACGGTTTCGGCGACCGAAGTGGATCGTGTCGCACGTGTTCGTAGCGGCGCTGATCGTCACCATGATCGCCGCCGGCTTCTGGCAGCTGTCGCGGTACAACGACCGCACCGAGACCAACGACCTCATCGAGGAGCGGACCGAGCAGGGGCTCGTCGACATCCGCGAGTTGGTCGCGGTGGACGATCCGTTCGCGGTCGGCGAGGACGTTCGCTTCCGGCTCGCGACCGCCGTGGGCGAGTACCAGTCCGACGACGAGGTTCTGGTGTTGAATCGGTCGCTCGAGGGCGCACCCGGCTACTGGGTGTTGACCCCGCTCCTGCTCGACGACGGGACGGCGGTGGTCGTCAACCGCGGCTGGATCCCGTTCCGGCTCGAGCCCGGGAGCCCGCGACCCGAGGCCGCCCCGCCGACCGGCACCGTGACCGCAGCAGGGATCGTACGCAGCACGGTCGAGCCGGCCGGCATCCAGTCGGCCGATCCGGAAGGGACGGTGCTCGACGCGCTGGCCCGACCGGACCTGGAGCGCTACCAACAGCAGCTCGGGTACCCCATCCTCCCGGTCTTCATGCAGCTGGAGGCGCAGGACCCGGCGCCCGGCGATCTCCCCGTGGGGCTGGCCCGGCCCACCCTCGACAACGGCCCGCACCTCTCGTACGCGTTCCAGTGGTTCATCTTCGCCACCATCGGGGTCGTCGGCTACCCCCTGGCGCTGCGCCGCATCGCCCGCAGCGAGGGCAAGGACGGCCGCCACAGCGACATCCCCGCCGAGTACCTGTAGCAATTCGTCTGCAGCCCCCAGATGGCGCGCTGGTAGCCTCTGGGATGCCTGAAGCGTCGGGCAGGTGAAGGCGAGAGGACAGGCATGGGTCGATTCGGCAAGGTACTGACGGCGATGATCACGCCGTTCGACGAGGACGGTGCCCTCGATCTGGACACCGCAGCCCGGCTCGCCAACTGGCTGGTGGACCACGGCAACGACGGCCTCGTGATCGCGGGCACCACCGGCGAGTCGGCGACGCTGACCCACGACGAGCAGATCGAGCTGATCCGCACCGTCGCCGGCGCCGTGGACGTCCCGGTCATCGCCGGCACCGGGAGCAACGACACCGCTGCCGCCATCGAGTTGACCGAGCGGGCCACCGCGGCGGGCGCAGACGGCATCCTGGTGGTGACGCCCTATTACAACCGTCCGTCGCAGGCCGGCATCATGGGCTACTTCCAGTCGGTGGCGGGTGCCACCGACCTCCCGGTGGTGATGTACGACATCCCGGTCCGGACGGGTCGCAAGATCGAGACCGACGTCCTTCTCGAGTTGGCGCATGACGTGGAGAACATCGTCGGCCTGAAAGACGCCGCCGGCAATCCTGCCGAGACCGCGGTCTTCGTCTCCGAGGCGCCGGAGGACTTCGACGTCTACAGCGGCGACGACAACCTCACCCTGCCGTTCGTCTCGGTCGGGGCAACGGGAGTGATCGGCGTGGCCACCCACTGGACGGGCGCCGAGCACCAGGACATGTTCGCCGCCATCGACAAGGGAGATCTGGCGGCGGCAACCGCGATCAACCAGTCGCTGCTGCAGTCGTTCGCCTACGAGACCGGCCTCGACGCGCCGAACCCCATCCCCACCAAGGCGATGATGCGGGTGATCGGAATCCCGGTCGGGCACGGGCGACCGCCGATGGACGTCGAGCCTCATGGCCTCGAGGAGGCCGCGAAGACGGTGTTGGCCAACACACAGCTTGGAGCCGAGCTCGGCATCGCCTGAGCCTGCGACATGCCGTCATCGGTTTCCATCACATTCCTGGGCGGGCTGGGCGACATCGGGCGCAACTGCGCGGCGATCGAGTGGGGCGACGAGGTGCTGCTCCTCGACTGCGGTCAGCTCTTCCCCGACGAGTCCATGCCGGGGGCCGACTCGGTCCTGCCCGATCTGAGCTATCTCGACGACAAGGGCGATCGGATCGTGGGGTGCATCACCACCCACGGCCACGAGGACCACATCGGCGCCTTGTCCCATGCGCTGCGGCGCTTCGAGTTCCCGGTCTACGGGTCCCCGTTCACCGTGGGCATGGTGCGGAGCCGTCTCGAGGAGGCGGGGGTGCTGGGCCGGACCGAGTTGGTGCCGGTCGCCGACAACGAACGCATCTCCATCGGATCGTTCGACTGCGAGTTCCTCCCGGTCACCCACTCGGTGCCGAGCGGACTGATCTCGGTCATCCGGACGCCGCAGGGCGTCCTGTTGCACTCGAGTGACTTCAAGCTCGATCCCGACCCCGTCGACGGTCGGCTCACCGACATGGCGCGCATCGAGGAGATCGCGGCCACCGAGGGCATCCGGCTGCTGTTGTGTGACTCGACCAACGCAGACGTCCCCGGGTCCACCGCGTCGGAGAGCGAGATCGGACCCGTGCTCGAACAGGTCTTCGCCGACAACGCAGGCCGCCGCATCATCACGGCATCGTTCTCGAGCCACATCCACCGCGTGCAACAGATCGCCACGGCCGCGCTGAACAACGGACGCAAGATCGCCACTCTCGGGATGTCGATGAAACGCAACGTGGGTCTGGCGCGCGAACTCGGCCTGCTCCGCATCCCCGACACCGAGTTCATCGACCTCGAGGACGTGGCCGACTACCCACCGGGGAAGGTCTGCGTGGTGTCGACCGGCTCGCAGGCCGAGCCTCGCTCGGCGTTGGCGCTGGCTGCGATCAGCGACAGTCGGTGGATCCAGATCGACGAGAACGACACGGTCGTGCTGTCCTCGACGCCGGTGCCGGGCAACGAGGCCCGGGTGTACCGGATGATCGACGATCTGGTCCGGCGTGGCGCCAGGGTTCGTCACAGTGGCCACATGGGGTTGCACACCTCGGGGCATGGCAAGCAGGAGGAGCTGCGGGCGCTGCACCGGGCCGCCTCGCCCGAGTGGTTCGTGCCGGTGCACGGCGAGTTTCACCATCTGGTTGCGCACGTCGAGCTTGCTGAGGGTGTCGGGATGCCCTCGGGCCGAGTGCTGTTGGCCACCGACGGCGACCAGGTGGTGCTGCGCGACGACGGGCTGACCCTGCGCGAGGAGGTCACCCCGGGTGGGTACACGTTCGTCCAGGGCGACCTGACCGAGGACGACCACGACGTCTTCCGGGAACGGCTCATCCTCGGCGACGAGGGTGTGGTGATGGCCACGGTGACCGCGGACCTGGGTCGGCGCGCCCTGGTCGGCGACGTCAAGGTGGTCAGCCGCGGCTGGCTCGGCGACGAGCACTACGACGAGCTGACCGACGAGGTCGAGGCGGAGCTTCACGTGGCGGTGGTCGCTGCGCTCGGCGACGGCGACGTGTCCCAGGAGATGTTGGAACGCCGGGTTCGCCGCGCGGTCGGCGGCTTCGTGAACTCGCGCACCGGCCGTCGCCCGATGATCGTCCCCCTGGTGACCGTCGTCTGACCCTGCCCCGGGGGTGTCCTGAACCTGTAACGGTCTCTGAGACCGTTACAGGTTTGGCGTGGGACCCATGTGGCATCGTTCGCGCGGAGCGCGCGCAGGAACGCGCGGAGTGAAGTTTCCACGTGGGTCGTGGGGATGGTGTTAGCGTTGAGCCCACTGTGGCCAAGACAACGCGATCAACCGGTCGCGGATCCAGCCGTGGCGCCAGCCGCGCGTCCGCGACGAAGAAGAAGACCACCGCAACCAAGGCGAAGCCCAAGGCCAAGAGCCAGGCTCCCGGGCGCGTGTCCACCGCCGTGGGCACCGCGTTCGACGGGCGGCAAGCCGATGTCTGGGGTGTCGTCCTCATCGCCATGGGTCTGCTGGCGGGCCTCGGTCTCTACCTCGACCTCGCTGGACCCGTCGGTGAGGGCTTTCGGGTGGCCTTCGGGGCCATCCTGGGCCTGGCTCGAGTCATCGTGCCGCCTGCGTTCGTCGCCCTCGGTGCGGGTCTGATCTTCGGGCGCGGCGCCACCAGCGAGCCCGAGACCCGCGAAGCGTCCGGCGACCGACTCGCCCGGTTCACCATCGGGGCCGTCCTGCTCTTCATCGCCGTCGCCGGCGCGCTGCATCTGGGCCGGGGCAAGCCCAGCTGGGGCGACTCCGTCGACTCGTTCATCGACGCCGGCGGTGTCGTCGGCTACGCCATCGGTGCGCCGCTGGAGCTGCTGTTGTCGATCTGGGGTGCCAGCCTCGCGCTGCTGACGATCGGGACCATCGCCATCCTCATCGTCACCGGCATCTCGCTGGTCGATGCCGCTCGACTGGTGAAGCGCGGCCTGGTCGTCGTGGGGCGCTCGTTCGCCCGGGTGATGCGCACCGCACTCGGTGACGAGCGGGCTCGCGCCGGCGCCGACGAGCTGCCGCCCGAGCAGCCGGTCATCTCCATCAACGGTCAGCCCGCGGCACTCTTCGATCAGGACGAGGCGGTCCTCGATCTCACCGCCGCCGACAAGCCCACCCACGATCTCCCCGACGAAGCCGTGCCCGAGCCCGAGCCGGCGCCGACGCCCAAGCCCAAGGTCAAGGTGCCTGAGCCCGTCGCGACCGAGCAGTTGGAGATCGAGCTCGGGCCCGCGGCCAAGGGGTCGCCCTGGAAGCTGCCGTCGATGAAGATGCTCAACCGGTCCGCGGACCAGGACGTCAATCACGCCGCAGTCGAGGAGCGTGGCCGGGTGCTGGAACGAGCGCTGGCCGCCCACGGCGTCGAGACTCGCCTGGTCGGCATGGTGGTCGGCCCCACCGTCACCCGCTACGAGCTCGAGCTCGGCCCCGGTGTGAAGGTCTCTCGCGTCACCAGCCTCAACAAGGACATCGCCTACGCGATGGCGTCGGCCGACGTCCGTATCCTGGCCCCGATCCCCGGACGCCAGGCGATCGGCGTCGAGGTGCCCAACACCGACCGCGCCGTCGTGGCGCTCGGCGACATCCTGGGTAGCGCAGAGGCCCGCCGAGCCACGGGTGCGCTCGAGGTGGCCGTCGGCCGCGACATCAACGGCACGTCCGTGATGATGAACCTGGCGAAGATGCCGCACATCCTGATCGCCGGCGCCACGGGCGCGGGCAAGAGCTCGTGCATCAACTCCATTGTCACGTCGGTGCTGATGCGCACCACGCCCGACCAGGTCCGCATGATCCTGATCGACCCCAAGATGGTCGAGATGTCACAGTACGAGCGGGTCCCGCACCTGCTCACCCAGCCGGTGATCGACCCGAAGAAGGCCGCAAACGCGCTGCAGTGGGCCTGCCGGGAGATGGACCGCCGCTACGAGCTGCTGTCCGAGGTGGGCTACCGAGACATCGGCGGCTACAACGCCGCGTACGACAAGGGGACCATCGAGGCTCCACCCGGCGCCATCGACGCCGAGGGCAACCCCAAGACCTACCCGCGCCTGCCGCTGATCCTGGTCGTGGTGGACGAGCTCGCCGACCTGATGATGGTCGCCGCACGCGACGTCGAGGACTCGATCTGCCGCATCGCCCAGAAGGCCCGTGCCGTCGGCATCCACCTGGTGATCGCCACCCAGCGCCCGTCGACCAACGTGATCACCGGCGTGATCAAGGCCAACGTGCCGGCCCGTCTGGCGTTCGCCGTGTCCAGCCTCACCGACAGCCGGGTGATCCTCGACCAGCCCGGCGCCGAGCGTCTGGTTGGCCAGGGCGACATGCTGCTCCTGGATCCCAAGAGCTCGAGCCCCAACCGCATCCAGGGCGCCTGGGTCACCGAGGAAGAGGTGAAGTCGATCGTCGCCGCGTGGCGCAAGCAGGCCAAGGACCTCGAGTCCGAGGACGAAGCGTCCATCACGGCCGAGTCGATCACCGAGGTCCAACAGCCCGCATCGGCCGAAGGCCTGCCGGGCGGTTCCACGGGCGACGAGGAAGAGGACGAGCTCCTGCTCAAGGCGATGGAGCTGGTGGTCGAGTCGCAGCTCGGTTCCACGTCGATGCTCCAGCGCAAGCTCCGGGTGGGCTTCGCCCGGGCCGGCCGGCTGATGGACTTGCTGGAGGAGCGAGGCGTCGTCGGCCCCTCCGAGGGTTCCAAGGCTCGCGACGTCCTGATGACCCCCGAGGACCTGGAGTCCGCCAAAGCCGGCGTGTAGCGCGCGGTGTGGCGCGTCAGGCGCCGAGGATGACGATGACGGCGTAGGCGGCCAGCAGGGCCAGGCCGACGCCGCGCTGGAAGCTCTGGCGGACGTAGCCCCAGCCGACCACGAAGGCACTGACCGCGACGAGGGCGATGAGGCTCGGTGTCACGGATTCCTCGATGACGCCGTTGCCGAGCACGCCGGCGAGGCCGCCGACGGCCAGGGCGTTGAACAGATTCGAGCCCAGGACGTTGCCGATGATGAGGTCCACGGCGCCACGGCGGGCGCTGGCCACGGTGGTGGCCAGCTCGGGGAGGCTGGTGCCGATGGCCACGACGGTCAGGCCGATGAACGCTTCGGAGGCACCGAGCTCCTCGGCGATGTCCACCGCTCCGGTCACCATCAGCTGGGCCCCGACCAGCACGCCGACCAGCCCCACGATGGCCTTGACGATCGACGACTTGATCTCGCCTGTCTGGGTGCCCGGCGCGTCGGGGACGTCTTCGGTGCCCGGCCCGGTGGCGACCAGCACGGCGGCGACGCCCATGCCGATCAACAGGACCACGCCCTCCCAGACCGCGAGCGAGCCGTCGATCACGAAGGCGCCGAACAACAGCGTCGAGATCAACATCAGCGCGCCCTCGCGCCGCATCACGTCGCGGGAGCCGCTCACCGCGGTGATGACCGCGCCGATGCCCAGGACCAGACTGAGGTTCGCCGCGTTGGACCCGAGCACGTTGCCGATTGCCAGGTCGATCGAGTCCCGCTGCGCGGCGGCGATGCCGCTCACCACCATCTCGGGGAGCGAGGTCCCGAGGCCGACGACCAGCGCGCCGACGATGACCGGGGACACACCCAAGTGGGCCGAGACCGTCTCCGCGGAGCGCACGGCCATGTCGGCACACCACGTGAGCATGACGAGCCCGACCACGAGCGCCAGGATCGACAAGACCATCAGCGCCTCGGTGCCACGGGGAACATGGGACAGGACGATACCGTTGACAGTGCGCAGGACCGCTGATTCAGGCCACTAGGAGGTCGTCCGTATGGGCAAGCGCATCATGCTCTTTCTCGCCACCAACCTCGCCATCATGGTGCTTCTCGGCATCGTGCTCGGCATCGCCGCGGGGCCACTGGGCCTCGACACCACCGGCTACGTGGGGCTGCTGATCATCTCGCTCGTCATCGGCATGGGCGGCGCGTTCATCTCGCTGGCCATGTCCAAGACCATCGCCAAGTGGTCCACCGGGGCCAAGGTCATCGAACAGCCGCGCAACGACGCCGAGCGCTGGGTGATGGAGACCACGCACCGCCTGGCGGACCAGGCGGGCATCGGGCGTCCCGAGGTCGCCATCTACGACTCGCCCGACATGAACGCGTTCGCCACGGGCGCCCGCAAGAACGACTCGCTGGTGGCCGTCTCCACCGGGCTCCTGCGCAACATGCGCCAGGAAGAGGTCGAGGCCGTCTTGGCCCACGAGGTCAGCCACATCGCCAACGGCGACATGGTCACGCTGACCCTGATCCAGGGCGTGCTCAACACCGTCGTGATCTTCCTGTCCCGGATCCTCGGCCGGATCGTCGACCGCGCCGTGTTCAACCGAGACGGGAACGGAGGCGGCATCGGCTACTTCGCCATCTCCATCGTGTTCCAGATCATCCTGGGCTTCTTCGCCAGCATGATCGTGATGTGGTTCAGCCGCCGGCGTGAGTTCCGGGCCGACACGGGGGGAGCGGCCCTCACCAGCAATGCGGCCATGGCGGCCGCGCTCGAGCGTCTCCAGCTCGCCCATGCCGCTCCACCCCAGGCCGAGCTGCCCGAGCAGATGGCCGCCATGGGCATCCGCGGCGGCAAGCCCACGGGCATCCGGGCGCTGCTGATGAGCCACCCGCCCCTCGAGGACCGCATCGCCGCCCTGCGGGCCGCCTGAGACTGCCGCTCAGCTCTCCCAGCTGGGTTTGGGCGGGTCGGTGGTCTCGTCGTCGGCCCCCGCCTCGGCCTCGGCCTGCGCGTCTGCCTCCTCGATCTTGTCGGCCATCTTGCGCAGCTTCGGTGGCAGGGCTTCGCCCTCTTCGACCTCGCCGAGGAACTCGGGGAGCCGGATGCCGACGTTGGCGGCCAGCTCGTGCATCGGGGGCAGCGAGCCCATGAGGCCCGACAGGAAGTTGGCGGTCTGCGAGCCGTTCCCGCCGTTTCCGTTGCCGCCACCGCTGTCCCACACGGTGATGGTGTCGATCTGGAGGTTGGAGATGGCCTTGACCTGCTCCTCGACCAGCTTCGGCATCTGATCGACGATCATCATCAGCGCCGCCAGCTCGGCTGAACCGCCGGCCTTGTCCATCATCGAACCGAGACCCTCGGCACGCTGGGTGAGCGAGGCCAGGTAACCGGCCGCTTCGGCCTCCATGATGGCCCGGAGGCCGTCGGCCTCACCCTGCTTGATCCGGCGCACCTGCTCGGCCTCGGCCTCGGCGAGGGTGGTGATGCGGTCCCGCTCGATCTCGGCGGGGACGACCACGTTGGCGTACTCGGTGGCACGCTCACGTTCGGCACGCTCGTGCTCGGACTGCTGCTCGGCCCGGTAGGCCTCCTCGGCGGCCTTGGCCTGGGAGACACGCTCTGCCGCGATGGCGAGGCGCTCGGCCTCGGCTTCCTGCTGGCGGCGAAGGGAGTCCGAGTTGGCAACCGTCACCTTGGCGGTGTTCTCACCCTCGGTGGCCTGGGCGTTGGCCTCGGCGACGCGGACGCGCTGCTCACGCTGCGCCTCGGCCGAACCGATCTCGCCGTCACGTTCCTGCTGGGCGACGCGGACCTTGGCCTCGTTGACCGCACGGGCGGCGGCCTCACGACCGAGGGCATCGATGTAGCCCGACTCGTCGGTGATGTCCTGGATGTTGACGTTCATCAACTCGAGGCCGAACTTGCGGAGCTCGATCTCGAGCGCCTCGGAGATGTTGGAGATCAGCTTGTCGCGGTCGGCGTTGATCTCCTCGATCGGCATGGTGGCGATGACCACACGCATCTGGCCGAAGATGATGTCGCGGGCCTGCGCCTCGATCTCTTCCTGGCTCAGGTGCAGGAGACGTTCGGCAGCGTTCTCCATGACGCCGGGTTCCTTGCTGATGGCGACCGTGAAGGTGGCCGGGGTGTTCACGCGGATGTTCTGCTGCGACAGCGCGCCCTGGAGCTGGATGTCGATCGGGATCGGGGTCAGGTCGAGCCAGGCATAGCCCTGCACGATCGGCATCACCAGCGAACCACCGCCCTGGTAGAGCTTCGCCGACTGGCCGCTCGTGCGGCCGTAGACGACGAGGATGCGGTCAGACGGACAGCGTTGGTAGCGGCTGGCGACGAACATGACGAGGCCGAACAAGACGGCCACACCGAAGATGACGAGGAGTGCTACTGCAGGCACGGGGTGGTTCCTTTCAGGCGTGCTCGACGAGCACCGTGGTCAGGTCGATCACCTGGGTGACGCGAACCTGGGTCTTGGGAGTGAGCGTGGCTTCGGAGTCGCTGAGGGCATTCACGATCGACATGCGACCAGAGGCATAGATCTCGATCTTCCCGTTGCCCGTCCGGTTCGGCGGGATGGCGACGTAGACCGTGCCGGTGGCCCCGACGCTGGTCGAGTAGTCGACGTTGCCCGAGCTGGACAGCTTGCGGGCCTGCATGAAGAGCAAGCCGGCGATCACGAAGAACGCGATGCCGATGGCGGCGCCGAACGCAATGGACGCCCCACCACTCCAGCCGTTCTGGACGCCGACCAGGCCGCCCCAGCCGAAGCCGCCGAAGAACGCGGTCAGACTGCGAATCGACAGGAAACCGCCGCCATCGGTGGCGTCGACGTCCATGTCGGAGTCGAAGTCCATGTCGAACCCGAAGATCATCATCAGGATCTGGATGGCCAGGAATCCGGATGCGACCAGGGCGATCACCAGGAAGAACAAACTCATCGAACGCTGCCGCTCCCTTCTGGAGATGTCCCGCTGAACTCGGCGGTCCGACACCAAAATAATCGGTCGCCCGGGCCGAGGTCTGAGGTTTCGTCATCTCGCCGCCGAAATCGAAACGGTCGCCGGTCTGACCACGACGCGTTCCAACCTCACGTGAGTGGAGCACCGCTGCCGGGCTCGCACAAGTTCACGATGGCACAACCGGCCGGCACGCAGGGTGCCGACCGGAGCCGTTGGGGCTGGTCAACGGTGATTTCCGGCTCCCGTGAACCGCAGGCCCCCGTCGACCCGACAGGCAGGTGTCAGGGCGGATCCCACTCCTGGGTGGGCCCGCTGTCGATACTTGAGCAGGGACCCACAGGTAGACCGACGTGCAACAGCAGGAGTGGACCGACGCCGATGATCAGGCGTTGCTCGCCCGGATCGCCAGAGGCGACCGGACGGCGCTGGACACGCTCTACCGCGTCCACGCAGGGTGGCTGACGGCGCGCCTGAGCCGGCGCTGCGCCGAGGCGGAGCTCGTGGACACCGCGCTCCAGGACACGTTCCTCGCCGTGTGGAAGAGCGCGAAGAAGTACAAGCGGCAGGGCGACGTCGGCGCCTGGATCTGGGGCATCGCGGTGCGGCGCCTCATCGACCAGATGCGCAAGCGCAAGCCCACCCCGATGGAGGTCCTGCCGATCCACACCGCGCCGGCGGCGAGTGCCGAGCAGCAGTTGCTCGACGTCGCCGTGGGCGGAGAGCTCGGGGCGGCGTTCGCCGAGCTCGAGCCCGAACTGCAGGCCGTCCTGATCGCAACGGCGGTGGACGGCCTGTCGACGAAGGAGGCCGCCGACCTGCTGGGCATCCCGCAGGGCACGGTCAAGACCCGGCTCATGCGAGCGCGGGAACGGATGAGAGCGACACTGCCATGACCGATCTCCCACTGGATCCAACGCTCGCCCAGCGGTACGCCGCCGGCCAGGTCTCCGCGACCGAAGCCGTCCAGGTCGAACAGGCCATGGACCGCTCGGTGCAGTGGCGCGCCCTGGTGGGCTCGCAGGTGCCGGCCGAGCGCCTGGAGCTGAACTTCTCGGCCATCACCGCCGAGCTGGACGCCCCCAAGCGTGGGTTGGTCGAGCGGGTGATGGTGCGTCTCGGCCTCGACGAACACGTCGCTCGCCTCATGGCGGCCACGCCGGTGCTGCGTCGATCGTGGTACCTGGCGTCGGTGCTGGTGCTGTTCTTCGGGCTGGCCGCAGCGGGCTCCGACGGCTCGGGGAGCGTGGCCTTCTTCCTGGCCGTCGCTCCCGTGGTGCCGGTGCTGGGCGTGGCGTTGGCCTACGGCCCCGGCGTCGACCCCGCACACGACATGACCGTGGCCACGCCCGTCAGCGGGTTCCGGCTGTTGCTCCTGCGATCGGTGGCGGTGCTGGCCACGAGCGTGGTCTTCGGCGGCGTCGCCGCGGTGATCGTGGCGGTCGACTACGGCATTCGGGCACTGGCGTGGATGCTGCCTGCGTTGATGCTGACCACCGCCACACTGGCGCTGGCCACCGCAGTGCCGACCCGCCTCGCGGCCGGGATCACCACGGGCGCGTGGTTGGTGCTGGTCATCATCGTCGGCCAGGCGGCGACCGAGCTCACGCTCTTCGGGGGGTTGGCGCAGCCGGTGTATCTCGGCGTCGCGTTGGTGGCCGCCGTCCTGCTCGCCATCCGCCGAGAGGCGTTCGAGGTCTCGGGGGTGCACACGTGAGCGCCGCGAGCATTCGTCTCGATCGTGTGGCTCACCGCTACGGCGACCGGGTCGCGCTGCACGGCCTGGACCTCACCGCGCTCGGAGGGGTGGTGACGGTGCTCGGCCCGAACGGCGCCGGGAAGTCCACGCTGCTCCGCAGCCTGGCGACCGTGCAGAAGCCCGACGCCGGGACGATCCACATCGACGGCCTGGACGTGTCCGTCGAACCGGACCGGACCGAGGCGCGGCGCCGCATCGGCTACCTCCCCCAGGACCCGCAGTTCGCGCCCAGGGCCACGGTGTTCGACGTCGTCGACTACCTGGCCATCTGCAAGGAGTACCACGACCGGCGACGTCGCCACGTCGAGGTCCGGCGGGTGCTGGACGTCGTGCAGCTCGGCGACCGCGCGCAGGACCGGATCGGGGCGCTCAGCGGCGGCATGGTCCGGCGCGTGGCCCTGGCACAGGCGCTCCTCGGCTCGCCCCGCCTGCTCGTGCTCGACGAGCCCGCGGCCGGCCTCGACCCCGACCAGCGACTCCGCCTCCGGGACATGTTGTCGACCGCCGGGCAGCACGCCACGGTCGTGGTGTCGACCCACCTGACCGACGAGGCCGCGGCGGTCAGCACGTCGGTGGTCGTCATCGACCAGGGCCACCTGCGCTTCCACGGCGCGCCGGGCCAACTGACCGCGCGGGCCGAGGGTCGGGTGTGGACCAGCGCCGAGCCATCGCCGGGAGCGCGGCGGACGTGGCGCCTGCCCGACGGCACGCACCGGTGCATCGGCGACCCACCCCCGGGTGCGACCCTGGCCGCCCCGACCATGGAGGACGGGTATCTGCTGCTGGTCTCCGATCCGGTGGCTGCGGCAACGGCGTGAGCCGCCGTCGGTCGGGAGCGGGGAAGTCAGTACCCTCGATCCGGTGACGAAGCGCTACTGGATCGAGACGCTCGGCTGTCCGAAGAACCAGGTCGACTCCGACAAGCTCGCCGGCACGCTCCAGGCCGACGGCTACGAGCTGGCGGACGACCCCGGGTCGGCCGACCTCGTCGTGGTCAACACCTGCGCGTTCATCGAAGACGCCCGGCAGGAGAGCGTGGAGACCGTGCTCGAGCTCAGCGAGGCCCGCACCGGTGACGCCGAGCTCGTCGTCACCGGATGTATGGCCGAGCGGTACGGGGGCGAGCTCGCCGAGGCACTCGGCGATGACGCCGACGCCGTGGTCGGGTTCGGCGTCCCGGTGACGATCGGGACCAAGCCCTCCATGCCGGCCTTCGACCTGCTCAACCTTCCCCGGCCCGCGGCCGCGGCGCCGTGGGCGTACGTCAAGATCGCCGAAGGCTGCGACCGCGCCTGCGGCTTCTGTGCGATCCCGTCGTTCCGAGGCCCCCAGCGGTCACGCCCGATCGCCTCGATCCTCGAGGAGGTCGAGGCGCTGCAGGCACAGGAAGTGGTGCTGGTCGCCCAGGACCTGGCTGCGTACGGGCGGGATCAGGGCGTGGGCGAGAAGTCGATCGTGCCGCTCTACCAGGCCGTCGCCGAGCGGGTCCCGTGGGTGCGGTTGCTGTACCTCTACCCGTCGGACCTCAACGACACGCTGATCGGCACCATCGCCGACAGCGCGGTGCCGTACTTCGACCTCAGCCTCCAACACGTCTCGCCGCCCCTGATGCGGCGGATGCGTCGGTGGGGTGATTCCCGCCGCTTCCTCGAGCGCATCGAGGTCATCCGCGCCCGGCGCGCCGACGCGGCATTCCGATCCAACTTCATCGTCGGGTACCCGGGTGAGACCGAAGCGGACCACGATGCACTCCTCGGCTTCGTGGAGGAGGCACAGCTCGACTGGTGCGGGTTCTTCGCCTACTCGGAGGAGGCCGGGACCTACGCCGCGGAGCTGGACGGGGCGGTCGAGGACGGGCTGATGCACGACCGGCTGGCGGAGCTGCGAGAGCTCCAGGACGGAATCACTGCGGCAAAACGTGACGGTTTGCTGGGTTCGCGAGTCGAAGTACTGATCGACGATGTCGGTCAGGCTCGCAGCCATCGCGAAGCACCAGAGATCGACGGTGTCGTCTCGGTGCCCGGCGACCTCGAGCCCGGGACGTTCACCACGGTCACCGTGACCGAGGCAGCGGGCCCGGACCTGGTTGCGGTCTGACGGTCGTGTCGCCGACACCGCCAGGTGTCCCAGCCGAAACTCCCGCACCATGACGCAGTCAGAGCCCGTTGCCCGCCAGTTCCCCATCATGGGGCTGGCGTCGCCGGCCAACATCATCACCTTCTCGCGCATCATGGTGTCGCCGGTGCTGTTCTGGCTGATCCTCGAGGCCGACACCACCAAGGGCACGTCGTGGGCTGCGTTCCTGCTGGGCTTCGTCATGGGGGTCAGCGACCTGTTCGACGGTCGGGTCGCCAGGGCCTACGGGACCACCAAGTCGGGCGCGTTCCTCGACCCGCTCGCCGACAAGGTCGTGGTGATCGGCGCCGCGGTCTGCCTGGTCTCGGTCGATCGTCTCCACTGGCTGCCAGTCGCCATCATCATCGTGCGCGAGCTGTGGGTCTCGGCGCTGCGGATCGGCTTCGCTCGCCAGGGCCTCTCGGTGCCGGCCACCACCCTGGCGAAGTGGAAGACCTTCATCCAGGGCCTGGCGCTGATGCTCGCGGTCCTGCCGCTGGTCGAGGACCAGCAGTGGCTGGTCGACGGGTCGATCTGGATCGCGGTCGCCATCACCGTCGTGACCGGTTGGCAGTACGTGCGCGACGGCGCCAGCCTCGCCAACTGATCCCGTCCGTTGCCGGTCGAGGCTGCGGCTCGCGTGGCCGGTGTGGCTCGAGTCGCCCACCATGAGCGATGTTCGCGCGCTCTTCATGATGCGTTGGTGGCTCGGGGGGTGTGGCCCGCGCTTTGCTCGACCCTGAGGCGGGATCTCGGTTCGAGGTCCGAAGGGACACGGGGGTTTGCGGGTGATGAGTCGCGTTCGCGCGGGCGCGTTGTGCGTCATGGTGACGGTCGGAGTGGTGTTCGGGACGGTGATCGCAATCGGATCGCCGGCCGCTGCAGGACCCTGTGTGGAGGTCGACCCGGCCGACGTGATCGCGTGGTGGGCAGGCGAGGGTGATCTGACCGCGGAGGTCGGTCCAGATCTGACCGGGCCGGCCACCTACGGGAGCGCCGTCGTGGGTCAGGGCTTTGCTGTGGAGTCCGGCCGGCGGCTCGCCGCCGCAGCCGTGGGCACGGTCGCCGATGCGTTCACGGTCGAGGCGTGGGTGCAACTCGCCGACGTCGGCGCGACACAGAACGTGCTCGCTCGATGGGGGACAGGCTCGACCGAGCGGTCGTTCGCATTGACGGTGGGGCACCGAGGCGACGCGGTGACGTTCTGGGTCGACGAGCCGAGTTCCCGATTCCCCCAGCTCGTGACGGCCTTTGTCCCGACCCTGTTCGATGCACAGTTCCATCACCTCGCGGCGACCTTCGATCGCGGTCTGGTGACCGTGTACGTGGACGGCGCGCCTGCTGCCACCGGGCAGACTCGTATGGCCATGCCCAACGCCGCTCCGTCGGTCGAGGTGACGGTCGGCTCCGGGTTCGGGACGGCGTTCGACGGCACCGTGGACGAGCCGACCATCTGGGGACGAGCGCTGACGGCCACGGAGGTGGCAACGCTGCACAGCGCAGCGGCAGACGGGAAGTGTTTCCCGCCACCACCCACGCCCACTCCGACCGTGACGCCGACTCCTGAGCCGACGGCGACGCCGACTCCGACGGCCACGCCGACTCCTGAGCCGACGGCGACGCCGACTCCGACGGCCACACCGACTCCTGAGCCGACGGCGACGCCGACTCCGACGGCCACGCCGACTCCTGAGCCGACGGCGACGCCGACTCCGACGGCCACGCCGACTCCTGAGCCGACGGCCACGCCGACGCCGACCCCACCCGCGCAGACCCAGTTGGTGGCGGCCGACGGACAGGTCGGCGACCTCTTCGGGTTCTCCGTGGCGATCGACGGCGACGTCGCCGTGGTGGGCGCACACCTCGACGATGACGAGGCCACGAACGCGGGTGCGGTCTACGTGTTCACCCGATCAGGGGGGACATGGACCCAACAGCAGAAGCTGACGGCCTCCGACGCCTATGTGGGTGATCGGTTCGGTCATGCCGTCGCCGTCGACGGCGACACGATCGTGGTGGGTGCACCGAACGACATCGTCGGCGGCCACGTGGTGGGTTCCGCCTACGTGTTCGTGGAGAGCGGCGGTACTTGGACCCAGGAGGCCAAGCTGGTGGCAAGCGACGCCCGCGCACTGGACCGGTTCGGCCGCTCGGTCGGCGTGGACGGTGACACCGCCGTGGTCGGCGCCCCACTGGACAACAACGGCAACGGTGTCGACGCGGGGTCGGTCTACGTCTTCACCCGGACGGGCAGCGCATGGACCCAAGCGACGAAGCTGACCGCGGCGGGCGGCGATCCTTGGGACAGCCTCGGTGAGTCGGTGGACATCAGCGGTACCTCCGTCGTCGCCGGTGCTCCGTTCGATCGAGACGTTGCGCTCGATGCCGGTTCGGCGTACGTCTTCGTCCAGACCGGTGGATCGTGGACCCAGGAAGCCAAGCTCGTCGCCGCAGACGCGAGTGCGTTCGACCGCTTCGGTCTCGACGTCGGGATCGATGGCGACACGGCCGTGGTCGGCGCCCCGTGGGACGACGATGCCGCGACCAACGGCGGCTCGGCGTACGTGTTCACTCGCAGCGGCAGCGCCTGGACCGAGCAGGCCGAGCTCCACGCCGTCGACGCCGGGACGGGCGACCGCCTCGGTCACGCGGTCGACGTGGACGGCGACACGGTCGTCGCCGGGAGCATCCGCGACGACGACACGGCCACCAACGCGGGTGCGGTCTACGACTTCCGACGGTCGGGAGTCGTCTGGTCCCAACAGGGCAAGTACCTGGCAAGCCCCGGTGCGGCCCACGATTGGTTCGGCCAGGACGTCGCCGTCGACGGGCTCAGCGCCATTGGTGGGTCCTGGTACGAGTACGTCGAGATCCTGGCGCTCTGACGTCACCGGGCTGACGGCGGTCGCTTCGCGCCGGCCGCCGTCAGCCCCCCGCCTTTGCGCGGCTGGGGGCGACCCGTGGTGGCTCGTGGGGCATCTTCGGGTAGACGGGGGGCCACGGTGCATCGCCGAGACCCGCAGTCAGGTCGGCGTCGTAGCGGTCGAGGAGTGGCGTGAGGTCCTGGGGGTCGTCGGCCATCGCGGCCCAGGGGTCAGGCGCTGCGGCCCGCTCGGCGACGACCGGGAGGGTCAAGTCGTCCGGGTGGACGTCGGCCAGCTCGTCCCAGGTGATCGGCGTCGAGACCTGGGCCCCGACGCGTGATCGCACCGACCAGGCGCCGAACACCGTCTTGTGCGGCGCGTTCTGGTTGAAGTCGATGAAGATGCGTTCACCGCGCTCCTCCTTCCACCAAGCGGCGGTGAGTCGGTCGCCGTGTCGGCGCTCGAGCTCGCGAGCGAGGGCAACCGCGGCGGCGCGGACGCTGAAGCCGTCCCATCGGCGCTCGAGTCGCACGTACACGTGGATGCCCTTGCTGCCGGTGGTCTTGCAGTAGCCCGTGAGGCCGAGTTCGCCCAACAGGTCACGAACCGCGTGCGCGGCCCACCGCACGTCGTCGAAGGTCGTGCCTGGCGTGGGGTCGAGATCGATCCGGAGCTCGTCGGTGATGCCGGGCTCGGCGGCCAGGAACGGCCAGCCGTGGAAGCCCAGGCACCCCATGTTGACCGCCCAGACCAGATGGGCCAGGTCGGCCGCCACCATGGCGTTGGAGGTGGTCCCGTTGGGGGTCGAGACGGTGGTGGTCTCGAGCCACTCGGGAGCGCCCTTCGGGACGCGCTTCTGGTAGAAGGACTTGCCCGATGCGCCGTCGGGGAAGCGCTGGAGCAACTGCGGGCGACCGCCGACGGCACGCATGATGTGGTCGCCGACCGCGAGGTAGTAGTGGACGAGGTCGAGTTTGGTCTCGCCCCGGGTTGTGAAGAAGACCTTGTCCGGGTTGGTGATCTTCACGTCGCGTCCTGCGACCTCGACCATCGTGAACGGCGATGCGGCCATGCCGCGACCGTAGTGCTCAGCGCGCCGACGGCACCGGTGCCGATTCGACGACGGACCGCCGCCGGCCCGCGAAGGCGGTGTCGGCGACGGTGGGGATCCCGAGCAGGTACCCCTGGGCCCGTTGGACGCCGAGGGAGACGACGGTGTCCAACACGGACGCGGTCTCGATGTGCTCGGCGACCACGACGGCACCCACATCACGGGAGATCTCGACCACGCTGCGGATCACCGCCCGGTCCGTCCGGTTGGTGTCGCACTCTCGAACGAACTCGCCGTCGACCTTCACCACGTCGAACGGAAGGTGCTTCAGGTACTGGAAGCTGCCGAATCCCCGGCCGAAGTCGTCGAGCGCGGCCAGGCATCCCATCGCCCGGAGCGAGCGAAGGAACCGTTGGGCTTCGGTCATGTTGGTGATGGCGGACGTCTCGGTGACCTCGAAGGTGAGGAGTGACGGTTCGATGCCGTTGCGATCGATCGTGCGCTCGATCCGGTCGAGGAGCGCCGTGCCCTGAACCGAGCGGCCCGAGATGTTGATACTCACCGGGGCACGGTGACGGGCCGCGAGCGGGATGGCCGAGTCGATCACCCAGTGGTCGAGCCGAGTGAAGATGCCGGCCCGCTCTGCAGCGACGATCCAAGCACCCGGCGGGATGCGGTTGCCATCCTCGTCGATCATGCGCAACAGGAGCTCGTCGCACACGATGGTGCCGTGCTCGAGCTCCACGATCGGCTGGGCGAACAGCTCGAAGCGTTCGTCGCTGAGCGCGGCTTCGATGCGCTCGATCCACGAGAGGGGCGACCGGAAGAGAGCCGGCGCGAGTTTGCCGAGCACGACCGAGATGTCGCGGCCGGCGTCCTTTGCCTCGTAGAGCGCCTTGTCGGCATCGGCGACGAACGCGTCGACGTTCCGGTGTGATCGTCGCCACATCGTCGCCCCGATGCTGGCGGTCACCGGGCGGCTCGTCCCACCTTCGGCGCCGGCGGATACGCCGTCACGGATCGCGGTGACGAGGTCGTCGGCCAACGATGTCGCTCCATCGAGGTCACAGTCGCGGGCGAACACGGCGAACTCGTCACCGCCCAGGCGAGCCACCTGGTCGGACTCCCGGACGCGTTCCAGGATGACGTCGGCCACCGCGCCGATGACCCGGTCACCTTCGGCGTGGCCCAGCGTGTCGTTGATCGACTTGAAGTTGTCCAGGTCGATGAGGAGCAGGGCGGCCCGACCGTCGCGACGCTCTCGGCTCGCGACGAAGTCCTCGAGTGCCGCGGTGAAGCTGCGGCGGTTCATCAGTCCGGTGATCGGGTCGTGGTCGGCGAGGTAGCGGAGCTGCTGCTCGAGGCGAGCGCCCTCGGTGACGTCGGCCACCTGGATCAACCAGGCGTTCTCCGTGTCCGCGTCCAGCCTGGCCGACTTGATCATGAGGAAGCGAGACTCGCCGGTCTCGTCCCTGATCTCGTGTGCTGCCAGGCCGTCCGTCGACTGCATCTCGCTCCCGGTGGCGAGGAGCTCCCCGAGGCTGATGAAGCCGAGCAGGGGAGCAGCGGCCGCGCCCAGCAGCTCGCGAGCGCTGATGCCGGTGATGCCGACGAACGCCTGGTTCGCCGCCCGCACCACGCCGACCTCGTCGATCTCGACCATGCCGACCGGCGCGTTGTCGAACAGCGTCCGATACCGCTCGTCGGCGCGGCTCACCCTGGCCGCAGCAGCATGGAGCTCGTCGGTTGCTCGACGGTGCACGCTGACGTCGACCATCTTGGTGACGACGAGGCCACCATCGCCGTGCCCGTGGTCCCCATGGAGCTCGCGCGTGTCGCCGCGCAGCCACCGTTCGGTGCCGTCGGCGTGGCGTACGCCGAAGACCCCGACCATCACGTCGACGTCGCGGTCGATCACGCGGTGGTCGAACGTCGATCCGCCCGGGCCCACGAGCTCCCAGCCGTCGGCGATCGGCTCTTGGCCCAGGAGTTGGGCGTCGCTGAGGCCCAGCAGGTCCGTCGCAGCTCGGTTCCAGGCGACCGAGCGTCCTCCCCGGGTGCGGACGAGGACGCCTTCGTCGAGGACGTCGAAGACCGCTTGGTACAGCGTGTTGGGGACTTCGCTCAAGGTCGCGCTCCTGCGGGCCCGGCATCCGAGCTGTCCCACGGCTCTCGGTACGAATCGGCGGCAGTCCCAGGTCCTTGAGCCCTTGACGACAGGTCCGGACAGACCGCTCGGGTCCGGTAGGGTCCGCGGCATGCCGAAGTTCACCTGCGAAGTCGTCGCGGTCGGGACCGAGCTCCTGCTGGGGCAGATCGTCGACACCAACTCCTCCTGGATCGGGGAACAGCTCGCGATCGCCGGGATCGACAGCCACTTCCAGACCAAGGTCGGAGACAATCCCGACCGGATCACCGCCGTGCTCCAGGAGGCGCTGAACCGCTCCGACGCCGTGATCGTGTGCGGCGGGTTGGGGCCGACCCAAGATGACCTGACCCGAGACATGATCGCCCGGGTGATGGGGGTCGAGCTCGAGATGGACGACGAGCTCGTCGCCCGTATCGAAGAGCGGTTCGGTGGCCGCAAGATGCCGATGAACAACCTGCGTCAGGCCGAGGTCCCCGTGGGCGCCGAGCCGTTGCCGGTGATGCCGGGCACCGCGCCGGGCCTCAAGGCGCCGGTGGGCGACAAGGTCATCTACGCGGTCCCGGGTGTGCCCTGGGAGATGAAGGCGATGGTCGCCGAGTGCATCCTTCCCGACATCAAGGAGCGGGCGGGCATCACGTCGGTCATCAGGTCCAAGACGCTGCGGACCTGGGGCGAGTCCGAATCCGGTCTGGCCGAGCGTCTCCACGACGAGATCGAGCGACTCGATCGCGACGGCGGCTGCACGCTGGCCTTCCTCGCATCGGGCATCGAGGGACTGAAGGTTCGCATCACCGCCAAGGCCGACACCGACGCCGAGGTCGACGCCCTCCTGGTGGACGAGGCCGAGCGGGTGCGCTCGATCCTGGGCGATCGGCTGATCTTCTCCGACGACGACCAGACCATGGAGGCGGTCGTCCTCCAGCAGTGCCGCGACCGTGGCCTCACGTTGGCCACCGCAGAGAGCCTGACCGGCGGGTTGATCGGCAGCCGGCTCACCACCGTGCCGGGTGCCAGTGATGTCTTCCGGGGCTCGATCGTGTCCTACGCGTCCGAGGTGAAGTTCGACCTCCTGGGCGTGCCCGAGGGGCCGGTGGTGTCCGAAGAAGCCGTCGTCGCCATGGCCGAGGGCGCATGTCGCGTCCTCGGCGCCGACGTCTCCCTCGCGGTCACTGGTGTGGCCGGGCCCGATCCCCAGGACGGGGTCGAGGTGGGGCGGGTGTGGATGGCCACCATGGTCGACGGCGAGGTCGAAGCCACCACGGTCAAGTGGCCCTTCGATCGGGAACGGATCCGTCAGTTCACGACGATCTCGGTCCTCAACGCCCTTCGCCTACGCCTGGGCTGAGGCGCTCGATCAGCGGAGCTCCTTGCGCCACATCAGCTTGAGGCCGCTCCAGGTCTCGTCGATGGCGCACACCTTCACGTCGACCAGGCCGTGGGGGAGCGCGACGTCCCGAACCGTGTCCTCGGTGATGTCGGTGGTCACGCCCGAGGACTTCTTCGGCCACGCGATCCACACCGACGACGCCGGGAACACGGCGCGCCCGAGCGCGTCGAGACGGCGCTCGAACGCCGAGCGCTTCACGAAGAAGGCGACGGCGACGTCGGGCTTGCGGCGGAGGTCCGTGCGGAACTCGACGCCGTCGGGGAGGGGGACGAGGAGATCGCGCAGGTCGTCTGGCTCGTCCAGCAGGGCCACGACGTGGTGGTCCTTGATGCCCAACTTCTTCGGCAGCGGGGTCCCCGAGTAGCCGGCAGGCGCCATGGGCACACCCTAACGCTGGGCGCCGGCTGCCGGATCGCCCCGGGATGCCACCAGGAAGACCGCCGCCGAGACGGCGACGACCACCCCGGAGACATTGAGCGCGGTCGACAGCGACGACGTCTCGCTGAGCAGGCCCAGGAGTGGGGGTGCGGCGAGGAAGCCCACGTCGCCCGCGGAGCGGTAGAGGGCCACCGCCATGCCGCGCATGTGTCCTGGTGCGATGTCGGCCACGTACGCCGCGGGCGCCGGTCCCGCCGTGCCGGTGCCGAGGCTGAGCACGATGTTGCCGATCACGAACCCGAGCGAGCTCGACGTCTGTGCGACGACGAGCGCGCCGATTCCGGCTGCCACGCCGGAGAACAGGATGACGTTGCGCCGTCCGATGTTGTCCGACGCCCACGCCGCGGGCATCAGGGTGAACAGGGTCATGATCCCGGTGACCGTGAACACCACCCCGATCTCGGCCGGCCCCCAGCCGAGGGCGTCCTCGGCATGCAGCGGCATCAGCGTCGCCCTCGTCCCGGCTCGGGTCATGAAGATGGTGGCGCTCACCAGCGCCACCAGCATGAACTGGCGACCGAACAGGAAGGAGCGGACGCTCATCGGTTCCCCGTCGTCGGCACCGCTCGCCTCGCCGTTGACGAAGCCGCGGGTCTCCGGAAGCCGGAATGCCGCGTAGACGGCGGTGAGGATGGCGCTGAACCCCACGACATGGAAGGGCACGTCGAGGCCGTAGCGGTCGGCCACCAGTCCGCCGATCCCCGGTCCGACCGCGACACCCACGCTCAGCGCCCACTGGTTGGTCGCGACGTAGCGGGCCCGCTTCTCTGGCGGCGCGATGTCGATCAGGTAGATCATGGCGCCAGACATGTAGAACGCGGATCCCGCGCCAGCGACGAACCGCCAGGCCAGCAAGGTCCAGATGTCGTCGGCGAACCCGGAGCCGAACATGCCGACCGAGGTGATGATCGGTCCGCCGATGAGCAGGATGCGGCGTCCGAACCGGTCGGCCAGCATGCCGGCGGGGACGTTCACGATCAGCCGGGCCAGGGCGAAGACCGTCAGGGTGAGGCCGACCATGGTGGCGCTGACGCCGAAGTCCTTCGCATAGAGCGGGAGCACCGGCGAGACCACGCCCTGGCCCGCCATGACGAGGAACGTCGCGCCGCACAGGACGATGAGCTCCTCGCTCTCGCGGAGCCTGCGCAGGACGGCGGTCATCGAGCCTTGCTTAGCACCCTGCGAGCACCGCCCCTCGGTTGGCGCTGCGATCAGCCGGTGCGGGCGCGGATGAAGTCCAGCATCGACGTGGTGAGCGTGTCGCCGTGATCGGCGAACAGGTTCGTGCCGTGCCGGTTGCCCGACAGGATCTGGAGCTGACTGACCGGGGCCAGCTCGGCCAGCTCGACAGCGGTGTCGGCATAGGGCTGATCGCCCTCGGCCGTGACGATGAGCAGCGGCTCGCCGACGTCGGCGGCCACGGCCAACGCGGGCAGCCCCAGGAAGTCGGCCGGGGCCGACAGTGAGATCGCGCCGGCCAGATCGGTGCGGGAAGCCACGTTCACGGCGGCCGTGCCGCCCATCGATGCCCCGGCCACGACGATCTGGGTGGCGCCCTGACTGCGGAGGAAGTCGATGGCGGCGAGCAGGTCCGTGTCGAGGGCCTGGTCCCGGGTGCCGCTGGAGTCGCCGTAGCCACGGAAGTCGAACGTGAGCACGTGGTTGCCGTCGGCCGCGGCGGCGCGGGCGAAGGTGTCCCAGGTGGATCGGTCGCGGCTGCGCATGTGCGCGAGCACGACACCTCGGGTGCCGTCGCCGTACAGGTCGCCGGCCAGTTCTTCGCCGTCGGGGGTGGTGAAGCGCACCGCCGTCGGGGCGGGATCGTCAGCCGATTCGGCCGGGGGCTCGGGCTCGTCACCATCGCCTTCGACGGAGTCGGTGGCCCCGACGGCTCCGTCCGGCTCGGGCTCGGTGTCGGGCTCGCCGGCTGCCTCGGGCGACGATTCGGGCTCGGCCGTCGCCGGGGTGTCGCCGGGTGTGGGTGTGGGGTCGGCGCCGACCTCGTCGCCGCCGCCACACGACGCCAGCACCAGCGCGGCGGCCGCGAGGGCCGCCGCTGCCCGGCGCCGGGGGTGTCTGGTGGTCACGCGTCGGGTTCGGTGTCGAGCTCCTCGAGCCGCAGCGAGGCCGAGTTCATGCAGAACCGCTCGCCGGTGGGTGCAGGACCGTCGGGGAACACGTGGCCCAGGTGGGCGCCACAGCTGGCACACAGGGCTTCGATCCGGACCATGCCGTAGCTGCGGTCTTCGTGGCGGGTGACCTTGCCGTCGTCCATGGCCTGGTAGAAGCTCGGCCAGCCGCTGCCGGAGTCGTACTTGGTGTCGCTGGTGAACAGCTCCTCGTCGCACACGATGCAGTGGTAGGTGCCGGGCGTCTTGGTGTCCCAGTAGCAGCCCGTGAAGGCACGCTCGGTGCCGGCCTGCTGGGTCACCTGGTACTGCTCGGGGGTCAGGCGCTCGCGGAGTTCGGCGTCGTCGTAGGTCTTCTCGGCCATGGGGCGGGGACTCCTTCTTGTGCGGACTCTTCGTCGGAAGAACACAACCATTCAACCCGAAACCTGCCCGGATGGTTCCCGCCGAGCGACGACCATCGTGGGCGCGAGCACGCCGCCTCGAACGAGCGGCACGAGATTGCCGATCATCGTGGGGAAGTCGGGCCCCATCAGGTGGACGAGCGTGGCGGGCGGTGGGGGCGCGGACGATGCCGCATCGAGAACCTCGGCCACGAGCGCCGTCATGTCGCGGACCTCAATCACGGCCAGGCCCGCGCGTTCACAGGCCGCCACGTACCGCTCAGGTGCCTCCACGAAGCTCCACTCGGGCGTCGGTGCCCACGGCACCGGGAACGTGATCTCGCCGGGGCCGACGCGCATGATGTCGTAGACGACGACCCGACCTCCAGGACGAAGGACTCGGGCGATCTCGGCGGCGAGGAGGTCCTTGTCCGCGATGTTCATCCCGACGTGGAGCAGGGTCACGCCGTCGATGCAGGCGTCGTCGAAGGGCAGATCCGTTCCCGACGCCACCCGGAAGTCCGCTCGGTCGGCGAGGCCGACGAGCTCGGTCAGGTCGGTCGCGGTGGCGACGAACTCGGGCGTCAGGTCGATGCCGTGCACGCGCCCGACACGACTCGCCAACCTGCGTGCGGCGCCACCGATCCCGCAGCCGATGTCCACGACGACGTCGTCCCCGTCGGGGTCGAGCGCGGCGATGACCTGCTCGGTGGCCCGATGGCCGCCCAGGTGGAACTCGTCGACACCGGCGAGGGCGGGAGCGCCACTCGCACCGAGGTCGATGCCCGCGTCCGCGAGGGCGTCGAGGATCCGGATGGTGAGGGATTCGCTGCCGTAGTGGCTGGTCAGGTCGGGCATGGATCCTCCCCCGAATCGGGCTCCCCGTGACGCGGCCCAGTGTCCCACGCCCGGCTCGGCCGCCCAGGAAATCCGATCGAACGGTGTTCGGTCCTTGATCGAACAGACGTTCGCAATTACGTTGTTGTCATTCGTGTCACACCCGGTCTGTAGGGTCAGCAGTGCTTCCCCGAAGATCCCCGATCCACCCCACGGCGGATCAGACGAATCCCATCACGCCACCGCCACACGGCGGCGGCACACCGACCAAGCGAGGTAGACGTGGAGCGAGAAAAGGCACTGGAGATGGCACTGGGTCAGATCCAGAAGCAGTTCGGCGAGGGCGCCGTGATGAAGATGGGCGAGAAGGGCTCGATGGCCATCGAGTCGGTGCCCACCGGTGCCCTGGCGCTGGATCTCGCGCTGGGGATCGGGGGTCTGCCTCGTGGGCGCATCACCGAGATCTTCGGCCCGGAGTCCTCCGGCAAGTCCACCCTCGCCACCCACGTGGTGGCCGAGGCCCAGCGCAACGGTGGCATCTGCGCCTACATCGACGCCGAGCACGCCATGGACCCGGTCTATGCCCGGGCCATCGGGGTGGACGTCGACGAGTTGCTGATCTCGCAGCCCGACACCGGTGAGCAGGCGCTCGAGATCGCCGACACGCTGGTGCGGTCCGGCGCCATCGACGTGGTGGTGATCGACTCGGTGGCGGCGCTGACGCCTCGTGCCGAGATCGAGGGCGAGATGGGCGACACCCACGTGGGTCTCCAGGCCCGTCTGATGTCGCAGGCGCTGCGCAAGCTGACCGGTCACCTGAACAAGTCGAAGACCATCTGCATCTTCATCAACCAGCTCCGCGAGAAGATCGGTGTGATGTTCGGCTCGCCCGAGACCACCCCCGGCGGTCGGGCGCTGAAGTTCTACTCGTCGGTGCGTCTGGACATCCGTCGGATCGAGTCGCTCAAGCAGGGTGTCGAGGTCGTCGGCAACCGGACCCGGGTCAAGGTCGTCAAGAACAAGTGCGCCCCGCCCTTCCGTCAGGCCGAATTCGACATCATGTACGGCAAGGGCATCAGTCGCGAGGGGTCGCTGCTCGACATCGGTGTCGACACCGACATCGTCAAGAAGTCGGGCGCGTGGTTCACCTACGAGGGCGAACAACTCGGGCAGGGGCGAGAGAACGCGAAGACGTTCCTGAGCGAGAACCCCGAGATCATGATGGACATCGAGAACCGGATCTGGGCCGAGGTCCAGCCGCCGGAAGAGGACGAGGTCGACCTCACCGACGAGGACGAGGAGTTCTCGGACCTCGACGACGAGCCCATCAGCATCGAGGAGTGATCCCGAGGGCCGTCCGGCCCCGATGACCGTGCGCCGGCGCCCTTCGGGGCGCCGGTGTCGCGTCCGGGCGGCTCAGCCCGTGCGGGGCGGCACTCGACGTTCCACGGCGACAAGCGTGAGCGCGGCGGCGGCGATCAGCGCGCCGCAGGTGAGGCCCAGCGCCTCGACCGAACCACTCTCGACGAACAGCGCTCCGAGGAGCGGCCCCACCACCCGGCCGGCCGCCATGACGGATTGGGCGTCGCCGGCGCGGTCGGCGGGGTTCGCGGACCGTTCGGCCAGCAGTTTGAACACGCCGGGGATACCCGACCAGAAGAAGAAGCCCCAGGCCGCCAGTGCAACCCAGAAGACGGCGGCCTGGTCCACGTTGGTCGTGATCACGGCGGCGGTGGCCGTGCCCAGGAGCCACAGGCCGGCAAGGGGCCGTCGGCCCCGGTACCGGGCAGCCGGGATGCCCACGGCGGCATTGGCACTGAAGGCCAGCGACACCACGAGCGGGTCGATGCCGAGGCTGTCCTCACCCAGGGCGGCGAGGAACACGAACACCGCTGATCCGCCGAAGGTGATCGCTCCGAGGCACGCGAGGATGACCCGCGTGACCGGGATGGCCCGCGATCGCTGGAACCGGCGAGGAGCGTTGGCCCCCATGGGGACCCCAGGGGCTCGAAGCAGCAGCGGCAACAGCCCGATCACCGCCAGAGCTCCGTACACCGCTGGGGTGCCGGCCGCCTGGGCGAGTACAGACGCCAAGGGTGCGCCCACGATTCCCACCACGGGCCCGACCACGGCGACATCGCCCATGCGGTCGTCGTCGCCGAACACCTCCTGCCAGCCGAGCCAGGCCAGGACCGCGATGGCGATGCCTGCCGCGAACCGCAGCGCCAACAAGGTCGAGAACCACGGGACCAGGGCACTCGCGCCGTTGGCGACGGTGGCGAGCAGGACCGACGCCACGAAGAGGCGGCGGCTCGGGTCGAAGAAGCGGCCCACCACCCACGACGCCAGCACGAACCCGGCCAGCTGTGCGGTCGAGATCAGCGACGCCACGCCCAGACTGACATCGAAGTCGTCTGCGGTGGCCGGGATGAGGAACGGGGTCGCCGTGAACACCAGCGACGAGAAGGCCGCGGCGGCCAGCAGGTCGCCGCGGGTCTTGGGTCGCAGCAGGGTGACGACCTGAACCGGACTGAGCACTGGCCCACGCTAGTGGTCGTACGCACGGCCGCCGTGGTGGCAGACCACCAGACCGGCGGCGGTGCCACGGGGATCGGTCAGTATCCTGGCGCGGTCATGTCCAAGCGCTATGTGGTGCAGACCTTCGGCTGCCAGATGAACGAGCACGACTCGGAGCGGATCGCCGGCCTCCTCGAGGCCGACGGCATGGCCCGCGCCGACAGTGTGGACGACGCCGACGTGATCGTCCTGAACACCTGCTGCATACGCGAGAACGCAGACAACAAGCTCTACGGCCAGCTCGGCCACCTGAAGCGACTGAAGGACGAGAACCCGGATCTGCAGATCGCGGTGGGCGGCTGCCTGGCCCAGAAGGATCGAGACCTCATCCAGGAGCGCGCCGGCCACGTCGACGTGGTCTTCGGCACCCACAACGTCGGGCGGGCGGCCGAGTTGCTGGCGGAGGCCCGCGAACACGGACCGGTCACCGAGATCCTCGAAGCCGTCGCCGCCGAGGACGCCGCAGAGTTCCCCTCGGCGCTGCCGGCTCGACGCGAGAGTGATCACGCGGCCTGGCTCACGATTCAGATCGGGTGCGACAACTCCTGCGCGTTCTGCATCGTGCCGTCCGTGCGCGGTCCCGAGATGAGCCGTCACTTCGGCGACCTGGTCACCGAGGCCCGCCAGGTGGCAGCCGACGGTGTCACCGAGATCACCCTGCTCGGCCAGAACGTCAACAGCTACGGCCGCGACCTCACGCTCGCCCTGCGGACGGACGAGCCGAGCGCCGCGGACGCAGCCGTCGTCGGCGACCGGTGGGTGGCCGAGGATCGCCGCCGCGCCCGACCGCTGTTCGCCGACCTGTTGCGCGACGTCGGCACGGTCGAAGGCATCCGCCGCGTGCGGTACACCAGCCCACACCCCAAGGACATCCGGGCCGACGTGATGCACGCGATGGCCGAGACTCCGGCGGTTTGCGAGCACCTGCACCTGCCGCTCCAGTCCGGGTCCGACGTGGTCCTGGCCGCCATGCATCGTGGCTACACCGCAGAGCGGTACCTGGAACGCCTGGCCGAGGCCAGATCGATCATCCCGGACCTGGCCGTCACCACCGACATCATCGTGGGCTTCCCGGGCGAGACCGACGAGGACTTCGAACGCACGCTCGAGGTCGCGGCCGAAGCCGAGTACGACGGCGCGTACACCTTCGTCTTCTCGCCCCGTGAAGGTACCGAAGCGGCGGAAATGGGGGACCGGTTCTGCGACCCCGACCTGGTGACCCAGCGCTACGACCGGCTCCGCGCCGTGATCCAACGCTCGGGCGCCCGCAAGCACGAGGAGAGGGTCGGTCGGATCGAAGAGGTGGTCGTCGAAGGGCCCAGCAAGCGGGATCCATCGGTGATCACCGGCCGCACTCGACAGAACAAACTGGTGCACTTCCCGGCCGCCGATCCGATCCGCGTGGGGACCTACGCCAACGTGCTCGTCACCGGGGCCCGAACCCACTACCTGCTGGGTGAGCTCGACGAGATCGTGGCCCCGCCCCGGCATCGCACCCGCATCCCCGTGGTGGCGGGTTGAGCGACACATCGCCCTCCCCGGTCCTGGCGATCGTGGGAGTCACCGCCAGCGGCAAGTCGTCGTTGGCGATGTCGATCGCGAGGCGAGATCCGCGGGTCGAGCTGGTGTCGGTCGACTCCATGCAGGTCTACCGAGGCATGGACATCGGCACGGCGAAGCCGTCCGCCGCCGAACAGGCCGAGGTCCGACACCACATGATCGATGTCGCCGATCCGTGGGACGACTACTCGGTCAGCGAGTTCCAGGCCGGCGCCCAGGCCGCGATCGCGGACATCGAGGGGCGGGGTGGTGTACCCGTGCTCGTCGGTGGGACCGGCCTGCACCTGCGGTCAGTCGTGGACGCGCTCGAGATCCCCGGGCAGTACCCGGGGGTCCTGGCGGCACTGGCCGAGCGGCCCACCGACGCGCTGTTCGAGCGACTCCGACGGCTCGACCCCGACGCGGCCGCACGGATGGAGCCCGGCAATCGCCGCCGGATCATGCGGGCCCTCGAGGTCACCGAGGGCAGCGGACAACGGTTCTCGAGTTTCGGTCCGGGGCTCGAGCGCTACCCGCCCACTCGGTTCCGGATGGTCGGGCTGCGGTGGGAACGGTCTGCGATCGACGCCCGCATCGAGCGCCGGTACGAACAGCAGATGCACCAGGGCTTCCTCTCCGAGGTCCGGCGTCTGCACGCCGATGCCCGGGGGCTGTCCCGAACCGCTTCGCAGGCGCTGGGCTACCGCCAGCTCCTCGACCATCTGCAGGGCGAGGCATCCCTGGAGGAGGCGTTGGAGCGTGCGATCGTCGCCACGAGGCAATTCGCGAGACGCCAGGAGCGTTGGTTCCGGCGCGACCCGCGGATCGCCTGGATCGGGGTTTCCGAGAACCCGATGGAGGCGCTCGACGCCGTGATGGGAGAATACGAAGCGTGCACCTGACCAAACACCACGGCCTGGGGAACGACTTCCTGGTCGCGCTCGTCGACGCGGTCCCCGATCGCGCGGCCGAACTCGCTCGT
This sequence comes from Acidimicrobiales bacterium, assembly GCA_965262315.1. Taxonomy (GTDB): domain Bacteria; phylum Actinomycetota; class Acidimicrobiia; order Acidimicrobiales; family UBA8592; genus JBCCFK01. Next base: position 82,648 of record CBDHFJ010000023.1, read on the forward strand.
TCGTGGTGTCATCGCACGCACGGTTTGGGCGCCGACGGTCTGATCTTCGGGACCCCCACCGAAGAGGCGGACCTGCGCATGACGCTCTTCAACTCCGACGGCAGCCGTGCCGAGATCAGCGGCAACGGCATCCGCTGCCTGGCCCAGGCCGCGTTCCGGACCAGCGGGGGCAACGAACTCCGAATTCTGACCGATGGTGGGCTCCGGCACCTGGAGTTGATCGCCGAGCGCGGCCCCGAAGCTCGGGTGGGTGTGGAGATGGGCGAGGTCACCGTCGCCGACGAACCCATCGACCCCGACTTGATCCTGCGGCCGTCCTTCGACGCCACTCGGGCCGCCACCGGAGCCGTCGGGAACCCCCACGTGGTCATCGAGGTGGACGACCTCGGTCTGGTCGACCCCGCGATCGACGGTCCGGCGATCGAGGACGGCTGGAAGCCCGAGGGCATCAACGTTCACTTCCTCCACCAGACCGGACCGGCCAGCATTCGGCTTGTCCATTGGGAGCGGGGCGCCGGGGTCACCGCGGCCTGCGGATCGGGAGCGACGGTGTCGGCAACGGTGGCCCATCGGTGGGGGTTGGTGCCCGAAGAGGTGCACGTGCAGATGCCGGGCGGCGCCGCC